>NZ_CAMLGS010000028.1 GCF_946479685.1 uncultured Methylotenera sp.
TTAGCAATTACCTAACCCATCCATCAAGCGGGACGCGCTAAAGCGCGCCCCTTATGTCAAACGTTAGGCTTATGGAAACCAGATTCCCAACCGAAATAGCGGAAGAATGGATACAAAAATGGTCCGCTCCTGAGACCCCTGCTATTGGCCCGGGTATGGAGTCAGTCCTTGATTGGGAACTCCCACGAGAACAACCGGCCCTCTGCCTGTCGGCGATTTTAGAGGTGCTCAGTCGTATTGACGGCTCTAAACCCAACCAACTTCTGAGTGTGCTCGCAGCAGGGCCGCTTGAAGATCTCCTAAACTACAATGGAGATGCGGTAGTGGATGAAATCGACTCATTGGCAAGAAAAAGCCCTGAATTCCGTTTATTGCTTAACGGGGTGTGGAATAGTGATATCAAGCCAAGCATTCTGGCAAGGCTCGCTAAATATCGAGGCAACCCATGGTAAAGCCTAACCCATCCATCAAGCGGGACGCGCTAAAGCGCGCCCCTTATCTCAAACGTTAGGAGCACTTAAACCCTTATGCCTCAAACTGCCCGTCCCTATTGCCGTTTGGGGCTGCCCTGTGAGGCGCACCGTTGTTAGGTGGTAGAGCATCGGTTTTCAGGTCTATTTGGTGTTTTTGGTTGGTGTGGTTTGTAAGTTTAGCGGTCTTGGCAAACTGGCATGCGTTTGCCCCAGCTTGCGCTGTGGCAAGCCGCGGTCTTAACGGTGTGTGTTTAGGGTTTGAGCCAGTTCTTTCGGTTTGTGTAACTTGGTGGCTTTGCTAGTCTTTGCAAAGCTTTTTTGTTGGTGGGGGTTGGTTATGGTCTATTGTATTGTTTCTCCTAACCCATCATTCAAGCGGGACGCCTAACGGCGCCCCTTAATTCAAACGTTAGGCATTTGAATGGAAATTATATTTGAAAGAGTGAACATAGATAAGATTCCTATCTATAAAGTAAAGGGTGTTGTACGAGGGCTATGGCTAGGCCAATGGGAAAGTGGCCCAGCAGATTTTATGATTGAAACGGACAGCGGCGAAAGATTTGATGCAGGCTGTGAACTAGAACCGCAAGAAGCATCTATAAAATACACCTTAGGAAGAGAGTGTGAAATAGAATACTACAAAGCAATTTCAAAGCTGCCTGAAAAGCAAAATGAATTTTACAATGTGGTAACTAAAATAAGTCTCGGAAACACTACAAACCAAAATGTTGAGCCAATAGGTCCATGTTATTTCACTTACAAAAAACACATCTTGCCTAACCCATCATTCAAGCGGGACGCCTAACGGCGCCCCTTAACTCAAACGTTAGCCCAATATGAGCGAATTCCAAGAATACCCAAAAATGCTTTATCGCCCAGGCAGTGAAAAGAGCCAAGATATATGGGGGTATCGCCTTGATACATTAACAGTAACCTCTTACGCAAAAGAACATGCCGCTGTCCGCGATGGTTGGCATGTTGATGTAAACAAAGCCATAAATTTATATATTCGCAAACAAAAATTACTTGGCATTTGTCGTTCCATTAGCGGCTTTTACTTGCGTAACTGGCAGTGGCTTTGGGGTAGTTTGCTTGCTATCATCCTCGCGGTGCTTTTTGGCGGGTAAAATGCAAATAAAAATTATCACCGCATACATTAACCATATACTTCCATGCACTTTGTTTGCCATGGCTAACCTCTCATTCAAGCGGGACACGCTAAAGCGTGCCCCTTAATTCAAACGTTAGGCCTATGAACTATATCGATGACTATTCTGCATGCGAAAGAACTTATGCCACTTTGCGCATCTATCCAGATAGCATTACTCCAGATGAGGTCTCAAAGCTTTTAGGGCTAAAACCAACCCGAACCTCGTTGGCAGGCGCGAAATCCAAGCAACATGTTAACGGCTGGTTTCTATCTACTCAGGAGCAATTGGGGTCTCGTGACTGTCGGAAGCATATTGACTGGTTGCTAGACCAAATCGAGTTAGTTCAAACTGAATTTATAGAGTTATTAACTAAAGAAGTGAAAGTTGATATATTCTGTTTTTGGGTTTCGTCTACTGGCAATGGTGGCCCAACTATTTCACCGCTTCAAATGTCGCGGTTAGTTAAATTTAATCTTAGTGTTAGTTGGGATATATGGTTACCAGAGCAAAACTAACTATGCCTAACCCATTATTCAAGCGGGACTGGCTAAAGCCAGCCCCTTAATTCAAACGTTAGAGTTCCCCGTGAAAAATATCAAACTTGCGCTGATTATTGCGTTAACCATAATTGCTACGTTTATAGTTACGGCTTATTTCGCAACAAAAAACACACGAGCTGCTTTTATTTCAGCATCCCAAGACATGGAGGCGTTTAACGAACTTCACATAATTCGGTCTTGGGATAGCATGGAGCAACTGCTAGTTAAGGGATGCAATAAAGAGGCTCTTGAATATGTGCGAATGAAGCAGTCATTAGAACTTCTGCACCTTCAAAACTTTTTAAAGAATGGCGCCAAGTTAGAGAAGTCACTAGAAGCTGAAAACTCTGCTCTTTTAGAAAGAGCAAAAACAATCACCAATAAAGGTAAATACTACATACCATCATGCAATTAAACTCTAACCCATCATTCAAGCGGGACACGCTAAAGCGTGCCCCTTAATTCAAACGTTAGGGCTACAGTTGAAAACGCTAATGCTTATTTTTATTGCTGGGCTATTGATAGCTTTAGGCTTAGCGGCTTGGCAATATTCGTTAGCACCTCAAGGCACTCTTTTATACACACCCGCTCCAGGCACCAAACCCAACTTCACTCCCTCATCGGCACTTGGCTTTTTTGTGGGTGTTCTTAGTTTGTGTGCCTTGTCTGCCTTTGCCAGCTTGGTTAGTTTCGTTTGTGGGTTTGTAGCAAATCGCCGCTGGTTAGCCGTTGCAAAACAATCCATTATTTTGGCTGCTGGCTATGGGCTGTTTCTTGTGCTTACTATGTTCACAGAGAAGTTATGGCCCTAACCTATCATTCAAGCGGGACGCCTGACGGCGCCCCTTAATTCAAACGTTAGGCCTTATGAGCAAGCCATATAAATTTTTCTTGTTTTTTGTTGGCGTCATTGTTTGTTTTTACATATGGTTTTATTACGGCGCAGGTTTGAGTGAAGAGACATCTTATAAATTAGCATTAGATAGAGCCAATCAATACTCCAAAGATAACTTTGTGAATTTAAACAACTATACAAAACCCGAGTTAGGCCATCAAACGGGCAGTCGATTATTTACGTTCACATGGAACCCTAAGAAAAGCAGAGAAAAACCTTTTTCTGTAATAGTTGACCCAGTTCTTGTTGAGGTTTATCTTGAAGAAGAAAAATAATTATTGGTCTAACCCATCATTCAAGCGGGGCTGGCTAAAGCCAGCCCCTTAATTCAAACGTTAGGTTTTGAAATGAATCGTCGAAGCTTCCTTACCTTGATCCTTGCTTTATATGGTGCATCGCAAACAAAAATAGCTATGACTGAAGAAAATAATCAGGATATTCAACTACGCTCAGCAAAAGAAGCAGCAGAGAGATGTCTTGCACTTCTCGCCATCATTCAACATTCAAACAAACCTCAACAAAACTTTATTTCATGGGTTAAAGAAAATAATATCGCCAGCTATTTCAGTCATGAAGAAAAGTTATTTTTTGAGACATCGCAGCCATCTCAAAATCAACTTGTTAAATTCAGTTGGCGAGTTGAAGCTTTGATGCCTCTATTGTGGGCACTAGGTCATATTGAGGAATTGCCACCCCTTAATGAACAAGCAAGTAATCTTAGAAGTCTTTCTGGAATTAAATTAGCAAATGATAATCCCAAGCAATTTGTCGCATTAGCGAAACTTAGAAAAGATAGTGTGATTCTTGAGGCCGAAGAAAATTTGTACTACCAGCATTGGCGAGTTAGGGATGCTCAGTTAAATCAAAAGGTAATGCCCAAAGAACTAGACCCAGATATAGTTTTTGAGCGTAGATATGCCCTTAGTTGGTTAACCGGATGGGGAGAAAACTGGGATGATGTTCCAACAGACACCTAACCCATCATTCAAGCGGGACTGGCTAAAGCCAGCCCCTTAATTCAAACGTTGGGCATAATGAAGTTACTCGTACAAGCATTTTGTGTTCTAAGCTTGCTAGTATTTAGCATGAGCTCTTTGGCCATTCCCGTTTCAAAAGATGCGCTTTCAGTGATTTATAAAGTCCATGTTGCGGCAAAGAATCAGGATACGGCCACTTTAAAGTCACTTATGGTGCCAGAGTTTATTTGGAGTTTTGGCGGCGATGGGAATGCAGAGCAAGCAATTCAAGAATGGAAAACCAACAAGGCTTATTTCAAACATTTGTATACAGTTACTGGAAAAAAATGTACTTTAAAACCAGATCAATCTGTCGAGTGTCCCCAAAGTGCGGGGTTAAGCTATCGCGCTGGGTTTAGAAAAACTCAGGAGGGCTGGCGTATGATTTATTTTGTGAGGGGTGATTAATGCTGCCCAACCCGTCATTCAAGCGGGACGCCTAACGGCGCCCCTTAACTCAAACGTTAGCCAATCAACTCAACACAGGAATTGCATATGTTTCTACATGTAATCAAAATTTTTATTTTTAGCCTTCTAATGACTGCATTCTCTGTTCATGCGGAAGAATTTACTCATGGTGCAAAAGAGCTTTTTCAAGAATTTTCAACTTGTCAAACAAGTGCTTTTGAATTCATCTCAAAAAACAAAGAAAATTACTTATCACTAGGTAAATTTAAAGAAATTTCCAGTGGCGGCGAATGGTTTGATACAAAACAGCTAAACAAAGATTCTAGTGATGAAATTTACCAGTTTGATAAACCAATAAAAATAGCAGGGCTAACAGCGGTTGCCGTTGGATATTCTTTTTTTAAAGGTGACGGAAAAGGCTATAGCGGTGGAGACGCAACATATTGGGGATTTTATTTTTCAGAACCTCCTAATCAAGTCTTTCTGGCTTTACGTAAGTACTACCCATCCGTTGCAGCAATGGTATTTTTAGGCGATAACTATGTAAACATGAAGGTTCTTCAGAGAGATGGAGATAAAGTTTATGACCAAGGCTCAATAATTGAGTCTGATACAACTCAAAATGGTGCTAAATCCTATTTTAACTGCTCAATCCAATACAAAATATTGGAGAAAAGTAATACACAGAAACCGATGTCAAAAGAAGATGAATTATTATTGAATGATCTTATCAAATTAGAAAAGAGCGATCTATTAAAATTATGCTTTGAAGATGCATCAAAGAAATCCACCGCTGATATTCACAAAGCAGGAATGGCATGTTCTGCATTAAATAAGAAACGATAACAACCATGGCTAACCAAACGGTCGATTCGGGCGCTGCACATAAAACCTCGCTGTACCCCTCACCTTTACGTTAGGGTTTCTACTGCATACATGATAAATACATCCAAAGGGACATAGTTGCTGAACCACTAGAATTCGTAATTGAGCTACTGGTGCGTGGATGTGGAAAGTTTTTAGCTCAGAACTTTCCATCCGAGCCTATTGAACGCTGGTTATTAGCAGACTGGTTAGTTGTCCTTATACCTTTAGCAATATTGTTCTTAGTAACTTGGGCAGTCTACTCAAGTAATAAAAAATCAAGGAGAGCAAATGCTGGCCCATTATCAACACCTCGCTAACTCATCATTCAAGTGGGTCTAGCTAAAGCCAGCCCCTTAATTCAAACGTTAGATACCTATGTATTGCCCATCTTGCAAACGGCCAGTTTTAGCAAAAGAGATAAAGTGCAAACACTGCAGAAAAATCCTTATTTATTCACCCCTAAGCCCGAAAACCAAACGAAAAGTAAAAGTTATTAGTGAGCAAACTCACAAGAGGCTAAAGGACGGTTCGATAGTTGGTCTGGTGATGATAGTTTTTGCAGTTTGGTGGCCTTATCACATGTTCAATACATGGATAAATCTTAAGCCTATGGCTGTAGGTAAATTTAAAAACATTGTTATCACTTGGGAGGCTAATCCAGAAATGTATTCTTTCTCTATTTTTGCAACAATCTTGGGGTGCATTTATGGGCTATATTATGGTTTTACGTTAGTTTCTAAGAAAAATAATTAATTTAGGACTATCTATGATTTTTACCGTATCTAACCCATCATTCAAGCGGGACTGGCCAAAGCCAGCGCCTTATGTCAAACGTTAGCCTCTAGAGCAAGAGTCAATGATCAACAAACTTCCAAGATGGGTTGAAGTTGGCGGATTCTTTCTTGCTTTTATCGCAGGGAGTGTGAACGCAATTGCACTTCTCGGCTTCAATCATCAGGGAGTTTCGCATCTGACGGGAAGCTCATCGTTGCTAAGCGTTGAGTTGGCAGGCGGAAACTTTTCTGACGCAATTCACTTGGCAGTCATCCTTGTCAGCTTTGTTATCGGGGCTGCGGTCAGTGGTTTTGTTATAGGCAATGAATCCCTAAAACTCGGTAGACGCTACAGTGTGGCGTTATTCTTCGAGGCGTTTCTGTTGCTCTTGGCAATGCAGCTTCTGAATCAAGGCTCAAACTTTGGCCACTATTTAGCATCTGCGGCTTGTGGGTTACAAAACGCGATGACCAGCACATTCAGTGGAGCTGTAGTTAGAACAACACATGTCACAGGATTATTTACTGATTTGGGAATCACTCTTGGTCTTTGGTTCCGTGGTCAGCGCGCAGACACGCGGCGCGTCATTTTGTATGGCACCTTGATTTCTGGGTTCATTCTTGGCGGTGTGTTGGGTGCTTTGCTCTTTATGAGTTTTAGGTTCTACTCCATCGCGGTTCCGGCGGGCATGTCGGCGCTGATTGCTGTGGCGTATTTAATTTACTGGCGGAAAACGTGCGCCAGTGGCTAACAATTCATTCAAGCAAGACTCGCCAGAAGAATACATTGAAACTATTTCGCTGGGCAATTCCGCTACTGGGAATTTGTGCTGCAACTGAACAACCTATAATTAAACATACAATCTAGAAATCATAAACATGATACCCACTGAGCTTATCTTTTTTTTCATTGCTGCATCGGCTGCTTTGGCGATTGCACCTGGCCCAGATAACATTTTTGTACTGACGCAGTCGGCGATTCATGGGCGAAGTGCTGGCATATTTATCACCTTAGGGCTTTGTACGGGGCTACTTGTGCACATTGCCGCGGTAGCATTGGGTGTTGCCGCAATTTTCCAAACATCAACTGCTGCGTTTACCGTGCTTAAGGTTGTTGGGGCGGTTTATCTTTTGTACTTGGCATGGAAGGCATTTCATGCTGAAAATGCGCAGACCACAGCAACAAGTGAAGCACCTGTAAGCGCCAAAGCGCTTTACTTACGTGGTATTTTGATGAATGTAACCAACCCCAAAGTTGCAATTTTCTTCTTGGCGTTCTTACCCCAGTTCACAGATCCATCGCGCGGGGCAGTTTCTATACAAATCATTGCACTTGGTGCTGTCTTTATAGTCACAGCTTTTATTATATTTTGCGGCATCGCATGGGCAGCAAGCCGCATCGGTGGCTGGCTTCAGCACTCGAAGCGGGCGCAAGTAATCGTTAATCGCATGGCAGGAACAGTGTTTGTACTTTTGGCATGCCGCCTTGCACTGAGTGAGCAGTAACTCTTGCTCAGCACTCACAGCCATCCAAACATCCATCAGTTTTAAATTAGGAATTGGCATGACAATCACCCATCGTATTGCTAAGCGCGAAGATTTAGCGCAAATTGTTGCAATCTATAACGCCACTATTCCCTCACGCATGGTGACTGCAGACACCGAGCCGGTTTCTGTAGATAGCCGCATTGCATGGTTTGAAGAGCACGTGCCGAGTAAACGCCCGCTGTGGGTAATAGAGGTTGATGGCAAAGTAGCCGCTTGGTTAAGCTTCTCCAATTTTTACGGTCGCCCGGCCTACAACAAAACTGCCGAATTGAGTATCTACGTACATGAAAACCACCGCAACCAAGGGCTGGGCACTTATCTTTTAACACAGGCCATCGCCGCGGCACCGCAGTATGGCATTGATACATTGCTCGGTTTTATTTTCGGCCACAATCAAGCCAGCCTCGCGCTATTTAGCAGATTTGGCTTTACGCGCTGGGGTGAGTTGCCGAGGGTAGCGGCGCTAGATGGCATAGAACGAGATTTGGTGATTGTTGGACTGCATCTGGGTAGCTAAAAACAGCACCTAGCAGCCCCAGACAACCACGCAAGCTGATAAACTGAATACGTTAAGTCTTTTACAACCAACCACAAGTTACATAACAAACAAGGAAAGTAAGATGGCAACAAAAGTAATTATTCAGCACCCTGTGAACGGCCTCACCAGAAATGGTTACTTTGGATATAGCTGGACCTATCTGTTTTTTGGCTGGCTAGTGCCTTTATTTAGAGGTGAGCTGGGCGTTGCAGCATTGCATATGCTGTTTACGCTGTTCACTTTTGGCTTATGGCAACTGATTGTTTCTTTTTTATACAATAAGCAGTACATGACCAGAATGCTGGAAAAAGGCTATGTACTAAAAGATACCGAGCAAGTGATGGCAGAAGCCAGAGCCAGCCTGAATATTGCCCAAGTATAGCTTTACCGTCGCCCTACTTACCAAGAGAACACCTCGCTTCTCTTGGATTTACCTAAGGCAACATTGAGTGCATTAAAGCCGCCAACTCGCCCCGATTGTGAACACATAAAACTTAGGTAAAGTCACAAAACTTAGGTAAAATCTCAGTTCTATTCAATTGATGTTATCGCTCATGTTTGTTCACCCCCAGTTTGACCCTGTTGCTATTCACCTTGGTACGTTTGGTATCCATTGGTATGGCTTAATGTATTTGCTTGGCTTTTTGGCGTTTTTAGCCTTAGGTCGATACCAAATCACCCATAGAAGATGGCATGGCTGGACCATGCAAATGCTTGATGACGCACTATTTTTTGGCGCATTGGGCGTGATTATTGGCGGGCGCTTGGGTTATGTGCTGTTTTATCAATTCAGTTATTTTTCTAGCCACCCCACAGAGATTTTTGCTGTGTGGCAAGGCGGCATGAGCTTTCATGGCGGCTTTTTAGGTGTGCTGGTTGCCATGTGGCTTTTTGGCAGAAAGTATCCGCAAAACTGGCTGAAAACCATGGACTTTGTTGCGCCATTAGTGCCAATTGGTTTGGGTGCTGGCCGCATGGGTAACTTTATCAATGCTGAACTATGGGGCAGAGTTACTAATGCGCCATATGGCATGATTTTCCCTAAAGTGGATACCGCGTTACGCCACCCATCACAGCTATATGAGTTTGCACTAGAAGGTGTGCTACTGTTTTTAATCCTGTGGATTTATGCCGCCAAGCCGCGCGCAACAGGCACTATTTCTGCCTTATTTTTAATCGGTTACGGTAGTTTTAGATTTATTGTGGAGTTCACCCGTGAGCCGGATGACTACTTAGGCTTGCTCTCTATGGGCTTAAGCATGGGGCAATGGCTGAGCCTGCCGATGATTCTAATTGGCGTGGTGATGTTTGCCGTGTGCAACAAAAAGCGCGGCTTTTAACCCGCGCGCCAACCATCAAAAACTCTTCCAACTGATGATGTACCTTGCAACACTGCAGGGTACATTGACGCACTGCACTTGACACCACTTACAGAGACCACTTACAGACACCACTTTATAGCAATAATTTGGTGGCCACTTGCCATGACTGGCTTACTCTGTTTTACGCCTAAACCAAATTGCGAGCGCTTATTTCAGTCATTTATTAGCGCTAAAACGGCACCTAACAGCAGCGGTTAATACCTTTCCATTTATTGTCCTGCCATAGCTTAAAAAACTCTTTACGTGACAATGCAGGCGGCGCATCTACCGTAGCCTGATGAAACTCCGCATGATGTTTCAAGTATTGCTCGTACGCATCATCGCCTGAAACATGACGCACATAGCACCAAAATCTTTTTAACATCTTTAACATACGCACTCCTGCTAATCTCGTACCCAGTTCTCTACTAAGCGGCTTGGCTCATGCGGCACTTCCGATAGTTTCAGCACTGGCTTACCGCCCACATAGCGCAGGCATAAACGCACCATATCCAGAATCACCACCCACAGCACCACCACAAAGAACATGGTGAGGTAGGCATCCAGATGCTGATTAAATATCAACTGCGGCGCTACTGCCACTTTATCCGCCGGCAACGTTCCTGCTGCCAGTTTTGCTGCCATATCATTGGCTGCGGCAAAAAAGCCCACCCGCACATCGGCACTGAAAATCTTTTCATAGGCGGCTGAGGTGGTAATCGTCACTAGCCAAACCAGCGGCAACCCCGTGACCCATGCATATTTCAATTTACCGGATTTAACCAGAATACCGGTTGCTACACATAAGGCAATGGCTGCTAGCATTTGGTTCGCTATGCCAAACAGTGGCCACAAAATATTCACGCCACCATTCGGGTCAATCACGCCTATATATAAAAAGTAACCCCAACCAGCCACCACAATACTGCTGGTCAGTATCACAGAAGGGGTATAAGAGGTTTCACCCAGTTTTTTATTAAAGTTGCCTAATAAATCCTGCAGCATAAAGCGCCCGACGCGTGTGCCAGCATCCAGCGTAGTCAGAATAAAGATAGCCTCAAACATGATGGCAAAGTGATACCAAAGCGCTAATAACTCTTTACCGAAGGCGCTCCCAAAAATACTCGCCATCCCAACTGCCAAGCTTGGTGCGCCACCAGTACGCGAGAACAAGGTAGATTCACCCATGTCACTAGCCAGCTGCTGCATTTGCTCTACCGTTACCGCAAAGCCCCAGCTGTTAATTTTGGCTACAGCATCCACTGCTTCTTTACCAACGACACCTGCCGGGCTGTTAATGGCAAAGAACACGCCAGGCTCCAGCACGGTTGCCGCAATCATCGCCATAATGGCAACAAAGCTCTCTAATAGCATGCCGCCGTAACCTATCATGCGAATATCGCGTTCATTCCCCAACAGCTTTGGCGTGGTGCCGGAGGCGATTAGGGCATGAAAGCCGGAAATCGCACCGCAAGCGATGGTAATAAAGACAAAAGGGAATAGCTTGCCGCCAAAAATTGGTCCGGTGCCGTCAACAAACTGCGTCACCGCTGGCATATGCATGTCTGGGCGCAAAATGACGATGGCAATCGCCAGCAACATAATGGTGCCGAGCTTCATAAAGGTAGAAAGATAATCACGCGGCGCCAACAGTAGCCAAACTGGTAATACGGCTGCGGCAAAACCGTACAGAATAATGCCGTAAGCCAAGGGTAAACCATCGTGATCAAACAGCGGGCGTAAAGTTTCGTGATGATCCACCCAGCCACCTAAGCCCACAGAAAGCAGCAATAACACCACGCCAATAATCGAGGCTTCTAACACCCTACCCGGGCGGATATTGCGCATATACACGCCGACTATCATCGCAATCGGGATGGTGGCTGCCACGGTGGAAGTGGCCCACGGGCTATGTTTCATGGCATTCACAACCACTAAGCCAAGCACCGCAATCAGGATAATCATAATCAGAAATGTACCAACCAGTGCTGCACTACCGCCTACTACACCGATTTCATCTCGCGCCATCTGCCCCAAGCTGCGCCCATTGCGGCGGGTAGAGAAAAATAGCGTGACCATATCCTGCACCGCGCCACCTAATACCGCACCAATTAAAATCCATAAGGTGCCCGGCAAGTAGCCAAACTGCGCTGCCAACGTGGGCCCAATTAAAGGCCCCGGGCCAGCAATAGCTGCAAAGTGGTGACCAAACACTACCCATTTGTTGGTAGGCACAAAGTCTCGGCCGTTATCCAAACGCTCTGCCGGAGTAGCACGGGTTTCGTCTATCACTAACACTTTGGCCGCAATCCACGCCGCATAAAAGCGATAAGCAATCGCGTAAATACACACTGCGGCGGTAATCAGCCATAACGCATTAATGCTTTCGCCGCGATTGAGCGCGATGCCGGCAACCGCAAATGCACCCAGCGATGCAACGGCAATCCAAAGCATGGTTTTAATATTTTTGTTCATGTAATTTAAGCGTTTTGAGTTAAATGATAGAAATTGGTAATAGTATAAATCACACCGAGGTATCCCTACTACCAGAAGTTTGGGAACTATTTGTTTTAACTGGGTTTTATCAACACCACGGATGCAGACTTACATTAAGACAACCACCAGCCTATCCACATCAACGATATTTTCAGCACCAGCCCCAATGCCACTTTTTGAAAAAACACCCTGCCACCGGTCACCAAAGCAGTAATCACTTTAGATAAGGCATTGGTTGTAATCGCTACCAAAATGGCCACGGCCGCGTTAGCAGGCGTGATTTTAACGGTAGAGGCTAAAGACGCAACTGAAATTGTAGAAGCATGTACATCCGCCAAACCAGCCACACCGGAAGCCACTACCAAGCCAGCCTGACCAAACCAGGCTTTGAGCGCGGCTGAAGCTACCAACACCACCGCGATGACCAAAGCCAAGGTCACGGCGGTTTTCACGCTAAAAGACCTGCTGGGTTTGTTTAATTCAGGTGAGTGATGGTGAAATGAATTTAATGTCACCACTAGTCCATAAACCCCAATCGCTAAACCAGCAAACAGCAAGGGGATTTTTAATGCATGTAAAGTTAACGGGTGAATCGCGGTCAGCAACATCACTAGCTGCAGCACAGTCGCCAAGCTGGATAAGGTAGCACCAGCCACTGCTGTGCCCATAAGTTCTGGCGTTTTTTTAACGCGCGCACCCATAGCACCGATAGTAGCAATGCTGGAAATAAAGCCTGAAACCAAGCCCACCAGCGGCAAGCCGGTACGGCTGCCAAGCAAACGCAAGGCCAAGTGCCCCAGCGCCCCAATAAACATGACCAAAATTACAATCAACCATAAATTACGCGGGTTAATCGCATCAAACGGGCCAATCAGCTCATTAGGCACTAACGGCAATACAATCAGGGTAGCCGCGGCGAGTATCAAAAAGTCTATCATTTCATCTTTGGTCACCACGCCGCGCACAAAACCATGTATCGGCTGCTTGGCCGCAAGCAATATCGCGGCAGCAACCGCCAAACTGGCCGCCATAGAAGCAGTGCTCATGGCCAAACCGCCCAAAATCACAGTAAAGACCAGACTGATTTCGGTGGTTAAACCTGGGTCGTTATCTTTTCTTGTGAAATAAGCCGTGGCAACAAAAATAGTGACGCAAATAATAGAAACAACCAGCAGCCAGAAATTGATCGAAGTGCTCACTGCGCCTAACAGCGATGCAATGGTAAAAGTACGCACGCCAGCAATCGTGCTATCGCCTCCATTGCCTTTACTGCGCTCGCGCTCGGCGCCTATCAGCAAGCCTATGCCTAGAGCAACCGCTAAATTCAACCAGTGTGCCGCATTAATCAACATACCTTGTTCCCATTTACTAAGTTTTAGCTATTATTTACAGCAAGCCACGCTCGGCAAAAGACAGCGTTTGGTTACCTGCCACAATAAAATGATCCAACACGCGCACATCCACCAAGGCTAACGCCTGCTTCAATTGCTGAGTTAACAGCTCATCTGCCGCGCTTTGCTGTGCAACACCTGAAGGATGATTATGCGCCAAAATAACACTGGCAGCATTGTGATGCATCGCCCGCTTAACCACCTCCCGCGGGTAAACACTAGTCTGCGTAAGTGTGCCGCTAAACAATTCTTCTGCTGCATTCAGACGATTTTGTGCATCTAAAAATAGCACCATAAACACCTCACGTGTTAATGCGCCTAATTTAAGCACTAAATAATCACGCACCTGCTGTGGCGATTGAAAAACATCGCGCTGCTGCAGTTGCTCATTTAAAGCACGGCGGCTCATTTCAAAAATGGCCTGCAGCTGCACATACTTGCTGCTGCCTATGCCATGCACTTGGCTCAACGCATGTTCATCCGCGGCGAAAATGCCATTCAAGCTACCAAACTGGCTCAGTAGATCACGCGCCAAATCCACCGCACTCTTGCCGACTACACCTACACGCAAGAAAATCGCCAGCAGCTCAGCATCGGATAATGCTTCCGCACCTAGCTCGATTAACTTCTCCCGTGGACGCTCGCTTGCTGGCCAATCAGTAATTGCCACTTAAATACCCCTTTAAATATTTTCACGTCGCCGTTGATGCCACATCATCAACTGCAACTTAAGGTCTAGCTTCAATCGTGCAGATCAACGCTATTTTTTTACTTTAACCAGCCTATTTCACGCGCAGTTTTCTCACCTATCAGCGTGTGCCGCAAACTTTTAGGAATCTCCGCCTCATTTGCACTTTGTGGAACGCGCCCACCCATCAGCTCAGCAAAATTTTGCGGATAGAGCGGTATCTTCTCTGGCTCTGCGTAGCCGTCAGGGAAACTAGGCAAGTTATTATGCAAATCGTATTTATCTGTCGCGTTTAAGGTGTGCAATAACTCATGTGCGGTGACAACCAAGTTCTTTTTGGCATAGGCTGCGCTGCCAAACAAATTCACGCGTCCGATGCGCCCTTTATTCAGCGCAGTAGAATGGCCTAGCGTGGCATTAGTGTTAGGGTCGTGATAAAGCAAGTACAGCCGGATATCCGGCTTAATATTGACCTTAGGACTATTTTGCCAGGCAAACCACCTAAATTCTAAGCTCCATAGCATAGTGCTTAATACGCTGCCGTTTCGCGGCGGTGCTGGCGGTAACTTATCCACTGCCGCGCCCAGCTGCACCTCTATCGGGCGCCGCAACCCTAGCTTATAAGACGCGGCCTCCTCTGCAAAATATTCGGCCATAGGCTCAAAATCATCACGACGCAATGTTCGCAAGTAAGCACTAACTTCCTCGCTACCATCCGCGTTAATTGGGTAAACTGCCACATATAGATTATGCTTCCAAGCCAAATCCGCTTTATCTAACCATAACTGCTGCAGTACTGTTGCTAAAATTAACAACAGAATAATGATTCGGAATTTACGCCACATTGTGTATCAGCCGCATGAATATTATTGATTTTTGTTACATCCACTATAAAACATTTTCTTTAGTTTAGATGCTGCGTAAAGAATATTTTATACAAAACAATGTTCGTATTAGAATGAAGGACTTACATGAATGACCAGCAATATGCAAAATAAAAAATCTATCGTCTTGGGAATCACCGGCGGAATCGCTGCTTATAAAGCGGCTGAGCTCGTACGCCTATTGGTAAAGAACAATATTGAAGTACAGGTAGTGATGACACAGGCTGCCTGCCAGTTTATTACGCCAGTCACCATGCAAGCACTTTCCGGCAAGCAGGTATTTACAGACATGTGGGATGCATCTATCTCTAATGGCATGCCTCATATTGAGTTAAGCCGCGCCGCTGACGCCATTGTAGTGGCCCCAGCCAGTGCAGACTTTATGGCTAAACTAGTGCATGGTCGTGCCGATGATTTACTTTCTACCCTTTGCCTAGCCAGAGATTGTGACCTACTGGTTGCACCAGCTATGAACAAACAAATGTGGGAGAACCCAGCCACCCAGCGCAATATCACACAACTGGCGCAAGACGGCATCAGCATCCTCGGCCCAGACAGCGGCGAGCAGGCATGTGGTGAAATTGGCTTAGGCCGCATGCTAGAGGCAGAAGACTTACTCGATTTAATAGTCGCGCACTTTCAACCCAAGCTACTCAAAGGTAAAAAAATACTGATCACAGCCGGTGCTACTCTAGAAATGATAGACCCCGTGCGCGCCGTTACCAACTTAAGCTCGGGCAAAATGGGCTACGCGATTGCACAAGCGGCCTCTGAAATGGGTGCAGAGGTCACACTAGTCAGTGGCGCAACTGCGCTTAACCCACCTAATGGGGTACGTAACATTACAGCCACATCGGCAGCAGCCATGTACCAAAGCGTGATGCAAAACATCGCCAATCAAGATATTTTCATTGGCGTTGCCGCAGTTGCAGACTATAGCCCAGCCCTCGCACAGCCACAGAAAATCAAAAAAAGTGAACAGTCACTATCGCTAGAGCTAATACGCAACAAGGATATTATTGCAGAAGTTGCGAGCCTACCCAACCCACCGTTCTGTGTAGGCTTTGCGGCTGAAACGGAAAACCTGTTGGAATATGCAGAAGCAAAACGACTTAAGAAGAAACTACCATTGATTATTGCCAACCTCACCAGCGATGCCATGGGTAGCGACAACAACACAGTCTTCTTGCTAGATAAAAATGGCACGCACCCATTAGAACCTGCCGCTAAAATTCAAGTGGCCAGATCGTTACTAGCACACGTGGCAACCTTGCTTTAAACAAACATGCTCTAACCCGACACACTCTAAATCAGACAGTTTTTCATTAGATGCCGGCCGCAATGTTTGATGTAAATCAAACATTGCCAAAGCCATCATATAACTCATGAAAATCCTGATTCCAAGCTGTGGCTTAGGCACTAGAATCGCACCCAACTATTCATCATAAATTAAGAAATTACTAAGGCAACATATGTCATACACCAGCACTTTCCAATACAAGGCACTTACGCTCGCCGTACTCAGCACCTTAAGCATCACCCATCAAGCACAAGCGGAAACACCTAACGCCGAAAAAATCGTCACAGCACCAGTCGTTGTGACCGCCACACGCGTAGAACAAAACAGCTTTGACCTACCAGTCGCCATTGACGTAGTAGAAAGCAAAGACATCCAAAATGGCCAACTGCAGATGACGCTGTCAGAAAGCTTGATTCGCGTGCCCGGTATCACTGCACAAAATAGAACACAGTCCGCACAAGACCCACAGATATCCAGTCGCGGCTTCGGCTCCCGCTCCAGCTTTGGGGTACGCGGTGTGCGTGTTTATGTAGATGGCATTCCCCTCACCATGCCAGATGGCCAAGGCCAGCCGGGGGTAGTGGATTTATCGGCAATCAAAAGTATAGAAGTCATGCGCGGCCCATTCTCTGCGCTCTACGGCAACTCCTCTGGCGGTGTGATTCAAATGCTGACTAAAGACGCGCCAAAAACTCCTGAAGTAGGTGCAACCGTTATGTTTGGTAGCTACGACACGAAGCGAAATGTATTAGAAGCATCAGGGCAACTTGAAGGCTTGGAGTACATGCTAGACATATCCAACTTTGAGACTAATGGCTACCGCGCCAACAGTGCTAGCAACAAGCAAATGGCAACGGCAAAATTTAAATTCAATTTGGATGAAGACACCAAAGTCACAGCACTAGTGAACTGGTTTGATCAGGAAGCACAAGACCCATTAGGACTAGATCGCGCAAGAGCTTTTTCCAGCTCCACACGAAACGATGTCGTTCCAGCCGCGCTATTCGCAAACACCAGCGTGAAGCGTGACCATACTCAAGTTGGTTTTAATATTGAACACGCATTCAATACCAATAATAAAATCACCTTAACGCCATATGTGGGTACAAGAAATAATGCGCAAATACTTACCACAACGCCTACAGCCACTACGCTAGCAGGCACAAACGCTAGGCTAAGCCAAATTGAGCGGTCTTTTTACGGTACAGATTTAAGGTGGGACAACAACGGCACATTAGGTAACATGCCATACAACCTCGCGTTAGGCGTCAATTACGGTAAATCATCAGACGACAGATTAGACAGAAACATTCTAGTAGCGGGCAATCCTGCAAACGCACGTAACAGAGACGAAGAAAACATTTCAAGCAACTTCGACCAGTATCTGCAAGGTCGGCTCAGTCTAACACCCAGTGTAGACCTTCATGCCGGAGCTAGACACACCAAGGTTAAACTTGAGGTGAATGATAAATTCACCTCCTCTGGCAATCCAGGCCAAGGTGATAATAGCGGCTCGGTTGAGTATCAAAAGACCACGCCTGTTATTGGTGCCGTTTGGAAAGCAACTGAGACACTCAATTTTTACGCTAACTTTGGCAAAGGCTTTGAGACACCAACCTTTATTGAGGCAGCTTTTGATACAGTCAAAGCAAACGTCGCTAGCAAACCCAATTTATCACTGAAAGCTGCAGAAAGCCGCAATATCGAACTGGGAGCAAAAGCGTTTATTACCGATGACATTCGAGCTAACCTGACTATATTTAAAATAGACACAGACAACGAAATCGTTACCCGAGAAACTATTGCTGGACGCTCCAGCTATCAAAATGCAGGTAAGACAAAACGCACAGGTATCGAAGCATCAGTAGATGCCAGTTTTGATAATAATATTACGGCTTATGCAGCTTACACTTTGCTGAATGCCAAATTTGAAGACCCATTCGTCAGCGTAACAGGCCCTGTACACTCAGGTAACCGCATTCCTGGCACTTACAAATCACAAATTTACGGTGAAGTGGCGTGGAAATATCCAGCTCTTGGCTTCTTTTCTGCATTAGAAGGCCGCCACAATAGCGAAGTCTATGTGAATGACATCAATACAGACAAAGCTCCTTCCTACACAATCTTCAATATCAGAACAGGCTTCGAACAAAACTTGCACAACTGGCGCTTTAAAGAATACGTACGTATTGAAAACATCACTGATAAAGAATATATCGGTGCCGTACGTGTCAATGATAGTAACAGCCTATATTTCGAGCCTGCCGCAGGCAGAAACTACCTATTGGGCCTTAGCGCGCAATACAAATTTTAAGCACGAGCCTTAACCACATAAAGCCAGCCGATATATTATTCAGCTGGCTTTTTTATTCACCATATTTAGTGTTTAATACAAACCTGAGCTAACCACTATAAAAATACAAACATTATGTCCATACTCATTGATTTAAAAATCCTAGACGACCGTTTACGCACCCAGTTTCCTACCTATGCTACGCCGGGGTCTGCAGGTTTAGATTTACGCGCCTGTATTGATGCACCCATCACTTTGCAGCCAGGAGAAACTACACTTATCCCTACAGGCATGGCGATTCATATCGATAACACCTATTACGCTGCCCTTATTTTGCCGCGCTCAGGGCTTGGTCATAAACATGGAATTGTATTAGGCAATCTAGTAGGACTAATTGATTCAGACTATCAAGGTCAATTAATGGTATCCTGTTGGAATCGCGGTAATACCGCGTTTGAATTAAATCCGCTCGAACGCATCGCACAATTAGTGATTGTGCCTGTAGTGCAGGCAGAGTTTCACGTAGTCGATGATTTTGATGCCTCAGAGCGCGGCGAAGGCGGTTTCGGTAGTACCGGAAAGCATTAAACAAAAATAATATGTGAATTTACTGAAAAGAAACACATATTTAGCTTGAAACAAATAAAGAATGTGTACTATAATCACGCTCTTTCTCAAAAATAGAGTTCTTGGAGATAACCATGGCACGTGTATGTCAGGTAACAGGCAAAAAGCCAATGGTGGGTAACAATGTTTCTCACGCACAAAACAAAACAAAACGTCGTTTTTTACCTAATTTGCAAAACCGCAAATTCTGGGTTGAGAGCGAAAACCGCTGGGTAAGCATGCGTATTACTAACGCTGCGTTACGCACTATCGACAAAAACGGTATTGATGCTGTTTTGGCTGATATGCGTGCTGCTGGCGAAAAGATTTAAGCTGCTAACTTAACTTAGCCAACAGAGGACAGCAAAATGCGCGAAAAAATCAAACTAGAGTCAAGTGCTGGTACAGGTCATTTCTATACCACCACAAAAAACAAACGTACAATGCCAGGAAAATTGGAAATCAAAAAATTTGACCCAGTTGTACGTAAGCACGTGATGTACAAAGAAACAAAATTGAAATAATTCATTATTTCAGCAATAAAAAAGCTCACATATAGTGAGCTTTTTTATTGCCTTGAACTTTTATTGGCTAATTATTAGCTAATAATGATAAGTAACGGAACTACAGAACAGGACAATAAGTACAACACGCCCCCGCCCTGATCGTATTAACCGCCCAATACGCGCACTTCTCGCTGTGGGTAAGGGATAGAGATATCATGCGCCTTAAACAAGCGCCAAATCGCCATAAAAAGGTCTGACTGCAAACTAGAGGTACCCTCTTCTGCGTCATGGATCCACACCGTCAAGCGCACATCAATTCCGTTATCGGCAAAGCCGGTTACAACTGCACCAGGCGCTGGCGTCACCAACACTCTAGGATGATCTACCGCTGCCTTTACCAGTAACTGCAGCACCAAGTCCAAATCACTTTCATAAGCCACCTGCACCGCCACCTGCACCCGGGTGTTTCTATCCATGCCGGAATGGTTAATTACCGGGTTGATAATCAAGGTTTCATTAGGGATAATCACCTCGGTACCATCCAGCTTCTTCAGTACCAAATAGCGTGTACGTAAATCCTTAATAATCCCGTAGTGGGTATCGATAGTGACAATATCGCCTATGCTGATAGATTTATCCATCAATAAGATAAAACCACTCACATAATTACTGGCGATACGCTGCAAACCGAAACCCAAGCCCACACCCAACGCCCCACCAAATACGGAGATTAAAGTTAAATCTAGGCCAACTGCAGAAAGCCCTATTAGCACAGCAATAAACAGCAAGCAAATACGCACCACTTTCGCCAACATCACACGAGTATTGGCATTGAGCTGCTCCACTTGCATCAGCTTATTTTCAATAATACGGCTTAACCACATTGCAACAAATACTGTAATCAATATGGTGAGCAGGCCCTGCAGCAACAGCAGTAAATTAACGGAGTTTTTACCGATCTTGAATTTGACCGCTTCTAGCGTTTCCAGCATCTCGGGCAGAATGCCACTTAGATGTAAAGCCAGCACCAGCCAGATCAGGGTAGCGAGCGTATGCTCTATAGTTTTAAGTACGCCACCCGGCGCAATGATATAGCGCATGGCATATACCACTAAACGCACGGCGGCCATTGCCAGCAGCAAATTACTGGCAAGATGAAGCATAGTGGTATGTTGCCAATGCCCTAGCACCCATTTAGAAACCAGCACGATACTCAAGGTAGATAACGGAAACAGCAAACGATTAAATGTACCGATGCCAATCTTCCAATGCTCAGGTGCGTGACTCATCACATAGGCACGAATGGCACCGTTAATCATCCACGCGACAGCACACGCCATCACAATCACACCAATTTGCCAGCCGGCTACCGGCGTTCCAATATCAGCCAATATTTCTTGCCATATAAAATCGATGCGATTGCTCATATTTCTTAACCTACATATCTCTTAACTTAGAAGTTAAATCAAAACTTGGAAATTAAATCAAAAAATCTATATCAAGAATATAGTGGCCAATCCTAAGAAAATAAAGAATCCACCACTGTCCGTCATCGCAGTAATCAGCACACTAGACCCCACTGCAGGGTCACGGCCTATCTTATTCATCATTAACGGGATAACAACCCCCATTAACGCAGCCAACAGCAGGTTCAGCGTCATCGCAGACATCATCACTAAGCCCAACGGGTAACTACCGTACAGAGCATAAGCCACCGCGCCAATCACACCACCCCAGAGCAAGCCATTTAGCAAGGCAACGCCCAACTCTTTAGTAATAAGGGATTTCATATTGTGTGAGGCAACTTGCCCCAAGGCCAAACCACGTACAATCATGGTAGTGGTTTGATTGCCCGAGTTGCCGCCCACACCAGCCACAATCGGCATCAATGCGGCCAAAGCCACCACTTTTTCAATCGATCCCTCAAACAAACCAATCACACGCGACGCAATCAACGCGGTAATCAGGTTAATCGCCAGCCACGCCCATCTGTTCTGCACTGACTTCCACACTGAGGCAAAGAAGTCTTCCTCTTCGCGTAAACCGGCCATAGAAAGCATATCGCTCTCAGCCTCTTCGCGAATCAAATCCATCACTGCGTCCACAGTCACGCGGCCTACTAGCTTGCCACTTTCATCTACCACCGGCGCCGTTACCAGATCATAACGTTCAAAAGCCTTGGCGGCATCGTCTGCGATGTCTTCAGGGTGAAATATCACGGCATCTTCTGACATCACATCTGCAACTTTGGCATCCAAATCACTTACCACTAAACGCTTCAATGGCAGTACACCGTGCAGCACATCATCACGGTCCACAACAAATAGCTTATCGGTATGATCAGGCAAGCCGCCTAAACGGCGCATATAGCGCAAGGCAACCTCTAGCGTAATATCCTCACGGATCGTGACGATATCAAAGTCCATAATGGAACCTACCGCATCATCAGAATATGACAATGCCGATTGCAAACGCGCACGATTCTGCGCATCCAGGCTATCTAGCAAGTCCTGTAGCACGTCTTTTGGTAAATCTGGCGCTAGGTCAGCCAACTCATCCGTATCGAGCTGCTCAGCCGCTGCCAGCAACTCATCGGAGTCCATGTCTGCAATCAGGGTCTGACGTACCGCGTCAGATACTTCAAGCAATATCTCGCCATCACGGTCTGCTTTGACCAGCTCCCAAACATCTAAACGCTGCTCTAGTGGCAATGCCTCTAGAATGTAAGCAACGTCTGCAGGGTGTAATAGCTCTAATTTCTTTTGGAGTTCGTTTAGGTTCTGCTTATGGACCAAAGACTCAATCAGCTCATGATTAGACATCTCTTGGTTATGTACCATATTCTCTATCAAGCGATGCTTTTCAAGGAGTGCAATCACCTGTTGCAGGCTCTCGCTTAAACTCTCTTTGCTTTCCTGAATATCTGCCATAATGACCCAATACTATTTTTCATTTAGTTACTACGCCATTATGATTTATTTTTAATTAAAAATAGAATCATTCAGCAAAAAATCTGCGTCAGTCGCTACTACGCATCACAGTAATTAACACCAGCACAGGAAGCATATCCCATGTTAGCGCTCACACTCTACTCGACTTCACACTGCCACCTATGCGAAGAAGCCGAGGCAATATTAATCAGCATAGCAAATGACTATGACATTACTTGGCACTCAATTGAAATTGCAGACGACAATCAACTACTGGAAGCTTATGGCACTACGATTCCGGTGTTACAAATTAGCGGTACAAACGCGGAAATCAAATGGCCATTTGGTGCAGAAGAGATATTAGCGTTAATTAAAGCAGACACACTGCCTCAATAGAAGTTTCAACGTAAACCCATACGCTTAAAACTAAAAAACCAGCAATGTAGCTGGTTTTTTTAGTATTAATACAACTTAAACTACTTATTCTGCAACAACTGCTTCTGTTGAAGGATCTGGACGATCAACCAACTCAACAAGTGCCATAGGAGCGTTGTCACCATTACGGAAACCACATTTCAAGATACGTAGGTAACCGCCATTACGTGTATTGTAACGTGGGCCTAATTCATTGAAAAGTTTACCTACGATGTCACGATCACGTAAGCGATCGAAAGCAAGGCGGCGGTTAGCCAAAGTTGCAGTTTTACTAAGCGTAATTAACGGCTCTGCAAACTTACGCAACTCTTTTGCTTTAGGCAAAGTAGTTTTGATGATTTCATGACGTAACAAAGATGTTGTCATGTTACGGAACATTGCAGCACGATGACTGCTTGTACGATTTAATTTACGATTGCTATTACCGTGACGCATAGTAATTCCTTAAGTTTTCTATATCTTCAATATCAGCTTGTATTAAGCTTTTTCTAAACCAACCGGTGGCCAGTTTTCTAATTTCATACCCAATGTTAAGCCACGAGTAGCTAAAACATCTTTAATTTCATTCAATGATTTACGGCCAAGATTAGGAGCTTTTAACAACTCGTTCTCTGTACGTTGGATCAAATCACCGATGTAAAATATATTTTCTGCTTTTAGGCAGTTAGCTGAACGAACAGTTAACTCTAAATCATCAACTGGGCGTAGCAATACAGGATCAACTTGTGGAGCTGATTTAACCTCAACTTCACTTGGTGCGCCTTCTAAATCAGCAAATACAGATAACTGACCCATTAAGATACGAGCAGCATCACGAATTGCTTGTTCTGGCTCAATAACGCCATTTGTTTCTACATCCATTACTAACTTGTCTAAGTCAGTACGTTGTTCTACACGAGCGCTATCAACATAGTAACTAACTTTGTTGATCGGGCTAAATGAAGCATCAACCATGATAAAACCTAAAACACGGTCTTCATCATTAGACTTTTGACGTACTGGAACAGGTTGATAACCACGACCGATTTCAACTTTAACTTCCAAGTTCAGCTTGCCGCCTTTGGTCAAGTGAGCAATCACATGATCAGGGTTAACAATTTCAGCATCATGACCAGTTTCAAAATCAGCTGCAGTCACAACACCTTCAACAGATTTATTCAATTTCAGAATAGTTTCTGATTTTGAATTTAGTTTCAGCGCTACACCTTTAAGGTTAAGTAAGATGTCAACAACATCTTCTTGAACGCCATCTAAAGTAGAGTACTCATGCACTACACCATCAATTTTAACTTCAGTAATTGCAAAGCCAGGAATTGATGAAAGCAAAACGCGACGTAATGCATTACCAAGCGTGTAACCAAAACCACGCTCCATTGGCTCTAAAGTAACACGTGCGCGTAATGGAGATAACACCTCAACATCAACAACGCGAGGCTTTAAATACTCGGTAGGACTGTTTTGCATAGTTATACCTTTAATTTTTAAATATGCTCGTTATTGCGTTGAACAACGAGTGATTAATTAGCCAACCCCAAGGCTAGCTAATTAATCCAATCAGAACTTAATTACTTAGAGTAAAGCTCAACTACCAATGATTCATTGATGGTTGGTGGCAACTCATCACGTTGTGGCTTAGCTTTAAAAGTACCTTTCAAAGCTTTAACATCAACGTCTAACCACTCTGGGAAACCACGTTGTTCAGCAGCTTCTAAAGCGCCTTTAATACGTAGTTGTGTTTTTGATGCTTCAGCAACGCTGATTACATCACCAGCTTTAACTTGGTATGAAGGGATGTTAACGCGTTTGCCATTAACTAAAATGCTGTTATGACGAACGATTTGACGTGCTTCAGTACGTGAACCACCAAGACCCATTCTGTAAGTAACGTTGTCTAAACGGCACTCTAAAAGTTGTAACAAGTTCTCACCTGTAATGCCTTTTTGGCGATCAGCTTCAGCGTAGTAGCTACGGAACTGAGCTTCAAGCACGCCGTAAATACGACGAACTTTTTGTTTCTCACGCAACTGAACACCGTAGTCAGATAAACGTTGGTTACGACGTTGACCGTGTTGACCAGGTGGGAAGTTACGTTTTTCAATTGCACATTTATCAGTAAAGCATTTTTCAGCTTTTAAAAACAACTTTTCGCCTTCGCGACGGCACTGACGGCATTTAGGATCTAAATTTCTAGCCAAGATAGTTCTCCAGTAATCTTTTTCGCTTAGATGCGACGTTTTTTAGGTGGACGGCAACCGTTGTGCGGTACTGGCGTCACATCAGTAATGCTGGTAATTTTAAAACCAGCTGCATTAAGTGCGCGCACAGCAGATTCACGACCTGGACCTGGACCTTTAATACGCACTTCTAAATTTTTCACGCCGTTCTCTTGCGCTGATTTACCAGCAACTTCAGCTGCAACCTGTGCTGCAAAAGGGGTACTTTTACGTGAACCTTTAAAACCTTGACCACCAGAAGTAGCCCATGACAAAGCATTGCCTTGACGGTCTGTAATGGTGATGATGGTATTGTTAAAAGATGCATGCACGTGGGCGATACCCTCTGCAATATTCTTTTTAACTTTCTTTCTTACGCGTACATTAGCTTTTGCCATGTTGCATTTTCCTTACCAATAAATCTAACTTAAATTGTGATTTTTTAACCAGTTAATCTACTAAAGCGCTTAATTTAAAGCGCTTCTAGAGTCACGGCTTACTTAGACTGCTTAATCGCCTTAACTGGGCCTTTACGAGTACGCGCATTTGTTTTAGTGCGCTGACCACGAACAGGCAATCCACGACGATGACGAATGCCACGGTAGCATCCCAAATCCATCAAACGTTTAATGTTCATTGAAATTTCGCGACGTAAGTCACCCTCGACTTTATATTTCGCTACTTCATCACGTAACTTTTCAACATCTGCATCATTCAGATCTTTGATCTTAGCAGTTGCTAAAACACCAGCAGCAACGCAGATCTTTTGTGCAGTGTTACGTCCAATACCGTAAATTGCGGTTAACGCAATCTCGGTGTGTTTGTTATTCGGGATATTTACCCCTGCAATACGCGCCATACATTACTCCAAATTAGGCTTTACTGATTCACTTGCTTAAAAAAGCCGATGATTTTAACAGGAAAACCTTTTTTTATCAAATAGCTAATCTTCTGATCAATCAAATTATTGACCACCTTAAATTAGTATGAGGCCGAAACCTTTACTAATTTGGATTAATTGAACTTAATCAATTAACCTTGACGTTGTTTATGACGTGGATCTGTGCAGATAATGCGCACAACGCCACGACGACGAACAACTTTACAATTACGGCATAATGCCTTTACTGATGCACGAACTCTCATATTTCACTCCAATACAACTAAACTGTATGCATACAACGCTTATTATTATTTCGCACGGAAGGTAATTCGCGCGCGAGATAAGTCATAAGGCGTCATCTCAACGGTGACTTTATCACCAGGTAAAATACGGATGTAGTGCATACGCATTTTTCCGGAAATATAGCCTAAAACTACATGACCATTTTCTAATTTAACTCTGAAAGTAGCATTGGGGAGATTCTCAAGAATCTCACCTTGCATTTCAATTCTATCTTCTTTGGCCATCTACAATTACTTAACGCTAGGTGCGTTACCCTTAAAATTAGCTTTTCTAAGTAAGCCCTCATATTGATGAGACATCAAATGAGACTGCACCTGTGTCATAAAGTCCATTGTTACTACGACAATAATCAACAAAGAAGTACCGCCAAAATAGAAAGGCGTATTAAATTTCAAAATCAAGAACTCAGGTAACAAACATACCAATGTAATATAAGCAGCACCGACTAAAGTCAAACGGCCCATAATACGGTCAATATATTTCGCTGTTTGATCACCAGGTCTGATTCCTGGAACAAAAGCACCACTCTTCTTCAAGTTGTCAGCTGTATCTTTAGGATTAAACTGCAACGCAGTATAAAAGAAACAGAAGAAGAAAATAGCAGCAGCAAACAACAAGATGTAGATAGGTTGCCCTGGTGACAATGCAGCAGCTACATCCTTCAACCAAAAAGTGCTTTCACTACTACCAAACCAACCCGCTAAAGTAGCTGGGAATAGAATGATACTAGAAGCAAAAATTGGAGGAATTACACCAGCCATATTCAATTTCATTGGCAAGTGTGTAGTTTGCCCACCATACACTTTGTTACCCACTTGGCGCTTAGCGTAGTTTACTGTGATCTTACGTTGACCACGTTCAACAAACACCACCAAAGCAGTCACTAACACTGTTGCTACCAGCAAGAAGAATGCAAGTGGAATACTAAACGCACCTGTATTCACCATTTCAGCAGTAGAACCAATTGCGTGCGGTAAACCAGCAACAATCCCGGCAAAAATAATGATAGAAATACCATTACCAATACCGCGCTCTGTAATTTGCTCGCCAAGCCACATCAAGAACATGGTGCCTGACACTAAAGTGATCACAGCAGTTAGTCTAAATGCCATACCTGGATCAAACACTAAATTAGGCTGACCTTCTAACATGATCGCAATACCTAGCGCTTGGAACATAGCCAACACCACAGTACCGTATCGTGTGTATTTGGTAATTGCTCTACGACCTGCTTCACCTTCTTTTTTCAACTGCTCTAATCTTGGTGATACCGCCGTCATCAACTGCATAATAATAGATGCAGAAATGTAAGGCATAATTCCCAAAGCAAAAACAGTGAATCTAGATAAAGCGCCACCTGAGAACATGTTAAACATGCCCAAGATACCGCCGCTTTGTGAAGCAAATAGCTTAGCCAGTTCGTCAGGATTAATCCCTGGAACTGGAATATGAGCACCTAAGCGATAAACGATTAACGCACCTAAGACAAACAATAGGCGACTTTTAAGTTCGCCCATTTTTGCCGCTGTTTTTAAAATGCCTTCTTGTGCCAAGATATATACTCTTAAGCAGCGTCTACAACTTTACCGCCAGCTGCTTCAACTGCAGCGCGAGCGCCTTTAGTCAATAGCAAACCTTGGATATTGTACTTAGCAGTTACATCACCAGATAAAAAGATCTTAGCGTTTGTTACTGTGCCAGAAACGATATTTGCTGCTTTCAAAGCCAACAAGTCAATCACTTCATTAGGAATCAAAGCTAGTTCGCTAGTACGAACGTGAGCTGTATCAGCCTTAGTTAGTGATTTGAAGCCACGTTTAGGAAGACGGCGCTGAATAGGCATTTGACCGCCTTCAAAACCTACTTTATGAAAACCGCCTGTACGTGATTTTTGACCTTTATGGCCACGACCAGCTGTTTTACCTAAACCTGAACCAATACCGCGACCAACGCGACGACGTTCTTTTTTTGCGCCTTCAGCAGGCTTAATTGTATTTAATTGCATTATGCTTCTACCTTTAAGAGATAGCCAACGGTATTGATCATACCGCGAATTGCTGGTGTATCTTGTAACTCAACTGTATGGTGCATACGACGTAGGCCAAGACCTTTTACAGTAGCCTTATGCGCTTCAATACGACCAATAACACTTCTTACTAGCGTTACTTTGATAGTTGATGCATCTTTTTTTGCTTTAGCCATAATTAGCCTCTAATTTCTTCAACAGATTTACCACGTTTAGCTGCGATCTCTGCAGGCGTGTTCATAGACTCTAAGCCGTTTAGTGTAGCGCGTACCAAGTTGTATGGGTTAGTTGAACCGATACATTTAGCAACCACGTTTGTTACACCCATTACTTCGAAGATAGCGCGCATTGCACCACCGGCGATAATACCAGTAC
>NZ_CAMLGS010000029.1 GCF_946479685.1 uncultured Methylotenera sp.
GTGGATTCAGGGGCTGGTGCAACAACAGCCTAGACACGCTCATGGTTAACTAAGTACAGTGCTAACTTAGTATGATTCATAACTTGGCACGACCTGTAACTTAGCACCACCTGTAACTTAGCGCAGTGATTGGGTCAGCTTAAGCGCTGACCTTATTGCATTGCAATATAAACTCGGTTGCGCCCGTATTTTTTAGCCTGATACAAGGCTTCATCTGCTAGGTTTAGCAGCATGTCGATGTTGTCCTGCTTGGATATTCTGGAAGCGACACCGATAGACACCGTGAACTGTATGGGAATGCCCGCCTCCAGATGTACTTTCTGGTTGGCGAGTACTGCGCGTAGCCGTTCTGCTACCTCGGCGGCTTCTGTTTTATCGGTTTCTGGCAGCAGAATAGCAAACTCTTCACCCCCTACGCGGCCAATAATATCTATCTCACGTAAGGTTTCGCGGCACACCGTCGCCATTGTCTTAAGCACGGCATCGCCTGATTTATGGCCGTAGGTGTCATTGACTTGTTTAAAAAGGTCGATGTCCAGCATAAAGAACGAAAGCGGCGTGTCATAGCGATTGGTGCGCTGTATTTCCTGCTCGGCCTGCTCCATAAAGTAGCGGCGGTTGCTGACCCCGGTAAGGAAGTCAACGCGGGCTTGGCGTTTAAATTCCTCTTCCAGTTGCTTGCGTTCAGTAATGTCTGTAGACGTGCCTATCATGCGTAGCGGTTTTCCGTCTTCGCTACGGCTGACTACCATGCCTCGGTTCAATAGCCATTTATACGAGCCATCGCCACATAACTTTTGCTGCTCCAATTGATAGCGGTCAGTTTTGTTATCCTTCATCGCCTGTATTGCGGTCATGGTATTGGTAACGCTGTCTGGATGGGTATGTGCTACCCAGTGGTGAAACCTCTCTACATCAGATGGCAGGTTAGGGTCCAGGCCCAATATTTGCATTAAACGGGGTGATGCTTCTGTTTTTCCGGTCTGGAAATCATATTCCCAAACCCCGTCGCCGGCGCCCTCTAACGCGAATCTCCAACGTTCTTCGTTCTTTTTCAGAGCAAGTTCGCTGTGATGTTTTTCAATCGCGATGCTGGCCAGGTAGGCGGCTTGCTCAATCAGCATGATGTTGGCTTCAGTGGGCTGGTAGGGGTTCTGGTGATAGATGGCGACAGTGCCCAGTATTTTGCCTTGGGTGGAACGTATCGGTTCAGACCAGCAGGAGCCAAGTTTAGCTTGCCCTGCAATCTCTCTAAAATAGCGCCAATAAGGGTGATTTTGTATATCTTCAACAATCACGCGTTTGCCGGTATAGGCGGCGGTGCCGCAGGAGCCAACGCCTTCGCCTATGCTGAGGTTGTTCATTGCTGCCACATAGAATCTAGGCAGGTTGGTAGCGGCTGTGGCCAGCAGGCGCTTGCCTTCGGCATCCAGCAGCATAATGCTGCCACGTATGGCTGGGTTTTCTTGCTCCACCCACAGGATGACTGCCCGGAGTATATCGGCTAGCGGTGCGCCTTTGGTAATCAGTTCCAACACGTGGCTACGGAACTTCTCGCGTACTTCGGCATGTTTAAGCTCATCACTGTAATGGCTAAGCCTAGTGATAATTAAGCCAATTAAACAGGCGGTTAAGGAGAAAAATGCTAAAGGTAGATAGCTCTTTTGTGCGCTAAATAATACCTCAAACGGTTTTACAAAGTAATATTCGCCGGCAATCGCGGCAAGCACAGCTACCAAGATGCCAGGGCCGGTGCCTAGCAGGTAAAAACTGATGAGGGTAGGTAGGTAAAAGGTGATGTATGCCAGGTTTTCTTGCGCGGGAGCAATGGCAAAGCGCAGGAACAAGGCTATAAGAAACAGCGCCATCGCAAGGAGATAACGATAGCCGATGGGTAATTTTGTATGCATTTCCTCGAAACTCAACAAAACAATCCTTTCGTTTACTGACGCGCTTACGCGTGAATAAACTATGCGTCGCTGTTAGCTTAGCATATTAAGAATTCATTATAATGAATTTTAGTGGGTAATTGGTGGTCATTACTTATTCATACAATTTAAATCGCAAGATTGCGTTACTATATTCCTCATGTCTGTTAAGCATCCTTTTTTTGAATACCTAGGCGAAAACTATCCATATGCACTTGAGGATAAGTTTGATCGCATTCTGACTCGCATTGAGAAGTTGTGGTCTACGCCACAAATACATGATTACTTCAGTGACCTGATTATCGACTCGCGTGGCGGGCGTCAGGGTTTTCCCAAAGATGTCATGGAAGATATTTTGCGGCTGCGGCAAGTGCGGCAATCTCAACATATCCGTGAAGTTGAGGGCATAGAGAATGCCCTTAAAGAATTAGAGCAGCGTGGGATTGCGCGCAGTAATGAACAGTTTTTGCAGGCAATTCTGGTTGGGAATCAGGCTGTTGTTGATCTTTTTGTACGCAGCAACTTTAATATCCACATCACAGACACAGAGGGTACGCCAGTGCTGTTAGTTGCCTTGAAAAAAGGCTATACCGTGATTGCGAGCATACTGATTAAAAAAGGTGCAGATGTGAACGCCTATGACCGCAAGACCATGACCCCGTTGTTACTGGTGTGTGGTCAGCAGTTGCCGGGCTATAAAGCGATTGCAGAAATGCTGATCAAGCGCGGTGCGTATATCAATGACCGTGACAGCCAGGGTTTTACGCCATTGCTGCTAAGTCTGACCTCGGGGCAGTTTGAGGTGGCGGAGCTATTAATCGAGCGCGGTGCCGATGTATTGGCACGCGGTAAAAATGGCAAGTCGGCGTTGGCTTTAGCTGAGGAAGCCGGCAATGCTAGACTGATAGCAACTTTAATGGAAAAAGGCGCGACTTATTAAGTGCGGGTCAGCGGGGATGGTGCAACCAAGCATAGCCATTTAGGCTAAGCTTGCCTGCGTTTGCACTATCTATTCCAGCTGATTCTGTCCTAGCATATTGGTTCTACCCAACTGATTAATCCCAGCTTAATGCGCCGCCGGTTTGGTACTCGGTAACGCGGGTTTCAAAGAAATTTTTCTCTTTTTTCAGGTCTATCATTTCGCTCATCCATGGGAATGGGTTGGTCGCGCCTGGGTACAGTATATCCAAGCCAATTTGCTGGCAGCGGCGGTTGGCAATAAAGCGCAGGTATTCCTTGAACATTGTTGCGTTCAAGCCCAGTACGCCACGTGGCATGGTGGCCTCGGCGTAGCGATACTCGAGCTCTACTCCGTGCTGGATTAAGCCTTTAATTTCTTCACGGAATTCAGCAGTCCATAAATGTGGGTTCTCCAATTTAATGGTATTAATCACATCAATACCGAAATTGCAGTGCATGGACTCATCACGCAAGATGTACTGATACTGCTCGGCAGCACCTTGCATCTTGTTCTGGCGGCCTAATGCCAGAATCTGCACGAAACCTACGTAGAAGAACAATCCTTCCATAATGCAGGCGAACACAATGAGTGAGCGCAGCAACTGTTGGTCGGCTTCCGGTGTGCCGGTTTTGAATTCAGGGTTGGTCAGCGTGTTGATGAATGGAATCAGGAAATCATCTTTGTCTTTAATGCTAGCCACTTCTTGGTAAGCGTTAAATACTTCGGACTCGTCTAACCCCAAACTTTCTACGATATATTGATACGCATGGGTATGAATCGCCTCTTCAAAACCCTGACGTAGCAAGTACTGGCGTGCCTCTGGTGCGGTGATATGGCGATAAGTACCCAGCACGATATTGTTCGCGGCGAGAGAGTCGGCCGTGGTGAAAAAGCCTAGGTTGCGCTTCACAATCAAACGCTCATCGTCACTCAGCGCGGTGCTGTCTTTCCACTGTGCGATATCGCGGCTCATGGAAACCTCTTGCGGCATCCAGTGGTTGGCGCAACCAGCTAGGTATTTGTCCCAAGCCCAGTGGTATTTGAACGGTACTAGTTGATTCACATCGGTTTGGCCGTTAATCATGCGCTTATCTGAGGCATTTACACGACCTGAGATAGATGGTTGGTTATCCGCAGCTGGCGCGGCGATTGGTGTTGCCACCGTTGCTACTGGCGCTAGCTTTGGCGCCGATACAGCTGTTTCTTCGTACACTTCATCTTCAAATGAAAGCATGTTTTTTCCTTAATTCTTTTGTTATGATTTTCAGAAAATTAAAAGTTCTAAGCGAGACAAGGCGTGAGAAAAATTTTGAACGCAGCATACATAAGTATGTAAGCGATAAAATTTTTCGATACAACGCCGTGTCGCGACGAAGTTTTAGTTTTCTACTGGCAGGATTCACAATCCGGATTATCTATACTGCACATTTTTGGTGCCGATACTGGCGCAGTTTCCGGTACATGTGATGCAACTGCATTCAATTCACCGCCGCTACCTGTCGATTTCTCAGCCGCAGTTGCACCCAATGAGCGCAGGTAATAGGTGGTTTTCAGGCCACGCTGCCATGCTAGCAAGTAGGTATCGTTCAGCTTTTTGCCTGATGGCACTGCGAAGTACAGGTTGAGTGACTGCGCCTGATCTATCCATTTTTGGCGACGCGCGGCCGCTTCAATCAACCAGGTTGGATCCACATCAAACGCAGTAGCGTATAGCTGTTTCAAGTCAGCAGGTACACGCTCAATCGGCGCTAGGGAGCCGTCAAAATACTTGAGGTCTGAAATCATCACGGAATCCCACAAGTCACGTGCTTTTAAGTCGTTAACCAGCTGCTCGTTCACAATGGTGAACTCACCAGACAAGTTGGATTTCACATACAGGTTTTGATACTCAGGCTCAATGCTGGCAGATACGCCCACGATATTGGAAATAGTCGCAGTAGGCGCAATTGCCACGCAATTTGAATTGCGCATACCTACTTTTTGTATACGGTTACGCAATGCGTCCCAATCCAAGGTTTTACTACGGTCTACTTCTACATTGCCGCCACGTTCACTGGTCAACAGGTCTAAAGTATCGAGTGGCAGAGTGCCTTGATCCCACAAGCTGCCCTTAAAGCTGGAATATGGGCCGCGCTCTTCTGCTAACAGGGTTGAGGCCCAGTAAGCGTTGTAGCACACCATTTCCATCGCGCGGTCCGCAAACTCCACGGCTTCCATACTGGCGTAAGGGATACGCATTGCGTGCAGGCAGTTTTGGAAGCCCATAATGCCCATGCCTACTGGCCGATGGCGTGTATTGGCATTGCGTGCTTTTCCTACCGGGTAGAAGTTGATATCGACCACGTTATCCAGCATGCGCATGCCAACTTTGATGGTTGCTTGTAATTTGTCGTTATCTAGCACTAAATTGCCGTTAACTTCTGTCAGATGCTGTAATAGATTTACTGAGCCTAAATTGCACACCGCGATTTCTGTATCAGAAGTATTCAGCGTGATTTCTGTGCATAGGTTTGAGCTGTGTACTACGCCCACATGCTGTTGTGGTGAGCGGATATTGCATGGGTCTTTGAAAGTAATCCAAGGGTGGCCGGTTTCAAACAGCATAGAAAGCATCTTGCGCCACATCTGCACCGCAGGTACACGCTTGAACAGTTTGATTTCACCGTTATCGGCACGGCGTTCATATTCTACATAAGCAGATTCGAAAGCCTTGCCGTATTTGTCATGCAGGTCTGGCACGTCAGATGGCGAGAATAAGGTCCATTCGCCATTTTCAGTCACGCGGCGCATAAATAGGTCTGGAATCCAGTGTGCTGTATTCATGTCATGCGTACGGCGGCGGTCATCACCGGTGTTTTTGCGTAAATCTAAAAACTCTTCAATGTCCAAATGCCATGTTTCCAAGTAACCGCATACCGCACCCTTACGTTTACCGCCTTGGTTTACCGCTACTGCAGTGTCATTCACCACTTTTAAGAATGGAATCACACCTTGGCTCTTACCATTAGTGCCTTTAATGCGAGCACCTAGTGAGCGCACCGGGGTCCAGTCGTTGCCCAAGCCACCAGCAAATTTCTGCAATAAGGCATTTTCTTTAATGCCTTGATAGATGCCTTCCAGGTCATCGCTCACGGTGGTAAGGTAGCAAGAGGAAAGTTGTGAGTGCAAAGTACCTGCATTAAATAGCGTAGGCGTAGAGCTCATAAAATCAAACGTACTCAATACGTTATAGAACTCAATGGCACGTGCTTCGCGGTCAATCTCATTAATGGCCAGACCCATCGCAACACGCATAAAGAAAATTTGCGGCAGCTCGATACGGCGCTCTTCGATATGCAGGAAGTAACGGTCATACAAGGTTTGAATGCCTAAATAGCCAAATTGAAAGTCGCGCTCTTTAACCAGCGCCTTGGCCAGTTTGTCCAAATCAAATTGCGCTAAACGTTGATCCAGCAGGCCAGCATTGATGCCGATTTTGATATAGCGAGGGAAATACTCTAGGTAATGGGCATCCATATCGACTTGCATCACACGTTCGCCCAGCACCTCGGCACGCACTAAATCCAGCTGTAGGCGTGCGGTGACGTAGTTGTACGCTGGTTCAGTCTCAATCAGGCTGCGTGCAGATAAAATGAGTGCTTTATAAACTTCTGCAAATGGAATGCCATCATACAAATCGCGCACCGCTTGTTCCACGACGAGTGATGGCGACACTACATTGCCTAGGTCGGCACAAGCCTCCGTCACCATGGCATGCAGTTGTTTGATATCTAGCGGTACCAGTTTGCCGTCCATATTAACATTCAGCGCATGGCTAGGCTCGGCTTCAGCATGACTGGCTTTTTCCGCAGCACGCTCCGCATTGCGCTTCTCACGGTAAAGCACATAAGCACGTGCTACGTCGTGGTTGCCGCTGCGCATCAAGGCGAGTTCTACCTGGTCTTGTATGTCTTCAATATGAATAGAGCCACCAGCAGGCAAGCGGCGTATTAATGCGTTATTTACGATTTGGCTGAGTGAGGTGACTTGGTCGCGTACGCGCTGTGAGGCTGCACTTTGGTTGCCTTCTACCGCCAAGAATGCTTTGGTGATGGCGATAGAAATTTTGTCTAAATTGAAAGTCACGGCAGCACCATTACGGCGAATCACCTGCAACATAGGCAAAAGTGTAGCTTGTACTGAATCAGTGGTTGAAGATGGTTTTAAATCATCCATTTGGTTTTCCCTTTTTTCATAAAGGGCAGGTACGCTTTGTATGGCGAGCATCTTCTACAATAGGAAAACACGCCAAATAAAGACCAGCATGGCGGATAGATGCGATCTACCCATCTGCTGAGGACACCCCGCCTCAAACGTTATAAAAGTATTCACGCAAGTGCGGCGTGAAAATGTCTACGGCAGGTCTCCTGGCTTACAGGTCATCATTATTTTGTTGGCCTTCCCAAATTTTAATTAATTAAAATTCAGTGGCGAGAAACACAAAATAACTCTCTGATTACAGTTGCGGGGGCAGCTTCGGAGTTGAAGTTTGCTAAAGAGCAGACTTCGCACCGGATTCCCTATTATCTTAATTTTCGATTGAAAATTAAGAACCGTGTGCAAGCACTATAACGCAATATAACGGGGAATTTCAACAACTAAAACACAATATATTGATTTTCTGCTGACTATTATTCCCATATGTATGTTTTATAAGGGTTTTTTAAAAGAATAATTTTTAGACGGAGTGCATAGCAAAAAGGGCAGGAGATTTTAAGTCTCTTGCCCTTTAAATGCAGTTAATTCGTTGATTAAGCTACTGAGTCTTGGGTAAGTTAAGGCTGAGCGGAGGCAGTGTTAAGTTATCACTTAGCTTAATTTTTTAACCTTAATTTTTAACTCGGCTTAATTTTTTACTTTACTTGAATTTTTATGTTACTGGAGTTTTTGCTTTGCTCGGGTTCTCACTTTAAGGTTTTCACTTAAAACTTAGGCGCAGCTTATTTTTTTGCAAGCGTGATGATGCCTGCAACAATTAAAATAGAACCTATCATCATGCGTAAAGTGATGGCTTCCTTAAATAGTAGCCATGCCAGTATCACAGTGACAACCACGCTACCCTTATCAATCAGCGCTACTGTGGAGACGTCTCCCATTTTTAGCGCTTTATAATAAAAAATCCAAGAGCCGGCGGTAGTGAGTGCAGAGAGTGCTAGCCAAATATAATGCTGTTTTTGCAGGTTTTTAATCTCTGCGGGGGTAACGGTAAGCAGACCAAAGAAAATAATAAAGGCGCAGACAAACAAGGTTCTTAGTGTTAAGCCCAGCTCAGCAGAAATGCCAGTCAAGCCCTGTTTGGCAATCACGGCAGTAAAGCCTGCAAACAGCATCGATATGATAGCGTATGCAACCCAGCGTTCCATCCTTGATTAACTTTTCCTCGATTAATTAATTTAGTCTACGCTTAATTAAGCCTACTATTAGTCTTATTCTCAGTAATTGCAGCTGCTTTCAATACGCTATTTTTAGAGAAAATGCCGTGCTTAGCCGCGCATAAATGTGAGTCTAATTCATAAGAAGCCAGTATGGTACAAAATAGATCATCATGACTTAGTGCCTGGTGTTGGTAAGCGCGGATGTCATCCAGACTGTAATCAAAGTTTTGCCCGGTCCAGACGATTGCCGGTACATGTGTTTGCTCTTTAGGTGCAATCATATATGGCGCCGCATGCAAGTAAATGCCGCGCTCACCCAAAGATTCACCATGGTCTGCAATGTAAAGCATGGCAGTTTCACGTGTGCTCTCGTATTTTTTAAGAAAGTTAATCACTTCGGATAAGAAATAATCTGTGTATAAAATTGCATTGTCATACGCATTATCAATTTCCTGTTTAGAGCAGTCTCTTAGCTCACCGGTTTGGCAGGCAGGTTTAAAGCGCTCAAATGCTTTGGGGTATCTTCGATAATACTCAGGGCCGTGGTTGCCCATTTGGTGTAATACTATCATCATGTCTTGGGACTGGTGCGCATCAATATATTTATCCAGACCGCTTAACATGCCGACGTCCCGGCACTCGCCTTCGCACACAGGGTTAAGTGTTGGTGATTTGAAGTCCTCGTATTTTACCCTAGTGGCCACGCCCTTAGAGTCTGAGTTGTTATCACGCCACAGCACTTCAATGCCATTTTTTTTCAAGACATCTAACACGTTCTCTTGCTCTAGCGCCTTTTCTTTATCGTATTTGGCTCGGCCTAAAGATGAGAACATACACGGTACAGATACCCCGGTAGAGGTACCGCATGAGGTGACATTGCTGAAGCTGACAATGTTTTGCTTGGCGAGTAATGGGTTGGTCTCGCGTTTATAGCCATTGAGTGAGAAGCGGTCTGCGCGTGCGGTTTCACCTACTACCAAGATCACAAGCTCTTTTTTGCTGGTGCTAGGGTCAAGCAAAACTGCATCTTCTGCAGTTTTTCGCAGCACAGGGTTGCTAGGTGCTTTTGCTTGATCGGCAAAGTACTTGATGGCTGAATATACAGAATAGGTTGGGTTGGCGTAGAACCTGACAATTTTATGTTCGCGGATAAACGAGCTATAGTCGGCGGTGAACGGCAGCACTAACAGAACAATGCCTATTAGGCACAAAGCGATGGTTTTAAATCTGGCTTTAACCTCCGTTTTGAAGCTGGCAGGGCTAGGAAAGTACTTAACAATTAACCATGCCGGCAGCACACCCAACACCAAGGTTCTAACGATTAAACTCATGGTGATTAAGCCCGCAAACTCTTTCGCGCTTGTTTGCATGATGTTATCAATCATGACCGTATCTATGATGACCCCTAAGTGATCCATATAGTAAGCGGCTTGTGATGCGATGAGGACAAATAATGCCAGTATCCAGCGCGTTAGCTTGCCATGGCAGATGGATAAGAAAAAGATGGCGGTGAGTGCGCTAAAAAATAAAGTGAGCGAAGTTAAGAACGGAATATTGGCAAGGGTTAGCGGGTATATGTGCACAATGCCATGAAACATCGCGTAGTTGCCTGTGAGCATGATAAACATCGCAACTAACAATATCGCTTGTGTTTGATTCAGAAATTTTGGCAACGTCGTATTCTCAGTAACGTCTGGATTCGTGGGCTGCATAGCGTAAGGTGCACCTTAGTTTTATAATATTTTTTAAGCTAATTGCAGTATCCGTGCCAAATGCTTATGGCATTGATTTATATAGATAATTATTTATTTAAAAAGTTGCTTGATACAATAATTGCATGAATTAGTTATTGCGTGCAATCTGGTACTGCATAAATTGTAGGTTATTGATGTGCATGTTTCGTGACAGTTGTCGTTGCTATCTCGCGCGTTAATTCGAAGGCTTTAGTGTTGTTAGTTAGGCCTGAGGCGAGCTGATTGCTTATTCTGGTGCTAAACTTGATGCTGCAGGCGGTAAGTAAGGACGACCTTACTTATTTGATTTATTTCGGGACGACCCAATAATTTTTTGTGAGGTGTTAGATGAGTTGGGCGATTCTTGTGGCAGCAGGGCTGTTAGAAGTGGTGTGGGCAATCGGCCTAAAATATACCGAAGGTTTTACTAAACTTTGGCCGACTTTAGGTACCGTGCTGGCCATGATACTGAGTGTGTGGCTGTTGGGTATGGCGATGAAATCATTACCGGTGGGCACTGCCTATGCTGTTTGGGTAGGCATAGGTGCGATTGGTACGGCGATTTTCGGCATATTGCTATTTGGGGAGTCTGCGAACTTGGGCAGGGTGCTTAGTTTGTCCTGTATTTTTATTGGAATTGTCGGGTTGAAGCTAAGTACGGCTTTATAGTGTCCTAATCTGGCATTAATCAAAACCAGCCAGGCTCAGCCCCGGCGCTTAAGTAATCTAAAGCTAAATCTTTAATAAGATTTAGCTTTTTTGTTTTTATGGCACGCTAAAGCTGATGAAATCACTAGCGATTAACGATTGGTTTATGTAGAATGTAAAATTAAGTAAATAACAATCATTCTCATTATCATTTTTATTTGTTAGGTTATGCCTAATTTAAGGGGTCAGTTATGCAGCGTTCTCTATTCAGTTTTAGGCCATTGCACTGTGCAGTGCTAACGGCATTAAGTGTCATGTCGCTTCCGGTTCTCGCCGAAACAGGCGGCAATGTGTCAACCTTGCCAGAGGTGGCGGTTACAGACTCGAACAATATTGCACGAGATTATCAGTCCATCACTACAACAACTGGTAGCAAAACGGATACGCCTGCGCGTGATATTCCAGCTAGCATCATCACGATTCCTAAAGTGGTTTTAGAAGACCAAGGTTCAAAAGGCATGAATGATGCGCTGATGAATGTTAGTGGTGTACAGCAAACCTACGCTGGTGGTTATGGCTTTGCCGATAACTTTAATATCCGCGGTTTAAACATGCGCTGGTTACGTGACGGTATTGTTGATGGCAGCACTCAGAATGGTTACTACCGCACCATGACAGATATAGAGTCTATAGAAGTGCTGAAAGGACCTGGCTCAGCGCTTTATGGCTCAAGCCAACCTGGCGGTAGTGTGAATGTGATTACTAAACAGCCTACCGATAAAACAATCGCTAAAATAGAGTTGGGTGCGGGTAGTTTTGATACGCAACGTGTATCAGGTGATTTCGGTGGTTCAGTCAATGGCGTGGCAACGCGTTTAAATGTTGGCTATGAGCGTAGTGATGGCTTTCGTGGTTTGGGTAGAGAAATCACCGAAATTTTACCTTCTGTGAGATTTAATTTAAGCGATACACAAACATTAACGCTAGATTATGACTACCGTGATATTAAATTAACGCCTGACAACTATGGTATTAGCTTTAATACCAAAGGTGATTTAGTTACTGCTGCAGGCCGTAAGGCTCGTCTGTATAGCCCGATGAACTATGTAAAGCAAGAGATCAACCGGTTTGCCACCACTCACGATTGGAAGCCTAGTGATGACTTTAAGCTAAAGACATCATTAGTTTACGATAATCGTGATATTAGTTTCTTGCGTAATGGCGGTGCCAACGTTGTTAATAACTCCAACGCGATTACCGGCAGAAGTATTCGTAGCCAGGTTGATGATGCTGAATATTTAGATTTCACGAGTGAAGCCACGGTGAAATTCAAAACCGGCAGTCTGGCACATACTTTCTTAGGTGGTGTTGAGTGGCAAAATACACAAATCGATTCGGTACGTGTTGGTTACAACCTACCTAATATCAGCAATGCTAATAACCCTGTCGTGCCAGAGTCTTCAATGAACGGTCTTACTCCCGTTGCTTCACAAGGCTTTAACCGTAAACTAGATGCAACGACAAAGAGCATTTATGTACAGGATCAGGTGCAAGTGACTGAGCAAGTGAAGTTGCGTGCAGGGCTACGCCACGACAATGTTGACTTTAGCGACAAGGGTTCTCAAGGTACTACTGCGTATAGACGTATTGCTGATGAGCAAAACCTGACTAGCCACCAGATTGGTGCTGTATATCAACCTATCCCTGAGTTGTCTTTCTACGCAGGCGTATCGCGTGGCGCGTTTATTAATATTGCAACTGAGGCTACCGCGCTGACTAAAAATCCGGAAAAATCACAAAGCAAAGAAATTGGTGTGAAGAGCGTGTTGTTTGATGGTCGTTTAGACTTAAACCTTGCGTTATTCAGAGCAAAACGTAGTAATTACTATGTAACGCTACCTGGTACCACTATCGCTACACCAGATGGCCAAGACGAAACATCTGGCGTGGAAATCGATGCAATCGGTGCTATTAACTCTGATTTGAAATTGGTGGCGAACTATACGCATCTTAACCCTAAAAATATGTCAGACAATTTAGCAACGCTGACCTTGGTTCAGGCAACGCCAACACCAGTTAAAGGTAATTTACCTACAGGCGTATCTAAAGACTCAGGCAAGGTATGGTTAGCTTGGCAGCCAACTTCTGCCGCATGGCATGGCTTAGGCGCTGGTATTGGTGCTACTTATAAGGGTGAATCATATGCTGACTCACTGAACTTGTTAAAAGTGCCTTCTTATGTGGTTTACGATGCAGCTATTTTCTTGCGTCAGAAAAAATGGGACTTAACAGTTAACTTCAAAAACATCACAGATAAAACTTATTACTCAGTGCCTACCTTTATTGGTGCGCTACCGGGCGATGCGCGTAGCGTTATGGCAACTGTGCGATTTGATTTGAACTAACTTTTGGAGATGTAAAGTGAGATTACTAAAACAATTAATCGCGTGCTGCATGTTGCTAGTAGTATTACCTGCAAATGCACACTATATCTGGCTGGAGCCTAGCGCAAAGCAAGCCAATATGTATTTTGGTGAGTATGCTGAAGACCTGCGTGAAGTAACTGGCGGTAGGCTGGATAGTATTGCTGCTCCAGAGGCCAGTTTGCTAAAAGCTGGTAAGCTGGTGCCTGTTGCTTATACGCGGCAGGCAAATCATCTGGAGTTAGCAGTTGCTGGTAATCAGCCTGTGGTGATTCAAGATGTAAAGATGAAGGTGAAAGACTTGCGTAAGTACAATATCGGCATCGTGAAGCCGATGTACTATGCTCGTTTTGCAACTGCAGAGACTGAAGCCGCATCTGGCTTGGATTTTGATATCCAACCATTGGCTGCAGGCAAGGTGAAAGTTAGCTTGCATGGCAAGCCTTTAGCCAAAGCCAAACTGGAGATTATTGCGCCTAATCAATGGATGCAGGAGCTAGAGACAAATGAGGCTGGTGAAGTGGCTGTGAAAACCCCTTGGCCAGGCTTGTACGTGGTTCATGTAGTTTATGTGGAGCAGGCGCAAGGTACTTATGACGGTGAGGCCTATGAAGGTATTCGTCACGTGGGTACATTAAGTTTTATTAAACCTTAAGATTAACTCAGCAAGTAAATACGTTGAGCACTTACTCTTTAAATGGCGTAAGTGTTCATCTTATTTAGTGCTTAACTTTATCTAAACCTGCAGTAGTTACTGCAGGTGTTTTTATTTTACGGACGGTATATGCAGGTCAAACCAATTTCTCCCCATACGCAGCGCGCCAATTTCATTCGACTATTACGTAAGATTCATGGCTGGCTTGGGTTGTGGGGTGCTATCCTAGGCTTATTATTCGGTATCACTGGTTTTGTTTTGAACCATCGTGCGGTGCTGAAGATTCCTGCAGTCAAGCTGGAAGCTTCTGAAATCCAGCTTGAAGTGCCACAGCCGCAGCCTGGCAATACTGCAGAGCTAGCGCTATTTATTCAGCAACGCCTGAATATTCAGCATGAGCCCGTGCCTGAAAAGCCTGCCACTGGCACTAAAGGCCCTGAGAAAGGAAAACAGCAGGAAGCAAATGTAAAGTTCTTGGATAAAGAGTTGGCTCAACCTAAAGCCTGGCAGGTGGTTTTTCAATTACCGCAGGCCAAGATTCAGGCTGAATATATCGCTGGCAACCAGTATGCAACGGTTAAGCGCGAAGATGCCAATGTCTGGGGCTTTATCACACGTATGCATAAAGGGGTGGGGGCAAGCCCTGCGTGGGTGCTGTTAGCAGACTCTATTGCGGGTGCTTTGATTATGCTGTCGCTTACAGGTGTACTGCTATGGACTAAAATGCGTGGGTCGAGATTGGTGATGACAGGTCTGATGACTGGCTCGTTAATCCTTACCGTGTGGATTACGCTTACTATGTTGTAATTGCGCTATGTTGTAATGGTGTTAGTTATAACTGTGTTGTAGCTATATTGATTAGCAAGTCTATGGGCGTTTGCCGCTGAGCTTACGTCCATAAGACACAACTTGCCACTTGCACCCGTAATGTGTGCATTTAACTCACGCGTTAATGTTTCACTTAATACCAAATACGTGCAGTATTAGACAGCTTTATTGCCACGTATAGTGCCTCACGAATAATATCTATGGTTAAGGAAATAATACGTGATCAGTTGGCCAAGTCCCCTCATAGACAGCTTCCGGATGCCTTTTAATCAAGATATCGCGAATTTCCATGAGTCTGTGCAGTGGCACAGAAACTATCATTAACACTTTGCCGGCATTAATTTGTTGTTTATATACTTCTAGCCTATGGTTGGGTACGCCAGTCGCGAGGGTGCCCGCCCAAATGGCGCTCGCCACCGCACCAATCAACATGGTGTACGGAATAATGGCGGTAGAAACCGGGCCAAACCACCAAGGCACCATAATGGCCAAGACCCCGGCCAGTGACCCCAGTACCGCACCCAGCAGCATGCCTACACTTGCGCAGAAAACAACTTCTGAGCGCTCCAGCACATTGGCTTCGGGTAGGTCACCCAAGGGCTTATCTGCTCTTGCCAGAAAGTGAATATGATTAGCGTCAATACGCGCCAGCAATAATTCATTCATCATCACTTGCGCACTTTTAATATCCGGTAACACGAAATAAAGTCTACGTCTCATCGCGTTCTCCTATGTATTTGCAGCTAGTGCCTAGGTTGGCTGACTTTAGTTCGCGTATTCAGATTGGCTTGCTGAAGTCTATTGATAATTGTGATACTAGGCTTACTCGCTTAGTTATCCACCCCTCTTTTGCAGTCGTTTTTAATGATTGCTGCATTTTATAAATCATCATTTTGGCTTATAGCGGGTGGCTACTTTTCCGTGCTGCTAGCCGGGCCATGCAGCCTTTATGCCACTACGGTTCATTTGAAAAAAGTCACCAAACGCATAAGCTTAGGACAATTGAAGTCAGACCATATCTACTAATCAAAGTTCTGATTAGATCTATTGTGCACGTACCGCTATCGCACGCCGTGTATTGCCCAGCGTGCGATAGCGCTAGAGTAGTGTGCTACCTTGCTGCGGTACGGTAGCGCGTTGCTTCTTCCCAGCCCTTGGTGGCGTTGCCTGTGCTGTAGGAGTGAGCACCAGCGCCAGCTAGATGACCACCATCTACAATCAAGTACTCTTCACGAATCGGTCTACCCTCAAACCAGCATTCCAGAATCTCACGTGTACCTGCAGCATAACGCGCTTGCGCACTGAGGCTGGTGCCTGATACGTGCGGTGTCATGCCATGGTATGGCATGGTACGCCATGGGTGGTCGCGTGGCGCAGGTTGTGGAAACCACACGTCGCCTGCGTAACCTGCCAGTTGGCCACTCTCTAATGCACGTGCAATCGCGTCTTTATCGCATATTTTGCCGCGAGCCGTATTCACGATATAAGCACCGCGTTTCATCTTGGCAATCAAAGTGTCATCAAACATATGCTCGGTTTCTGGGTGTAATGGGCAGTTGATAGTCACCACATCGCACACTTTCACCATAGATTCAACATTAGGGTGGAAGGTTAGCTGCAGCTCTTTTTCAATTTCTGGAGGTAACCGATGCCTATCGGTGTAATGCAGTTTCACCTCAAATGGTTTTAGCCGTCTGAGTACCGCCAGCCCAATACGGCCAGCAGCTACCGTGCCGACATGCATGCCTTCCAAATCGTAAGAGCGTGTCACGCAGTCGGCGATATTCCAGCCGCCATTCACTACCCATTGGTACGAAGGAATATAGTTACGCACTAGGCTTAAAATCATCATCACCACATGCTCAGAAACGCTAATACTGTTGCTGTAACTGACTTCGGCAACGGTCACGCCATGTTTAATGGCTGCCTGTAGGTCTATATGGTCAGAGCCTATGCCTGCGGTAATCGCTAGTTTCAATTTAGGCGCTTTGGCTAAGCGTGCCTCGGTCAGGTAAGCTGGCCAAAATGGTTGGGAGATAATTATATCGGTGTCTGCTAACTCTCGCTCCAGGCGCGAGTCTGGGCCATCTTTGTCTGAAGTCACCACGAATTGATGGCCGCGCGATTCTAGAAACTTACGTAAACCTAGCTCACCTGATACGCTGCCTAATAATTGACCTGGCTTGAAGTCGATTGCCTTGGGCGTAGGCAAAGTCTGCCCGCCCGGGTAGTGCTTGATATCTGGTATTGCGTCACGTGGGTACGATGTTGGGTACCCAGATACGGGGTCATCGTAGAGCACACAAAGAACTTTGCTCATTTTAGCCTCCTTTCGATAAACGATAGAAAGCTCAGAAGGCGATGTTTAGTGTGAAATACCAGCCGTAGCTTGGTATTAAGTGTTTGTTACTGCTTTCCTGCCTGTTCTATCTTTATCTGGCGTCGTAACACATTTTTAACAGCGGGCAGGCCACCATAACAACGTCAGCACAGCTCGGAGTCAAATTCTTATGCAGCGAACGCATTCAAACCTCCTTACTAGGTTCGACATTATCGTTGCTAATAAATTGCATGATTTAGCAGTGTGGCTAAGTGGTACGGCTAAACAGAAGGGGATTGGTTAATCACTTGAGTGCCATTAGGTTGAAGAGCTGCGTCAATACACCGTTAGTGGTATTACTAGACAGATGTTTCCTCGCATAAGTGTTAGCACGGATTTACAAAGCTTGAAGACCTTCATAAACTGATAAATCTTCCGGGCAATATCTGATTCCAAATCCTTCCGCACAGATTTACCCGTATTACTCGTGTCTTACACTAAAGGAGAACCATAATGAAAAAGTTGGTCATTGCGGCCATTTTTTCGACCGCTTTAATTCCAAATATTGTTCTAGCTGGTGGTAACCCCCATTTTATTGGGCCTGTTACTGCTAAATTCGCAACAGGTAACGCCAACCCTGGTAGTGTTGATGTGTGTTGGAAAGAGGCCGGGGTAGGTAATAATCAATCAATCAATTATTTAGCAAGCGCAGGGAGCGCCACTGCTACATATGTATGCGTAAACAACGGTGGCAACTGTCCTGCAGCCGCTAATAAAGTTAATATTTCAGGACCGGTATCAAAATCAGGTTCATTTTCTTCCGCTAAAAACGGTGCCATTAATGCTTGCCTAAGGGTAGAGCCGCCATCTGGCGACGCGCTTGACTGTCCTGGCGGTCAGGAGTTAGGGCTGTCTGAGGTTAGCTACTCAGATATTGGCGTAAAAGATACAACCAACAATATAGAAAAAATGACGGTATATACTAATGGCAATATGTTGACTAGAACATTTATTAACTGCGATTAAGCTTATTAACAACTTTTATTGCAAAGTTCGAATAATCGCTTCGGGCCCAAAGTAGGGATTGGGCTGTGGTGACTACCACAGTGCTTTGGACCCGCTCTTTTTTCAATGCTATTAATTCATTGTGAGAGCTATCTAATAAATGATGCAGGCCTGAATGCCTCACCCTAGCTGTCGCTCAACAGTCATCCAGTTTCAAGTTCTGTTCTTAGTGGTTTCAAAGAATGACCAGCGTTGATATGTCTAAGCTAATCGTGGTTTATGCTGGCGCGATTAACTTTTGATGTGGGAAAATATAAAAAAGCTGGCAGTCGTTAAACTATCAGCTTTTTTGATTTGTGCACCAAGAGGGTAAAGTCAGGCACAAGTGCAGATTGCTGCGCTGTGTGCACTACTGCAGAAAGAACGTTACTTAATTGTGACCTTTATGCTTTCCTTTACCGTGGTCATTATGCGCAGATTTTGAATCAACGGAACTGCCCGCTTTTTGATGATCAATCCCTTGCTGGCTCATTCTGTCCTCAGCTCTTTCCATACCTTTGTCACGATCTGCTGCATTTGGGCCATTGGTGTTGGCCATACTTTTTTCGCTAACATGTCCACTAGATACACCACCAGCATGCCCACCGCCACCATCAGCTCGTGCTAATACAATTGAACTCATACCCATAAAAATTACCGCAATTAGAAAGGCAGAAATTTTATGCATGATCACTCTCCTATTAATATAAAAAACTAACGAAAGGTAATCGTTCGAACTTAGCTTGAGCTTAATAGTTCAATTAATCGAGAAAGTGCTCTTCGCTAAAAGTCGCACACGGTGAATGCAGAAGGGTGCTAAGTACCATCACTTTTGTATAAAAACACGCTGAAATCTTTTGCTCGGCATAAAAAAAGCCCACCAAAATTGTGAGCTTAATTTGGATGGTAACCATAGACATCATAGAACTGCAGAGACGTGGATGTGACCTTTTAAGTTGGATTATGGTTTTTTTCCGCCATTAGCATTATTTGCATGCGCTCCAGCAGCACTGCCTATGCCGCCCGCTCTGCTGCCGGCTGCATTGATAACACCGTGTGATGCACCAGCACCGTTGATATGACCTTGGCTGGTAGTAATGCCTTTACCGTTACCGGATGAGTTGGCTCCTTCTGCGGTAGTTGTGCCACTATGTTTGCCTTGGGCGCCAGCGGCAGTAGTAACACCGCCAGAAGATGAAGTAGATTTAGCCCCGGTGGCATTAACCGCGCTTGTTGTCGCCGTTGTCGTTGTTGTGGGTGTTTTTCCACTCATCACGGTACCAAGCTTCACGCCCATGGAGTTTGCAATTTGCCCCCAGCCCATGCCTGATGCACGCATCTGTAGAATACCTTGCTGCGTTGTTGTTGAGCCTGCGGTAGTTGTTGATGTACCCATCAATGCTCCTTGCAGCTGCTCAGGTGTTGGCTGTGTGATGCCTTGGCTAGCAAGTTCGGTTTTTGCTAAAGACAAGGCGATACGGATATTGCCATAACCCATAGGTCTGGTCGGTGAGGTAAAAGTAACAGAATTTGGCGGTGCCCCCGGTGTGCTTGGTGGACTCGTAAGTACGATTGGTGTGCCGCTGCGCAGTCCTTTTACCAACGCAGTTGAGTTTTCGGTAGAGCCTGCCATAGGAGTAAATGAAGATACCAGTTTTGATTCCGGCACGGATGCAGTTGCTGGGTGCTGGCTGCTTGAAGTTTCTACAGTCGTACCAGCCAGTTCTGCCATTACCAGATTGCTACTGAAGGCCGTCAGGACAATAATAGTCAGGCCTAAGTAGCATTTTGAATGAGAAAGAAGCATGATATTTCTTCCTTTATAAAATTTATAGCAACAATTATTTGTGGTTAATTGCCTGCTCTGTCTGCGTGATGATTTCTACAGCTGTTGCTGAGTCAACTATCACGCCACCATTTCTGCGTACGGTTGCACGCATACGGGTTGTATTGGGGGTTAGTGCTTCTAGCTCTACTTCCACATCTCGGTCACCAGCGCGAGCTATTACGCGTTCTCCAAGTTCAATTTTTTCAGTTTTTTCGGGCTTGATTGCCATACGTTTAAATGCCGTCAGCGTAGCGCTACGTACGCGTGGTAATGGCTCGGTAAAAGTTCGATAGACAAGCCCACCCATTTGATGCGATGCCGCAACGCCACCGCCAACACCGCCAGCCGTTAAGGCGACAGGCATGCAGCTACAAAGAAGCTGAGTAATAACAACTGAAATCAGAAAAATAATATTTTTTCTCATGTTTTCATTATGATGAGGTTGGTTAAATTGGCAAATAGGTGGTAACACTTATAGGTTATCCAGAGTGAAGATGGTTTCTGTGTTCTGCAGGCGTTGCGTCCGGTAAAAGATATTTAAATTGATGAGTGGATAAAATGCCGTGAACGGTAAGCAGCATTAATTCATGGTAACTGCGGTGCTTTGGCGCATGAGGTAACGATGGACGAGCAATGGCCCATGCGTAGTATTGGATAGGGTTGTATTAGACAGGAAGCAGTGTTATAGCTTTAGAGGTTAAGCTTGCTCAGCGTTGTCAACGCTAGACTTTACCGCTGCCAGCATATCGCAGGCCAGTGTACCCACATCACGTACTGCCTGTTCTATGGCTAAGGACCACAAGTGGCTGTAATTGAGGCGGATATAATGCGTAAGCTCTTTTTTGCGGGAGAAAATAGTACCAGGTGCGACCGTGATGCCGCTGTTGATTGCGGCGCGATAAAGCTCCAGCGCATCCAGTGCCGGCGGCAGTTTTACCCAGATTACGTAACCACCTTTAGGTACAGAAAGCTGGGTGCCAGCAGGAAAGCTTTGCTCAATCACATTGCGTATCAGCACATAATTCGAGCGCAGTGTATGCCGTAATTGCTTGAGATGTTGCTCAAAGCTATCGCGTTGCAGAAACTTGGCAATCGCAATCTGCGGTGCAGATGGCAGTGACAGGCTGTTGAGGAACATCAGCCGCTCCACTTCCTGGCGATAGCGTCCGGCGAGGGTCCAGCCCACACGGTAACCCGGAGCCAGTGACTTGGAAAACGATGAGCAATGCAGCACCATGCCTGCATTATCAAAAGCCTTGGTTGGCTTGGGTGGCGTATCACCAAAGTATAATTCGCTGTATACGTCATCCTCAATCAGGGGAATCTGCCGCTGTGCCAGCAGCTCCACTAGCGCTTGTTTTTTAGCATCTGGCATTACGAAACCAAGCGGATTTTGAAAGTTGCTGGTCAAAATCACCGCGGCAATACGTACATTATCGGACATGGCACGCAATGCATCCAGCTCGATACCAGACTCTGGGTCTGTACGTATTTCAGCTACTTTCATGCCCAAGCGCTCAACGGTATGTGCCAGTGCATAATAACCGGGGGATTCCAGTGCAATCGTGTCGCCAGCCTTGGCTACTGCCTGTAGACACAAGGTGATTGCTTCGGTAGCGCCATGGGTGATGACGATATCATCCGGCGAGACATCCATGCCATGCACCAAATAACGTCGTGCAATCTGCTGTCTTAGCATTTCATTGCCCGGCGGCAGGTCGCTGAGCACGCCCCAATCGCCCTGGTCGTCGGTTAGGGCTTTTTCATACTGATGAATTCTTTTTAGTGGAAACAGCTGCGGATCTGGAAACGGTGAGCCCAGCGGCACCGTACCAAATTCACGGATTGATTTGAGCGTAGTGAGTACCAGCTTGCCTGCGTCAATCTCAGAAAGGTTGATATCTTTGGCAAGCGGTGAAGTATAACGTTGTTGTAAGCGTTTGCGAGGTGTAACGAAATAACCTGATTGCGGGTGGCTGCTGATGATGCCATCTTGCTCTAGCAGCAAATATGCGCGCAATACGGTGCTAATACTTAGCTCATATTTCTGGCTAGCCTGCCGTACTGAAAAAATCTTATCGCCCGGCTTTAACACACCTTCATCAATCATTGCGCGTATGCGGGCGGCAAACGAAACATAAAGCTTCATAGATGGCTAGGCTGGGGTTGAGTTCTGAAGTCTTTGATTATACTCCAGCCATGTGCGGTTGTATGGTGTTGTTGTACGTTCTGGTTGTATGGAGGTTGGCAGCTAAGCTGCTTGCAGTGCCAGCGATATTTCTTCGCCACCAGCTGCCAAGGTGGCAACTAGACGCTCTTTTTGCGTAAACACATCTACTAGTGATTCTTCGCTTAAAGCTGTCATCAGCCGTTGCAAAGTGCTCATGCGGATATCCAGACGCTTGCAGATGACGGCTAGTGATACATAGCTTCTGCCTTGCAAATGCTCGGCATGCAGTAATTCCAGTATCCCTAGCATCAGCACGGTACTCGTGTTTAGCTGCGCAGGGTCTAGCTGAGTATTGTCGGAAGAGTAGTCTTTTTGAGCGTACTCTTCCTGTACCTCATAAGCTTCGCAATCAAGCAGCATTGGCTACCCCTGGCGCAGTGGTTTTTTCAATAATCACCGGAATGGATTTAGAGGTTGGCGTGCGAGATTGGTCGGCTACGCTTTCCAATGGCACCAGATTATTGGTTTCCGGGTAATAGCCACTCAAGCAGCCTTGTGGAATGTCGTAAGACACCACCAGGAACTTGTCCGCACGACGCGTGATGCCATCTTGCCAGACACTGACCAGATTAATCCAGTCGCCAGCTGCCAGCCCCATACGCTCAATATCTAGCGGGTTCATGAAAATGACGCGGCGTTGGCCAAACACGCCACGGTAACGGTCATCCATGCCATAAATCGTGGTGTTGTACTGGTCGTGCGAGCGGGTAGTCATTAGCACAAACAATTGGTCGCCATACTGTTCGCGCGCCTGATGGATAGGTGAGTTTTGCGGGATAGCCTGTACTGTGAACTCTGCCTTATTCGATGGCGTATTCCAGATACGCTCGCTAGAAGGCACCGGCATGCGGAAACCACCAGGTTTCTTGATGCGCTCGTTGTAGTTTTTGAAAGCTACTGGCATGGTCTGCTCAATCGCATCGCGAATCTTGCTGTAGTCCTTGATATATTCTAACCAAGGCGTTTTGCTGTGCTTGAGCGTTGCATGCGCAAAGCGGGCCACAATGGCTGGTTCTGACAGCAGATGTGGTGACGCTGGCTTGTTCATACCGTATGAGATATGCACCATACTCATGGAGTCTTCCACCGTTACGCCTTGCGGACCGGTTTCCTGAGTGTCAATCTCGGTACGGCCCAGGCATGGCAGTATCAATGCTTCTTTACCGTGCACCAAATGGCTGCGGTTGAGTTTAGTGGTGACATGGGCAGTCATGTCGCATTTGCGCATGCCTTCCCAGGTACGGTCTGTATCAGGCGTAGCGATAGAGAAGTTACCGCCCAAGCCAAAGAAGAATTTGGCTTTGCCATCTATCATGGCCTGAATAGCGCCTACCGCGTCGTAGCCCGGTGTTTTAGGCACTTTGATATCAAATACGCGTTCCAAACTTTCCAGGAACACCAGTGGCATTTTTTCATAAATACCCACAGTACGGTTGCCCTGCACATTGCTATGGCCGCGTACTGGGCACAGGCCTGCGCCTTCTTTACCGATATTACCGCGTAGCAGCATCAGGTTAACCAGCGTTTGAATCGTGGCCACACCATGTTTGTGCTGGGTAATGCCCATGCCCCAGGTAGAAATCACGCGGTCGCCAGTAGCGTAGATACGTGCGATTTCCTCAATCTGATCAAGTGGCACGCCAGATTCTTCCAGAATCACGTCCCAGCTTTCCTGACGGGCATCTTCGGCAATCGCCTCAAAGTTATTGGTGTGCTGTTGGATAAACGCTAAATCAATCACGCGCTCACTGCCAAGCTTGATCGCTTCGTCATCCCACTGGATCACAAACTTGATCATACCTTTGATTAACGCTAAGTCACCGCCAAGTTTAGGCTGAATCAGCAAGTCGCTGATCTTGCTGCCTTTGAAAGACAACATGTCGAATGCGCTTTGCGGATCAGCAAAGCGCTCCAGTCCACGCTCTTTCAATGGATTAATCGCTACGATACGCGCGCCGCGTTTAGCCGCTTCACGCAGCTCGCCCAACATACGCGGATGATTGGTAGCAGGGTTCTGACCAAAAATCAGGATAGTGTCAGCATGCTCGAAATCATGCAAAGTCACGGAGCCTTTGCCTATGCCTACAGTCGGTGGCAAAGCCATACTGGTAGATTCGTGACAAAGGTTGGAGCAGTCAGGGAAGTTGTTAGTACCAAACTCACGTACAAATAATTGATACAAGAATGCAGCCTCATTGCCGGCACGACCAGAGGTGTAGAAAACCGCCTCATTAGGATCAGCCAAAGCATTCAAATGTGATGCCAGCAGCGCAAATGCGCCATCCCAGGAAACTTCCTCGTATTTATCCGTGATCGGGTTGTAACGCATAGGATGCGTCAAGCGACCTTCATTTTCCAGATCGAAATCGCTCCAGCCCATTAACTCTGTCACCGTGTGTTTGGCAAAAAACGCAGGTGGTACACGTTTCGCTGTCGCTTCAGCAGCTACCGCCTTCACACCATTTTCACAAAACTCGAATGTGGACGTGTGTTCTTTATCCGGCCACGCGCAACCTGGGCAGTCAAACCCATCAGGCTGGTTTTGTGCCAGCAGTGTCATCACACCTTTTACTGGAATCTTCTGCAGTGCGAGTTGCGCAGCAACTTGTTTTAAAGCACCCCAACCTGCAGCTGGGTGATGATATGGCTTGATAACGGCTTTTTGTTGCGACATATTTCCTACTGGCTTAAAAATTTGGCAGGTGTAGATAAAACCTACCTGCACATAAACTACGGAATAACAATGACTGCCATCGTAAGGAAACTAGCGCTAGGAAAACAGACACAGAAGCTGGGAATTTTTAGAGTACAGTTTGTGTGTTAAAAACAATGAAACGCACTTTTGGCTTAGCGCTAGCTGCTAAGTTAGCAGATTACGGTGCCAGTGAAGAGCTGAGTCATCTGATTTCTATGATTTGAGAAATTCGTGCTGAGTTATATTTATCTAACTTTTCTGGACGAGCTTAGAGCGCGTGATAGTTAAAAAGACAAAAGGCTTACAGTCGTTAAACTGTAAGCCTTTGTTTTATTTGGCGAGCCCGAGAGGATGAAAATGGGCACGGGTCACTATAAATTCAGTTGGTTTGATTGTGGGGGGGGGGCTGAAACATGGCTTATCCCACGCTTGCCATAGGACAATTTAGAGTTTTCCAGAGATGTTCTAAAACATCCGCTAGCAGTGGCTATTCAATTGATAATTATTACCTTGTTGAGCAAAACTACATATTCAAATTCGACTTTTTGAAGAAATTCTAATCTGAATGCTATTTAAGAGGTTTGTTGAATAGCATTATTGGCATGTGCCTAATTTTGTAATCAAGTCCAGATGCTAAGTGTGCATTTGCTGAGTAAAAGCATAATCCAGTTCTAGTGGGACACTCAGAAATTTGAATGTTGTTGTCATATTCAATAAGTTTTGTACGCCAATTTTGCATAGTCGCATTTGCATTAGGTTGGTAATGGTAGATAACGATGCCCCCATGATTTTGATGTGGCTCGCCAGTAGAGTATCGAGTCGTGAGTTGTTTGTAGCCATCAATTAGTTTTGCATAGCTGGTATAAATTTTAGCTTCTCCAAGCCAAACATATGAGTTGCGCTCTACGTTAATGTCTACATGTCCATTTTTAAAAGTGTCGTGGGTAATAGCATAACCAAGCTGCCGAAGAGGATTAATCAAATGGTGTGTAAGTGAGTCTTCGGTTTGATATATAGCAGCTTCGTCATCATCCTTACATTCTTTCGGGTAGTATTTTGCAGCGTCTTGCATACTTGTTACGGATAGGTCGAGATGTTTGTAAAATAACTGAACCCATTCTTCATAACTATCTGCTAAAAACATATTCAGTTGAGTCATAACCAATGGGTTAGTTAATAGCCCCATTACCTCTTGAAAACTGGGATTGTGAGTCACTATTTCTGCCCCTGAATTCTTTTTATTTTCTCTGAGGGAAGAAAGTAAATATAAATTTTATTGCCTATTTCATAAACGGTTTTATTCGTTCTGGGGTGAAGCATTTCCCCAGCAGAAATAGCTTCACGTGCCGTGCTCTTATCTAAATCAAAAGACTCGTCGTCATCGTCGATAAACTCTAAAAAATCTTGAAGTATGTTTATTTCGCCGGAAAGATAAGCTGACACTTGTATTAACTCGTCAATCTTAAGTTTGTCTTTGGTAATCCTTTGCAAGTTAGATATGGAAATATGTTTTACATCAGAAATTGGAGTTGTTAGTAAAAAATGAAAAATCTCAAGACATGCCTCTTTCAAAAGTGCTTCACTTTCGAAGTCCTTTTCTATTTTGGCTGTTGTTTGAGTGGCTAAGTCTTGCACGTTAAATGACTCAATTAAATTGAATATTTTTTGATTTTAGAAATAATAAAATCGTAGTGTGTTTTAGATATACAACCCTTAAGAATGGCCTCGTAAGTACCTAAGCTGCTACTTAAAGTTCTTATTGAGCCAGGTAGGTATAGCTCTGGTTCGGCATCTGAGTCGGTAATAGCCCATGTTTTAGCTAAGGAAAATAATGAAACTCCTGTGCTCGCATCCATGCCGCCTTTATGGAAGACTTCTTCACGGACATCCATAGATTTACGACGCATTTTTTCAGTCACAACTCCACCAGTGACACCAGTATCATGTCCTATCTCTACAATACGACCTTCATTTTCGTCGTACAGCTTTTTTAAAAGCTTTGAGAGACTCAGAAATTTAATTTGCTCTTTATCGAATTTATCAGCATCACTTAACAGAGTAGTAAGCTCATTGAATAGATTTCCAATAAACATTCTGTGGTCGTCTAGTCCAATCTCATCGATATGGTCAGCTGCTAATTCAATATAACCATCCGAATGCACTCTAACGATATCAAAGCATTGTCGACTAATACTTTTAAGCGCGACAATTGAGTCATACTCGTTGAAAGCTTTTTGTACAGACTCTCCAAGAGTATCAACTTCGAAAGTTTCTCTGACAAAGTAATGTCTTTTAGCGCAGAAAACTAGAGAAAGAGTATTTTTATCCGAAGATTCAGATATCGAAACTAACTTAGGCAGGATGCTTTCAGATTTGAGAGTGGCTAAGTCAATTGGTTTTGGGTATGAGCTTGAATACGAGCTGTTAGATGGGGTGATTCCCTTGAGCTCATTGATAATTAGCTTACTTGTTTCTGAATCAGTTTTTGCAATTCTAAGAACTTTGTTTCCATAGAAAATACTATCAATATACGACTGGTAGATGCTGTCAGCTATTTTTCCTAACTCATCTTTTTTGTATGAATCAATTATTTTTGAATAAGACTTTTCCCAACCGATGCTCGTTGGAATTTTTAAGTCCTTGAGGATTGACTTCATTGATGACCAAGGAATGTGTGTTTTTGCAAGTTCAAACGCATCCGCAAGTTTTAGTTCTGCATCCATAGTAATCCTCTAATTTATTGGTTTTATTATTTGTAAGCATGTCAGTATTCGGATAGTAATTCAAGCAGTGCGAATTTCCATAGGTGCCCCTGAAATATTTTCAGCAAAGATTATTTAATAATTAGCACAAAATTAGCAGAACTGTACAGGTTTAGTCTTAGTAAATTGAATTACCTATATGATTTAATATTGAATATTTTATAAACATAGTGCAAAAAACTGATCTAAATTAGTGAGGAGTCGCTGGAGGTTAGCACCGGATGGGCCAAGTCATTGATTTGTGTTGTGCCAGAAAGAGTGAATGTGGGGCTGGGTGGAACTTGTTGATTTAATATCAGTGTAGACTAAAGCGGGTGAAGTCCACTGTCTCGGATAATGTTATCGGGGGGGTACTATCAATCATTAAAGGAAATTGTAGTAAAAGATAAAACTGCCACAGTAAAAGGCGGCTATGAGGCGTTAGCGCATGCGCAAACAATAGACAATAAAAAAGGGTTAACCGAAGTTAACCCTTTTTTATTTATTACTAAATTTGGTGCGCCCGAAGAGATTCGAACTCCTGACCCCTTGGTTCGTAGCCAAGTACTCTATCCAGCTGAGCTACGGGCGCGAAAGCGTGCATTATACTCGAAGTTTTAATTTTATCCAGTAAAAAAATAAAATATTTAATACTGATTAAAACTTGGCGGAGAGCGAGGGATTCGAACCCTCGATACAGATTTAAGCCCGTATGCTTCCTTAGCAGGGAAGTGCCTTCGACCACTCGGCCAGCTCTCCGTTTA
>NZ_CAMLGS010000030.1 GCF_946479685.1 uncultured Methylotenera sp.
ACCGGCCTGTCACGCCGGGGGTCGCGGGTTCGAGTCCCGTCCACTCCGCCAAATAAAAAAGCGAGCCTGATGGCTCGCTTTTTTATTTTTAACGATCCTTATCTATTCTCAGGCGCTCAGCCTCTTCAGACGTAGGCGAACTTGTCGCGCTAATCTTTTGTCATCACTCACTCTAAGCATGTTTCAACTATAACTTGTGATATATTAATGACCCTTGGCTTATGGTTGATTTTCGATTGTAAGCTTTTACATTTTTAATGATTTTTCAGCATATTTTAAGAAGAGAACTTTATGTTAGATGGTATCCGTTCTGTAGCTAAAGGCTGGGTAGGGAAGGCTATATTGGCTTTCATTACCGTTCCTTTTGCTTTATTTGGGATTGACTCTTATTTGAGTCAAGCCGGTAATAATGCGGCAATTGCAAAAGTTGATGGTAGCGAAATCTCTGTGCAAGCATATGCAAATGCAATGCAGAATTTACGTAGTCGGATGCAAAGTGAAGGAAAAGCAGATCAGGCGCAATTGGACAACCCAGAAGTGAAAGCAATGGTGTTGGATCAGTTGATTAATGAGCAATTGCTGGAAAAAGAAATTCAACGCGCAAACTATAAAATTAGCGATGCACAGTTAGCAACTTATATTACTGCGATGCCATCTTTCCAAAAAGACGGTAAGTTTTCACAAGAGTTATATGATGAGCTGTTGCAGCAAAACAGATATACCCCGAAAAAGTTTGAAGCGGAGATTCGTGCGACTTTATTAGCGCAGCAAGCACAGGATGGTATTGCTAAGCTTGGTTTTATCTCTACTGCACGTGCAGACAAGACATTAAAGCTATTAAATCAAAAGCGCGTAGTGACCGTTTCTGAGCTTAAGACCAAAGACTTTTTGGACCAGGTTAAAGTATCTCCAGAAGAGGTAAAAGCTTACTACGATAAGCATAAAGACAAACTGCGTGACCCTGAGCAAGTGAAAATTGAATTCTTATTATTATCTGCAAGCAGTTTGGTGCCAGGTATTAAAGTAGATGATGCTGAAGTGAAACGTTATTACGATGAGAACTCAGCTAAATTCAAAGGCAATGAGCAAAGACGTGCTAGCCACATCTTGATTGGTTTTGGTGTGAATGCAACACCAGAGCAGAAACAACAAGCTAAAGACAAGGCACAGGCTTTATTAGACGCGATTAAAAAGAATCCTAAGTCTTTTGAAGAGTTGGCAATTAAAAACTCACAAGACCCAGGCTCTGCCACTAAAGGTGGTGATTTAGGCAGCTTTGGCCGTGGTGCAATGGTAAAACCATTTGAAGAAGCCGCTTTCAAAATGAAAGTGAATGAAATTAGTGATTTGGTTGAGTCTGAGTTTGGCTACCACATCATCAAAGTAACAGAAATTACAGGTCAAGGTTCTGATTTTGAATCTCTGAAAGCGCAAATTAAAGGCGATTTGATTTTCCAAAAAGCACAGGCTGAGTTTGTGGAAAAAGCAGAAAGCTTTAGCAATGCGGTTTACGAGCAGTCTGAAAGCTTGGCGCCTGTTGCCAAAATGTTTGGTGGCCAGTTGCAACTTTCAGGTTGGACTTCACGTGAAGAAGCGACTAAGTTCTTTAAGAACGATAAGATCGTTAACCTGATTTTCTCACCAGAGGCTATCAAAGAGCGCCGTAACACTGAAGCGGTTGAAATTTCACCTAATAACTTGGTTTCAGCACGTGTGTTGGAATACAAGCCTGCAGCGACAAAATCATTTGACGCGGTAAAAGCCGGTATTGAAGACTTGCTTAAACTGGAAGCGGCTTCAAAATTAGCCATTGCTAAAGGTGAAGAAGCGCTGAAAACTTTACGTGCGGGCGGTTCAGTGGCGAATTTAGACTGGATCCCTGAAGTGAAGGTTGACCGTAAAAATGCGCAAGGCTTGACGCAATTGGCGATGACACAAGTGTTTAAGACTGATGTGAGCAAGTTACCTGCTTATTCTGGCTTAGCGGATAGCAAGCTTGGTTATTTGATTGTAAAAATCATTGAGGTTGATACAGATAGTATTGCCGATGCTGAGTCTGTTAAAACAGCTAAAGGCGAGTTAAGCCAAGTGTTAGTAGACGAATACTTGTCAGCGTACAAACAATCGTTACGTGAAAAAGCAAAAGTAACGGTTAACCAACGTTTGTTGCTAGAAAATACTAGTCACTAATGAGGTAGGTGGTCTCCATGTGAGGCCATCTCATTAGCAGCAGACAATAAAAAAGGCACCTTTAGGTGCCTTTTTTATTGCGCGTTAATCGCCTGTTAGTCAATGCTGCCTGCAGCAGTGATATTCATACCGCCATCTACATATGTGATTTCACCGGTAATGCCAGAAGCTAGGTCGCTACACAGGAAAGCTGAAGCGTTACCCACTTCTTCGATGGTAACGTTTCTGCGTAATGCCGCGTGTTTCTCGTTAAAGCCAATCATCTTGTCAAAGTCTGCAATACCAGACGCTGCAAGCGTTTTAATTGGGCCTGCAGACACCGCATTAACGCGGATGCCACGTGGGCCTAGGCTTTGTGCTAAATAGCGTACATTGGCCTCTAAACTAGCCTTAGCTACGCCCATTACGTTGTAGTTTGGCATGGTGCGTTCTGCGCCTAGGTAGCTAAGTGTTAACAGGCTGCCTTTACGGCCTTCCATCATCGGATAAGCTGCTTTAGCTAATGCTGAGAAGCTGTATGAGCTAATGTCGTGCGCAATGCGGAAATATTCACGATTTACTGCGTCTAAGTAGTCACCATCCAGTGCAACTTTTGGTACAAAGGCAATTGAGTGCACAACGGAATCCACGCCATCCCAGTGTTTGGCTAGAGCAGGGAACAGTGCATCAATTTGCTCGTCTTCTGCAACGTCACATGGCAATACAATCTTTGAATCAAAATCTGCGGCTAAGTCTGCAACGCGCTTTTGATGTTTGTCGATTTGATAAGTGAATGCGAGTTCAGCGCCTTCTCTTTTCATTGCAGCAGCAATGCCGTAAGCGATAGAGCGGTTGCTTAATAAGCCCGCAATGAGTATTTTTTTACCAGCTAAGAATCCCATAGTTATTTCCTATTTACTTGTCATTAGAGGAAGGGGTGGTTTAGCCTTTGCTAAACTCGATAGCTGCGTGATGGTTTAGATTGTATTTTTATGTGGAACAAACGATTTATCGATTGCTTCCACTTCGTGGGTCTAGCGCATCACGCAAACCCTCACCGAGCAGATTATAACCTAACACGGTAATTAAAATCGCTAATCCTGGAAACAACGATAGCCACCAGGCAAACTGTATGTATTCCTTGCCGTCGGTCAGTATGTTGCCCCATGAGGCTTGTGGCGCTTGTACGCCCAAACCTAAAAAGCTTAGACCTGACTCCATGAGTACAGCACCGGCTACGCCTAATACTGCGCTGACGATAATGGGGGTTAGGCTATTGGGTAATAAATGAGTGAAAATAAGTCTGGCATTTTTTGCACCCAATGTGCGCGATGCCATGACAAACTCGCGTTCATTCAAGCTTAAGAACTCTGCGCGTACCAGCCGAGTTACGCCCATCCAGGAGGTGAGGCCAATCACAATCATGATGTTAATAATCGAGGGGGTTAAAAACGCAATCACAGCCAGTATCAGGAAGAAGCTGGGGATAGAGAGCATCACATCAACAATACGCATAATCAATGTATCTACCCAGCCGCGATAAAAGCCCGCCAATGCGCCCAGTAAGATGCCGATGGCTGTGGATATACCAACAGCAACCAGGCCTACGAGTAGAGAAATACGGCCGCCGTACAGCATGCGGCTAAGGACGTCACGTCCTAATCCATCTGTCCCCATCCAATGTTGCATGGAAGGCCCTAATAAAATGGCTTTTACGTTTATATAGTTTGGGTCGTAGGGTGCTACCACAGGGGCTAGCATGGATAACACGAACACAAACAAAATAATGATGAAACCTGCTAATGACAGCGGGTTGGCAAGTGCTTTTTTAATCAGGGTGATCTGTAAGGTAGTCTGCATGTTCATTAGCGTTATGTCCTTGCTACGCCGCGACGTACGCGTGGATCTGCCCATGCATAGGCAACATCGGCAAGCAGGTTGCCGATAAGGGTTAATGCTGAGCCTATGGTCAGTATGCCCATCACCACGGGGAAGTCGCGCATCAGCACTGCATCATAGAATAATTTACCCATGCCCGGGATAGCGAAAATGGTTTCTGCAATAACAGAACCACCGATGAGGCCAGGGATAGATAAGCCAACGATGGTAATTAACGGTAATAGCGCATTACGTAAAGCATGCGTGTATACCACTTTACGTTCACCTAGGCCTTTGGCACGGGCGGTGGTGATGTAGTCTTGCTGTAGCACGTCTAGCATGCCGTTTTTCACGAACAAGGTGATGCCGGCCAGCCCCGTAATGGATGGAATTACCACAGGCAGCCATAAGTGGCTGAATGAGTCTTTAATTTTATGCCAGGTGTCCATAGATTCGTAGTTGAGACTATGTAAGCCTGAAATAGGGAACCAGTTGTGCACTACGCCTAGCCAATACATGAGCAGCAGCGATAACCAGAAGCTAGGGATGGAAAAGCCGATAAAGTTAAACAGGGTGATGGATCTGTCTTGCCAGCCCTGATATTTGCGTGCAGCGATGATGCCTAACGGGATGGCTAGCGCTAGCGTGATAATAAGCCCGAGTAGGTTAATCATCAGGGTAATGGGTAGTGCTTGCTGTATCATGCCTTCGGTCACGTTGCCATCAGCATCTACGGTTTGCCAAAACACAGGTTTCTGGTGCGATGCAAACGAATTGCCGAAATCTAACGTAGCCATGCGTTTTAGCCATAAACCATACTGCACGATGACTGGTTTATCCAGATGGTACATTTCACGCAGTTTTTGTCTGGACTCTTCGCTCGCTTTGGGATTGAATGCTGCTTCATTGTTGGTAATGTCACCAGGTGCCAGATGCATAATGAAAAATGAAATCAGGCTGATGCCTATCAGCATCGGTATCATCCACAACACACGTTTGACTAGATATTTAAACATAATAGTTATTGGGTGCTAATTTCATTTCTTCTTAATGATTTTGGAATATACCAATCTTGCGAGTTATGGCCTATGCCAGCAGGCGGTGCCGGGTCATCAATGCCTTTAACGCGCTTATGTATGGCGGTTAAGCCATAGCCTGCGGAGAGATAGACGATAGGGCTGTCTGCAAGCAGTATTTCTGCAAACTTGTGATAAATCTCCATGCGTTTATCTGGGTTGAGTTCCAAGCGCCCTTGTTCTAATAAAGCATCAACTTTAGGGTTGTTGTAACCAATGAAGTTAAATTGACCAGGGGCTTGCTGGCTAGAGTGCCAAATGTTGTATTGGTCTGGGTCTAAACCTAAACCCCAGCCTAGTACGACCACGTCAAAATCACCAGTTTTGATAAAGCGGCTGATAAAACTTGCCCATTCAATGGCGCGGATTTTGACATCAATACCTACTTCTTTAAGCCTGCGTTGTATCAGCACGGCAGATTTTTCACGTTCTTTGTTTTGATTGGTGATGATTTCAAAACTGAATGGTTTGCCATCACGTTCCAGGATGCCATCGCCATTGCTGTCGGTAAATCCTGCTTCTTGCAGTAAGGCGCGGGCTTTAGCCGGGTCGTAAGGGTAGGGTTGCAGTGCCGGGTTGCTCCAGCGTGTGCCCGGCTTGTATGGTGAGGCAATGTTAATGCCTAGGCCTAAGTAAACACCATCGATGATTTCTTGCTTGTCGATAGCGTAATTGATGGCACGGCGTACGCGTACATCATCAAACGGTTTGTGTTTGAGGTTAAAGCCCATATAGGTGTAACTGTTGCCTAGCTCTTTATACAGCGCAAGTTTTTTCAGTAATTCAGGGCGTGCAGGAATGATGCGCGAGTATTTAATTGGGTCTAAGCCCATGAGGTCAATATTGTCGGCCATTAACTCTAAAAACTGTGCAGAGTTGTCAGGAATGATGCGGGTAATTAGGCGGTCGATTTCCGCCTGGCCGAGCACAGAGTTTGCGTTTCTGGACAGTATCAGGTGCTCGCCGTGTTTCCAGCTATCTAATTTGTAATAGTGACTGCCGACTGGGTGACGTGCGAACGACGTAGTATGCAGGTCTTTGCCTTCAAGTAGGTGTTTGGGCAGTATTTGCAGGCCTGCCCAGCTATCTAGCGCTGGCGCATAGGCTTGCTCATAAGTGACGCGAAAAGTTTGTGGGTCTGGTGTTTCTGCCTTTTTTACCAGTAAAAAATCGGAAGCATAGGGGCTGGCTGTTTTTTCATCGGTCACTGCTTTCCATGTAAATAGTACATCGGCACTGGTGAGCGGCTGGTTGTCCGCCCACTTTAGATTAGGTTTTAGCTTAAAGGTAATAGTTTTTTGGTCTGCAGAGATTTGCCAGTTTTCAGTCAAATCACCTTCCAGCTCCAAGTTCTTGTCATACTTAAGCAAGCCATTGAAGATATTACTGCTGATAGCAGAGGATGCCGACTCTCCTGCAATCATGGAAATCAAGCCGCTAGGCTCACCAGTCATTGCGTTAATTAATGTGCCGCCAGATTCTTTGGGAGAACTGGTGTTGTAATCAATCTGATTGACTTGGTCTGCCGGCGCACCACACCCGGCAATAAGCAAGGTGAGTGACAGGCTGATTGCGGTGTGTAGGCTTAATAGTGGGGGCATCGGCAGTATTGATTATTAGACGTTATGCAGTTATTGGATGATCAGCTTGGCACCAGGTTTAATGTGAGCAGATGACTTTTTGTTCCAGCGTTTCAGGTCTGCCACTGCTACATCAAATTTATCTGCAATGCTGTGTAAGGTATCACCACGCTTAACTGTATAGGTTTGTTTCTTTTCTGCCGGCTTGCTCTTGCTGGCAGATTTTTTAGCTGCACTGCCTGTATCTTTGGCACTGCTTGTTTCTTTGGCAACATCAATGTTCAGCACTTGCCCAGTTTTTAATTTGCCATTACGTAGTGCGTTAGCTGCCAATATTTGCTTAACGCTCACGCCGTAGTATTTGGCGATTGATTGCATCACTTCACCTTTTTTCACTTTGTGCGTGATGGTCTGTTTTTGTGGAGCAGCTTCTTTTTCTACTTCTGGTTCTTCAATCACGGTCAGTGGCGCATCGTCATTGCCATCAGCTTTAGGCACCAATATGGTGGTGCTTTTCTTCATCTTGGCTTGTGCAGATAAATCGTTAACGTCTCGCAGTTGGGCTAGATTCATCCCAAACTTGTTGGCGATTTTATCCATGCTCTCGCCGCGTTTGGCTTGATAAGTTTGCCAGTTTACTAACGGTTTTTCGTAGTTGGCCAGATTGGTTCTAAAGGTTTGTGCCGCCATAATTGGCAGCAAAAGCTCTAAGTTGCCATTATCGCTATTAATCAGTGGGCGGTCATAGCTTGGGTTAAGTGCCAAGAATTCTTCATGATTAATCTCAGCCAATTTGGCAACCAAGTGGGTGTCGATACGTGCTGGTGCACTGACTTTGGCAAAGTAAGGGGTATTGGCAATCGTGGGTATTTTTAACCCGTAATTGCCAGGGTCTGTCATCAGATTCTTTACGGCCTGCAATTTAGGCACGTAGTTTTTGGTTTCGTCCGATAGATTCAGGCTTTCATAGTCTGTAGGCAAACCTAGCTTGCGGTTGCGCTCGATAGCGCGTCCTACCGTGCCTTCACCAGCGTTGTAGGCGGCTAATGCTAAGTCCCAAGCACCAAACATGGCGTGCAGCTTTTGCAGATAGGTCAGCGCAGCGTCGGTAGCCATGGTGATGTTGCGTCTGTTATCTACCCACCAGTTTTGCTTTAAGCCAAAATGCTTGCCAGTAGATGGAATAAACTGCCAGATGCCAGATGCGCTGCTTTTAGAATAGGCTTTAGGGTTGTACGCACTTTCAATCATCGGTAAGAGTGCAATTTCGGTCGGCATGCCGCGCTTTTCAACTTCTTCAACGATATGGAATAGATAGCGCTGGCTACGTTCTACCATGCGCTGTACGTAGTCTGGGCGTGAGCTGTACCACTCCTCATGTTTAGTGGTCAGCGCAGAGGTTGACTCTGGCATGGCATAACCATTTTTAATGCGCTGCCATAAGTCCTCGTGCTGTGGTACCGGCTGGTCTGATGTGGCCGTGTTGGTTTCGCCGTTTGGGCTGGTTTTATTGTCTTTGATGTTGATTTCAAAGCTGTCGGCCAAGCGCCCACCACGCACGTTTTTTTGGCTCTGTAGGTCTTTGCTGGCCTCGGATTTGCTGCCCAGGTCGCGCATGGCGGGTTTAAATGTGTCGTCTGAGAAAATAATAATCTCATCACCGGCAACATTGGAAATAGTGTTTGATTCTGCATGTGATGCAGTGCTGTGCAATATGCCTGCAGCAGCTAAGCTGATGAACAGTGTGGAGTGTAGCGTGCGCGCGAAACTAGTAGCAGCTTGGGCAGGCGCTTGGATGGCAGGAGTTTGGATAGATCGACCAATGCGTAAGAAAAATTGAATACCCATAGAAACGCTCTTGTTCATCATAATGCAACATAGTAACGAACGTGCGTTCGATAAGTCAAGTTAAAATCGCCGTAAATTACTTTATAAATATTCTGTATCTTCATGATTAATATGAGTTTCTAAGTGCTCTTATTGCGCTAAAGGTTTGTAGTGAATCAGCTGTTTCCATATGCATGGTTGCTTGAATTTCAGGCATATGGCTACGCAGAAAAGGGTTGGTTGCAAGTTCTAAAGCAAGCGTTGAAGGCAGGGTTGGTTGGCCTGCTGCAAGCAGTGCTTTTGCATCATGCTGGCGTTTGACGAGTGATGGGTTGCCGGGTTCCAGTGTGAGTGCAAAATTGATATTGTGTAATGTGTACTCGTGTGTGCAGTACACTTGCGTGTTGGCAGGCAGCGCTGTTAGTTTTTGCAATGACGCCATCATTTGCGCAGGTGTGCCTTCAAACAGTCTGCCGCAACCGGCGCCAAACAAGGTGTCACCACAAAATAACCATTGTTGTGCCTGCTGTTTAATTTGGTGCTCAATGTAATAGGCGACGTGTCCAAGCGTATGCCCCGGTACATCAATCACTTTTGCGCTGCTGATCCAATCTCCTAAATACAGCTGTTCTGGTTCGCTCACGGCTTTGTGTGCAAAGCTATATTGCTCCAACTTCGGCGCAAAAACTTCTAGATTAGGATATGTTCTTAGTAGTAAGTCTACACCACCGATATGATCTTGATGGTGGTGCGTAATCAGGATGGTTTGTAACTCTAGATTAAGTTTTTTCAGCGTATTGATAACCGGTACAGCATCGCCCGGATCTACCACAATGGCCTTGCGCTGGTTATGAATCAGCCATAGGTAATTGTCGTTAAAAGCCGGGATTGGAATAATTTGTAATGGATGTTGTATATCGTCTATCATCTGTTTCTAAGTATATTGCCTGACAAGATTTAGTTTATTTTAATTCAATTAAAGTGATATCAACGCTATGAGCCAGCTATTGAATACAACAGCATCGCTGCACCCAGAGCATCAATGGCTAAATTCAGCACTCGGTCGTTACTTACAACAAGAGGAGCAAGCGCTATACGATCAGGCGGTGGTCGATTTGTTTGGATTTAATGCATTGCAAATTGGCTGTTTTCAAATGGACTTGCTGCGTAATTCACGTATAGCACACCGATATAGCTCTACAGAGTACGCTGGCGCGTCGGAGTTCCCGCATTTATATTGCTGCGATGATTTTTTACCTATCGCTGATGCTAGTTTAGACCTATTGATTTTGCCACATAGGCTTGAGTTTAGCGAGCGCCCTCACCAAACGCTACGTGAAGCAGAGCGCGTGATGATGCCAGAAGGGCATTTGCTAATATCAGGCTTTAACCCGCTGAGCTTGTGGGGCATGGCGTTATTTTTGCGCAACTTGTTGCACAGCAAAGACACAGCGAAGACTTTTCCATGGAATGGCAGTTTTATTGGCTTGGGCCGCTTAAAGGACTGGTTGGCTTTGCTTGGCTTTGAAGTGGTTTCGGTGCAAATGTGCTGCCATATCCCGCCGTTTGAACAGGAGTCCTGGCATCGTCGCTTTGGTTTTATGCATAAGCTGGGCACAAAATGGCTGTCTGCGATTGGCGGCGTGTATTTTATTGTGGCCAAAAAGCGTGTAGCCGGCATGACGCCGCTGAAACCTAGCTGGAAGACCGCGCCACCGGTGAAAACACCTTTGGTAGTGCGGCCTACGCAACGTAAGCCTAGCCAGCGCGAACGCGCCAAATAATTTAACGTGGTGAGGCGGCTTTGTTTAGGTGGCGATTTAGAACCGCAAGTTAGCTAAATCTGCATCAAGGCTTTTCTGATTTCCGCCTCATCAATATCTTTACCGATAATCACAATGCGCGACATTGCTTCCTCTTCATCCCAGCCCTCAAGCAGCGTAGGTGGGTAGGGAGTAAAGTGCACGGCATGAATCGCGAGTGGTGCGGGCTGGTCTTCGGCGTGGATAATGCCTTTTAGCCGTAATAACTTGGCGCCATGTGTTTGGCACAATTTTAGAATCACAGGCTTTAAATCACGCCAGTTTAGCGGTTTTGGCATGGTCACAGTGAAGCTGGTGATACCATCCTGATGTGGTTTCTGCGGCAGCGTACCTTTTTTAGCTACACTGGTTTTACTCGGTGTACGTAACCAGCGTTGTGGTGTTGCCGTTTTGCCTGATGGGTCAAACAGGCCAACATCAATGATATGGTCTGGATTAATGTCGCCATGCTGAATTAAATGCTGAGTGGCACCCGGGTTAATTTCGACAAGTTTTTCCTGTAGTGCCTGTACTTCGCTTGGCGCTGCGATATCGGTTTTAGTCAGCAGCAACACATCGGCTACTGCAGCTTGCTTTAAGGCTTCTGCATTATTTTCTAATTGTGTTAACCCATAAACGCTGTCAATGGTGACCACCACTGCATCTAACCTGAAGGTAGATTCAATCACCGGCTCATTCATCAGGTTACCCAGAATCGGCCCCGGGTCAGCCATGCCGGTGGTTTCTATCACTAGGCGGTTAAATTGCGGAATGGCTTGTAATGCACGCTTGAAGAATAAATCGCGCATGGTATCTGCCAGCTCGTTCTTTAAGGTGCAGCAGACGCAGCCTGAATTTAATAACACCGTGTTATCGGCAATGTGCTCACTATCTACCTGCATGGCTAGGATGTGGTCTAGGCCAGTCTCGCCAAGCTCGTTGATGATCACGGCTGAATCATGCATTTTAGGGTCACTCAGCAGCTTGTTGAGTAAGGTGGTTTTGCCAGAGCCCAAAAAGCCTGTAAGTAATGTAACGGGAATGCGTTTATCCATAAGTCTAGGTTTGTCTTAATGTTAATTATTGGTTGAAGCTACTTAGGTGTCAGTATTGGATGTCAGCACTGGATGTTAGCTCTGATAGTGCAGCTGTATTGCAGTGTTGACACAAGCCTTTGATATTAATGTCAATAGATTCAACATGGTACAGCTCCAGTACTTGCCTGGGGAACTGGGGCTTTACTTCATGTATGCAGGTTACCTCGCCACATGATGTGCAGTGCAGGTGAGCGTGCTGGTGTGCATTTGGTAGTAACTGTTTTTTGTCTGAAATCGCAGTGCTGGGGGTGTAGGTGTTGTGCGAAAACTGGAACTTCCATGCGCGGTTCTCACCGGAGATTTTATGAATCAGCTGGTGTTCGGTCAGCCAGTCTAGCACGCGATAAATGGTGACGCGGTCAAACTCTTTTTGACTGGCCATGTGCGCTAAAATTTCAGAGTGGCTCAGGGCCTTACGTGCACTAGTTAGCACCGTTAATACGGCAAGGCGCGCTTTGGTTGGCCTGAGGCCAGCATCAGTAAAAATTTGTTGTGTGTTCATGTGGGGCTGGGTTGAATAAGTGGCGCATTATGAACTACAGGAGAGCATGGAACAACCCGCTTTATGCCTTGCCCAGTCTGGCCGCTTTTGTTCAAATCTTTCCATACCGGCTTGTTCCGTGTAAGGGGTACGTAGCAGCTTAAGCAGTGCTTCAATCATGCTGGTGTCACCTTGCTCGGCTAAATCAATCGCTTCTTGCGCCAGGTAGTTACGCAATACGTAGCGAGGGTTGTAACTAGCCATACGTGCCTGTCTTGCCGCTGCTAACTCTGTGCTTTGCAATATACGCTTGGCGTACTGTGCTAACCAATCGTTAAAGTCTGCTTCAAAGTTGGTATAGCCTTGCTCGGTGTAAAACGCGATTTTTAAATCCGCGATATTGGGTGCGGCTAGGTTGATATGCGGCAAGTGAGTGAAAAATAAGGTCATATCCACTTCGGCACGGGTCATTAGCTCAAAGCAGCGGTTAATCATTTCGCCATCGGTCTCTTGCCAATCATCAAGCCCAAACTTGCCCACCAATGCCTCTATCAGGCTTTGCGTATAGACAGTTTCATATTGGTCTAGCGCATGATTTAGTCCAACTGCATCTGGCAAAATGGTTGATAGTGCGTCGGCCAAGCGCTCCAAGTTCCAGCGTCCAATGTCATGCTGCCTGCCAAAGCAATAGCGCCTGCCTTGTGCATCTGTTGTATTTGGGGTCCAGCCAGGGTCAAAGTTATCTACCCAGCCGTAAGGGCCGTAGTCAATGGTGAGACCAGTAATCGACATGTTGTCTGTGTTCATCACGCCATGTACAAAGCCTACGCGCATCCAGTGTGCAATCATGCGTGCGGTGCGTTCGCATATTTCTGTAAACCAGGCCTCAATAAGCGCTGTAGAAGGCTCGTCTTTGGATAGCGTGCGTGTTTGTTGTGCTAGCCAGTCGCTAAAGTCGCGCTCTATGGTAAAGCTAATCATTTGCTTTAAAAGTGCGAGGTTGCCACGGCTGGCTAATAGCTCAAAATGTCCAAAGCGGGTAAATGATGGTGCTACGCGGCAAACAATGGCGCCTTGTTCCATTTGCGGGTTGCCGTCGTAAAACATATCGCGTACCACTTGGTCGCCGGTGCTTACCAAGCTTAATGCGCGAGTTGTTGGCACGCCTAAATGGTACATGGCTTCACTGCACAAAAACTCGCGTAATGAAGAGCGTAATACCGCACGACCATCGGCACGGCGCGAGTAGGGTGTTTCGCCTGCGCCTTTGAGCTGTAGCTCGAAGCGTTGGTTATTGTGTATTAGTTCACCTAAGTAAATTGCACGTCCATCACCTAATTGCCCAGCCCAATTGCCAAATTGGTGCCCGCCATAACATGTGGCGTAAGACTGCATCCCTTCTAACAACTGGTTGCCGCCTAGGGCACTTACCATGGCTGGGTCGTGCATATCGCTGTCGGACAGCCCTAGCATCAGGGCAACATCGCTTGAGTAGGCCATCAGCGATGGGGCTTTCACCGGCGTAGGCATCACGCTAGACCACAGTGCATCTTTCACTTGGCGTGTGTAGTTGGCGGTGATGGTGTCGCCCGGGAGTTCTCTGTAGAAGCGATTATCAAAATTAAGTGTTCTCATACCAGCATTTTAGATGGTTTGGCTTACTTAAAGTTACAATTTTTTGCAGTGAATCATAGTCTGGCTCATGTATCATTGCGGTTATATTGGAAATAGAAAAAACGGAATGAACGTATTTTACGAAGAAGACGGCAGCTTTAAGGTTGCCAGCATCATGAGCGAGTCTGAAAGCTCGATGCAAGTTGAATCAATTAGCGGAAAACGCAGCAAAATCAAGACGGCTAACGTACTGCTGCGCTTTGAAGCGTCATTATCTGGCTTTTTAGAAACTGCACAAGCTGAGGCTGATAAACTCGAGCTGGATTTTCTGTGGGAGTGTTGCGGTGAGGCCGAGTTTAACTTTGAAGATTTTGCGCAGGAATATTACGGTAAAAAGCCAACGCATTTAGAAGCCGCTGCGATTGCAATTCGCCTGCACAGCGCGCCGGTTTATTTTAACCGCAAGGGTAAAGGCCGTTATAAGGCGGCACCTGCGGATATTTTAAAAGCCGCACTAGCCGGGCTGGAGAAAAAGCGTTTACTGGCAGAAAAAATGGCTGGTTACGTAGAGCAGCTAAAGGCGTTGACTATGCCAGAAGAGCTCATGCAAAAGCGCGATATGCTACTGTATGAGCCTGATAAAAACGCATTTGAATTTAAAGTGCTGGATACCGCTGCTGGCGCTTTGCATTTAAGTCATCTTAAATTATTGCATGCCTGCGGTGCCATTCCTTCTGTGCACGATTATCACTTAGGTGCTTTTTTACGCGAATACTTTGCCAAAGGTGAGGCATTTACTGATGAGCAATTATCAGAGTTGTCTGCTGGCGTTAGCTTTGATTTGCCGATGGCCGAAGCTGAGGCATTCAGTATTGATGACAGCACCACTACCGAGATTGACGATGCTTTCTCTATCCGCCAGCTTGACGATGGCGTCATGTGCGTAGGCATACATATTGCGGCGCCAGCATTGGGGATTGATGTGGATAGCCCATTAGACCATGCTGCAATGCACCGTTTATCAACCGTCTATATGCCAGGCCATAAAATCACTATGCTGCCGGAATCAGCTATTCGTCCGTTTAGCTTGGATGAGGGGCAGATAAAACCAGTCTTGTCCATGTATCTGCACGTGAACCCTGATCTCACCATTGCACAGCGTCACAGCAAGGTAGAGTTGATTAAAGTGGCTGATAACTTACGTCATGACGCGTTGGAGCCATACTTTAACGAAACTACATTAGAGGCGGATAGCGGCCATCCTTACTGGTCTAAATTATTGTTCTTATTTAATCTGGCCGAATCTTTAGAAAAAGCACGCGGTAAGTATGACCCGACCAAACCGCCACAAGTTGATTACAATTTTTATGTCAATGACGGCAAAGTGAGCATCGTTGGACGCCATCGCGGCTCGCCTATGGATAAGCTAGTGGCGGAGCTAATGATTGAGGCCAATAGCCAATGGGGCGCGTTGTTAGCCAGCCACCAAGTGCCGGGCTTATACCGTGCGCAAATGGGCGGTAAAGTGTACATGACCACTAAAGCCGAGCCGCATCAGGGTTTGGGCGTTGCGCAGTACTCATGGAGTACATCACCGTTGCGCCGCGCGGTTGATTTGATCAATCAGCGACAAATTATCAGCGTGGTGCAAAACCAGCCACCGGTTTATCCGCAAAATAGCGATGCACTGACCACGCATATGCGTAACTTTGAGCTTACCTACAAGGCATATAGCGAGTTCCAAATACGTATGGAGCGCTATTGGTGCTTGCAGTATTTGACACAGGAAAACATTCAGGAAGTACACGCCACGGTATGGCGCGAAAACTTAGTACGCTTGGATAATCTGCCATATATGACCAAGGTCTATGGCTTGCCGGAGTTAAAAGTAGGTACACGAGTAAGCCTGCAAGTGCAGGAAGTTGATACGCTGATGATGGAACTCAAAACCAAGTTCCTGCAAGTGTTGGAAAATGAAGCTGTCGTTACAGAAATACCTGCTGAAGACGAAGGCGCAGAAGTGGAGGCGGCTTAAGTGTTTACTGCGGCAAAAAAGATACTAAAGGGTTTTGCGCATGCTGCATTGAATGAGGCGGTGGATGTCAGTGAACTGAATGGGGTGCGCGCACTGCACTTGGGTTCTGCCACCGTGCAAAGCGCCATGCGCATTAGAGAGCCGTTTGAGCTAGAGCTCACCTATACGCGTGCCATTATGTGTTTTTTATTGTTTCACAGTAACGTTAAAAACATGCTGACCATAGGCTTGGGTGGTGGCTCCGTGGCTAAGTATGTCTACGCACACTGCCCGGAGATTAAGGGCACTGTGGTTGAGATTAATCCCAGAATCATTCAAGTAGCCAAGAACCAGTTCTATGTGCCAGAGAATGACGAAAAGTTTGAGGTAATCGAAGGGGATGGCTTAGCTTACCTTGCAGAGCATACTGCGGTGGCCGATGTTTTATTTATCGATGCTTTTGATAGCAATGGCATTCCGCCTAATTTTTGTAGCCAGGACTTTTTTGACCAATGCGCCGATACCCTAAAAGAAGAAGGCGTGTTTGTTATTAACCTGTGGGGTAGTGATAAAAAGTTTGATGTGTATCTGGCTAGAATCGAGCAAAGCTTTAATCAGCGCGTGCTGATATTACGCACTGGCAAGCCCGGCAATATTGCTGTATTTGGCTTTAAGCAAGGCATTGCAGATTTAAGGTTAAACAGCCTGCGTGACCGTGCTAAGTTGCTGGAAAAGACGCACAAAATTGAATTTATGCAGTTTCTAGAAAAACTGGCAGACAATAACAATAGTAGTAATAACCGAATATTTATGAAAAGCGATCGTTAATTTATGGCAATTGATAAAAATATCCCGCGTGACCAACGCAGCCCACGTGAATCGCAGGGTCAGCAAAATAGACCTGCGCAGCCAAGCAGGCAGGCGCCTAACCGCTACTTTGCTACTTGCCCACGTGGTTTAGAGCAACTGCTGGCAGATGAGTTGAAGCAAGTCAGCGCCAAAGTGGTGAACGTGACCGATGGTGGGGTGAGTTTTGATGGTGATTGGTCAGTGTGCTATGCGGCTAACTTGCACTCACGTCTTGCTACCCGTATTTTGTGGCAGGTTGGGCGCGGTAAATACCTGAATGAAGAAGACTTATTCAATGCCGCCTATAAAATGAACTGGCCACAGTGGTTCGATGTTAAACACGACTTTATGGTGAAAGTAACCGGCGTTAAGTGCCCATTAAAGAGCCTAGAGTTTGCAACATTAAAAATCAAAGACGCTGTTTGCGATAAGTTCAGATTAGCGGTCGGTAGCCGTCCTTATATTGATACTAAAACGCCAGGTGTACGTATTCATGCCTATCTAACCACAGATGAATATCAATTCTATGTGGATACCTCAGGTGCGGCGCTGTATCAGCGTGGCAACCGTGGCGCGAGCATTGAAGCACCATTGCGTGAGAACTTGGCCGCTGGCATTTTAAAACTCACCGGCTGGCAAGCAGGGCAGCCGTTGCTAGACCCAATGTGTGGCAGCGGTACGTTTCTATTAGAAGCGGCCATGGTGGCACTTGATATGGCGCCTGGCATTAAACGCGAGTTTGGTTTTGAAAAGCTTAAAACGTTTGAGTCAGACGCTTGGAAAAAGATTAAAAACCAGGCCTTAAGCAAAGTTAAAAAAGTCGGCTTCCAAAAAATTTACGGCTCGGATATGGATTTACGCGCAGTACGCGTGACCAAGCAGAACCTAGAAGCAGCAGGTTTGTTAGAGGCCGTGCAAGTATCACATGTTGATATGCTGAACGTAATTCCGCCGGCTGATCACGGTGTATTGGTGGCTAACCCACCATACGGCGTGCGTATTGGTGAAGATGAGGCACTTACTTTGCTATACCCAAAAATGGGCGAAGCGCTAAAACACAAGTTTGCAGGCTGGAACACTTATTTCCTTACCAATGATTTACGCATGCCTAAGTTGATGCGTCTATCGCCAAGTAAAAAAACGCCTTTGTTTAACGGTCCGCTAGAGTGTCGCTTATTCGAAATTAAAATGGTGGCAGGCTCTAACCGAAAAGATAAACCAGAGGCATAAGGAAAGCACATGGCAGACTCATTAGATGCACTAAGAGCGCGGGTTAATGCATTTGTCACCGAACGTGATTGGGCGCAGTTTCATTCACCTAAAAACCTTGCCATGGCCATGATAGTAGAGGCGGGCGAGGTGGTAGAGCATTTTCAGTGGATGACAGAAGACGAAAGCCGCAATTTAGATGCAGAGACTAAAGAGCAGGTTGGACAAGAGCTTTCTGACACCCTAGTTTATCTGCTACGGATTGCCGAGGTTTGTGGTGTGGATTTAATTAAAGCCGCTAATAAAAAAATAGATTTGAACGCGCAAAAATACCCGGTAGAAAAATGCAAAGGCAGCAACGCTAAATACAGCGCGTATGAATAACCAGCATATTGATTAGCACTTTGTTTAAGCGTGTTTTAGGAGCAAAAGATGAGCAATGCAATTCAATCTCCGGTCACTCAACTGCTTACGCAGCAAGGGGTCGCTTTTGATGTCATAGAAATCCCTCTAAGTGAAGATAAAAAGCCGATACGCAGCCTTGAAGAGTTGCTCAGTAGCAAAGGGTTAAATCCTAATGCTGTCGTGCGCAGCGTCGTTTTCAGGGGCGAATCTGGTCAGTTTGTATTGCTGGCAGTGGCTGGCGGTGGCCGTGCGGATTGGGGTGTGCTGCGTAAACACCTGAATGAGCGTAAATTGCGCATGGCAGAGTATGACGAAGTGCCAGAAGCCACAGGCTATGTGGTAGGTGCAGTACCGCCGATTGCGTTGCCGCAAACGCTAAAAGTACTGGTAGATGCAAGTATTAATCAGTTTGATACCATGGTAATAGGTAGTGGTGTGCTGGGTTATGCGCTAGCGCTTAAAACTACAGATCTGGTGAAACTTCTCATGCACGCAGAGCAGGGTGGTTTTGTGAAAGAGGCTGAATAAGAGAGCTAGTCTCTATCACAGCGTAGAATCAGTGCCATTGCAATATCGTCCACAAAGTAGCCACTTTGTAGTTTGATGCGATCTTTATGTCGACCTTCTTCAGTAAATCCGCAAGAAATGTAAAGTTTTATTGCGGCGGTGTTGGTGGATCTCACGAGTAGTTCTATCTTGTGTGTAGATGTATTTGTTTTTGCCCAGTCAATCAAATGATTTAACATGGCTCGACCATGCCCTTTACGCCAGTGACCAAGATGAACGCACATGTCTAGCCGCATGATATGTGCAAGCTGGCGCGCTCCATTGGGTACATGCTGGCATGGCCTACGATATTGTTATTTGTGACAGCAACCACGTATTTGCCGCGGCCTGTTGTTGCGTTCGAAATGCGATCTGCAAAAGAGCTGGGTTGTAATTCATCCGCGAGCGACACAAGTAAGCCCGGATGCATTGATGTCACTTGCCGCTCTGCATCGCAGAGTATGTTGGCATCGATTGTTTCTGCGTTACGGATAAAAAAGGTGTCGCTCATGAGGTCTAATGTCTGGATTAAAATACTGTTGCTTTGTAAATAGGGCTAGTGGCAATGATATGTGCCAGACTTTCTGTCGTGGTGGCAGCCATTTGCATCCGTGCGTCCTGAATGTGCAAACGAAAAGTTAGAGCTAACTGCAAAAAGTATAGCAAAAGCTGTAATAATTTTTTTCATGGTGAGTTGCTCCTTAAATGTGATTGGTAGCACTTGTCACGTATGGCTTAAGTAAGCTTAATTTGACATTAGATTTAACTCATTCAACGCTATCAAAAATTGATATAAGCTATTGCCAATTAGTTAGGTTGCCAAACAAAAAAGCCCAGCAAATTAATCTGCTGGGCTTTGATCATTCAAACTGTGCTCAATTATAAAACAGCTAAAGCTGCTTCGTAGTTAGGCTCGTCTGCAATTTCAGCTACTAATTCGCTGTGTAATACTTTGTTTTGTTCATCTAGCACTACAACTGCGCGTGCTGTTAAGCCAGCTAGGCTGCTGTCTGTAATGAATACACCGTAATCAGTCGCAAATTTAGCAGTGTTGCGGAATGTAGATAAGGTCACTACATTCTCAATGCCTTCTGCGCCACAAAAGCGGCTTTGTGCGAAAGGTAAGTCTGCAGAAATGCATAACACTACTGTGTTAGCAACGCTGCTGGCTTTTTGGTTAAATGTGCGAACAGAAGTTGCGCAAGTTGGTGTGTCGATGCTTGGGAAAATGTTTAATACTTTGCGTTTGCCAGAGAATGCGTCTAGTGATTGTGTCACACGTTTTGCATCGGCTAGTTCAAAGTTTGGTGCTGTTTGGCCTACTTGTGGCAGGTTACCGCCTACGTTTACTGGGCCGCCTTTGAGGGTCACTGTTGCCATGCTTAATTCTCCTTTGTTATAAAGTGGCTAACTTTATCGTTTATAGTTAAAGCAATCAACCATAAGTTCATTGTGGATTAGTAAGGCTGCTTAGCGCTGCAGCCGTTTACAGATGCGGTTGATTGCGTTTTAGGCCACTTAGGCAAGTAGGTCTTCGCTCAAGTAGCCAATAGTCATCGTTTGGTTGTGCAATACGCTGTCGTTGCTATCCGGTCTTGGCGCAAACTCACCGTATGAGTAAAAGCCAGTAATCGCGGTTTGGTTACCCAAAATCTGCTGCACTAATTTAACTTCATCCGCCACTAAATCAGCCATGATGCCTTTGCGGCCAACGCAGCTGACACAGATAGCAAGGCCAGTTTGGTTAACATTGGCTTGATTGGATACTAAATGTGCGGCATCGCCAGCACCTTCTACCAAGCGGTCATGCGTGGATTGGCATAAGCGTACGGTTTCACCTTCATCTACGTTACCCGCAAAAGTGAGGCTGTTGGTTTTAGGGTCAATCGCGAGTAGGGTGCGAATCTTCTCAATATCGCGTTTACCTTCTTCAATTACCGCAAATGGGAACTTTAGGCCGCTGCCTGGTAACTCTTTAGCTGAGTGCGCGCCTATATACATATTGTATAGCGGCAGTGCAGGTTTACCATCTAACTCAAGCACCACGTTTTTGTCAGATTTAGTTACTTTGCGTGGTGGGCCATAAGGTTTCCAGCCACGGCCTACGCCGGTGGCGGCAATTAAGCTGTTGCCATATAAGCCCACAGCAATCACTAGGCCATCTGAAGAGGTGTCGTTAAATAGCTGTACGGTTTTGTTAAAGTTAAAGCCATCGCCCGCCATGCCGCCCATAATCGGCGTTTCGCCAAGTTCGCTTTTAAAGCCTTCCAGTAACTCTGAGCCGTTCACATTCAAACCGTCAGAATATACCAGCACGGCTTTTAAGCTGTCTGATTTTAGTTGTTTAGCTAGGGCCACTGCGGTTTCAAACGAGTTTTGCATGCCTGTCATTTTGGTATGGGTAACGCGCTGCACGGCCTTTTCCCACAAAATGGCAGTGATTTGCAAGCTGTCATCATAAACGCCGGTCGCGGTGATTTCACCAGAGGTAGAACAGCCAATGATTTGCGCTGTCGGGTAACGTGCTTTTAATGTGCTTTGAAGTTTTGCTTCACTAAAGCGCTTGACTGAGCCAAATACCAATACCAGATTTGCGGATGGTAGAGGTGAAGTGGCAGCTAAATCTTTGAGTGACATTTTAGCTGTTAATGATTCTTGTCTAATTATCATGCTTATCCCTTGGTGACCTGCATTGACCTTCAAAAATATTTATTACTGTGCCAGGTTTTTTTATTGTATTCTGCCAGTTGTAATGAATTGTAATAAATTGTAACTTTGTTGATTATAGATTACCCTTTAGAGGGATTGAAATAGATATTATTATTTTTTTTGTTTAATAGAATAATGGTATTGCTTATTAAGACAGACTGTATATAAAATAAAATAAACAAGTGCAGAATTGATACTGAAGTAGCGATGCATACAAAATAAAGGAGCTTACTGGTGAGCCAGGAAAAGCCGTTTCAAGAAAAGCTGACATTAGATCAGCTCTCAACAATCAAAGTCATGGTAATAGATGATAGTAATACGATTCGTCGTAGTGCTGAGATATTTCTAAAGGCATCTGGCTGTGAAGTGATACTCGCTGAAGATGGCTTTGATGCATTGGCAAAAATCTCTAATGAACACCCTGATTTGATTTTTGTAGACATCATGATGCCAAGACTTGATGGGTATCAAACTTGTTCTCTCATTAAAAGAAATGCGCGCTACAAAGCAACGCCAGTTATCATGCTATCTAGCAAAGATGGCTTATTTGACCGAGCTCGCGGTCGCATGGTCGGTTCAGACCAATACCTTACCAAGCCCTTTACCCAAGAAACGCTAATAGAAGCAGTGCAAATTTATGCTGCAAAGGCTAAAAGTTATCAAAAAGAGGTGGATTGAATATGGCAATACAAACTATTTTAGTCGTGGATGATTCTGCAACAGACCGTTTTTTTCTAACCGAAATGTTAGAAACAGCAGGCTACCGTGTGGTGGGTGCTGAAAGCGGCGAAGAGTGTTTAACTAAAGTGGGTGCAAATCCGCCAGACCTTGTGCTGTGTGATGTAGTGATGCCTGGTTTAACAGGCTTTCAGGTAACACGCACGCTGACTAAAAATCCTGCAACGGCACATATTCCCGTTGTGTTGTGTACTGGTAAGTCACAGGCAACCGATTTGGCCTGGGCATTGAAAATGGGCGCAAAAGCCTGTGTTACCAAGCCAGTGGTTGAGTCTGATTTGCTGGCTATCATTAAAACGATAGAGTAATTAAGATTGTTAAGTGTAATAAGCTTTGAAGTTAAGCGTTACTATGCACTTTTCTTCTAACGGTAATGATTGGGACTGATAATTAATCGTGGCACAAACTTCTAATTTACGTGAGTTTCAAGAGGCGATACTTTCTAAGCTGAAAGATGCCGCTAGCCAGGTTGGAGGGGAGTCCTCGTCTCGTCTAGGCGTTAATGTCGGCGATAAGAGGTTTTTAATCAACTTGCAGGACGTAAAAGAGGTGCTGCCTGTGCCACCGATGCAATTGGTGCCGTTTACCCAGCCGTGGTTTTTGGGTGTGGCTAACGTGCGTGGTAATTTATACAGCATTTCAGATATGGCGCAGTTTATGGGGATGCAGCCTACGCCTAAGTCTATGAATAATCGTATCTTATTGCTCAGCACTGAATCTACCGCACAAGTGGCATTGCTGGTGGAGAGCCTGATTGGTCTGCGCAGTATTCAGGGGATGCAGCTGCAATCTGCAGAAACCGATGCTGCTTATTTCAGCATGAATGCTTATCAGGATGCTGAGGGCGGGGATTGGCTGGAGCTAGACGTAGAGGCGTTGGTTCAGAGTAAAAGCTTCGTGCAGCCAATTTAAGTTGTATGAATAAAGTAATTAGGCACCAATATATTAGTGATTGAATAGTGGTTTAGTTAAGCATATAAATTTAGAAATCGGGGTTAACAATGGCATTAAATATTGCAGCTATCAAAAGCCTGCCACCGCAAATTGGGTCGTTGATGGGTGGGTTCTTGACGAACGTTAAGGAAAAAATTTCTAACTCGACCATTGTCAAAAAGACTAACTCCGATAGCGGCAGCATGACTGCTGGTTACCGCCAGTTGTTCTTGCAGATTGTTGCGTTTATTTTGTTTGCATTGCTAAGTTTCTGGGTAATTAACCAGGTGCGAGTAAACGGCCCTATTTATAATATTTTGGATACTTACGACAGGCTGACTGCGGATACCAATCCGCCACCTATGTTTCCATTAGATGCTTTTGCTTCTTACAACGAGGCTTATGTTGCTTCTACCAGTTTTAATAACCAGAAACGTGATAATGCCTTAGCCAATGCGGCTAAAAGTGAGGCCATGTTTAAAGAGCGTTCTGAATACTGGCGCAAAAACTTAAGCAATAAAAAATTGGCAGCACCATTAGAAGCGGTGATTAGTGCCGGTGCTAACTTCTTTGAAGTGGCAAATAAGCGCTATATTCCGGCACTACCATTAGGTACGGTGGCTGCATCTGCACCGTTGCTAGAGTTGACCGCAGCGTTTGAGGCATCTAAACAAGCAGGTAATAACTTTACCCAAGTGATTGCCCAAGAAAATAAATCATTGATTGAATCACAAACCAGATTTATTCAGTTGGTGTTGTTAGGTTTGCTGTTACTAGGTTTGGTATTGTTGGGCTTGATGTATTTCTACGGTAAAAAACAAGCTGTGCAATCTGTTACTTTGACTAGCCAGTTAGCAAAAGAAGGCCAGGAAAACCAAGAGGCCGTATTGCAGTTGCTTGATGAGATGGGTGACTTGGCGGATGGTGACTTAACGGTAAAAGCGGAAGTGCGCGACAATATTGCTGGTGCGATTGCTGACTCTATTAACTATACGATTGATAGCTTGCGTGACCTGGTTGTTGAGATTAACCGTGCAACCGAGCAGGTGACTTCAGCAACTTCTGTGGCGCAAGGTACTTCTGAGCAGTTGTTGACCGCTGCGGAGACACAAGCGGCGCAGATTACACAGACCACACAAGCGGTTAACGACATGACCCGCTCTATCTTGCAGGTATCCAGCAACGCGGAGCAGGCTTCTCAGGTGGCGCAACGCTCACTAGAGGCGGCGATTCAGGGTTCACAAGCGGTGCAGAACACAATTTCTGGGATGAACGAGATTCGTACCCAGATTCAGGAAACCTCTAAACGTATTAAACGTTTGGGTGAAAGCTCACAAGAGATTAGTGAGATCGTGGAGCTGATTTCTGACATTACCGAACAAACCAACATTCTGGCGTTGAACGCGGCAATTCAGGCGGCGTCTGCTGGTGAAGCAGGTCGCGGCTTTACGGTGGTTGCGGAGGAGGTTCAGCGTCTGGCGGAACGTTCATCAGAGGCGACTAAACAGATTAGTGCGATTGTGAAAACGATTCAGACCGATACCCACGGCGCGGTAGCGGCGATGGAAAAATCAACGGAGGGTGTAGTTGAAGGTGCGCGCGTTGCAGATGCTGCTGGTCAGGCACTGAACGAGATTGAATCTGTTACAACTAATCTTGCACGTTTGATTCAATCGATTTCTACTGCCACCAATGCGCAGACAGAGTCCGCTACCACTGTGGCGAACAACATGCAGATGATTCAAGAGATTACGACGCAGACTACGGAAGGTACAAAACTGACCGCTGAGTCTGTAGGTCAGCTCACCTCCTTGGCGGAAGAGTTACGTGATTCTGTAGCTGGTTTTAAACTTTAAGAATGGCATATTTTGCGTAAAAGTTTAACGTTTAGCATAAGACACATAAAAGCCATGAAAAACTACATACCGAAAATGGAAGTAAATAATGCCTGAAGCATTTGATACTGGCCCGTTGTCTTGGGTTAAAGATGAGATTGATCAGTCACTGAAAAAGGTGCTGGAAAGCTTTAATGAGGTCAATCAGAATCCAAGTGAGTTTGCGAACTTGCGGTTTACCATTGCGCACCTGTATCAGGTGAGTGGTGCGCTGGATATGGTTGGTTTGGAAGGCTGCAAACGCTACTGCAATGAACTGGAAAAACTTGCAGATAGTTTGGCCAAACAGCAAATTACTGTGAGCTCAGAGCTCATGGAGCATTTGATTAGCGCGGTTGAGGCTTTATCCAAGTATCTTCAAGACTTGCTAAATGGGCAGCCTGACCAGCCGATTCGGCTGTATAAAGCCTTGAAGCCTATCGTCGAAGCACAAGGCGAGACGCTGGATGAAAGCGAATTATTCTTCCCAGATGTCGATAATAGTGCACCGAAAGACTTGCCAAGCAACCCAATTGAAGAGTCTTCCATTCCGATTTTTGTCTCAGAGCAAAGAGCGGCTTTTCAAAAGTCTTTGTTGGATTGGTTGCGTACTAAAGATGCGGTAGCGCTTGATGGTATGCGCGTTGCCGTGACTAAAGTGCAACAGGTGCAATTGAAAAGTGCACCAAGAACACTGTGGTGGACTGCTTCAGCCTTTACCGATGCACTGGCGCAAGAAAAATTGGCCGAAAATCCAGGTGCAAAAAAACTGTGCAGTAAACTAGACCGTCAATTACGCAATGTGGCGATGGGGGATGCCAAGGTCCCATCTCGCTTGTTGCGAGATTTACTCTATTACGTTGCGATTAGTGACAGAAGTACAGACACGATTGCGGCCGTTAAAAAAACCTTTGAGCTAGACACTGCCTTACCTTCAGAAACGCAAGTAGTAGAAGCCACTAGCTCTAATGCTGCTGAGCAGGCGGCATTGGCACAACTGATTGCGGATATTCCTACGCTGAAAGATTTATGGGCCAGTATTAGCGTGAATGACGCGCTTGCTAGCGCAATGGATTTGGCTACGCTGGTTAGCAAGTTTGAACATATCCTGAACACAGTGCAGCAGGGCATTAACCATGAAGGTGTGGTTAATTTATTTAACGTAAGCTATCAAACTGTAGAAGGCTTGCAGCATGATGCGGCCAAGCTCAATGAGGTCGCTTTTATCGAAGTTGCGGCTTCTTTGAATTTGTTGGAGTCTAGTTGCGATCATTATCAGCAGTTGGATGCGGAAGCTAATCAGAAAATTAATACGCAAATTGCACGTTTGCAAGCAGTGATGCGCGGCGAAGCGCTAGCACCTGCCGTAGATGCGTTTGCACAGGCGCAGCATGATGCTACCCTGATTGAGGCTGTTGCTAAACAAGTGTTGGCGGCTTTGGCGATTGTAGAAAAAGCCTTGGATAGTTTCTTCAGAAACCCAGAAAACACTGCTGAGTTAGAAGAAGCCAGCAAGCCGTTGCAACAAATTGCCGCAGCATTTGATATGTTAGAAATGCATGTGCCAAAATCAATTGCACAGTTGAGCGTCAATT
>NZ_CAMLGS010000031.1 GCF_946479685.1 uncultured Methylotenera sp.
TATCAGGTTGTTCTCGCCAAAGTTTCATATAAACCTAACGTTTGAATTAAGGGGCGCCGTTAGGCGTCCCGCTTGAATGATGGGTTAGCCCTGCCAACTCATTACAAGCAGCAATATTAGCAGCTACCTTGGGCAAAAATGTTTCTGGCTCGCAAATTGTACCTGGCGGTGAGATTTTGCATAAACCAGCAATTAAAAAATCACTTACTGCTTGAGTGCAAGCAGGGTAACTATCAAGTGCTACGGATGGCTGCGAGTTAAGCCCCCATGAATTTAAAAAGGTTTGCATTCTTTCAAGGCCACCACTGAAATAGTTACGGTCATTTGCTGAAACGGCGGCCTCCATTTTAGGAAGCTCTTGCGCCAGAAATGCAGTTGCCGACGCAGGGAACCCAGCAGTAGGTTGCTGTGCTAAAGCTTGCGATGTAAAAAATAAGATGGCAAAAGCTAGTGAGATTTTCATGTGGCTAACGTAAAGTAGACACCGATTTAGGTGTATAACTTGGTAAAGTTGTGTGTATAATTTTATTCATTACTTTTGTTAAGTTATTAATTGTTATGTGGTTAGTAACTTTACTTTGCTTGATTTGTTTATTTTGAAAGTACACCTAGATGACTAAACAGCCAACATTGCTAGAGGTGGTTCAGCAAAAGATACGTGTTAAGCATTACAGTATTCGAACGGAAATGCAATATTTGCAGTGGGTAAAGCGTTTTATTTTGTTTCATCATAAACGTCATCCGCGCGAGATGGGTGGTCCTGAGGTTGAGGCATTCCTGTCGCATTTAGCTACGCATGGCAATGTGTCGTCTAGCACGCAAAATCAGGCATTGTCGGCTTTATTGTTTTTGTATCGTGAGGTGTTGGGCTTATCTTTGCCGTGGATGGATGATGTGGTGCGGGCAAAGAAGCCGCAACGTTTACCTGTGGTGCTTTCCAAGCAGGAGGTCGCCAAAATACTGGATCGTATGCAGTCTACGCATGGTCTGATTGCGCGTTTGCTATATGGCACCGGGGTTCGCATCATGGAGTGTTGCCGCTTGCGGGTGCAGGATATTGATTTTGACCGCGGTGAGCTTTTGATTCGTAATGGCAAAGGGGCGAAGGATAGGGTGACGATGTTACCTAAATCTTTAGTGGAGCCGTTAAGAGCGCATTTAATTTGGCGCAAGGCGTTGTTTGATGCAGATGTCGCTAAAGGTAAGGCTGAAGTCTACTTGCCAGATGCATTAGAGCGCAAATATGTGAATGTGGCAACAAGCTGGGCTTGGCAGTATGTGTTTTGCTCGGGTAGTTACTCGGTTGATCCGCGTAGCGGGCGTGAGCGCAGGCATCATTTGGATGAAAAGTTAGTGCAGCGCGCAGTTAAAAAAGCAGTGGCATTGGCTGGAGTTGATAAGCCTGCAACTCCGCATACTTTTCGCCATAGTTTTGCGACACATTTGCTTGAAGGGGGCTATGATATACGCACCGTGCAAGAGTTATTGGGGCATTCGGATGTGAGTACAACGATGATTTATACCCATGTGCTGAATAAGGGCGGGCGTGGCGTCAGCAGCCCTTTGGATACTTTATAACGCGTTTAGCCTGGTTTTGGCACTTTTGCGTATGAAATCATACGTTTCTTTCACATTTCTTTGGCTAGTTGGCGCTAGCTAGTCTAAAATTACACTTTATTGTTTATTCACTTTATTTACGGATTTTTATCATGCCAGTTTATCGTTCACATACCACTACTCACGGCCGTAACATGGCGGGTGCGCGCGCACTATGGCGTGCCACTGGCATGAAAGACGGTGACTTTAATAAACCGATTATTGCGGTAGCTAATTCGTTCACGCAGTTTGTGCCGGGTCACGTGCATTTAAAAGACATGGGCCAATTGGTTGCGCGTGAAATTGAAAAAGCGGGCGGCGTGGCCAAAGAGTTCAATACCATTGCGGTGGATGATGGTATTGCCATGGGTCATGGCGGTATGCTTTATAGCTTGCCTAGCCGCGACTTAATTGCCGACAGTGTTGAATACATGGTGAATGCACACTGTGCAGATGCGCTGGTATGTATCTCCAACTGTGACAAAATCACCCCGGGCATGCTGATGGCTGCGTTGCGTTTGAATATCCCAGTGGTGTTTGTATCTGGCGGCCCAATGGAAGCCGGTAAAGTGAACTGGGGCGGCAATACGCACAAACTAGACTTAGTAGATGCGATGGTGGCTGCTGCAGATAGCAATGTTAGCGATGCAGAAGCGGAAGCGATTGAGCGTTCAGCATGCCCAACTTGCGGTTCATGCTCAGGTATGTTTACCGCCAACTCTATGAACTGCCTGACAGAGGCTTTAGGCTTAAGCTTGCCAGGTAATGGTTCAACATTAGCTACACACGGCGCACGTAAACAATTATTCCTGCAAGCTGGCCGTTTAATTGTTGAATTGGCAAAACGCCATTACGAGCAAGATGACTATACCGTATTGCCACGCAGCATTGCTAATATGCAGGCGTTTGAAAACGCGATGGCATTAGACGTGTCTATGGGCGGTTCAACCAATACAGTATTGCACTTGTTGGCCGCAGCGCACGAAGCAGGTTTGGATTTCACCATGAGTGATATTGACCGTATTTCACGCAAAGTGCCATGCTTGAGTAAAGTTGCGCCAGCTACTGCTAAATACCACATGGAAGACGTGCACCGTGCCGGTGGCGTGATGGGTATTTTAGGCGAGTTGAATCGTGCTGGCGTCATCCATACTGAAGCGCCAACCGTTCATAGCAAAAACATGGGTGAAGCTTTGGCTAAATGGGATATCAAAGTTACTAAAGACGAAGATGTGTTGAAATTCTACCGTGCGGCACCTGGCGGCATTGCTACGACTATTGCGTTCTCACAAAGCATGCTGTGGCCAACATTGGATGACGACCGTGCAGAAGGCTGTATCCGTGATAAAGCCCATGCTTACTCACAAGATGGCGGTTTGGCGGTGCTATACGGCAATATCGCATTAGACGGCTGTATCGTTAAAACCGCGGGTGTGGACGACAGCATCCTGAAATTTAACGGCCGTGCCCGTATTTTTGAAAGTCAGGACTCAGCAGTAGAAGCGATTCTTGCTGATGAAATCGTGGCTGGTGATGTGGTGGTGATTCGCTACGAAGGCCCACGCGGTGGCCCAGGTATGCAAGAGATGTTATATCCAACTTCATACTTGAAATCTAAAGGTCTGGGCAAAGCCTGTGCGTTGCTGACTGATGGCCGCTTCTCTGGCGGTACCTCAGGTTTGAGTATCGGCCACGCTTCACCAGAGGCAGCTGAGGGCGGCGCTATTGGTCTAGTCCAAGAAAACGACACAATTGAAATTGATATTCCTAACCGTACGATTCATTTGGTAATCACAGATGAAGAGATGGCGCACCGTCGCGCAAAAATGGAAGATAAAGGCAAAGACGCCTGGAAACCGGTGAATCGTGAAAGAGCGGTATCACCGGCATTGCGTGCCTATGCCGCAATGAGTACCAGTGCTGCACGTGGTGCGGTACGTGATGTTTCCCAAATTGAAAAATAAGATTGGGAAGTAATTTATTCAGATTAAATCACTTTCATCAGCAGTACGGAAAGTGACCAATTGATAAGGTAATGTATGACATTAGATTCGCTAGAAGACCATATCTTTAGAAAGAAAGATGGGCAAGGCTGCTCCACATTGCATCCGCATGTGACCGTCACTGAAGACGAAAACGGCCTGCAATATCTAGAGATAGATAATCCATTGGCAACTGCCAAAATCGCGCTGCAAGGCGGCCATGTGATGCAATGGCAGCCAAAAACAGAAAAAGAGCCGGTGCTTTGGCTTTCTGACCATGCGCGCTATGTAAAAGGCCGCTCTATCCGCGGTGGTGTGCCGATTTGCTGGCCATGGTTTGGCGCGCATCCAACCGATAGCACATTATGCCCACACGGTTTCGCAAGGGTAATCCCATGGCAGTTGGTGGATGTAGATGCTACTGACACAGGCGCAACCCGTATTGTGTTGCAAATGATAGAAACGCCAGAGGCGAAAAGACAGTTATCGTACTCCTACGTGCTCACCATGATGGTCACTATCGGTAAGCGTTTGAAAATTGATCTGGCTACCACCAACAAATCTGACCATCCATTCTTGATTGGTGAGGCATTCCACACTTACCTTAACGTGAGTGATGTTGGCAATGTGCGCGTAACCGGCCTGCAAGACTGCCTATATGCAGACAAACTACGCCAATACCGACGCTACGTAGAGCACAATGTGCTGAAATTTGATGGCGAGTTTGACCGTGTTTACCTAGACCACAACTCTGACTGCCTGATCCATGACCCTATCTATAACCGAGTAGTGCGTGTGGGTAAGTCCGGTAGTGATACTACCGTGGTATGGAGCCCGGGCGCGGAAAAAGCGCATGCGATGGGCGATATGGGTGATGCAGACGAATGGCGTAAAACCGTCTGTGTGGAAACTGCAAATGCACTGGAAAACTCTGTGGTGATCAGCCCGAACAGAACGCATACCATGTCTGTTGAATATAGTGTGGAGGCACTGTAGTCAGCTGCATTTTTTATTTTACGGTCATGTCAACGCGTGTCATGATCGACACGTTGAGTGTACCCTAGGTACTGAAATTTACTTCAATTGTTTAAAATTTTATATATTTTAGCCCGTTGAGGTAGATTTGATTTAACTCACTTGTCATAAGTTAAATTATGAGTATGATATGCGGGTTGTAAAATTTATAACTACTATTATTAAGTGTTAATTCAAGGAGATAGCATGAAGGCTTTATTATTAACAATCGCTACTGCTGGTTCTATGTTGCTGACTGCGCAAGCAGGTGCTGCGGTGGATGCAAAAGCTGCTGAAGCTTTGGCACAAAAAAGTGGCTGTCTAGCATGTCACTCAGTAGATAAAAAAGTATTAGGTCCAGCTTACAAAGATGTTGCGGCTAAATACAAAGGCGACAAAACTGCAGAAGCAAAATTGATTGAGAAAGTTAAAAAAGGCGGTAGCGGTGTTTGGGGCCCTATGCCTATGCCAGCTAACAGTCCACAAGTTAAAGATGCTGACATCAAAACAGTGGTTGAGTGGGTTCTTTCACTTTAATCATTTGCTAAGCGCTTGAATAACATTTGAGTGCTAGTCACATAAAAAAAGCCAGCTTAAAAAGCTGGCTTTTTTATTGCGTGTGCGTTGTGTTTACGCTTTATGCTTATGCAGCAAATTTAATTTACTATGGTGCATAGAGTAAGCAAAGTAAAACACGATGCCCACCAATATCCAGGTGCCAAATCTGATCCAGGTGCTGGCCGGCAGGAATGACATCAGTGCGCCGCATGAAATAATGCCTAATACCGGAATCAGTGGGTTCCAAGGATTTTTGAACGGGCGAGGCAGGTTAGGCTGACGGATACGCAATACAATCACGCCCACACACACCATGACAAAGCTTGCCAATGTACCGATGTTTACGGTTTCAGCAAGCTGACCAAGTGGGATAAAGCCTGCCACTAGCGACACCACAAAACCACACATGAGAATGATTCTAGTCGGCGTTTTGCGGTCTGGATTAACTTTAGAAAAGATAGGGGAAATCAACCCATCACGGCTCATAGAGAACAGAATGCGGGTTAAGCCATATAGCAGCACCAGCAGCACGGTAATCAGGCCAGCGAGCACACCGGTTGCTACTAGCGTAGATGACCATGTATGGCCGAGCCTGCTTAGGGCGTAGGCAACCGGAGATGATACGTTAAGCTCGGTGTAAGGCACGATACCCGTGAGTAAGCCTGATACCACGATATAAACGATGGTGCAGAACACGAGTGAGCTGAGTAGGCCGATAGGTAAGTCGCGCTGCGGATTTTTTGCTTCTTCGGCGGCAGTAGACACTGCATCAAAGCCAAAGTAAGCAAAAAACACGAGAGAGGCACCAGCTAATACACCTATATTTCTACCGTCTTCCAAGGTACTGAACCAGCCAAATGGCATAAACGGCTGCCAGTTATCGGTGTTGAGGTGAGCGGAGGCCAGCGCGATAAAGATCGCAATGGTCGATAGCTTGATAATGACGATAATGTTGTTAAAGCGCGCGCTTTCTTTTACGCCAATAATTAATAAAATCGTGAGTACCCAGATAATAGAGAATGCCGGTAAGTTGATGAGGCCGCCCATGATTGGCGCTTTAGTGATAGCCTCAGGTAGATGGATGTTGAAGTTGTTAAGGGTGTTGATAAAGTAGCCAGCCCAGCCATTAGCCACGGCAGCGGCGCCTACGCCGTATTCCAATAACAGAATCCAACCCATTACCCAGGCGATAAACTCGCCGAAAGCGACATAACTGTAACCGTAAGCACTGCCGGAGCCGCCCACTGAGGCAGCCAACTCAGCGTAAGCTAGCGCGGCAAAGCCTGATGCCACACCAGCAATAATAAACGACAGTACCACTGCCGGGCCAGACTGCGTAGCGGCTGCAATGCCGGTTAATACAAAGATACCGGTGCCGATGGCACAACCTATGCCTAACAGCGCTAAATCAAATGCCGATAAACATTTTTTTAGCTCGCTGTCTGCGTGAGCGCTGATTATTTTAGTTCTAAGTAGCTGCTTGAGCATAACGGGTATCCCTTTTAGTGTATGACTTGATACCCAGCCAATGACGATAAATTGGTTGGGTACTGTTAGTTGATGCTAAACATTTCATGGGTGATGGTCAATCACCGCTTATTATTGTAATTATCTATTTTTACGACTATTTTTTTATTAGTCATTCTTTCACTAGCGATTATTTTATTGCGATGCTTACAGGCTATTTTGCTAGCTAGTAAATAAAGCACTGAGCGCTTTTATCATGTAATGGTGGTCCAATACGCCTGCGCTTTCTCTGATGCTGTGCATTGCCCACATTGGCGAGCCTACATCTACGCTGGCTACGCCTAAACCAGAAGCAAGAATTGGCCCAATTGTGCTGCCGCAGCCTAAATCTGTGCGGTGTGAATATTGTTGTACCGGTACTTGGGCGCGTTCGCACAGCGCGATAAAGCGTGCGGCGGTGTCGGCATTGCTCGCATAACGCTGGTTGGCATTGGTTTTAATCACCGGTCCCTTGTTCACCATGACGTGGTGACAAGGCTCGTATGCACCAGCATGGTTCGGATGGTACGCATGGGCCATATCTGCGCTGACAAAAAAGCTCTGTGCTAAAGCACGCAGGCGCTCCTCTTCACTCATGCCGAGGTTGCTGGTAATGCGGGTGATGACATCGGATAAAAAGCTACCGCTGGCGCCTGTAGCGCTCTCGCTACCCACTTCTTCGTGATCAAACAATGCGCAGATATTGCTGCCATCTTGATTGCTGTTATTGAGCAGTGCGGTGATGGCGGCATGGCAGGAGGCCAAATTATCGAGTTGGCTGTTGGTGATGAACTCTTGGTTTGCACCCCAGAATTTACCTTTTTGCGTATCAAACACGTTAAATTCAAAGGTCAGGATGTCGCTGGTTGCCACATTAAGCGCCGCGGCAATATAAGCCAGGAATTGCTGTTCAGCAGCAATGCCTTCTGCGCTTTCTCCAAACAGTAATGGCAGCTCGGTTTGCTTGTTAAGCTTGAGGCCTTTTTCATTGACTTCACGGTTCATATGAATCGCCAGGTTAGGCAGGCGCATCAAAGCATCGTCAAACTTGAGCAGTTTAATGTCGTGACCTGTTGCTGTGCGTATCGTAACGCGCCCGGCAATGCTTAAGTCACGGTCAGTAAAGGTTGCCAGAATCGGCCCGCCATATACCTCTACGCCTATGCGCAGTAGGCCGTCTGTTTCATAAGCAGCTTTGGGTTTGAGTCTTAGGCTAGGGGAGTCGGTATGTGCACCCACCATGCGGAAACCGGTGTTAGCTAGCGGCTGCTTGCCTAGCGTGAAGGCAATGATAGAAGCGCCGCCGCGTACTACAAAATAACGCTTACCAGCGCTCAGCTGCCAGGCTTGTGTTTCGTCTAGCTGGGTAAAGCCCGCACTCACTAATTGCTGTTCAACCTGTTCAACCGCGTGCCAAGGGCTAGGGCTGAGATCAATAAAATCGAGTAAATCTTGTGCCAGCGTACGCGCCTGAGCAGAAATGCTGGTTGGAATAGAGATATTTGCTTGGGCTGATGTGGTCATAAGAGGCTACTCGTTTACTGGTGAATAGATAACCAGTCTTTCTCAATCAGAAAGTCGGTATAAAGTTTCGCTTCCGGGCTGCCTGTTTCAGGCTTCCAGTCATAGCGCCATTTCACAATTGGCGGCATGGACAGCAGGATAGACTCGGTGCGGCCATTGGATTGCAGGCCAAAAATGGTGCCACGGTCGTAAATCAGGTTAAATTCTACATAGCGGCCACGGCGATAAGCCTGGAAGTCACGCTCACGTTCGCCGTATGGTGTGTCTTTACGGCGCTGCACGATAGGTAAATAGGCCTGCAAGAATGCATCGCCCACTGCGCGATGGAAATCGAAGCTGCGCTCAAAACCGAGTTCGCTGAAGTCATCATAAAAAATGCCGCCTATGCCTCTAGGCTCCTGACGGTGTTTTAAGAAGAAGTAGTCGTCGCAATCTTTTTTGAATCTAGGGTAGTAACTAGTATCAAACGCATCTAATGCAGTTTTGTTGGTACGGTGGAAATGTTCAGCATCTTCGCTGAAACCATAATACGGGGTTAAATCCATGCCACCACCAAACCACCAGATATCCTGCTCGCCGGCATGCTGTGCTTTGGCGACAAAAAAACGTACGTTCATGTGTACGGTAGGCACGTAAGGGTTGCGTGGGTGAAACACTAAAGATACGCCCATCGCTTCCCATGGGCGGCCTGCGGCCTCGGGGTGTGCCACGCTGGCAGCCGGTGGCAGTTTGGTGCCGAGTACGTGCGAAAAGCCTACGCCAGCACGTTCAAACACATTGCCGTCTTCTAGCAGGCAAGAGGTGCCGCCTCCACCTTCAGGACGTTGCCAGCTATCTTGCAGAAAGTTCTTACCATCCACCAGTTCGATGGCTTCTACAATTTTGGCTTGCAGGTTTTGTAAGTAGCTGAAAACGTCTTGAGTGTTCATGTGTAAGCTCGTTATTTCTTAACTTTTAATGGCGCGGTAGCCGATATCGCTGCGGAATTGTGCGCCATCAAACTTGATTTCTTTCATGGCTTGGTAGGCTTGCTGCTGCGCAAATTTAACGGTTTCGCCCAGTGCAGTCACGCAGAGTACGCGTCCGCCGCTGGTGACTACTTTGCCGTCTTTTTGTGCAGTGCCGGCGTGGAATATGTACGTATCTGTCACCTGATTGGTGAGGCCGGTAATTTCATCGCCTAGTCTTGGGGTTTCCGGGTAATTTGCCGATGCCATCACTACGCCTAGCGCCACGCGTCTGTCCCATTCTGCTTCAGCACGGTCTAAAGTGCCGTTCACTGCGTGCTCCATCAAGCCAACCAGGTCGCTCTTCAAGCGCATCATAATCGGCTGGGTTTCCGGGTCGCCCATGCGGCAGTTAAATTCTAGTGTTTTTACATCGCCATTCGGGCTAATCATTAGCCCTGCGTATAAGAAACCGGTGTATGGGATGCCATCTTTAGCCATGCCCTCTACTGTAGGTTTGATAATCTCGCGCATCACTTTGGCGTGGATAGCCGGTGTTACCACCGGAGCCGGTGAGTAAGCGCCCATGCCGCCAGTGTTCGGGCCTTGGTCTGCGTCTAGTAGGCGTTTGTGGTCTTGGCTGGTAGCAAGCGCTAAAATATTTTTGCCATCTACCATCACCATAAAGCTGGCTTCTTCGCCTTCCAGGAACTCTTCAATCACCACGCGTGCACCAGCAGCGCCGAGTTTGTTGTCTTCCAGCATGGCATCAATTGCAGCGTGGGCTTCATCTTCGGTCATGGCAACCACCACGCCTTTGCCGGCAGCTAAGCCGTCAGCCTTGATCACGATAGGTGCGCCTTGTTGCTTCACGTAGTCATGGGCAAGTTTAGCGTCGGTAAATGTGCCGTAAGCGGCGGTAGGGATGCTGTGACGCATCATAAAGGCTTTAGCGTAGTCTTTAGAAGATTCTAGCTGGGCTGCGGCTTTGGTCGGGCCAAAAATCTTTAGGCCTGCTGCGCGGAACGCATCAACCACGCCTTGTGATAGTGGGGCTTCTGGGCCAACAATGGTGAGGTAAATCTGCTCGTCTTGCGCAAATTTAACTAAATCATCCACTGCGGTAAGCGGTACGTTCATCATATCCGGGTTTAATGCGGTGCCTGCGTTGCCTGGCGCTACATAAACACGGCTAACCTCTTTGTTGTGAGTAACTTTCCAGGCGAGTGCATGTTCGCGACCACCACTGCCGATGACTAAAATTTTCATGTATTTGAAACCCCTAAAAATCTTTCGCCACAACCAGTGATAAGACCAGCTGTGGCAAAAGAAGAACAAACGTCATTATTTTAATAATTGTTTAGTGCCTAAAGTGGCGAATACCAGTTACTACCATCACCAAACCATGTTCGTCAGCTGCGGCAATCACTTCTTCATCGCGCATGCTGCCGCCCGGGTGAATCACGCAGGCTGCACCAGCTTCTGCCAGTACATCGATACCATCGCGGAACGGGAAGAACGCATCAGAAGCTACTACTGAGTTCTGCAAGGTGAGGCCAGCATTTTGTGCCTTGATTGCAGCAATCTTGGTGCTGTCCACACGGCTCATTTGGCCAGCGCCTACGCCTAGTGTCATGCTGTTGCCGCAGAACACAATCGCATTTGATTTAACGTATTTAGCAACGCGCCATGCAAACAGCATGTCTTGTAACTGCTCTGGCGTTGGTTGTTTTTTGCTGACGATTTTTAAGTCATTCACGCTGATTTCGTGATTGTCTGCAGTTTGAATCAACAAGCCAGAACCAATGCGTTTGGTGTCATGTGAGTTGCGGCCTTGTGCCCATGCTGTATCGCCACCTTCTGGTAGTGCGATTTTAAGTACGCGTACATTGGCTTTGGCGCTGAATATCGCCAATGCTTCAGCAGTGTAGTCAGGTGCGATTAACACTTCTACAAACTGTTTGCTTACTGCTTCGGCAGCTGCTTTATCCAAAGTCGTGTTGAAAGCGATAATGCCGCCAAATGCTGAAGTTGGGTCAGTCTGGAATGCTTTGCTGTAAGCCTCTAATGCATCTTTGCCTAGCGCTACGCCGCATGGGTTGGCATGCTTAACGATTACGCAGGCGGTTGAGTCAAAGCTCTTTACCGCTTCCCATGCTGCATCAGCGTCGGCAATGTTGTTGTAGCTTAATTCTTTACCTTGTAGCTGTACCGCTGTTACCAAAGAGCCAGGTGCTGGGTTGGTATCGCGGTAGAACGCTGCGCTTTGGTGTGGGTTTTCGCCATAGCGTAAGTCTTGCAGTTTTACAAAACGGCTGTTTACTTGCGCTGGGTAAGGGTTGCGTGAACCATCCGCGTTGAAGCTAGAGAGGTAGTCGCTAATAGCGCCATCGTAGTTGCTGATGCGGTTGAACGCGGCAACAGATAAAGCAAATTTTGTGGCTTGGCTGGTTGCGCCGCCTGTGCTTTGTAATTCGCGCAATACGTCAGCGTATTGGCTGGCATCGGTCACTACCGCAACGTCTTTCCAGTTTTTGGCTGCAGAACGTACCATGGCTGGGCCGCCAATGTCGATGTTCTCAATCGCATCTTCCAGAGTGCAGTTTGGGTTGGCTACCGTTGCTTCAAACGGATACAAATTCACCACGACCATGTCGATGTTAGGGATGTCTTGTGATTGCATGGCAGATACGTGCTCAGGCAAATCACGGCGACCTAGAATACCGCCATGCACTTTCGGATGCAGCGTTTTTACGCGGCCGTCCAGCATTTCTGGGAAGCCGGTGTAGTCACTTACTTCAACCACCGGAATATCATTGTCACGGAATAGTTTAGCGGTGCCGCCAGTTGATAAAATTTCAATACCTAAAGCTTGCAAGCCTTTTGCAAAATCAATAATGCCGGTTTTATCAGAAACGCTAATAAGCGCACGTTTAGTAGTTGCCATAAAATTATTCCATAATACAAATGATAAGCTGCATTAGCGACTTGCTAACACACGTTAAATTTTTGCTGCCGGTTGTTTCCTGACAATTAAGTTTGCGTGGCTGAATGGCTGCTCAACTTAATTATCTAAAATGCAAGACACTATCCAAAATGCAAGAGCCCCCAAATATTTGGGATAAAACAAATACGTGTCGGGTGTTTGTTTTATTCGATCTTGTACTGCTGAAGTTTTTTACGCAGAGTGTTGCGATTGATGTCTAGAATCTCGGCTGCCTTGCTTTGATTGCCACCTACTTTATGCATGATATAGCTAAGCAGCGGTTTTTCTACGCAGCCCAATACCATGTCATAAACAGCATGCGGTGGCTCACCTTCCAGATGCGTAAAGTAATCATCTAAAGATTCGTGTACGGCTTGGCTGAGCTTACAATTTTCTGACATAGTAGTTCCTAGGCTGCTAATGCTGGGGACGCGTCTGGATCAGAGTCCTCAGCATCATTATCAATGTAAACCAAGCGCTCATTTTTTGTTTTTAGTTCTACAAAAAAGTCGTTAATTGCTTGTAGTTGTAATTCTATGGTCTGCAGGGTGTTCATGGTGTGGCGGAACTGTGCAGAGCCGGCTAAACCTTTGGTGTACCAGGAGATGTGCTTGCGCGCCATGCGCATACCGGTGAGGTCACCATAAAATGCATACAAATCATGCAGATGCTCTAGCATCACGGCATGGATCTCATCTACGGTTGGCGGTAGCATATGTGTACCGGTAGTGAGGTAGTGCTCAATTTCGCGGAATATCCAAGGACGGCCTTGCGCGGCACGGCCGATCATGACGGCATCTGCACCGGTGTAATCCAGCACAAACTTTGCCTTTTCCGGGGTGGTGATGTCGCCGTTAGCAATCAGCGGGATATTAATCACTTGTTTTACTGCAGCAATGGTGTCGTATTCAGCGTCGCCCATGTAAGCACAGGCGCGGGTGCGGCCGTGCATAGCCAAGGCTTGCACGCCTAGGTCTTCCGCCATTTTGGCGATTTGAATCGCGTTGCGGTTTTGCTTATCCCAACCGGTACGGATTTTTAGCGTGACCGGTACATCTACTGCGCCTACTACCGCGCGCAGAATCTGCGCGACTAACGGTTCATCTTTCAGTAAAGCAGAACCAGCCATCACGTTACAGATTTTTTTAGCCGGGCAGCCCATGTTGATATCGATGATTTGCGCGCCATTGTCTACGTTGTGCTTGGCCGCTTCCGCCATCATTTTCGGGTCTGCACCAGCAATTTGCACAGAAATCGGGTTAACTTCACCTTCGTGGTTGGCGCGGCGTTTGGTTTTTTCACTGCCGTACAGCAGTGAATTGGAAGTCACCATCTCAGATACAGCCAAGCCTGCACCCATCTTTTTACAAAGTTGGCGGAAAGGCCTGTCTGTCACGCCCGCCATGGGTGCGACAACGAGGTTGTTTTTTAAGATGTGATTGCCGATTTGCATTTAGATTGTTTAATCTTCACGATAAGATTGTTAACTATGCATGCCAAAACCAGTTGCGCTTAATGTGCGGTGTTGGTTTTAGCATTCCTGTTTTGCCTACTTCAGGTTTTACTAAAAAAACTGGTTACTAAAAAGCGCTTTAAAAATCTATGAAGATGGCTAAAGCCAATTTAACAGGCAAGCTGCCTATTTTATACGCAATCTCGGTTTGAGAAAACTGTTTTCAGCATACAATTGGCAAAGTTTGTTATTGAGTTTGATTATGCAGAAAAGCCAGACAGGGAAATCCCATACGTACCAGCACCAGGCGCTGAAACCTTCAAGCACACATATTGCCTTTGCCAGTTTTATTGGAACTGCGATTGAATTTTACGATTTTTATATTTATGCCATGGCGGCGGCTTTGGTCATTGGGCAGGTGTTCTTTCCTGCCAGTGACCCGTCGACACAATCGCTTAACGCATTTTTAACCTTTGGTATCGCGTTTATTGCGCGGCCAGTGGGTGCCATCGTGTTTGGTCATTTTGGCGATAAAGTTGGACGTAAAGCCACGCTGGCTGCCTCTTTGTTATTGATGGGTATTTCTACCTTGCTGATAGGGCTGCTGCCTGGGTATGACACCTTAGGCATTTGGGCGCCAATTGCATTATGTATCTTGCGTTTTGGTCAGGGCTTGGGCCTAGGCGGAGAGTGGGGTGGTGCGGCATTATTGGCTACCGAGCATGCGCCGGCAGGTAAGCGGGCATGGTTTGGTATGTTTCCACAGCTGGGGCCGTCGGTCGGGTTTTTACTGGCTACCTTAAGTTACCTGGCGTTGTCGCTATGGCTAACTGATGCGCAATTTAAGGCTTGGGGCTGGCGCCTGCCTTTTATTGCCAGTGCCTTGTTGGTAGGAGTGGGCTTGTACGTGCGCTTTAAATTAGCCGAAACGCCAGCTTTTGCTTCTGCGCTGGCGCAACATAAAACGCATGCGATGCCGATTAAGCCTTTGTTAAGCCAGCACTCCCGCCCGGTGCTGCTAGGTGCGCTGGCGATGGTGGTGTGCTACAACCTATTTTATACCGCTACGGTATTTTGCTTAAGTTATGGCACGGCTAATTTAGGTGTTACCCGTAGCGACTTTTTAGGCATGTTATGCGTGGCGATTTTGTTTATGACGATAGCCACACCTATCTCGGCAAAATTGAGTGATCGTTATGGCCGTAAACCGGTGCTATTAGGTAGTGGTGCACTGGCAGTGCTGGCTGGTTTTGCGTTAAGCCCGTTGCTTGCAAGCGGCTCCGTTGCGCAGGTGACTCTGTTTTTATCATTGGCTTTGTTCTTGATGGGGGCTACGTTTGCGCCTATGGGGGCTTATTTGCCTGAGCAGTTTCCGGTGGCGGTGCGTTATACCGGCGCGGGCTTGGCTTACCAGTTAGGCGGTATTTTGGGAGCATCTATGGCACCGTATATTTCACAACTGCTGGTAGCAACTGGTGGGTTGGCGTGGGTGGGGGCTTATGTATCGATTGCCGCCAGCGTGAGTTTTATTGCGGTGCTATTGCTGGGTGAGCGTAGGAGCAGTGATTTGTTCTAACTGTGTCAGCCATGTGATGGCCTGTTCGCGCGTGTCGCCACACATTTCTGCACTAGGCTGCAAGCCGCCGCAAAATGCCGGGCGCTCAGGCCGGCCAAAAATCTTGCACATATTTTGTTCGTCTAGCTGCACACAGCGCACGCCAGCAGGCTTGCCGTTCGGCATGCCGGGGATGGGGCTGTTAATAGAAGGTGCGATGCAACATGCGCCGCAATGGTCTCTGCATTTCATCTGAATCTGCCTAGCTTTAATGTGCTTGCCACGGGAAGTTTAGCGCACTGACCGCAAGCTTGATTTCATCTAGTGCAGCGTTTGCCATTGCCGCAGCGCCTTTGACACCCACCTCTGTGGTGCGACGATTATCCAGCTTAGGCAGGCTAAACAGCTTCAGCTCAGGGTACTTTTGTACGATATGGTTCATCAAATCAATCAGCTGACTTTCGCCGGCATCCATCACCAAAATCGATAGCTCGGCGTAATCTTGTTGGTGAAACAGGTGGCGGTAGTGCGTGTCCAGCACCCACTCCACCATGGGGTGTGCCATTTGTGGAAAGCCCGGCACAAAGTAATGCTGATTGATAGCAAAGCCAGCCACGCGGTTGACTGGGTTGGGAATGAGTTCTGCGCCTGCTGGCAAGTCTGCCATCAGCACCCTTTTTGGGTAGGCGCTTTCACCGTATTGCGCTTCAATTTCGGCTACTGCCCCTGAGTGACGGGTTAGTGCCACCCCTGCGGCATCGGCCGCACACTGGCGCGTGTAGTCATCTGGCGTGGCGCCAATGCCGCCAAAGCTGAATACAATCTCTCCACGCTGCATGCTGCCTTGCAGCAGGCTGGTAATCTGCGCAGGAATATCTCCCAGATAGTGCGCCCATGCCAGTTGCAAGCCGCGTGATTTTAACGCCTGTATGACAAAGCTTAGGTGTGCGTCCTGCCGCTTCCCAGAGAGGATTTCATCGCCGATGATGTAAATGCCAATAGGCTGATTATCTTTTTGCATAATGGATTAACTACACGAGTGAGTCATGCTTGGCGCTAATGTGCGCTTTCCCAATTATTACCCACGCCGACCTCGGCCAGCAGCGGTACATCCAGTTTAGCTACATTCTGCATCAGTTCCGGCAGCTTTTGCTTCACTAGCTCAAGCTCTGCATCTGGCACTTCTAACACCAGTTCATCGTGTACTTGCATAATGAGCTTGGTGCTGAGCTTTTCATCTTTTAGCCATTGATCGACCGCAATCATGGCTAGCTTGATTAAGTCAGCTGCTGTGCCTTGCATCGGCGCGTTGATGGCTGCACGTTCGGCACCAGCTCTGCGCATGCCGTTGGCACTATTGATTTCCGGTACCCACAGCCTGCGGCCAAAGTAGGTTTCTACATAGCCTTTTTCTTTAGCAAGTTCGCGCGTGTCTTGCATATATTGGCGCACACCTGGGTAGCGCGCAAAGTAGCGTTCTATATAGTTTTGCGCTGCACTACGCTCGATGTTTAGGTTTTGTGCCAAGCCAAACGCACTCATGCCGTAAATCAGGCCGAAGTTAATTACTTTGGCATAGCGGCGCTGCTCGTTGTCTACCGCGCTGCGTTCCACGCCAAAAATCTCAGCAGCGGTGGCACGGTGGATATCTTCATTATTGGCAAAGGCTTGCAGCATGCCGGTATCTTTAGACAAATGGGCCATGATGCGCAGCTCGATTTGCGAGTAATCGGCAGAAACGATATGGCTGCCCGGCGGTGCGATAAAGGCTTCGCGGATACGGCGGCCTTCTGCTGTACGCACCGGGATGTTCTGTAAATTAGGGTCACTGCTGGCCAGACGGCCGGTAATCGCTACCGCCTGATTGTAGTTGGTGTGCACGCGCCCGGTGTGCGGGTTAATCATTTTGGGCAGTTTATCGGTGTAGGTGGATTTTAATTTGGCTAAACCGCGGTATTCCAGCAGCACTTTGGGTAATGGGTAATCTAGTGCCAGTTCTTGCAGTACGTCTTCATCGGTGGATGGCGCACCAGAAGGGGTTTTTTTAATAGGCTTGATGCCGAGTTTACCAAATAGAATTTCCTGTAGCTGTTTAGGCGAGCCCAAATTAAATGGCTGCCCTGCCAGTTCAAAAGCCTGCGCTTCCAGTTCCATCAGCTTCATGCCGATTTCATTGCTTTGGCGGTTGAGCATATTGGCATCAATCAGTACGCCGTTGCGCTCTATGGTGAACAGGCATTCCATTGAAGGCATCTCAACTTGGCTGTAAATGAAGTTGAGTTTGCTGTCTTGCAGCACTTGCGGTGACAGTGCTTGATGTAGCTGTAAGGTGATGTCCGCATCTTCGGCCGCGTACTCGGCCGCCACTTCTATCGTCACCTGATTAAAGCCAACCTGCTTGGCACCTTTGCCGGCTACTTGTTCGAAGCTGATCGGCTCAATACCCAAGTGGCGCGCACTCAGCTCATCCATGCCGTGGCCGCGGTGGCTTTCCAGCACGTAAGATTGCAGTAAGGTGTCGTGCGCAATACCGTTAAGCACAATACCGTGGTTAGCCAAAACGTGTTTATCGTATTTTAAGTTTTGCCCTACTTTTTTAATGGCGGGGTTTTCCAGCAAAGGTTTGAACTTGGCTAAAACCTCTGCCAGCGGTAGTTGCGTGGGGGCGTCAAAGTAATCATGCGTGAGCGGTAAATAGGCGCCAGTACCGGCGGTTACGCTAAACGACATGCCTACAATTTGCGCGGTGAGCGGGTCTAGTGACGTGGTTTCTGTATCAAAGCAGATAAGCTCAGCCTGGTTGAGCTTGGTAAGCCATGTATCCAGTGCTGCTTCACTCAGTATGGTTTCATACTGGCGGCTGGTGTTAGGGGTGTAGCTAAACTGTGCGGTTTGCGGTTCGGCTTTGGCTGCGCTTTTTGTTTCGGTTGTGGCAGGCGTGGCAGGGGTGCCGAATAAATCACCTGAAGTGCCAGCAGGCAGAGGTTCGGCACTGGCTTGTGGCGCTGCGTCCGGCATATTGTCTAGCTCGCGCTTCCAGCTCCTGAATTCAAAGTGGTCAAATAATGCAGCTAGTTTGGCTTTGTCCGGCACTTGCTGTACCAGCTCGTCAAAGTGGTCACGGATGCCCACATCACAGCGGATGGTAATCAGCTCGCGTGCAGTAGGTAGCCACGGTAGCGCTTTACGCAAGTTTTCACCGACCACTCCTTTGATGTTGTCGGCATTGGCAACGATATTATCCAGCGTACCGTATTCTTTTAGCCATTTTACTGCGGTTTTAGGCCCCACTTTTTCTACGCCAGGCACGTTGTCTGAGGTGTCGCCAATCAGTACCAGGTAGTCAATAATCAAGCTGGGCGGGATGCCGAATTTGTTTTCTACGCCAGCCACATCCAGCACGTCATCGGTCTTGCGGAAGGCATCGCGCATGGTGTTGACCACGGTAATGTGCTCGTTCACTAGCTGTGAAATGTCTTTGTCACCGGTGGAGATAATGGTTTTAATGCCTTGACGCTCGGCCTGTTTGGCCAATGCGCCAATCACATCGTCCGCTTCGACGCCATCTTCAATAATCAGCGGCCAACCCATAGCGCGTATGGTTTCAAATAAAGGCTCAATTTGCGAGCGCAAATCATCGGGCATGCTGGCGCGGTTGGCTTTGTATTCTGGATAAATGTCATCGCGGAAGGTTTTGCCTTTGGCATCAAACACGCAGGCACTGTATTCGGCAGGGTAGTCTTTATGTAGGCGGCGCAGCATGTTGAGTACGCCCTGAATCGCACCTACCGGCTCGTTAGCTGAGTTGCGTAGGTCTGGCATGGCGTGGAATGCGCGATATAAATAGGATGAGCCATCCACCAATAATAAAGTTTTCATATACAAATCCAAAAATTACGAGTGACCGCCGCATTAAATAGCCAAAATCGGGGTAAATAGTTGCAATAGGTTGTTGCCAACGGTCTTTAATCGCCTACATAATAAAACATATATGACATGCTTAAAAATTGTTTATGTGTAGGTGCTTAATTTGGTCTGCTTTATTTAGCCAGCTTAAGTACTGATATTGCAGTGTTGATATTCAATTTTGGTATTTCATTCATCAAGGATTATTCGTCATGACTATAGTTAAAAAAATTCCAAAAATTACTGACCCTGACGTGCAAGGCATGCACCATACCGGCCTTGAGTCTTGGCATGCGTTTAAGATCATGTCTGAGTTTGTGGATGCCACCGAGCGTCTGAAAGAGATTACCCCTGCGGTTTCTATTTTTGGCAGTGCGCGCACCAAGCCGGATAGCCCTTATTATGAACTGACGGTGGATATTGCAAGGCGTTTGTCTGATGCCGGCTTTGCCGTGATTTCGGGCGGTGGCCCTGGCATTATGGAGGCGGCGAACAAAGGTGCCTTTGCCGGAAAATCACCAAGCATAGGTTTGAATATTGAATTGCCGCATGAGCAGAATGCAAATCCGTATCAGGATATTAGCCAGAACTTTAAGCATTTCTTTATGCGTAAGGTTATGTTTGTGAAGTATGCGAGTGCCTATGTGGTGATGCCTGGGGGCTTTGGTACTTTAGATGAACTGATGGAGGCAATTACCCTGGTGCAAACCGGTAAAACATTGCGAATCCCTATCATTTTGGTATGCGAGCCATTCTGGCGCGGGCTGGTGGATTGGGTGAAAACCACACTGGTTAACGAAGACATGATTTCAACCAGTGATTTGGATTTAATCCAGATGATTGATGACCCGGAAGAGATTGTACAAGCCATTTTTAAACATTACGAAACACGTGGCTTCAAGCTTTCTGCAGAAGAAGAGCGCATCCAGCTTTATTTGTAATCATATGGCCTTATGTTGGATGGTTTTTGATAGAATGGGCACTTGTCTAGTTGATGATATTCATGCCGTAAAGGGTGGTAATGATGATGCATAAAAGTTATAAAAATCTAAGTGCTTTATTACTCGCAGCAATGCTGGTGCCAACGCTATTGCAAGCCAGGGAATTGCCATCCGACCTGCAGCCGCTGGAAGATATTCCACCGCCTAGCATCAGTGCAGAAGATGTACCGGATGAGCCAGAAATTACCATTGTTAAAAAGAATGGCGAAACCATCGAGGAATACCGTGTAGGCGGCCAGCTGTATATGATGAAGGTAACGCCTAAGCATGGCGTGCCTTATTATTTGCACAGAGAAGACCAAGACGGTGCCTGGGTTAATGTTGGCCCTAATCCGCCATTATCTATTCCTAAATGGACGATCTTCCGATTTTAATCATCATCCATTGACCAATGCAGGCGTGTAGATGCAAGCAGCGTTTTTCATCTACATGCTTGATATAATGCCCCGCCTTTAATTATTTCCAGTTTTTTAAATTACATCTTATGTCTGTTTTTACCTCAGTTAGCAACCAACAACTACAAGTTTGGCTTCAGGATTATTCCATTGGCGAACTGGTTGAGTTGAAAGGTATTTCCTCAGGCATTACCAATACCAATTATTTTGTGACCACCACACAAAATAAATATGTGCTGACTTTGTTTGAGCACAATACGATAGAAGAGCTGCCTTACTTCATTGATTTAATGCACCACTTATCCACGCACGGCGTGCCTTGCCCAGACCCGATTAGTAATAAAGCTGGCGTCAACTTGCATATGCTGAATGGCAAGCCTGCTGTATTGATCAGCTGCCTGAACGGGCAGGATATTACCGCGCCTAGTAGTGTGCACTGCGCGGAAGTAGGTCGAGTGCTGGCGCAGATGCATCAAGCCGGGCAGACCTTTGCTTCACAATATTCAGGGCAGGCGCATCAAAACCCGCGCGGCGCAGACTGGCGTAATCAAACCGCACAAAAAGTGATGGCGCATTTATCGGCAGATGATCAAGCGCTGTTGACTCAAACACTGGCGTTCCAGGCGGATTTTGACACCTCAGCCTTGCCTAAAGGCATTATCCATGCAGATTTGTTCCGCGATAATGTGTTGTTTGATGGCGATAAAATTGGTGGTTTGATTGATTTTTATTACGCATGTCACGATGTGCTGGCCTATGACTTGGCCATTGTCGCCAATGACTGGTGCGTGCAGGCCGATGGTCAGCTAGATGCAGCTAAGGTGGCGGCGCTATTGCAGGCTTATCAATCTGTGCGTCCATTTGAGCCGGCTGAGCATGCAGCATGGAATGGTTTGTTGCGGATTGCGGCATTGCGTTTCTGGTTATCACGCTTGTATGACCAGATTTATCCGCAGGCGGGTGAGTTAACACATGCAAAAGACCCGAATCATTTTAAAAATATACTTAAGTTAAGAACCGCACAATCTTAATTCAGCTGTTGTGCGTTAGCATAGAGTGTTTATTGCAGTAGGCTGATTTAAAGCTACTGATTTGAAACTACTGATTTGAACTAGGGGTGAAAGAACATCATGGCAGAAAATCTAAATTCGCAAGCACCGGCAGTGAAACAAGTGCCGGCTGCAAACGCATGGCTTTGGATAGTAAACGGCATTAGTTTGTTTAGAGCCAACCCTGTGATGTGGGTGATTTTGCTGCTGATTTACTTGGCGATTATGATTCCTATTTCGTTGGTGCCGGTATTGGGTTCTGTGGTCAGCACGTTGTTAGCGCCAGTGTTTGCCGCGGGCATGATGTGGGGCTGCCAGGCGCTTACACGTAACCAAGACTTAGAGATTAACCACCTGTTTCAGGGCTTCAAACAAAACACTTCACAATTAGTAGCGGTGGGCGGTTTTTATATGATGAGTCTGCTGGTAATTGCGGTGTTAGTGGTGCTGATGCTAGATAGAAACGCGGTAGAGCTGATTGCGCAAGGTAAAGACCTGAGCCCGGAGCAGGCAAGTACTGTAATCTTGCCGCTGTTTATTGCCATGTTTTTGTTGATGCCGGTGCTGATGGGTTATTGGTTTGCGCCAGTGTTGGGGGGGTTAAACCAACTTAAAGCTGTGGATGCAATGAAATTGAGCTTTGTTGCCTGCTTAAAGAATATGCTGCCGTTCATGCTGTATGGCCTGATGTTTATGGCGGTGTTAATGGCAGCGATGTGGCTGGTGGTCAGTGTGCACGTGATTTTCTCCGTGGTGTTTGTGGCCATTATTCCAGTCATGATGACCAGCTTGTACACCAGCTATGCTGATATCTTTGGTGTAGAAGACACTAACGAATCTAACCCGGTTGATCAGGTTAGTTAGCATTAACTACTTGGTCTAGCTACTCGGCGTCAGCTGCCGAGTTTATTTTCAGCTTTAATTGAATTTTCACCCAGCCTAGCGCAAACCATCAAGCTTTGCGCTAGCGCTTTTAGGGCTTAGATTGCAGTCAGTTTGGCAAACTCTAACGCCAGCCATTTTAGGCCCTCACGTCCAAAGTTCACTTGCACGCGCATGTCATTGGCGTTGCCTTCATAACTCACTACCACGCCATTGCCAAATTTATTGTGTGCCACTTGTTGGCCCACTTTCCACGGCATGGCATTTTTCTGCGTACTGCTTTGTTGCTTACTCATTACGGCAGGCAGTTCGTTGTAATCTCGGCCATAGCCAGATTTAGCCACAGGTTTGCTGTTTAAGTGCTTGAGCAGCTTATCCGGAATCTCATCTAAAAAGCGCGACGGAATACCGTAGCGTACCTGCCCATGCAACATGCGGCTTTGGGCGTGGCTCAAATACAGGCGCTGGCGTGCGCGCGTGACTGCCACGTACATTAGGCGACGCTCTTCCTCCAGGCCGTTGGCTTCGTATGTGCTTTGCTCGTGCGGGCACAGGCCTTCTTCCAGACCGCTGATAAACACTACCTTAAACTCCAGACCTTTGGAGGCGTGTACTGTCATTAGTTGCAGCGCTTCGCGACCTACGTCTGCCTGGTGTTCGCCAGCCTCTAAACTAGCGTGGCTTAGAAACTGGGTGAGTAAGTCTTGTGGAGTTTCGCCGTCCACATTGTTGTGGTTGCCAAAATCCTGGTTGGTAAATGCTACCGCTGCGGTCACCAGCTCTTCCAAGTTGGCGATGCGGTCTTCGCCTTCTTTTTCGTTCTGGTAGTGCGCTTTCAGGCCAGAGAGGGTAGTGGCTAGTTCTGCTAGTTCGGCCAGACTGATGCCATAAGCCTCATCGACCATTTGCCTGATCAGCGCGACAAAACCATCTATGCCTTTGCCGCCAACTTTACCATTGCCCACTTTGTTAATGGCGGCTTGCCATAAGCTGCAGTTTTCAGCGCGTGCCGCTTCTTGCAATTGCTCTAGGCTACGCGCACCGATGCCGCGTGCGGGGAAGTTAATGACGCGCAATAATGCGGTATCGTCATTGGCATTGGCAATCAGGCGCATATAAGCGAGCGCGTGTTTAATCTCTGCGCGTTCAAAAAAGCGCAGACCGCCATATACCCGATACGGCAGATTGGCTGAGAATAATGCATGCTCTAATACGCGTGATTGCGCGTTGGAGCGGTAGAGCAAGGCCATTTCGCCCAGTTCAGTGCCTTCGGCGTGTAGCATTTTGATTTCATCGACTATGAATTGTGCCTCATCATTGTCGTTGTAGGCCTGATACACGCGTACTGGTTCGCCAGCACCAGCGCTGGTCCATAGATTTTTACCTAGGCGGTTTTTGTTGTGTGAAATAATGGCATTGGCAGCATCTAGGATGTTGCTGTGTGAGCGGTAGTTTTCTTCCAGCTTTACGATGCTTTGCACATTAAAATCGGTTTCAAAGTCACGCATATTGCCAACGCGTGCACCGCGGAAGCCGTAAATAGACTGGTCGTCGTCGCCCACCGCAAATATGCAATTGTCTTTACCGGCCAATAGTTTTAGCCATTGATACTGCAGGCGGTTGGTATCCTGAAACTCATCCACCAAGATGTACCTGAAGCGGCTTTGGTAATGGTGGCGGATATTAGCATCGCGCTCCAGCAGTTCGTAGCAGCGTAATAGCAGCTCGGCAAAGTCGGCCACGCCATCACGCTGGCATTGTTTGTCGTACTCTTCAAAGATTTCACGCAGCTTTTGTGAGTGCGGGTCGTAGGCATCTACCGCATGCGCGCGCAACCCCTCATCCTTGCAGCCGTTAATGTAGTTTTGCACCTGCTTGGGCGGAAACTTCTCATCATCCACATTCATCAGCTTCATCAGGCGTTTAATCATGGATAACTGGTCGGCAATATCCAGAATCTGGAAACTTGCCGGTAACCCAGCCTCGCGGTGATGTGCACGCAGTAAGCGGTTACACAGGCCGTGGAAGGTGCCCACCCACATACCGCGGGTGTTGATAGGTAACGATGCCGTGATGCGGGTGAGCATCTCTTTTGCTGCTTTATTGGTAAATGTCACCGCCAGCAAACCGGTAGGGGAAACCTGCTCGGTCTGAATCAGCCATGCAATACGTGCGGTGAGTACGCGCGTTTTTCCGCTACCGGCGCCTGCCAGAATCAATGCAGACTGTTGCGGTAGGGTGACTGCTTCTAACTGTTTATTGTTAAGGCCGGCTAGTAGAGGATCTTGCATGGTGGTGTGCGGTTGGCTGTTCATAACTTGCTATTTTAGCATGACTACTTAATGCGAATATTTCATATGTGGCGACAACTTATGTATGTTTTG
>NZ_CAMLGS010000032.1 GCF_946479685.1 uncultured Methylotenera sp.
ATCTCACGCTCAGGCTTTTCTACAAAAGCCTCTACAGCAAACACTGGCAGAGCAGTGTTTGCTAAATTTAAGTTTTGATTAGGTTTAATGTAGCCATAACCAGTTGCGGGCTCTGTTGGTAATATTCCAAGCAGCGTTAAATACCCTGCTTGTGCAGCAACCTCAGCTGACTCCCAAGCAGAAATAAAAGCTGACTCATTATCAATCGCATGATCAGAGGCAAAAACCCCAATCATCGCTGATGGGTCTTGTGCATGAATGCGTTTAACTGCAACTGCAATCGCGGGTAATGTATTTTTTGCAACTGGCTCACTAATCACATTACGCAATGCATCTGGATATAACTCGGCCAACTGCCCCTTTACTTCAAAACGATGACTCTCATGCGTTACAGTGTAAAGGTTATCAGGTTTAACTTTTTGACAGATGCGTTTAGCGGTCTGCTGCAGCAAGGTAACCTCACCATTTAGGGGTAATAGCTGCTTAGGCTTGAGTGATCGGGATAGCGGCCATAAGCGAGTGCCTGACCCACCGCATAAAATGATTGCGTAGCAATTTGACATAACTAGTAAAAACTAATTGGTGATTATTCTTATTTTGCTTAACTACACGGAAAGTTGTAAAGCTTAACACTCATTTCGCACCTAACTCCAACTTAACTTCTATTTAAATTTTTATCGGAGCTTTTCTAATCCAACCATGCTGTTTAACCAACAGGATTCTGATCACGAAAATCTCAACTTGCTATACTGCGTCTAGTATTGAACACACATTTAATCTACCATACATGAAATAGAATAAATTAGGTTAATTAATAAATTGGAAATTAATTTCGAAAGCACGGAGGATATTTTAAATAAGCTAAGGTCTATAGGCAGAACCGAAGACTTAGCCTTCTCACCAAACAATTCAAAACTAGCAATTGCAAGCTACGCGCTAAGTAAAGTTTTAATTTTTGACATTAACATAACGTCTTCATACCCTACTCCCAAAATTAGCTTAGACAGTGCCTGTGAGATCAACTCACCAAGCATACACTTACCTCATGGGATTGCTTGGATAAACAACAACACTATCATTGTTGCAAATCGCAGTAGCAATGCTACGATTCTAGAAATACCAGATACAAAAGGCCATACCAACCCTGTCAAACTGATAGCGCTACAGGTGCTTCCTCCAATAAATGAAAGCGCATTGCATTCAACAGACTGCATAGATGTCCACTCACTAGGCGGAGGTCTACACGAAGTATTTATTTGCAGCAACAGCGGCAACTTTGTATCTCATTACATATTAGACGAGAGTGAAAGCTTCTCGGTAAAAGCTAGTGCCTTTTTACTAAAAAAGGACATCTGCATACCTGATGGAGTAACAGTTAGCCAGGATGGCAAATGGCTAGCGATTAGCAACCACGAGCACCATCAAGCTCTTATTTATGCAAACATACAATCGCTCAATTGCAACTCACAACCTAGCGCCATTTTAAACGGCGCTAGCTATCCTCATGGCATCACTTTCAGCCATGACCAACAGTTCATCTTTTTAGCCGATGCAGGCACTCCTTTTGTATATGTGTATCACAACAACACAAATAACTGGAGTGGCGATTACTACCCTACAGCTAAAATCAAAATTATGGATGATGAAACCTTCCAGCTTGGGCATAATAATTTGCAAGAAGGTGGGGCTAAAGGCATTTCTATCACGCGCGATTCCACTGTGATTGCAATCACCTGTAGCAACAAACCACTTGCGTTTTTTCACGTGAAGGATTTTGTCAATCCTAGTGACAATCAAGCAATTAAACAATCAACCCTCAACTCCACAGCAGAACATTCCGAGAGTAAGCTTATTGAAGCCTTGTTACGTGCCACAAAAAATATGAAAGTCACACAAGATGAGCTAAACATATTTCACAAAGATCAAATTAACCTGTTAAAAAACAGTCGCTCTTGGCAACTCACATCCCCATTACGCAAAATAAAAACATTTATTTCTGGCTTGTATAGTTAGCTGAACCAACCAATAGGATTGTTAATATCTATATTTACAGGGACAGGTCAAGAACAAACATCTAATAAGCCCCGCCAGTAAACTTCTTAATATCCCTAAGCTGCCTTTTTGTTGGCCGTCCTGCACCGCGATCGCGCTGGGCAAAATCATGTTCACCGGTGAGTTTGGCATTTTCTCGTTTAGTGATGCTAGCTGCTGTTTCTGTATACAAAAGCGCTGCTTCTGGCGCGCCTCTGCGCACATTCGAAAGCGCTTGTACCGTTACTTCAATTTCAAAATCTCGGTTACGTATGTGAATCACTTGGCTGATGTGTACCTCTTTAGCCGGCTTGACTCGGTCGCCATCAACATGCACCTTACCTGTGTCGATAGCGGTGGTGGCAAGGCTGCGTGTTTTAAAAAAACGCGCGGCCCATAGCCATTTATCTAACCTGCACTTGCTATCTGCTTCATCCGCCATATTCATTCAACCTATTGCAGACCTAAGCAGGTCTTTTAGGAAAGTTTGTTTCTAGGATTGTTTTAAAATCTTTCAGCACGACTTCTGCCATCACGTTTACGGCCTGCAGTTGGTGTCCGGTTAGGTAGTGAATACCATCTGCTACATTGTTCATGGTGGCGATATGAAACTGACCTTGCTCTACAGCTTGGATTACCTCATCACTGAGCACAAGGTGGCGCATGTTACGCTCAGGCATCAGCACACCTTGCTTGCCATCTAGGCCAATTTCTTTACAAACCCTAAAGTAGCCTTCAATTTTTTCATTTAAACCACCTACAGGTAGCACTTCACCGTGTTGATTTAATGCACCAGTCACCGCTATGCCTTGTTTAATTGGCACTTGTGCAAGTGATGACAACAACGCGAATAGCTCAGCGCAGGAGGCTGAGTCGCCATCAACACCGCTATATTCTTGCTCAAACACCAGCGAAGCTGTGAGGTTAAGCGGGTTTAAATGTGCAAAGTTAGCATGCAGCCAGCTTTGCAAAATCATCACGCCTTTATCGTGGGTAGGCCCACTCATTTTCACTTCACGGTCTATGGTCAGCACACCCCTACTACCTGGATAGCAATTCGCAGAGATACGCACTGGCGACCCAAAGCTGGCCTCAGATAAATCAATATGTGTTAAGCCGTTAATCTGGCCAATACATTCGCCATGCACACTGATAATCAACTCTTTATCCACGATAGAGTCACGCATATGGGCCTCTATATAGCTGTGACGCGCATATTTGCGCTGTATCGCGGATTTAACATCTTCAACCGTAACGAGCTCAGCGCCACGCAGGCTAGCTGCGGCAGCACTTTCTAACAGCAGCTTCTCAAGCACCCCAAACTTGGTGCTCAGTCTGGTTTGATCTTCAATCAAGCGGTGCATAGCCTGCAACAAAGCGGCAACAGCATCAGCGGTGACATGACGGCAATGATGCTGTTGGCACTTGTGCGCAATAAACGATGCATAAGCAGCGTAATTTTCAGGGCTAGCTTTAACCTGATCGGCGAACTCAATTTTGATGGGGAAGTAATCAAAGAGATCCGGTTTAACACTGAGCAACTCGTAATAATCTTCACGCGTAGCAATCAACACGATTTTCACTGAAACCGGGATAGCGGCCTGCGCACTAATCAAACTACTGCCCTGATTGCTACTGTTGCTCAAGTCTTCAATCTGCAAAGTGCCGTTACGCAAGAAGCGGTGCAGTTTTTCCAGAATATGTGCACCATTTTGCTCATCGGCAAGAATATCGCGCAAATGTAGTAGCAATGTACCGCCATCTGCACGCATCAGATTACCAGCCCGCAAGCGTAGAAAATCCGGGATATTGCTAGCTTCACTCGCGCCCTCAATTCCACCAAACAAGGATTGCAAGCTAGGGTCATTGTCATACAGCACTGGTGCATGCTGCGTGGCGTGATGCTCGACCAGCACATTGGCACGGTAGCGGCCGAAAAAGCTCTCGGTCATCAGTGCCTCAAGATTACTTTCCCCCTCTGGACCGGTGGTAGGCTGCCAGGTTTCCAGTGTTTCTAATATGTCTTTTTGCAGGGTACTAAAATAATGCGCGGGTATTTTGTCTGGCTCGATCAGTGTCAGGCTGGCTTTCACCGTGTTTAACTGCTCTTCTATAAAAGCCTGCAATGGTGCAATAGAGTTTTGCTGTACTTTAGCCTCTAGCAAGCTGGCAAGCTCTTTGGCAAAAACGCGCACAAAACTATCCAGTGCCTGTTTCAGCTGCGTACCAGCACCAGCAGGCAACTTAATAAACAAAGGTTTACCGTTTGCCTCAAACTGGTATAACGCCACTAAATCGCTGGCTGCTGACCACTTTTTGGCAGCCTCATGCATCACGCTTAACATTAACGTGGTACGACCTGAACCAGGCTCACCCAATGCCAGCAAGTTAAAACCCGTCTGCTGTATGCTTAACCCGAACTCAGCCGCTTTTTTAGCTTCTGCTTGCGCTACCCACGCCTGATATTGTGCGCTGTCGTGCGCTTCAGTACTGAGTGCTGACGTATCGGCAAACTTAAATTGCTGCAGCGCCACATTAATGGTGAGCTCTTGAGGTGTTAATGTTTTTTGCATATTATTTTTCTATACTCCAGCGGTCACGCGCCGCATCATCTGCTGATTTTGCCTCTACCCAATGCTCACCTGTTGAGTTTGCTTCTTTCTTCCAGAATGGAGCTTCTGTTTTAAGATAGTCCATCATAAACTCACAAGCTGAGAATGCATCGCCACGATGTGCGCTCGTTACAATCACCAACACAATTTGATCACTAGGCTGCAATGTGCCTACACGGTGCACAATCAACGCATCTATAATGCGCCAGCGCACTCTAGCCTGCTCAATAATGGCAGCAAGCGACTTCTCCGTCATGCCGGGGTAATGCTCCAGCGTAAGCTGCGACACAGTATCACCATCGTTCAAATCGCGCACCAAACCAACAAAGCTCACTACTGCGCCGATATCTTTACGTGCCTGGCGCAGCCGGTTAATCTCAGCGCCTATATCAAAATCTGCTGTTTGTACTCTTACTGTCATAGTTTTACCGCGTTGCTATCAAACGAACGCATTAACCGCCTGTTACCGGTGGGAAAAACGCAACTTCATCGCCATCATTAATCACGGCCTTGTCATCAACAAGCTCATGGTTGATGGCCGCGCGCACTTTCAACTTACCCATCAGCATTTGCCCCCACACGTCGCCACGTTTAGCCAGCACCGCTTTCAATTTCAAAATGGTAAGCGAATCTTCTGGTAGCTCTAAATCTTCGGTAGAATACTTAAGCGTTTCTTTCAATCTTGCAAAATAAAATAATTTAATTTTCATTGGGTTACTTAGTTTAGTTAATCTGCTTTATCATCAATTACATCAAGTAAATCTGGCGTGCTTTTCGTTAATTCCACACGCTCAATTTGTGCAAAGCGCTGCGAAATTTTCTGGCTAGAAATATGCACGTCTTGCGCGTTCTCATGCGCTTGACGGATGTTGTCAGCCAGTTTTTTCATGCGCAGGTCAAAACGTCCGAAGTCTTTACTTAGCTTGCCTAGCTCTTCTTTAATCACATGTACCTGTTTACGTGTTTCCACATCTTTTAACACAGCTCTGGCAGTATTCAGCACCGCCATTAGTGTCGTGGGTGAAACCACCCAAACGCGTTTATTCATGGCGTATGTAATTACATCTGCATGGTATGCATGCAGCTCTGCAAACACCGCCTCTGCTGGAATAAACATCACAGCGCCATCGGAAGTAACATTGGAAATAATGTACTTAGTGGCAATATCATCTACATGCTTTTTGACATCTAATTTAAACTGTTTTTCCGCAATCAGCTTTTCCGCTTCGCTCAGCTTGTTATCCAACATGCGGTGGTAATTCTCCAACGGGAACTTACTATCCACCGCCACCACTCCTGTTGGCTCAGGTAAGAACAAAGCGCAGTCGGCGCGCGTGCCGTTTTCAAACGTGTGCTGCATGGCAAAAGAGTTTGCGGGCAACACATTGCGAACTAAAGCCTCCAATTGCACCTCACCAAAGGCACCGCGTGAGCGTTTATCGCCCAGTAACTCCTGCAAGCTCACGACATTGGTGGTTAAGCCATCAATTTTCTTCTGTGCTTCATCAATGGTCGCCAGGCGCGCCATCACATCCATAAAGGTTTGGTTAGTCTTTTTAAAGCCCTCATCTAAACGCTCAGAAACTTTGCCGCCAATTAACTCCAAGCGACCATCCACTGATTTAGTTAAGGCTTCAATACTAGCCGTAAGTTGCAAGGTTGCATTACGCATGGTTGACTGTATCAACTCCTGCTCAGCCTTGCCCTGCTCGGCTAATGTGGTATGCAGTTTTTCCAGTACAGTTTCGCGGGTTTGTGCCAAGCTGTTATTTTGCGCTAATTGCAAAGCCTGCATCGCGTCACGCGTTGCCTGCAACTCTGTTGCCACGCTTGCGCGCAAGCGCTCGCTGGTTTCGTTAGTGGCACTGCTCAACCTGTCGCCTAACTTGTTGAGGCCATCGTTAAAATCCAGCAACATAGCACGATGTTTTTCTTCAAGTTGCTGCAGTATGAATGCGTTATGATCCACCTTGCTATCTCTTCGCATCTGCAATAGCAGCAACAAAAGAATAGCAACGGCAATAATTAAGATAATGATTTGTACCATAGGCTAAATTATACCCGATGCTGGTTTCGCATCCGTATAAATTCACGGCATTCATATAGATTGCAGCATAATCTTATAGAGGCAACCCCTTACCTAGGCGCTAATCTATAAAAATTTTTAAAGAGCATTTTTAAATAATTAAAGATTATGCCAAACTTAAGCCTGTTAACACTCTCGTTAGGCTCATCGTGCTTAAACTCAAACTACTGCTAAACCAGCAACTGGCAAATATCACTCGCAGACTGCATAACAACTTTTATTTATATTTGAGCGCACTGCTCACGGTGTTGGTTTTATTAGACGCCAGCGTGTTTCATGTGGGTGAAAACATGCGCGACCGTGCGTTTGACATGATGGTAAAAAATCGAGTCATGGTACCGAAACCAGACCCTGACATTGTGATTGTGGACATCAACGAAGCCTCGTTAAGCGCCATGTCTGCTGAGTATGGCCGCTGGCCTTGGCCTAGACAGGTGCTGGGCGAGTTTTTAGAAAACATCGAAGCGCAGCAACCTAAAGCAGTGGTGTTTGATATTTTGTTTAGTGATCCGGACATTTACAACCCGGATAGTGACGCTTACTTCAACGAGGTAATTGCTGGTACAAAAAACACCTTTTTCCCCATGCTGCGTTTAGCTGAGGCAAGTGATAATTTAAGCCAAGTCACACCCAATATGATTCCCGGCATTAAACGTACCGGCTTAGATCAGACAGGCGAAACCAAGCCGATTGCGATTGTTTTGCCGCATTTAGAAGCAGCACTCAACTCCGGGCACTTGGGAACACACAATATTTACCCGGATAAAGACGGCATCGTGCGCGAGTACAAACTCTGGCATGATGAAAGCGGCTGGATACTGCCCTCCTTGCCACTGGCAGTCGCTAACTTCAGCAAAACAAATTCCGATGCATTACCGCAAAACATGCTCATCAACTGGCGTGGCAAACCGTTTACCTACCAATTCGTCACCTTTAGCGATGTTTACGCTGACATGGCAAGCAAGGTAAAAAAACGTCCGGCGCATGAGTTTAAAGACAAAATAGTGATTATTGGCTCTACCGCACCATCACTATTTGACCTGAAAGCCACAGCCATGGCCAAAGCTCACCCTGGTGTGGAGATATTGGCAACTGCGATTGATAACGTTAAGCACGATGATTATTTAAAAGTTTGGCGCGGCAAAACGCCATACATCCTCATGAGCTTGGCCTTAGTCTGGCTCACGGCACTAGCCTTTTTCCGTAATGTAGATCGCGACAAAGTGACTAGAGTTTTTAGTAGTAGCCAGATCATATTGATTACGCTGTCTTACTTAGCAATTAACTTCACCAATACCTACCTGGACTTAACTGGCCCGATCACTTGGGCCGTGCTGTATTTCAGTGTGGCCAAGATATACGCATTAGCTAACGACCGGGCGATGCAGCGCTTGCTCGCCAACGACGTAGAATCAGGTAAGAAAGGTGCAGCCATTTTGCTGATGCCGATTATGTTTGAAACACGAGAACCATTAAGCGATAGCCTGCTCAAAAAGTTACAGTTTAAAATTGAGCAACGCACCCAGCGACACGCCACGGTGGAGATTTTAAAAGGCACGCAAAGCGGCATATGGGGATTGTTTAGTGACATGATTATTGTAAGCTGGGCGTACGCACACGATAATGAAGCAGAAGCCAGCCAAGCCATGCTACAAGCAACACAGCTTGGCTCACAGCTGAGCCAACTGATACAAGGCACAGGTATTCCTGAAGATACAACTGCGCGTTATACGCTGCATAACGGTACATTAAACACAGAAAAGCCGATGGCAAACCAATGGCGCGGTTTGTTTGCTCAAGCCATTATCAAGTTAGATATTTTAGAAGGTGAGAACCAATGAAACATTACTTAAAACAAGCACTCCTCATCAGTAGTTTAGTGCCCCTACTGTACACAGGCATCAGTACAGCTGCCGAACAAGGCAGTGCACTTAAGAATGACAGCCTACGCAGTGAGCCATTTGCCGATGCAAAAGTCACAGGCAGCTTCGCACGTGGCGATAATTTAGAAATCATCAAAAAGCAAGGCGCTTGGTTGCAAGTAAAGTCTGCAAAAGGCTCAGGCTGGGTGCGTTTACTTTCGGTAAAACGTGGCGCTGCCACTAGCAGCAACCAGGCAGCCGGCGTGCTTGCTGTAGCTAGTGGCCGAGCCGGCACCGGGCAAGTGGTTTCTACCACCGGTGTACGCGGCCTGAGTGAGCAAGAATTAAAAGCCGCTAAATTTAATGAAGAAGAAGTAAAAACACTGGAAAGCTATACATTAAGTGCAGATAAGGGGCGCGCTTTTGCCAAGGCTGGCAATTTGAACAGCATTGCATTTAAGAACTTAAAAGAAGCGAAAGGCGGTACTCAATGAACCCAAACCCAACTTTGAGCAGCACCATGTCTACTAACAAACACCGCCTACTCTCTACCCTACTAGCGTCAGCATTAGGGCTAATGAGCCTACAAAGTGCCGCTTTTGATATCAAAGGCGCACTAAAAGACGCAGTAGAAAAAGAAATTGGCCAGCAGACTGACAGCCAAAACACGCCAGCCAACAGCACTACTGATAGTACAAAATCAAGCAATGCAGCAACCAGTGAAGCAACTGCATTTAACTGGAAAAACCCCAGCACCGCAGAAGAAATCAGCTTAGGACGAGAAATTGCAGGCAACCTATTGGGCGCAGCCCCTTTAGTAAAGGACGCTGCGCTGCAAAAGTACGTAAACTCTGTTGGACGCTGGGTTGCCTCGCAATCTGAACGCCCCGAACTGCCTTGGCGTTTTGGCGTAATTGAGAGTGATGACTTGAATGCCTTTGCCGCACCTGGTGGCTACATCATGCTGACCAAAGGCTTATATAAAAAGCTGAAAAATGAAGCACAGCTTGCCGGTGTGTTAGGGCATGAAATTGCGCATGTGGTTAAGAAACACCAGCTCAAAGTACTGCAAAAGCAACAGTTACTGAGCATGGGCGCTGGTTTGTTAAGTGACAAGTACGCAAAAGACAACGCACTCGTGAGCAAAGCCATCGGCAGCGGTGCAGAAATCAGTGCTCGTAGTTTGGATAAATCTGCCGAATATGAAGCTGACCGCTTAGGCTTAAGTTACGCCACACGTGCTGGTTATGATCCATACGGTTTAACAGACGTATTGCAAACACTAGGTCAATCTGGCAATAACGATGCCAGCGTTGCCTTATTGTTTAAAACCCACCCTCACCCAGATGAAAGACTGACAGCATTGAGTGAATCTGTAGGCACGCAGCTAGATAAAATATCCGGTGGTAAAACGCTGGAAAATAGATTTTATGTACTGAAATAACAGTAATGTATTGAGGTGAATGATCGCCATGCACACACTACGCAAATTGTTCTTATTGAATGGTGTATGTGCCAACAACACCAATAAACAAAGCAAGTTTAGTGTGGCAATACCGTTTTGTTTGATCCTCCTCAAACAAAACGGTAATTATTGATTTAGCTGTTTGACATCTCAATACGTAAGGATAAAAATGTCCTTATAGATTGTAGGAGATTGTTTTATGGCTACGAAACAAAAAGACATTAAACCTGGCGGCGCATTAAAAGAAACTATCGCCAAACTCACTAACAGCCCTTCAAGAAAACGTAAGGTGTCATCAGGTGATATCGCGCCTGACACCACCACTGTGAGTAGCATTGAAAACTACGCAGTGAGTGAAAGTATCGATGCGGCACAAGGCGCAAAAATCGAAGCAGTACAGGATATTATTCAACGTATTTCCGGCAATGACTTATCAACACTACCTGAAGCATTGCACATCATACTCAAAGGCGCCTCCCCTGATGATGCCGCTGCGCTAAGCAAGGCTCTCACGGTGATTAAGGACAGCAAGACCATCAAAGCACGGTTACGCAATGACCAAGCCTTAGCCAAAGACTGGCGCGACGGTGGCTACCCTTATCAAAACCTGTTGTCACGTAAGTCTTACGAGAAACAAAAATATCGCCTGCAAGTAGAATTATTAAAACTGCAAGCTTGGGTAAAAGAAACCGGCCAGCGCGTGGTTATTTTGTTTGAAGGGCGCGATGCAGCGGGCAAAGGCGGCACCATCCGCCGCTTCATGGAGCACCTTAATCCACGTGGTGCACGTGTAGTCGCGCTGGAAAAGCCCAGCGAAGTTGAACGTGGCCAATGGTATTTCCAACGCTATGTTTCACAATTACCTACCGCTGGTGAAATCGTGTTGTTTGACCGCTCATGGTACAACCGCGCTGGTGTCGAGCGTGTCATGGGCTTTTGTAACAACGATGAATACCTTGAGTTTATGCGCCAAGCTCCAGACTTTGAGCGCAATCTGACCAGGTGCGGCATTCATGTGATTAAGTTCTGGTTCTCTGTGAGCCGCTCAGAACAGCGCAGACGCTTCAAAGAGCGTGAAATGCACCCACTCAAACAATGGAAACTGAGCCCGATTGATTTAGCATCACTTGATAAATGGGATGACTACACCAAAGCCAAAGAGGCGATGTTCTTTCATACTGACACCGCTGATTCACCGTGGACGGTCATCAAGTCTGACTGTAAAAAACGGGCGCGCCTCAACGCTATGCGCTATGTACTGCACAAACTACCCTATGCCAACAAAGACATTGAAGCTATCGGCAATTTAGACCCGCTACTGGTGGGACGTGCGCATATTGTGTATGAGCGTGGTGAACACAACCACATTATTCTCTAAGCGCTGTATTGATTGGCTGGAAAACTGCATGCTTGAAGGCTGAGCACTTGAAAATTGACCAGCCATAAGATTAGAACCTAGAAGGCTCACACCAAGCTTAGGTGTTAAGAGCCCTCAGTAATATAAGCTACCGTTATATCAACTCACGCACACGTAGCTCGGCTTTGATGTAGGCATAGTAAATAGGCGCCGCCACTATGCCTATCAACCCGAACGCCGCTTCCATACACAACATGGCGATTAGCAACTCCCATGCATTGGCACGAATCTGCCCACCGACAATACGCGCGTTTAAGAAGTACTCAAACTTATGAATAATTACCAGGTACAGCAAAGATCCCAGCGCCACTGCCAGCGTTTGGCTTAAACTCACCACCACGATCACAGCGTTGGAAATCAGGTTACCAATCACCGGAATCAACCCTACCACAAAAGTAATCGCAATCATGGTTTTTACCAAGGGCAAATGGATCCCCATCAAAGGCAATACCACTGCCAGATACATGCCCGTGAAAAACGTATTGATAGCAGAGATGCGAATTTGCGCAAACACCACGCGCTTAAAGGCATCACTTAACAGTGCGCAGCGCATGTAGAGCGCGCCGGCAAACGGTTTAAAATGTTCAACGGACACCGCCTCGCGTAGCGCCAGCATGCCACCGATAATCATGCCGATTAGAATATGTGCGGTAACACGCCCAGCCTCTTTACCCACCACTTGTAGCTCGCCGGCATGCGTACGCAACCATGTAGTTAGCATCTCTTTAAATGTCAGCGCATCTGCTGGCAAATGCGTGAGCAACCAGCTCGGTAGTATTTTTTTCGAGTCTTCTAGAATTTGTGCCATTTTGGCTAACAGCACGGTGAGGCTGCCAGCATCAGAGCGTAAAAATGCCGTTAACCCAGCACCAGCTAACGACAGCAAGCTCACGATGATAAACACTAGAATGCCCACCGCCCAAAACTTAGAGTAATTGTTTTGACGTTTGCTAGGAAACTTGCGTGAAATATAAGGCGTGAGCATGTGTACCAGCTGATACACCAGCAAACCAGCCAACAGTGCAGGTAACAGGCTAAATTTAAGCACAAAGAACAAGGCAAACCCAGTCAACAGCCAAGCTGAAATGTCATAGCCAGTTGCATTGGCAACCAATGATTCCTGCGTTTTATTAGCCATATTTACCTACATAAATCACTTAAATATACGGGTTAAATAACAGTCATCTATTAAGTAAGCAACCGCTTAATTAATAGTTTTTAATCGAAAACCGATTCACAAAGTCAGCCACATCCGCCGCTGGTAATGAAACAATCAAATCTATATTCTCATTAAAAGCTTTATCCAAGATAGCACCATTACATTTTGATAATGCTTTTGTGAGGTAATCCATTTGATTATAGGCAATAGTCAGCTTTACCGCTTTCATCTCCACATAATCCGCCACCTTAGTTGCATCCAATGCCAGTTTAGCCGTGCCACCATAAGCGCGCGCCAAGCCACCAGTGCCTAGATTAACCCCTCCGTAATACCGAATCACCCCAACACAAGCGTTGATGAGATTACGCCCTTCTAGCAGTTTTAACACTGGCATACCAGCCGTGCCAGAAGGCTCGCCCGCGTCTGAAAAACGTTGCACGATGCCATCTTCAGTTTTTAACCTGAAGGCATAAGCTAAGTGATGCGCAGTTGGGTGCTTAGCCGCAAAAGCACGTAAAGCCATACCCACTTCTCGCTCAGAACTACACGGCACGGCCATCGCAATAAAACGTGACTTAGTAATGGTTTGCTCCGCAAACCCGGTTTCTATTAATATTTGCAACTACTTACGCCCGCCTAAAATGCTACCCAAAATACCACGAATAATTTGCCTGCCTAATTGTGAGCCTATGGCACGTGCAGCACTTTTGGCAGCAGCCTCTAATATGCTGCCAGCGCGACTCATGGTTTCGCTCTTAACTGAAGTTTCAGTCGCTTCATCCTCAGCTTTTAATGCTACCTGCGCGTTCAAAATTTCATAAGCAGACTCACGGTCCACCTGTTTTTCGTAAACATTATTCAGAATAGATGTGCGAATTGTTTCAATACGCTCAGCATCGGTTGCTGGGCCAACACGACTGCCTGGTGGGCACACAAAGGTACGCTCCACCGGTGTGGGAATCCCCTTTTCATCCAGGAAAGAAACTAGCGCCTCACCAACCCCTAACTCAGTAATCACACTTTCTACATCAAGCTTTGGATTCACCCTAAAGGTCGTAGCGGCAGACTTCACTGCCTTTTGATCTCTTGGTGTAAATGCGCGCAAAGCGTGCTGCACACGGTTGCCCAATTGCCCCAGCACCGCATCAGGAATATCCAATGGGTTTTGGCTCACAAAATACACACCCACCCCTTTGGAGCGAATCAGGCGCACCACTTGCTCAATTTTTTCCAGCAGCACCGCCGGTGCGTCATTAAATAACAAGTGCGCTTCGTCAAAGAAGAACACCAACTTCGGTTTATCCAAGTCACCTGCTTCCGGCAGTTTTTCAAACAGTTCGGACAGCAGCCACAACAGCAAGGTTGCATAGATACGTGGTGAGTTAAATAGCTTGTCACTCATCAGGATATTAACAACCCCATGCCCCTGTGCATCGGTCTGCATCAAGTCATCCAGGTTAAGTGCAGGCTCACCAAACAACATATCCGCACCTTGTGTCTCCAGCTGTAGCAATGCACGCTGTACCGCACCCACACTCGCTGCAGAGATATTGCCATACTGCGCTTGGTATTCTGCAGAGTTTTCCGAGGCATGCTGCATCATCGCGCGCAAATCTTTCAAATCCAGCAGCAACCAGCCTTTATCATCGGCAATTTTAAATACAGCGTTAAGCACACCAGCTTGCACTTCGTTCAGATTCAGTAATCGCGCAAGCAATAAGGGGCCCATTTCGGCAATGGTGGTCCGTACCGGATGCCCTTTCTCACCAAACATATCCCAAAAGGTGACTGGGCATTTGGCATAGCTAAAATCAGAAAGTGCTAATTGCTGCATCCTAGCCTCAACGCGCGCATTGCCACCGCCCTGTTGCGACATACCCGACAAGTCGCCTTTCACATCAGCCATGAACACTGGCACCCCATTTTTGGAGAAACCTTCTGCCAATGTCTGCAACGTAACGGTTTTACCGGTACCAGTAGCACCGGCAATCAGGCCATGACGGTTTGCCATTCTAGGCAAGATAACGCTGGAAACTTCATTATTTTTTGCAATTAAAATGGGGTTAGCCATGTAGTGATTACCTAAACTTTAGTATTAAACGTTAATAAATAGTGATGACAGATTAAGGGCGATTCTAAAAATCACCTTTACGTACCCTATCCATCAATTCAAGCAACTTGGTTTCTAGCTCCTGCGCAGACTTCTTCGCACGTTCTGTGGGGTGCTTAATGTTTTTTAAATCAAAAGTCGGGCGGTCCATCGCGATATATAGCTGGGGCTTATTATCGTGGCCTGGCTTTTCATAAATTGCCACTCGGCAAGGTGCAAATACCAGGAACTCCGGATGATCTAAAATAATCTCTGTGCCCATGCTCAAATTGCAAAATGAGCGTACCTCTTTAATCCCCTGCGGATCTACACCACGTAACTTCATATGCTCACCAATCGGGAAATTAGCGGGGTTCACAAAGTTCATGCCTTCAGAAATACTTTTCAGGCTATCGACTACATCCTGATAACTCACGTTACGATTAACCGGCAACTCATAAATAGCACTGTCGGGATCAATCGCTGGCATGCCTGGTCGCACTTGACCAATGAGGGAGTGGTCTTTGAGCGTTGGCTGATTAAAACAGCAAGCAGCCATGCCTAAACTCAAACTTATTAGAAACACAGCATTGTGGCTTGTGTGCAAAATACGTCGTCCGCCTGATCTAAACATGGTGACCACCTACTCTAAATTAATCAGCAATCTTGAGTGCCTGATTGACTGCGGCACGGTTGAAGTGCGGTGCAATCAGTTCAATGAATCCATACATATATCCGCGTAAGAATGCGTCCTTACGCACGCCTAGGTAAGTCGTGCTATCGGCAAATAAATGATCAACGTCTATTTTTGCCAAATGCGTATCGCGCTCGGCGTCATAAGCCATATTGGCAAGCAAGCCTACGCCTAAGCCTAAAGTGACATAAGTTTTAATCACGTCCGCATCAATCGCAGTAAGCACGACATTCGGCGTCAACCCTGCATCAGCAAAAGTCTTAGACACTAGCGTACCACCAGTAAATGCAAAGTCATAGGTAATGAGTGGGTAATTCGCCAGTTTTTCTAGGGTCAAAGGACCGCCCTCTAACAAAGGATGGTCATGTGGCACCACAACGCAGCGGTTCCAGTGATAGCAAGGCAGGCACAGCAGGCTCTCGCGCTCACTAATAGACTCGGTAGCAATGCCAATATCAGCCTCGCCACTTTCAACTTGCTCTGCCACTTGGCTAGGATTACCTTGGTGGATATTGAGCTTAACGCGCGGGTAATTGGTCATAAAGGCTTTAACTGCCGCAGGCAGCTTATAACGTGCTTGCGTGTGGGTAGTGGCAATGGTTAGCGTGCCAGTCTCCACATCGCTAAACTCCTCGCCCACGCGCTTGATATTTTCAATATCGCGCATCACCTTATCAGCCAGCATCACAATCTGCTGACCAGGTATAGTAAGGCCAGTTAGCCGCTTGCCATTGCGTTTAAATATCTGCAGGCCAAGCTCTTCTTCAATCAACTGAATCTGCTTACTCACGCCGGGTTGCGATGTATACAGAGCATCGGCTGCACTGGTAATATTTAACCCCTGCTTCACCACTTCATGCAAGTAACGTAACTGATGTAATTTCATTGGATTAGCTTCTTCTAAACAAGATATTTAAAGCATACGGCTTACATTATTAACACCTACAAACGCACATATCTTATATAACTAAACGATATATCCATAGAATAACATATTCTTAAAAAAAACAAGAACACACTGTTATAGTACGCGCCTAAAATTTTAACTAATAACGGATACTCCACATGGAATTTGGTTATGTAATTTCAGGCTTCGCTGTAGGCCTACTCGTTGGCGTCACAGGTGTAGGTGGCGGTTCACTAATGACACCTCTACTCGTTTTTTTATTCGGTTTTAAAGCAACAGTCGCGGTAGGCACAGACTTGCTATATGCAGCCATCACCAAAACTGGTGGCGTATTTGTGCACCATAACACACATAAATCGGTTGACTGGCGAGTAGTGGGATGGATGTCAGCAGGCAGCTTACCCGCAGCGATCACCACAATTTTTGTGATTAAACACCTGATCCAAATTGAAAAAGATATTTCCGGCTTTATCACCCATACATTGGGCGTTGCGCTGATTTTAACTTCAATCGCATTGATTATTCGCAGCTATATCACCAGAAAGAAAATTCGCGAAATTGAAGATAGTGTCATTAGTAGTGGTCGTTTTAATAAAATTCAGGTCCCAGCAACCATATTTACTGGCATAATACTGGGTGCGCTAGTTACAATATCTTCAGTAGGTGCAGGTGCGCTTGGCACACTGGCGATACTCTTCCTTTATCCTAAGATGAGCACGCTCAAAGTAGTAGGTACTGATTTAGCGCATGCAATCCCGTTAACGGCGGTTGCGGGCTTCGGTCATTGGACGCTTGGACATGTCAACTTTGAACTGTTAGGCACATTGCTCATCGGATCCTTACCCGGAATATGGGTAGGTAGCCACTTGAGTGTAAGAATTCCAGAGAAAATATTACGTCTAATTTTAGCCACACTATTACTTGTGATTGGCTTGAAATTCGTTTTGGTTTAATTTAAAAGTTAGTTTAAAAAGCACGATATATTATGTATAAATACGATGAAATAGATCAACAGATTGTTGATGAACGCGTTGCCCAATATCGCGACCAAACGCGCCGCTACTTGGCAGGCGAGCTGTCAGAAGACGAGTTCCGCCCACTACGCCTACAAAATGGCTTATATATTCAACGTCAGGCACCGATGCTGCGCATCGCCGTGCCTTACGGCATGTTATCTAGCGCACAATTGCGCAAACTTGGCGATATTTCCAAGAAATACGACAAAGGCTATGGCCACTTCAGCACCCGTCAGAACCTGCAATTAAACTGGCCTAAACTGGAAGATGTGCCTGAAATTTTGGCGGATTTAGCCACAGTTGAAATGCATGCAATTCAAACATCAGGTAACTGCATCCGTAACATTACTACAGACCAATTTGTAGGCGTTGCACCGGATGAAGTGATTGACCCACGCGCGATTGCTGAAATCATGCGCCAATGGAGCACGTTCCACCCTGAGTTTGCTCTATTGCCACGTAAATTCAAAATCGCAGTTTCTGGTACTAAAAATGACCGTGCGCTGGTACAAGCTCACGACATCGGCCTTGAGTTCTACCGCGACAGCAACAACCAAGTTGCCATCAAAGTATGGGTTGGCGGTGGCTTAGGCCGTACACCAATCTTAGGTACTGTGATTCGCGAGCATTTAGAATGGCAACACGCCCTGACCTACTGCGAAGCGATTATCCGTGTATATAACCTGCATGGCCGTCGCGACAACATCTACAAAGCACGTATCAAGATTTTAGTAAAAGCTTTAGGCATTGATGAATTCCGTAAACAAGTGGACGCAGAATGGGCGCACATTAAAGATACAGAAAACACCATCACTGAAGATGAACTAGCACGCGTTGCCCAGCACTTTGACGTAATGCCATATGAAAACGTACCAGCACATGATGCAGGCTTTGACGCGGCTGTTGCCAGCAACCCTGCATTTGCGGCATGGGTAAAACGTTGCGTACATCCACACAAACAAGCAGGCTACCGCGCGGTTACCCTATCACTCAAACCGCACGGCCAAGCGCCTGGCGATATTAGCTCTGAACAAATGTGGACAGTGGCTGACCTTGCTGACCAATACAGCTTTGGTGAACTGCGTTCATCACATGAGCAAAACTTAATCTTGGCTGATGTTAAATTAAGTGACCTATTTGCATTATGGGAAAAAGCACGTGCTAACGGTTTAGCAAGCCCGAACATTGGTTTGCTAACAGACATTATTTGCTGCCCAGGCGGCGACTTCTGCTCACTGGCTAACGCCAAGAGCATTCCTATCGCTAAAGCGATTCAAATGCAGTTTGACGATCTTGACTACCTGCATGATATTGGCGAGATGGAACTGAATATTTCAGGTTGTATGAACGCCTGCGGTCACCACCATGTAGGCCACATCGGTATTCTTGGTGTAGATAAAGATGGCTCAGAGTGGTACCAAGTGACTATCGGCGGCAAACAAGGCAATGATGCAAGCCTTGGCACCGTAATCGGCCCTTCATTCTCTGCTGAAGAAATGCCTAGCGTGGTGCAAAAACTGATTGAGGTTTACCTCAAAGAACGTACGCCTGAAGAAAGATTTATTGATACTGTGCGTCGTTTGGGCGTTGCCCCATTCAAAGCACATGTCTATGCAAAAAACGAGGTTGCAGCATGAGTAATTTAATCAAACTAAACAATGGCGTAGCGAGCGTGGTAGAAGACGACTGGACTCTGGTTCAGTTGCCAGCCACGCAAGTAGAAGAGCGCAAACAAGCCGGTAAAGTAGTGTTATTTAAACTGACTGGTGAAGAAACCGTTACTGAAGCACAAATTGCCGACACAGTGATTCCAGCTACAGGCAAAATCATTCTGCCTTTAAGCGTATTTGTTGCACGCAACAGCGAATTTAAAGATCGCATTGCACAAGGTGAAATCGGCGTTTGGTTAGCCACACACGAGCTTCTTGAGAATCTAACGCAGCAACAAGCAGACTTAAATGCGCTGCCTATCATCGCGATTTTTGTAGAGCGCTTTGCAGATGGCCGTATTTTCTCGCTAGGTAACTTGCTACGTACACGTTTTGGCTTTAAAAATGAACTACGTGCGTTTGGTGATGTGTTACGTGACCAATTGTTTTTCTTGAAACGTAGCGGTTTTACCAGCTATCTAGTGCGTGCAGACCGTTCAGCACAAGAGGCTATTGCCAGCTTAAGTGACTTTACTAAACCATACCAAGGTGCGGTTGATGAGCCACGCCCTGTATTCAAGCGTTATAACAGAGGCGCATAAATGACTACGGATGTAGATTTAGGCCAGGTTGTGATGCTTAAACCTAGTGCCAACAACCCGGCGACTAGGCCAACACTAACGGATGAATTGGTAGCAAGCGTTAAACAAAAAGCCGGTGAAGTGCAGGCACTGCTGAGCAATGCTGCCAACGAGTTCGGTGCGAATGAAGCCACCTTTGCCAACAGCTTTGGTGCAGAAGACATGGTGTTAACCGACATCATTCAGCGCCAAAAGATTGCCATTGAGATTTTCTCACTGGACACTGGCCGCCTGCCTGTTGAAACTTATGACCTAATTGCCAAAACAGAGCAGACTTACAACACCAAGCTCAAAATCTTTTTCCCACAGTCTGACGCGGTAGAAAGTTATGTGCGAACCAACGGCATCAACGCATTCTACGAATCTATAGACTTGCGTAAAGCCTGCTGTTTTATGCGTAAAGTAGAACCATTGCAACGTGCCTTAAAAGGCAAAAAAGCATGGGTCACCGGCATGCGCGCAGAGCAATCTACTACGCGCGTTAACCTGCCATTCCGCGAGTTTGACAGTGGCAATAATTTAGAAAAATTCAACCCGCTAAGTAACTGGACTGAAAAAGAAGTATGGGCCTACATCCGCATGTTTGATGTGCCGTACAACAAACTGCATGACCAGTTTTACCCTAGCATCGGCTGCGCACCATGTACGCGTGCGATTGCCATGGGTGAAGATGTACGCGCTGGCCGCTGGTGGTGGGAAGACCCGAACAGCAAAGAGTGCGGATTACACGTAAAGAAATGATTTTATAAAATTCTGCTACGTACTAAGTAGTAATTTTGATTTTTGAAACCTAAGAATATGACAACGACTAAACAACCTTTATCTCATTTAGACTGGCTAGAGTCAGAGGCCATTTACATTCTGCGCGAAGTTGCAGGCCAATGTAGCAACCCTGTACTACTATTCTCAGGTGGCAAAGATTCACTATGTATTTTACGTTTAGCTGAAAAAGCATTCCGCCCAGGTAAATTCCCGTTCCCACTGATGCATATCGATACTGGCCATAACTATCAGGAAGTATTGGATTTCCGCGACCAACGCGCGGCAGAACTAGGCGAGCGCCTGATTGTACGTTCAGTGGAAGACTCAATGAAACGTGGTACCGTGGTATTAAAATCACCTGATGAGCCACGCAACAAACATCAGTCTGTAACCTTACTGGAAGCGATTGAAGAGTTTGGCTTTGACTGCTGCATCGGTGGTGCACGCCGCGATGAAGAAAAAGCCCGTGCTAAAGAGCGTATCATGAGTTTCCGTGATGAGTTTGGCCAATGGGATCCGAAAAACCAACGCCCTGAATTATGGAACCTGTATAACGCACGTTCACATAAGGGTGAAAACATCCGCGCCTTCCCTATTTCTAACTGGACAGAAATGGATGTATGGCAATATATCGAGCGCGAGAATTTAGGCTTGCCAAGCATCTACTTCTCACACCAACGCGACATTATTATGCGCGGCGGTGCAATGATGCCAGCCAACGTGCCTCTAGCTAGCGGCGAAATCATTAACCAGCCTAAACCAGGTGAAGAAGTGATTAACATGCAAGTTCGCTTCAGAACTGTAGGTGACATCACATGTACCGCACCAGTGCTTTCAGACGCTGACAATGTAAGCAAAATTGTGATTGAAACAGCTACCACTACCATTACAGAACGTGGTGCGACACGTCTGGATGACCAAACTTCAGACGCTTCAATGGAGCAACGTAAAAAAGAAGGATATTTCTAAAGGTGCGCACTAATCCGGTTGATTGAACATATTAAATCAACCGTTTTATCCAGGCATTTTTGTCTGGGCATTTTTGATAATTTGAAAACTAAGATTATGACTACACAACACAACGACTCACTATTACGCTTTATGACATGCGGTAGCGTAGATGACGGTAAAAGCACTCTGATTGGCCGCTTGCTGTACGACACCAAAACTATTTTGGCGGATACGCTGACACAAATTTCAAATACTTCTAAAAAGCGTGGTATGGAAGCAGTTGACCTTTCACTGCTAACCGATGGTTTGCAAGCTGAGCGCGAACAAGGCATTACCATTGACGTTGCTTACCGCTATTTCAGCACTGGTACACGTAAGTACATTATTGCCGATGCACCAGGCCACGAACAATACACACGCAATATGGTAACTGCAGCATCGACTGCCAACCTTGCCATTATCTTGATTGATGCGCGTAGAGGCGTATTGACGCAAACACGTCGCCACAGCTATTTAGCCCACTTGGTAGGTATTCCTCACATTGTGGTTGCTGTAAACAAAATGGACTTGGTGAATTATGACCAAGCTGTTTACGACAAAATCTGTGCAGATTACCTTGAATTTGCCACTGAGATTGGTTTAGCTGCAGCTAGAGATATCCGCTTTATTCCAATGTCTGCATTAAATGGTGACATGCTGGTTGACCGCTTGGACAATATGCCTTGGTACCAAGGCGAAACATTGCTGGAGATGCTGGAAAAAGCACCAGCAGCCCATACCGAGCAATCAGAAGCGTTCCGCTTCCCTGTGCAGTTCGTATGCCGTCCACACGCATCTGACAATCCAGAATTACACGACTTCCGTGGCTTTATGGGCCGTATCGAATCTGGTGAAATTGCAGTTGGTGACGCAGTGACGGTGCTGCCAAATGGCTACACTTCTAAAGTAAAAGCGATTCAGCTTGGTACAGAGCAATTGCAATCAGCCGCTACAGAACAAAGCGTTACCCTGCTGTTAGAAGATGAGATCGACACTTCACGTGGTGACATGATTGTGAAAAGCACAGAAACCATTGAGCCAGTAAAACAGGTTGAGGCTTTTGTATGCTGGCTATCAGAAACACCAATGTCGACAGCGCGTACCTATATCGTTCGTCACACCACACGTGAGTCTAAGGCTAAAGTGGGCGCTATCAGCTACAAAGTAGATGTGAACACACTAGAGCAGCAAGCGACGACTGAACTGAAAATGAATGACATTGCGCGTATTAGCTTTAAATTGGCGCAGCCACTGATGATAGACAGCTATAAAAACAACCGTGCTACCGGCGCGTTCATCATTATTGATGAATCAACCAACAACACCGTTGGTGCAGGGATGATTGTTTAAGTTCTGCATAATCACCGTAACAACGGTGACTTGCTAGAATTAGTCATCGCAAACTAATAGAATTTCTAATAAAATAACGTTTTAGCTTTTAAGCTGTAAAGGACTATAAAAATGACTTACGTCGTTACCGAAAACTGTATTCAATGTAAATTCACTGACTGTGTAGATGTTTGCCCAGTTGATTGCTTTGTAGAAGGCCCTAACTTCCTGGCAATTAACCCAGACGAATGTATTGACTGCACACTATGCGTTGCGGAATGTCCAGCGGAAGCCATCTTTGCCGAAGATGATGTACCGGCAGATCAACAAGAGTATATTGCGTTGAACGCCCGCTTTGCGCAGGTATGGCCAACCATTACTGCACGTAAAGAAGCATTGCCAGATGCTGAAGCGATGAACGGTGCGCCAAACAAACGTGATTTATTGGTTGAGTAATCTATAGATTGCATCAAAAACGAAAAGGAGGCATATGCCTCCTTTTTGCCTATGTGCTTACCACTTAAGGTGCTTACTACTTAAGCCGCTGTGATGACTAAACCATTAAGATTCCTCCAACACTACTCGCCTACCCTGCAAGATAAAATCAGGCAACTGCAAGCGCAGGACTTACTCGGCGAGTACATCACGCAGCGCTACCCACAAGCACACAGCATACAGACCGACAAAGCCCTATACCAGTATAGTAATGAGATTAAGCAAGCGTTTTTACGTAACGCACCGCAGCTTGATAAGGTGCACTACGACAGTAAACTAGGCATAGAACATCACGCACTGGGCCTCAATACTGCCATTTCTCGCGTACAGGGCGGTAAGCTCAAGGCTAAGAAAGAAATCAGGATTTCGTCTTTTTTTAAAGAATCCCCTGCTGAATTCTTACGCATGATTGTGGTACATGAACTGGCACATTTAAAAGAGCGCAACCATGACAAAGCTTTTTATCAGCTTTGTCAGCATATGGAACCCAACTATCATCAACTCGAGTTTGATTGCCGCGTTTACCTGACCTGGAAAAGCGAAAAGTAAGCAGC
>NZ_CAMLGS010000033.1 GCF_946479685.1 uncultured Methylotenera sp.
CAGCAAAAGCTGAAGCTACTTCGTCTGCACGCCTATCAAGCTTTATGCCAGCTGGCATGAAACTGCCATTCTAAATTAAGCCCCAACCTTACAATGAAAAACCCGCCTGCCCTCGAACAACTGATCGATAGCTTACGTTGTTTACCAGGCGTGGGGCCAAAGTCGGCGCAGCGCATGGCCTACTACCTGCTACAACGCGACAGGCAAGGTGCAAATGGTCTGGCTTTGGCGTTAAACAATGCACTAGAAGTAGTTGACCATTGCAAACTATGCAACACTTTTAGTGAACAGCCAGTCTGTCCGCTATGCGAATCCGCACAGCGCGACAAATCTGTGCTGTGCGTAGTTGAAATGCCAACCGACCTGATCATGCTGGAAAACACCCGAGCTTACAGTGGCATGTATTTTGTGCTGATGGGTAGATTGTCCCCGCTTGACGGCATTGGCCCTAAAGAAATCCATCTGGACAGACTGATTAAACGTGCAAATGACGGCGTGGTCACCGAAGTTATCTTGGCGACCAACTACACGGTAGAAGGCGATGCAACCGCCCATTACATCAGTGAATTACTGCGTGCCCGCGGCATTAAGGTGAGCCGCATTGCCCGCGGCATGCCAATGGGTGGTGAAATTGAATACGTAGATACCGGCACACTGGCGCAGGCTATGTTAGAGCGTAGAAGCGTATTTAAATAACCTTCCACTACTGTTTTTTGTCAGGGGAAGCATAACTTAAATTCTTATCCAAAAATAAGAAGTAACAACACCCCAACAACAAAAGCTGCGATCAAACAAGAAAGTATTGTCATCACAAAAAATAAAATAGGCCGTTTATGTATAAACTCATTTAACCTAACAATGAATATCTCTTGTTTCACCTCCACATGCTCAGCATCATGCGTACTTCTCAACAGACTCTTCATTAACCTCATCGCCTTATCTCCACTTGTTTCAGTATTAATGAGTTTAGATTTATTGATTAACACATTGTTGCGAGGTAGCTTGCTCAAGGTTATGGCAACCTTAAGTAATATCTATTGTTTCTCTGAGACTTATTAACTGCGTTACAGCTAGCCAACACCACCGCTAAGCACTTGTAACGATGCTACAAACAGAGCCTGCCGTTCACCATCAGGGGCAACAGCGGCACATTAGCAAGTTGCCGAGAGTTTCAGATTAGCCAAGCTCAGTAAGTCTAAAGGCGCTTGAATCGTATGGTCGGCACCCCAAGTTTGCGGTTGGTCAGTTTCAGATAAATAACCATACAAGGCCACAACAGTTTGCATGCCTGCTGCCTTGCCAGCTTGAATATCACGCTCTGCATCGCCCACATACCAGCACTGCTGCGGGTTCACACCTGCTTGTTTGCAGGCCATTAATAACGTATCTGGGTAAGGTTTAGGTCGTGCAGCATCATCGCCACTCACCACACATGCGGCACGCGCTAACAACCCTATGCTTTGCATCAAAGGCTGCGTAAAACGTCGCGGTTTATTGGTGACCACACCCCAAGGTACATTAGCCGCCTCTAACGAAGCCAGCAACTCAGAGACACCATCAAACAGCACTGGCTTGCGCGTCAGCACTTGGTCATAGAGAGCGAGATACTCGTCGCGCATACCGGCAAAAGCATCATCCTCATCGCTTAAATCGAATCCAATCGCAAGCAGGCCCTTAGAACCATGTGAGGCATAAGGTCTAATCACATCTAATGGTAATTCAGCAAGACCGTGCCTTATCCGCTGTAAATTAAGTGCGTAGGCTAGGTCATGTGCGGTATCAACTAAAGTACCGTCTAAATCAAATAAAATCATGATTAATAATCACTAAGCTTGGTGTGTAAAAGGTAATTCACAGAAACATCATCGCTTAAGGAGTAATGCTGTGTCAGTGGCTGATAGCTCATGCCTCGCATACCAGCAACATCCAAACCGGATTGACGCACCCAGCTGGAAAGCTCGGATGGTTTAATAAATTTGGCATAATCATGCGTGCCTTTAGGCAGCATATTGAGGATATACTCAGCACCCAGCACCGCAAACAAATAGGCCTTGGGGTTACGGTTAATGGTAGAGAAAAACACAGAGCCACCAGGCTTCACCAGGCGTGCGCATGCCGCCACGATAGATGCAGGGTCTGGCACATGCTCCAACATTTCCATGCAGGTCACTACATCAAAGCTTGCAGGCTGCTCTAGCGCTAACTGCTCAACAGAAATGAGCTCGTAGTTTACCTTGGCTCCACTTTCCAACTGGTGCAATTTAGCAACATTAAGTGCTTGTTCGCCCAAATCAATGCCAGTCACATCCGCGCCTTTAAAGTGCATAGACTCAGACAAGATACCGCCACCACAACCTACATCTAACACGCGCTTACCACTTAAGCCAGCTAAGCTATCTATATAGTTTAAACGTAATGGGTTAATTTCATGTAGCGGTTTGAACTCACTGTTTTTGTCCCACCACTTATGTGCGAGTTCGCCAAATTTTTGCAACTCCAGCACATCTGCATTTAATGTTTGTATTGTCTTAGCTTCGGTTGCCATATTTGGATAATTTCCTTTAATTCTACTGGTTCTATATTCGCATAAGTACCATTACTGTAACGCAGTTCACCTGCTACCCAAGTGTGGGTCACATGCTCACGACCGCAGCTATATACCAAATGCGACACCGGGTCATAACAAGGTGATATTGCAAAGTCACTTAACTTCACAGCCACCAAGTCTGCTTGTTTTCCTATTTCTATACTACCTATCTTGTGATCCAGACCGATCGCTCTTGCAGCGTTAATCGTCACCATTTTTAGCGCCTGATACGCAGGCAATACCGCAGCATCTTCACTCACTCCCTTGCACAACAAGGCAGCTAGCCGCATTTCACTAAACATATCTAAACGATTATTACTCGCCGCACCATCGGTACCGATGCACACATTGACATTATTTTCCAATAAAGCGTGCACAGGTGCGATACCACTGCCCAACTTTAAATTAGAGGCAGGGCAATGTGCAATATGGCAGCCGTACTCAGCCAGCATATCAATCTCATGCGGCAACAAATGTACGCCATGCGCAGCGATAAAACCTGGCCCTAATAACCCAAGTGCAGCAATTCTTTGTATTGGCCGCACACCGTGGACAGATTCGCTCTGGGTAATCTCATCTCGCGTTTCATGCAGATGCGTATGAATACCTAAGCCAAGCTGCTCTGCATAAGTCAGCACCTTTTCAAAGGTCTGGTTAGAAATCGTATAAGGTGCGTGCGGCGCTAATGCAGAACTAATTAACGCATTACCACGCCAGCTATCATGCGCTTCAAAGCCTTTTTGCAAATAATCATCGGCATCAACTGCGTAATTGGTGGGAAACTCCAGTACAGTCAAACCCAAATGCGCACGCATGCCAGCTTTATTGGCAGCTAACGCAGTTGCTTGCGGGTAAAAATACATATCATTAAAGCAAGTAGTACCACCGCTTAACATTTCAGCACAGGCAAGCAAAGAAGCATCTTCTACGTAACGCTCCGTCACCATCGCACGCTCTGCCGGCCAAATATGCGAGTTTAACCAAGCCATTAAAGGTTGGTCATCTGCAATCCCCCGCATTAATGTCATTGCAGCATGCGTATGTGCATTAATCAAGCCCGGCATCAGCACGTGTTCATCGGCCACAACAAGCTCTGCTGCTCTATACTTCACACGCGCTTGCTCTGTGGGTAAGACATCCACAATCAGTTGATGATCAATCACCACTGAGTAAAACTCATGCAAGGTATTATTTGAATCAACAGGGACAACCCAGCGCGCTTCAATCACTAATTCAACATGGGTTGCTTGCGTTGGCAATGGATCAGATTTTGTCATAGAAGCTCATTTTACCAATAAAAAAGCCCCGCAAGCGGGGCTTTTTACAATCAAGGAAATTATTTGCAACCTTTTTCCATTGAACGTGTAGCTTCGATCTCAACACGACGGTTTGGAGCTAAGCACTCGATTAATGCTTTACGGCCTTTTACGCCATCGCAACTAACCACTGGCACCAACTCACCTTTACCAACAGCGATTAAACGATCAGCTTCAATACCTTGAGCAATCAAATAATCACGTACTTGGTTAGCACGTTTTTCTGATAGTTTTTGGTTGTAAGCTTCGCTACCAAGTTTATCTGTGTGACCAGTTACTTTCACAGTTGCGAAGATTTTGTTTTCTTTCATTTTCGGCACAACTTCGTTATCAAGAACGCTAGTGTCTTTCAATTTAGCTTCATCAAATGCAAACAGTTTAGAAGCTTCAATTGTGATTGTCTCGTATTGTGGCACGCATGCTGCTGGCGCTGGTGCTGGCTCTGGAGCTGGTGCAACTGCAGCTGGCGCAACTGGTGCTGGCTCTGGCTCAACTGCAGCTACTGGCATTGGTGCTGGAGCGCCAAAACGGAAGATACCGCCTAAGCTTAATAATGTGTTACCGATTGTGTCAGTTTCGCTGTCTGTAGTTACGCCGTCAGTTACTTTAACTGATGCACGGCTCCATTGATGACGCAAATCAGCTTGCAAGCCAAATGAATCATTAAATAGGTATTGTGCACCTAAACCAACGTTAGCTAACCATGAAGTCTTTTTACCATCAACATCTAGAGTAGGATGTGTGTAATCAACGTTATTACGTGCTACACCCAAACCTGCTAGTAAGAATGGACGGAATTTATCACGGCTGAACATGTATAGCGCATCAACGCCTAGTGTCGTTTGTTTGTAACGGCCACCTACACCAGCAATACCTGTATCTTCACTTGCACGGTTGTAGCCTAGACCACCTTGAATGTCCCAGTGCTCAGACAACTCTTTACCTAGTTTCAGAAATACACCACCGCCATTGTTAGCATCTAAATCGCTGTCTGTGTTCATGTAGCTAACACCTGGTACTGCATACCAAGCACCACGGTACATATCTTCTGCAGTTGCAGTGAACGCTGCCAAGCCTAATGTAGCGGCTACAGCAAAAGTTAACATGTTCTTTTTCATTCTTATTACTCCTTGTTAATGAATCTTTATGATGGCAATAATACGCATATACATAAGGCAAAGCAACTTATAACATCATGTAGATATTAGCTTTCAGCCGTTTTTGTTGCACAATTACAACAAACTTACAGAATCGTGCGAATTGCTTTTATTTTAGCTGCATCTAAATTTAATTTACGTTGGTTAGACACGCTAACTCCACCCCTAAAACCAATATAGGTTGGGTGATAAGCCCGTACTTTTTCCAGATGCTGTATGTTGAGTGAGCCGGCTAGGCCGAACGCCATCGCATTATTTTTAACACGTGTTGCGAACAATGCCATCTGCTCGTGTGTGTAGTAATCCATGAACGTCCCCCCGTTCTTTTGGGCTGTGTCTAGCATCAATCCATAAAAGCCAGCAGCTTTAATGTCATCGATCAATTGTTCAGGGTATTGCATCTCAGCAAACAGTACAGCAATTAACTTAACCCCCTGTTGAGCAATCAACTGGAGTGCAGCTAAACATGGCTGATAATCTTCAGATTCAAAAAAGCCAATTTTGACAAAATCTACCTTGGTATTAGCAATCTTCAATACCTGCTGTGCGATTAAATCGGCCTGCATCGGCAAATCACCAACGGTTGCACTGGTGTAGTGCTGCTGGCTGGTACGATTGGCTCCGACAAAATTGACCACCTCTTGTATGGTATGCACGGGTAAGGCGCCTAATGCACCCTGATGAGGATCCTTTAAATCAATTAAATCTGCACCATGAGTCAAGGCAATCTGTGCTTCATTGACATCTGTCACGCTAATCAATAATTGTGTCATGCGAATACTACGATTAAACCAGTATAGTTCATAAAATCAGCCAATCACGCAGGCTAAGCCAAGTTTTCTAGATTAAGTGCAGCTTTATGATTTTCCACCATCTCCATCAGCCAGCCCCAAGCTTCCAACTCGCGCGGGCCAGCGGTTTTATCGATAGCAATGGTTAAATACTCTATTTCCTGACAGATTTTTTCCAGTGGTAATCTCTTTAAACGGCTTACCAAAACCGCCAGCTCGATGACTGCAGCTTGCGCCCGATTAAAGCCCTGAAATGGCTGGTGCTGTGCTTCATGCACAATCTCCATAAAAAGCTGCGGACGCACATCGTCATCCTCAAACTTAACCAGCTTCAGCTCTTTATGTGCCAACAACTCGGTCAGTCTCACGCCATTGACTTTACTCGCAGGTGTTAAGCTAGCGATTGGTTTTGCCGCTAATGCAGCGGCAAATACGCGTACATCGTCAGTTAAATTAACAACCGCATGGCCTGTCGCCAAGATATTGGCTAAGGTCGTTGATGGCTTAAATGGTGCAATCACCACCAAGCCATCTTGCATACGGATGCCAAATGGCGTGACGTGTGCGACACCTTCGGCACTGACAGAACTCACTATGGTTTCATAAATCATGGTTTAACCTTCAATTTGTGGCAATCTGTGGCGAGTTTTACATTTACTCGCATCCACAACAACTTCCTTAATTACTTACTGTGCATCTTTTTTTGCGCGTTTTTCTTTGATAGAAGCCTCACGGTGCGCTGTTTTACCAGCAGCATCGGTGCGCTTAGTGCGAATACCCCACTCCAGTTCCTGATCTTGCGCGTAGCGCTTGCCCAGTTGCCATGCAATTTGCGCACGCGCCAACTCCACCCCCAGATAGAATGCATGCGAGGCATCATCGTCCACCTTTAAATGCGGATACAACACGAAAGGATCAAGCGCCTCAAAAATGCCATCTCGGTTATAAATATGCAAACCCTGTTCACTGACCTGAATACGGAAGCTAGGGTCTTTAATCTGTGACGCGATTTCGTTAATCTCTTCAGCACTGTAGGTAAATGGCCGTTTATCATGCAAACCCATTAAACCGTGACTATAGCCACGCGGCAAGCGCTCATCTCGCTTGGCTGCAAACATGGTGCGTCTGGCAATATCAGCCTCAGCAATCGCATTTACCGCATGCGTACTGACTGAGGTTGCCAATACTGCGTTGATATTCAACTCGCTAATCATGCCGAACAAGAGCGCGTTAATACCTGTGGTATCCGCGTCGGTCAACTCTGTTAGATTGCCTATCCCCATCATAATTTCAATATCAGGGTATTTTTTACGCAAACGATGGTAACGCACGATGGAGTCGGTCAAGCCAAAATGGATAGGATCCAAAATGGCATCTGCCAAAAAAGGCTTACCTAACTTAATGCAGCCTTCAATCGCACGATATAACGATGGCATGCTATGCGGCTTAGCAGGAATCAACACAGGAGTAGACGCAACTTCCTCTGCAATCCACAGCGTTTTCTCGGTGAGGCTTAACAAATAATCTGCGCCGGCGCGCCCTGCTGCCAGCAAATCATCGGTATTCAAGGAATCAACGCTAACACTTAAACCCTGCTGCTTAAGTGCTTGAATACTCTCTGCCAAATGCGGAAAAGGCACTACTGGCAAGCAGCCCAAATCAATTACATTGGCGCCTTGTGCTTGATATTGCAAGGCTTTTTGCAGAATGCCCTCTACACTTAAATAAGGCGCATCTACGATTTCTGCGAATATTTTAACTTGGTACTGGCTTAAGTCTGGCGCTACGCCCTGATGCCCGAAGTATTGCGGCAAATCCTTCAAATCTGCCGGGCCACGCTCTACAGGTACTCCATACTTGGCTTCCAACATGGTTAAATCACCTTGGCACAAACCCGGTACTATCACCTTGTCTGCATCACCAGTTTCTTTGACTCTACGCGCGATCAGATCGGGTGTCATCAACGCCGCGACTGAAACCCCAATTTGCTCTACACGGTACTTAAAAGGCTGTGTTTTAGGGTTACTTTGCACTTCACTTAGTACTTTGTTCAAACTTTTTTCGGCAAGCTTACCCGTTAAAAAAAGTAGATTTTTTGTCATACTAGTCAGCTTGTGTGAGCGACTGCAAATGCTGCTGGATGCAGCTAGTCAGACTTTCCATATCTTCTACGACACTGGTCATCTCGAAAGACTTAAGTTTCTCGATATTTTCCAAATCAATCTTACGTGGATAAACCTTAACAATATTGTCACGTGGTGCTTCAGACTCTAGCTCAGGTGCAGTGTCACATGCAAATACGATACTAGGCACGCGTGTTTTGCCAGCCTGCGCGTATAAATTAGTCACCAGACTATCAGAGAAACCATACGCCATTTTAGCAATGGTGTTTGAGGTTGCCGGTGCAATCACCAAGCCATGATATTTACCCTTATAGAACATGCCTACAGGCACACTGCTAGCTGTTTTATCTTGATAAACGCGATGGCCAGAGGCATTTAGCGCTTGCTGAAAACCGTACTGCTGAATAATCTCTGCGCCGGCACTACTTAGAAAAATATCAACATTTTCTAATGTATTCAGAATCTCAATAGACTCACGTAAATAATGGCCAGAGCCGGTAATTGCCCATGCCAAACGTTGATTTTTTTTATCTATCATTTTTAACCAAACTTGTACTAAAAACACCCGGCGACCCTGCCAAACCCGAACCACACGGTTTAGCAGTAGCCATACCCAGTATTGAATAGCGCACACATACTGCGCTTACCTTTAATGCTTACGCATTAAAGCAATTACAATTAAGCGCAATTACAACTAAGCAAAAGGATGCTCAATCACAATCGTTTCATCACGCTCTGGGCCTGTAGAAACGATAGCAATTGGCACACCGCACAATGCTTCTAAGCGTTTTAAGTAATTTTGTGCATTTTTAGGCAAGCCATCCCACGTTTTTACGCCAAACGTAGTTTCTGACCAGCCAGGTACAGTTTCATAAATAGGTTTGCAGCCAGCCACATCGTCAGCACCGATAGGCAGCAAATCAATTTTTTTGCCATCTAATTCATAACCAGTACAGATACTCAGTTCTTTGATGCCATCTAACACGTCTAATTTGGTGATACACAAACCGGTTAAACCGTTAATCATGGCTGAACGGCGCAATGCTGCTGCATCAAACCAGCCACAACGACGCTTACGTTTAGTCACAGTACCAATCTCTTGGCCTTTGTTCGACATTTGGTAGCCTGGCAAACCTTGTGTTTCGATATCGAGCTCACTCGGGAATGGACCGCCACCTACACGCGTAGTGTAGGCTTTAGTAATGCCTAATACATAGTGCAGCATGTTAGCTCCTACACCGGTACCAGCTGATGCCTGGCCTGCGATACAGTTGCTTGAAGTCACATATGGGTAAGTACCGTGATCGATATCTAACAACGTGCCTTGTGCACCTTCAAATAACAAGCTCTCACCTTTAGCGTTGGCTGCGTAGATTTCTGCAGAAACGTCTGCGATCATCGGCTTCAACGCGATTGCCTGTTGCATGCTAGCATCGAACTGCTGGTTAAAGTCTACCGGCTTGGCATCCAGATAATTGGTTAATACGAAGTTATGGTAATCCATTACCTCGCGCAATTTCTCTGAGAAGCGCTCTGGGTAGAACAAGTCATACACGCGCAAAGCACGGCGTGCCACTTTATCTTCATAGGTTGGGCCAATACCTTTACCTGTGGTGCCGATTTTTTTCTCTGCGCTACGTTTTGCTTCACGCGCCACGTCTACCGCCACATGGTGGCTCATAATAAGTGGACAGCCTGGACTCACTTTTAAACGGTTAGTCACTTCTAAACCGTCTTTTTCTAAAGATGCGATTTCTTTAAGTAAATGGCCGGCATCTAACACTACGCCGTTACCAATGTAGCAATTAACGCCTGCACGCACGATACCAGAAGGAACAAGGTTCAGTTTATACACACGCTGTGCATCGCCCTGCCCCACAACCAAGGTGTGACCTGCATTATGACCGCCTTGAAAGCGCACTACGCCTTGTGCGTGATCGGTTAACCAATCAACAATCTTACCTTTACCTTCATCGCCCCACTGCGTACCAATGACGACCACATTTTTTGCTACTTTATTTGCCATAACGTTTACTTTGATTAAATATTAATTTTAGAAGTGACTTTGCCCAACACAAAATCACGTGCAACTTTTAGTTTCTTACTACATCGATTACGTGCCAGCCAGAATTATAATGTTCCAGCTTCTGATTACAATTGAGTTCGTTTAAGTCAGCCTCAGCACCATCTAAAGCCTCAATCACTACACGGCCCTCATTGCGCAGACTGGCAATTTTACTCGCCAGCGCTGGGTCTGTAGATAGCGGTGCATAAATTGCCATGTTAGTTTGTGCTGGTGGCAAGGCACTGACCACGCCACGCAAGTCTAAGCTAAAACCTGTGGCTGGACGCGCACGACCAAACGACTGGCCGACTTCATCATAGCGGCCACCCAATGCCAGCGGACCTTTGTAGCCTTTAGCATAAGCCGCAAATACGATACCGCTATGGTAATGGTAGCCACGCAACTCGCTCAGGTCGAAGCTCACACTAGCACCTAATTGGTCAATCGCATCACTTACCTGCTGCAAGCTTTCCAACGCTTTTTTAATCGCAGGCGTAGCTGGCAGCACTTGGTTTGCCTTAGCTAGAATAGACTTATCACCATTTAACTCAGTTAAATGCAGCAACGCTTCACGTGTGGTGGAATCTAGCGCTTTGGTCAATGCCGCTACAGCAGGCTGGTCTTTGCTTTGTAAGGCCGCATATAAATCTTGCTCTAGCTGTGCATCTACTTGGCTTGCCTCAATCAAACTACCAAACACATTAACGTGACTAAAATCCAGATGGATTTCATCAATGCCAATTGCTTGCAATGCTTTGATCAATAAACGCTGAATTTCGATATCACTCTCGATGCCAGCATGGCCGTACAACTCAGCACCAATTTGCAAAGGCTCACGCGTCAGCGCCAGGCCATCAGGCTTGGTACGTAGCACGCTGCCGGCATAGCATAGGCGTGTCACGCCTTGATGGTTTAACAAGTGCGCGTCTATCCTGGCTGCTTGCGGAGTCATGTCTGCACGTACGCCCATCAATCTGCCGGTCAATTGATCAACCACTTTAAAAGTGGCTAAATCGAGATCATGCCCAGCACCAGTGATAAGGGACTCCATATATTCCAGCATAGGTGGAATCACATATTGGTAACCATGCACTTTAAACAGGTCTAGCAATTTACGGCGCAAGGCTTCAATACGCAAAGCCTCAGCAGGTAATACATCTTCAATATATTCAGGTAACAACCAATTACGCATATTTATCTATCATTTACTTAAAAAAATTAAGAGCAATCCGCCTACTATGGATATCAAACCAACGAAGCGGAGTTGCCCATCTTTTAATGTCACCATCTTTAATAAGGTTTCACGCCAAGCGCGCGGCATAAGCAAAGGCAACGCGCCCTCAAACACCAGCATTAAACCTAAAGCAGTTAACACATAGTCGCTCACCACAGCAGATTATTTTCTGTTAGGGCTGCGCATGTATTTAAAGAAATCTGAATTCGGGTCCAGCACCATTACGTCACTCTTACTCTTGAAGCTATTTTTATAAGCTTCTTGGCTACGGTAGAACGCATAGAACTCTGGGTTACGGCTGTAAGATTGATTATAAATCTCAGCTGCCTTGGCATCACCTTCACCCTTGGTCTTTTGCGCTTCACTGTAAGCTTCAGCAATAATTACTTCACGTTGCTTATCCGCATCAGCACGGATTTTTTCAGACGCTGCCGCACCTTCTGAACGTAACTGGTTCGCTAAGCGTTTGCGTTCCGCAATCATACGGTCAAACACTGATTTACTGATCTCTTCAGCGTAATCAACACGTTTCAGGCGCACATCCACCACGGCAATACCCATTTGACGCGCTTCTGTATCAGCAGTCTTACGCAAGTTATCCATCACAGCACCGCGTTCACCGGCAATCACGTCACGTACGGTACGTTTACCAAACTCGGTACGCAAAACAGCATTTACTACTTTAGATAATCTATCTTCTGCCGCAGCCTCACCGCCCTCTTTAATCGACACATAGTATTTAACTGGGTCAATAATGCGCCATTTAACGAAGGAGTCTACCATCATGTATTTGTTTTCACTGGTAATAAACTTGGCAGGCTGCTCCCAGTCCAGCGTCAAAATACGGTTATCAAAGTACTTGAGGTTATCCACGAATGGCATTTTAAAGTAAAGACCAGGCTCTTTTTTCACAGAAACGATCTCACCCAATCTTTGTACCACTACATACTGAGTCTGCTTTACCGTAAACGCAGAGGCTGATAGCAATACCAAGCCCAAAATCCCTACGAAAATAATATTTTTTACATTATTCATTATTTTTCCTTATCTACTTTCTCTGTCACGGCTGCGAAAAGCATCTCTCGAGCGCTCGGTAGTAGCGGCGGATGAATCAAACGCTGCATCTGATCCAGTCTGCGGATTTAATGACTGTACGGGTTGTGGTTGCGGCGCAGCTGCGGCACCACTGGCATTAATCAATTTATCTAATGGTAAATACAGCAAGCTATTGCCCGCTTTTTGATCCACAATCACTTTACTTGTAGTAGATAAAATCTGCTCTTGCGCATCTAGGTAAAGACGCTGACGTGTCACTTCCGGTGCATTGTTGTACTGCGCTAGAATCTGATCAAAACGGCTGGCATTACCCCTTGCTTCACTTTCAACTTTTAGCTTATAACCTGCCGCTTCAGATAGCAGACGTGAAGCTGTACCACGCGCCTTTGGAATCACATCATTGGCGTAGGCTTGGCCTTCGTTGATTTGACGTTGATTATCTTGATTAGCGCGGTTAACGTCTTCAAACGCCTCTTGCACTTGTTCTGGTGGTTGCGCGCTTTGTAACGACACGCTAATAATTTTCACACCCGTTTTATAGCTATCCAAAATCACTTGCATACGCTCAGAGGTATCAGCCAAACCTTTTTGCAACAAGTCATCCAGCTTATTTTTACCCACGACTTCACGGATTGCCGACTCGGCCGCAGACATCACAGCAGTGTCAGTGGAGCGGTTATTAAACAAATAGTATTTAGCGTTGTTCAGGTTATATTGCACTGCAAATTGCAGATCAATAATATTTTCATCCTCTGTCAGCATCAAAGCTTCTTTAGGCAATTTAGTTTTACCGCCGCCAGAACCCTCTGCACTGCTTCTGTAACCAACTTCAAGCCTACGCACCTGCTCCATGTTTACAACTTCTACAGTTTCAATAGGGTACGGCAAGTGCCAGCGCGGACCCGGCTCTGTGGTTTCATCCAGCGCTTTACCAAAACGCATCACCACACCGGTTGAACCTTGGTCAACAATGTAAAATCCAGAACCTAGCCAAATCAGAAACACCAACCCCATGATTGGCAGCAGCGGCAAATTAACCTCGCCAGATGATGGACGTCTTTGCTGAGAGTTGGATTGATTACCGCCATTTTTGCCAAACATCGCATTAATTTTGCGGCTTAAATCACGCATCACCTCATCCAAATCAGGCGGTCCTTCATTATTTTGCTGTCTCCAACCAGGGAATTTAATCATTCATCACTCCAACACTAAAAATTGAATTACTTTAAATCTTGATTCAGGCAATGCAACGATTAGAAATCAAGCACATCAAACTTTTTATACTTTGCAATTTTTACAGTTAGCAATTTAATTGTGCTTAAATTAAATGCATCTAAATTAACTGCATTTAAATAAATGCGCTCTCTTCCGTACTCTGCTTTTGTACGTACTGATAGTGTTCTGCCATCGCCAGTCTCAGAAAATCAAGTCCTTCACCTGTTTTTGCTGATACATGCAAGCTCGTAATTCTACCATATTCATCACGACCAATCGCAGGCTCCAGACCCACGCGATCTATTTGATTGTAGACTACAATCTGCGGCACTTCTGAGGCACCAATTTCATGCAGCACTTTATTCACTTGCGCGATCTGTTCGTCACGGTTAGTGCTAGCGGTATCCACGATGTGCAATAGCAAGTCGGCCTGCACGGCCTCCTCCAAGGTGGCGCCAAACGCCTCCACCAATGCATGTGGCAGATGCTTAATAAAACCCACCGTATCGGAAAGCACTACCGAGCCGCAGCCTTCAATATAAATCTTATGCGTCGTTGTATCTAAAGTAGCAAACAACTGATCCGCTGCGTAGATATTCGCCTTAGTCAGCCGATTAAAAATCGTAGATTTACCGGCGTTGGTATACCCCACCAGCGACACTGTCATTACATTAGAGCGCTTACGCGCCCTGCGCTGCATACCGCGCTGTGCTTTCAATTTTAATAGCTTCTCGCGCAACTGCTTAACACGAACGCGCAACATACGCCTATCCAGCTCCAGTTGCGTTTCACCTGGGCCGCCTCGCACACCGATACCACCTTTTTGACGTTCCAAGTGGGTCCAGCCGCGCACCAAGCGTGTAGACAGATGCTCTAACTGCGCCAGCTCTACTTGCAGCTTACCTTCATGCGTTTGCGCACGCTGACTAAAGATATCCAGAATCAAGCCAGTTCTATCCACCACACGAGCTTGCAGCAAACGCTCTAGGTTACGCTGCTGCGATGGGGTTAGATCATGATTAAAAACGGCCACCAAGGATTCCGTCGCTTGCATCATTTGCGCTAACTCATCAGCCTTACCGCTGCCAATAAATAGCTTAGCGTCCGGGACAGACCGCTTACCCTCCACCTTCCCCAGCACAGCCAAACCCGCACTCAAGCTTAATTGACGAAGTTCTTCCAAGCTTTCTTGGTAATCATTTTCGCCAAAATCAACACTCACCAATATCGCGGCATCACCGCCACTTGGTCTTTCAAACAAATCTTTCAACGCTTAATCATCACCTTCAGACATATTAATATTCACTGCACGCGCTGGTACTATTGTTGAAATAGCGTGCTTATACACCATTTGCGTTACAGTATTTTTGAGCAGAATCACGTACTGATCAAAAGAGTCCACCTGCCCTTGCAATTTGATACCATTCACGAGATAAATAGATACAGCAACATGTTCTTTGCGTAGTGCGTTGAGAAATGGGTCTTGTAACATTTGCCCTTTTTGATTCATGATGTCTCCTATTGTTTGGAGTTAAATAAAGTTGACTACATGTCGCTTTTACAGCCACATACAAATATCTTACTCTCGTTAAGATATAGAACAACCAAATTCGTTCTTTAATTAAAATTAAAATTTAACTTCGTTCATTCGCGCAGTTACTTCATCTCTACCCAGTAGCACCATCACCTGATCAATGCTTGGAGACTGCGCTATACCGGTTAGCATCAAGCGCAACGGCATCGCCACTTTTGGAAACTTCAACTGAAACTCTGTCACCACATCATTAATTGCATGATGAATCGCCTCAGCCTGCCACTCAACGGTAGCTAACGCTGCTGTCAGTTTCTGCATCGCTGGTTTGATTTCAGCCGTTAAATGCTTGTCGGCGGCTGCTTGGTCGATCACCGGCTTTTGGTAAAAATATGCAATGCTGCTGGCCAACTCATTCAAGGTATGCGCACGCTCTTTATATAACTCGATAACAGCTGCCAGATTTGGTGTTTTGGCAACTTGCACACCCAGCTTAGCCAAGCGCTTAGTCTGATCATTCACCAAATAATCTGAATCCGCTTGTTTAATATAATGCGCATTTAACCAACGGAGCTTTTCAGTATTAAACTGCGCTGCAGAAGGAGTAATATGGTCTAAATCAAACCACTCACAGAACTGCTGCATACTAAAGATTTCGTCATCACCATGACTCCAACCCAAGCGCGCCAAATAGTTAAGCACAGCTTCTGGCAGGTAGCCATCATCATCATATTGCATCACACTGACAGCGCCATGACGCTTAGACAGCTTCTGGCCATCATCGCCTAAAATCATCGACAAGTGCGCGTATTGCGGAATGGTTGCCCCCAATGCCATCAGCATATTGATTTGACGTGGGGTGTTGTTTACATGGTCGTCGCCACGTATCACTTGCGTGATACCCATTTCCCAGTCATCGACCACCACACAGAAATTATAAGTAGGCGTACCATCAGCACGCGCAATAATTAAATCATCCAACTCCTGATTGGCAATGCTGATTTCGCCTTTAACCAAATCATTCCATACGACATTACCATCTTTAGGATTTTTAAAACGAATCACTGGTGGAATGCCTTGTGGCGGTGCCGGCAGCACTTTCCCCTCTTCCGGACGCCAGCGGCCATCATAGCGCGGCTTAACCCCTTGCTGCATTTGCGTTTCACGCAGCGCTTCCAACTCTTCTTTACTACAGTAACAGTAGTACGCACTGCCATTTGCTAACATAGTTTGAATCACTTCCTTGTAGCGATCCATGCGCTGCATCTGATAAAACGGGCCTTCGTCATGGCTCAAACCTAACCATTGCATACCATCCAGAATCGCTTGCACGGCTTCTGGCGTGCTGCGGGCAACGTCAGTATCTTCAATACGCAGGATAAAGTCGCCTTGGTGCTTTTTGGCAAAAGCCCAAGAGAACAAAGCGGTACGAGCGCCGCCAATATGAAGGAAGCCGGTTGGACTAGGGGCAAAACGTGTGCGAACTGTCATATCTGTTGAATTTTTTACGATCTATATTATTAGGCCGACATTTTATCACGCCCGCCTAAAGTCTAAAAATTAAAAACAGATTAATGCGCAATCTCTCCGTATCCCATGTAGCAACGCGGCTGCGACCTAGGTGGTGAATAGCTTTTGGCTTAAAATAGCACTTTGGCATACTACTTGCTTTTTACACTATACCCAGTTAAATAATTTATACCGAGTGAAAGAATTTAGCTAACAATGGCATTTCTCCAAAATCTGTTCAAAAGCGCCACTACACCTAAGATGAAACCATCTATGGCGTGGATGCATGAAATCAAAGGCATGGATGACATCTCTGCCATTGAATTTGTGACAGTAAAATTAGGAGACGAGTTTAAAACCAATGCGTTCAGTGAGCCAACCAACCTACAGGCACTGTTCACTATCGACGAAAACACACACATCACTGTCGAAAGAATCACCAGTCACTTCATTCACATTGAGCACATCAGCGCAGAATTAGAAGAGCGCGTAACAAACGCAGTCTTTTTCTACCACCGTCAGCTTTTCTTGATTTACTTTGCGCTGATTGACCATTTTTCTGATCAATACCAAAAACATCTGCATGTTTTTCTAGCGCGCGCGATTAGAAACGCCACGCAAATGATTAAATGGCGTTATTACAGTTACCAAAGTGCGCCAGCCAATGTATGGACACAAATATCACAGCTGTATTTATTAGCCGAAAAACTATCGCTATTAAACGCAAAAATTCAGCCCTATGCTGATTTGGAGCCTATTTCACTGTCCAATGCCTATATACACGTATGCATGCTAGGCACACTAGAAAGCTTGAGCTTAAAATGCGAGCAGATTGAATTTGTAAGCAAAATGCTAATGGCATGGACCGCCAAGACTACGGTTGATAGCGTGTTCGATGAGAGCCAGCATTTATTTTACGTCGATACGACTGGCAACAAACCAGCCAAACGTATTCGCACCTTCAAACCAGCCAGCACCTATCGCTACTGGAATCTTGATAGCGTTATTTCTAAAATAGCGCTATGCATCTCATTGATTGAATTTAACATTTCTCCGAAACAGCCTTTTATGAAAGAGCTGATTTCGCATAAAGATGCTTCTAGCACCTTTGAAATACTGAATAGCGAATGGTCGCGAGTTGATTACAACCGCCAACGCAGGTTAGAAGAGCGCAGCAAAAACATATCGCAAGCGACCACAAGCTTGGGCTTCAAAGATGTCTGCGAACAAATCAAACAATATGAAAATATTAAGATGCAGCGCGGAGAGCGTGGCTATCTCGGTGAAAAGTCATTTGAAGTCAGGTTAGCGACACACAATATTAATCGCAACGAGCCTAACGTGATTCATATGAATTTGAGCACCGAACACTCAAGTATTATTGATCAGTCCAGTAAAGGATTGGGCTTACATGTCAGCAGGCATCCGCATGAAGTAGCGACTGGCATGCTAATCGGAATTTCTACTAAAGACTCAAGAAACAATACCCAACTCGGTATTATCAAGAACATACGCCCGATTGCACAAGGCGAACTACACTTAGGCGTAGAACTGCTCAGCCATATTGCTTTTTACTCTGAAGCGGAAAATATGAGCTTAAGAACGCCAAAGGTCGCGATGTCCATTGGCGAGCATGAGAGCACAGACAGCTATTTTGCCAATACAGTATTTGCCAACACGAGTAGCTTTTTAGATAACAGCTTTGGCACTGACCCTAGCAACTTTATGTGTCTTTATTTACCTAAAGAGCAATCAGTATCCAAACAAGAGACACTGATTATCCCTAAGCTGCAATACAATAAAAATGACATCTTCAAAGTGGTGGTATTAGGTGAAGAAATTTTAATCAGATTTACAAAATCATTTGAGCGCCACGGCAACTGGGTACGTGTGACGTTTACCACCGACCTTCAGCGCTAAACATCACACACCCATTACTATCACTATTGCATAGGCTGTGCTTGCCAGCCACCGCCTAGCACTTTAAACAAATCCACCGTCGCAATCAGCCTAGCCTGACGTGCCTGCACAAAGGCCAAGCTCGCTTCATTATAAGTGCGTTGCGCGTCCAGCACTTCAATATAAGCTGAGTAGCCAGACTGGTATCTATTTTCAGACAAGGTCAGCATTTTCTGCGCCGAAGTTTGGCTCGTCTGCAAAGATTGCTCACGTTCTGTTTGCTGGCGTAAGCTCACTAACGCATCATTCACTTCGGTAAAAGCGGTTTGAATCGTACGCTCATAAGTTGCAAGTGTCTTTTTCTGTTTAGCCGCTTCTTGGTCAACTCTGGCATTCAGCCTGCCACCATTAAAGATAGGCAAGTTCAAGCTAAGCCCACCCGTCCAAATACGCGCGGCAGACGTTAAGATATCTTTCAACTCCAGGCTTTCCCCACCCCAGTTGGCGGTGAGGGAAATGCTTGGATACAGCGCTGCCTTTGCCACAGCGATATTGGCATTAGCTGCAACCATTTGCTGCTCAGCCTGACGTACATCAGGGCGTGCTTCCAACAAACTCGAAGGCAAACCTAATGGCGGTACCGGTGGCACTGGCAACGCCATAATATCGGATTTTGTTTGCCCTAAGCCACGCACTGCCAAATCCATGTCCCCGGTCAGCAGCGCCAACTGGTTCAGACTTAATGACTGCTGTCTTTTTAAATCAGCAATTTGCGCACGCAAATTGGTGTTAGCAACTTCCGCCTGATACACGTCTAGTGCCGACACAATCCCGCCTTCCAAACGGCGCTTAGTCAGCGCAAGACTAGCATCGCGACTCACCAGGTTTTGCTCGGCAATCTGGATTTGTTTTTCCAAACTGCGCAGAGTCAAATACTGGCTAGCCACCAGACCTGTGAGCGACAGTGTCACCGTATCTTTAGCATAGCGACTAGACAATGCAGATGCACGTGCCGACTCTTTGGCGCGACCTAGCTTACCCCAAAAATCCAGCTCAAACGTAGTCCCCAATTTAATGTTGAAGTTATTACGTGGGTTAGCTGAAAACACAGGGAAAGCACCAGCCTCCGTCACACGTGAACGTGTGCCAGCCGCATCCAGATTCACCGAAGGAATCAAGAAAGTACCAGCCTCCTTCATCACTGCATCGGCTTGCTCAATGTTAGCTACCGCCGCCTTAATATCCGTATTATGTTTTAACGCATTCGCAACTAATGTGTTCAGCGTTTCATCCTGATACAGCGTCCACCAGTCATTTGCAATCTGGTTTTGCGCTGTATTTTGGCTAGATTCCACATAACGATCCGGCGTCTCGACCTTCGGTCTTAGGTAGTCTGGCCAAACCATAGTCTGGCATCCAGACAGCATCAGGCTACCTACAAGAAAGAAAACTGGTTTTATTAAATATTTATTTTTATGCTGTTTCATACCGTACCTTTATTCTCAGCATCTACTGAAGCCTCAACTACTGGTGCATCGTCAGGCACTTCATGATGTTTTCTATGTACATTTTTGTTACTCAACCATGTAAAGAAGAGTGGGATAAAAATCGTAGCAACAAAAGTCGCTAATAACATACCGCCAAACACGCCAGTACCCATTGAGCGTCTAGCTGCAGCACCTGCACCCGTTGCAATCACCAATGGCACGATACCTAACACAAACGCCATTGAAGTCATCACAATCGGTCTAAAGCGCAACCTTGCGGCTTCCAATGCAGCTTCAGCAATCGGCATACCCTCTTCCATTTTCTGGCTGGCAAACTCTACGATCAGAATCGCATTTTTTGCTGCCAGACCAACCAGCGTAATTAAGCCGATTTGGAAGTAAATATCATTTGGCATACCGCGGAACAGCACGGCAATTAACGCACCAGCTAAAGCAAACGGCACCGCCATAATCACTGCTAGTGGTAACGCCCATGTTTCAAACTGCGCAGCCAGAATCAAGAACACCATGATAATGGCAAAGCCAAACGCCATCACCGCAGCCGAACCGGTACGCTTCTCTTGATACGCTTGGCCAGTCCATGCAATTTGATAACCATCAGGCAAGTTTTGCGCAGCGATTTTTTCTACCATCTTAATCGCTTCACCTGAACTCACACCCGATGCACCCTTACCTAGCACCTTAGCTGAAAGCAAACCGTTGTAGCGCTCTAACTGCTCAGCACCCACAATATCATTCACTTTGCTCAGTGCTGACAATGGCACCATCAAGCCTTTATCTGATCGCACGTAAACCTTACCTAAATCTTCTGCCTTCATGCGATATTCGGCTTCAGCCTGCAATTGCACACGGTAAGTACGGCCAGATTTATTGAAGTCATTGACATACAGTGAGCCCATAGTGCTTTGCAATGTATCGTAAATACTTGATACAGGCACACCTTGAGACAACGCTTTAGCTTCGTCCACCTCTAAGAACAACTGTGGCACAGTTGGTCGGAAGAAAGTGTTAATTTCAGTTAATCTAGGCTCTCTTTTCAGTGCTTCAATCAAGTTATTCACTACCGCAGACAAACGTGCAGGATCAGAGTCGCCACGCGTTTGTACATATAGTTCAAAACCGCCTGAGCTACCCAAACCACGAATCGCTGGTGGGTTAAACGCAATAGCCATACCATCCGGCTGCTGCATACCAATACCAAACAGTTTTTTCACAATATCGTCTGCTGTTGTTTTACGCTCAGACCAATCTTTCAGACGCACGAACATGGTAGCGGCACTGGTTTTATTACCGCCGCCGATCAAGTCAAAGCCATTCACGGCAAACTCATGCGCTACTGCTGGGTCTTGCGCAATGGCAGCACGTACATTTTCAGTAGTTTTGCTTGTACGGCTCAAGGTTGCGCCATCAGGCATAATCACCGCAGAAATCACGTAGCCTTGGTCTTCTGGTGGCACGAAACTGCCAGGAATCACACGCAATAACACAACCACGGTAGCAATAATTGCCGCAAATACAAACGTACCAATAATTCTATGGTGCAAGGTTAAATTAACCACCGCGGTATATACATGGGTGATACGTACAAACATGCGGTTAAATGCTTTAAAGAATGCAGATTCGCCATGTGTTTTCTTCAACAAGATGGCACATAACGCAGGCGTTAGCGTTAGCGCAACTACGCCAGAAATCACAACAGCTACCGCAACGGTTACCGCAAACTGTTTGTACATCTCACCAGCAATACCGCCCAAGAACGCAACCGGCACAAACACTGCGCACAGCACCAGCACAATCGCCACCACTGCTGCTGACACTTGCTCCATAGATTTCACCGCTGCTTTAATGGCAGACAGTTTTTCCTCTTCCATCAAGCGCTCTACGTTCTCCAGCACCACGATCGCATCATCCACCACGATACCGATAGAAAGCACCATCGCAAACAATGTCAGCGTATTGATAGAGAAGCCAAATATCCACAAACCGGCAAATGTACCAATTAAAGAAATAGGCACAGCAATAATAGGAATCAATGTTGCACGCACGCTTTGCAAGAACAAGAACACTACCAGTACCACCAACACCATCGCTTCGCCCAGTGTTTTCAATACCTCTAAAATAGAAGCTTTAACGAAGTCACTGGTATCGTATGGCACTTCCCAATCCACACCTTCCGGGAAGTGTGTTTTTAACTCGGCCATTTTCTCTTTAACCGCTTGCGCTGTATCTAGAGCATTCGCACCGGTTTGTAGGAAAATAGGAATACCTACACCTGGCGTACCATCCAGCGCAGTACGCACGTTATAGCTTTGTGAACCCAACTCAACACGTGCAACATCTTTCAAATGCAGCACGCCGCGCTGACCACTGGCACGAATAATAATGTTACCGAACTCGGATGGGTCAATTAAACGACCTTTAGCCGTTACCGTGTATACCAATTGCTGATCTGACGGCGCAGGGTCCTGGCCAATCTTACCTGCTGCATATTGCGCGTTTTGTGCACGAATCGCGTTAGCAATATCTGTCGTGGTGACGCCTAATTGCGCCATACGGTCTGGGCGCAACCAAATACGCATAGAGTAGTCTTGCGCACCAAAAATAACAGAGTCACCTACACCTTTAATACGCTTAATCTCATCCAGCACGTTCAAGGTAGCGTAATTACTTAAAAACAGTGTGTCATATTTTTTCTGCTTATCGGTCAGCATTACCACTAACAAAATATCGTTAGAGCGTTTCTGCACAACCAAACCAGTACGCCTAACTTCATCAGGCAAACGTGGCAAAGCAATGTTTACACGGTTACTTACGTTAAAAGTGGCCTGATCAACATTGGTGCCCACTTCAAACGTAGCGGTAATCGTTAAAGTACCGCTAGAGTCAGCGCTAGAGTTAAAGTACAACAAGCCTTCAACACCGCTCAACTGCTCTTCAATTGGCGCAGCTACTGTTTTAGAAAGCGTATCAGCACTAGCACCAGGGTAAGTTGCAGTAATTAATACGGTAGGTGGCGCAATTTGCGGGTACTGTGCAATCGGCAATTTAAAGGCGGCAGCTAAGCCTGCCAACACGATAATGATAGACAGTACACT
>NZ_CAMLGS010000034.1 GCF_946479685.1 uncultured Methylotenera sp.
GCCTTACTGACGGAAGATCTGGATACGCCAAGCTTTCTGGCGGCAGCCGAAAAACTCTGCTCATTCACGACATGGGCAAAAATGATCATTAAGTTTAAATCATACATAAGTACATTGTAGCCATATTGGAAACAGTTATGTGCGATTTGATGGTCTTATTTAATCTATTACTAGCCATTAAGATGCTTGTTTGCCGGGTCTTATGCTCGGTATTTTTACTGTGTGTTGAGGTGGATAATGGAAATTGATAAATTAATACTTTCAGATCAAGACTATGCGCGACTCTCTATGCTGGCTAATGATGAGTTGCTGGGGGATGAGTTAAGTCGGGCGATTGTTGTGCCAGCGGATCAAGTGCCGGCAGATGTCGTGAGAATAAACTCACGCGTAATCTATTTGGATGAAAGCAGTGGGCTAAGCCGTGAAGTGGAGCTGGTTTTTCCAGAAGGCGCGGATTTGAAATGCGGCAAAATTTCTGTGCTTTCACCGGTGGGGTCTGCCTTGCTTGGTCTAAAGGAAGGGCAGGTAATTGATTGGCCTTTCCCGCATGGGCAATCCAGGCGCCTGAAAGTGATGAGTGTTGCTAATCACGTTGGGGTTGAGCAAGATTAAGCGGCTAACGGTTTTTTTGGATGGTGGCTAAATAGAGGTTCTCTACTTTGTTGCGTGCCCATTCTGTTTTGCGTAAGAATTTTAAGCTGGATTTAATGCTGGGATCGTTGCTAAAGCAATTAACAGGAATTCTATCGGCAAGCGCTTCCCAGCCGTAATAATCTACCAAATAAGTCACAATGGCTTCTAAAGTGATGCCATGCAAGGGGTTGTTGTGTTGGGTGTTGGTCATAGGCGTATTTATATCACTATTTCGCTTGAATATACTCAATAAGTATATAGGTTGACACTGTTAAATCTACTTGTTAATGTGAGCTTAATCTATTGAATTAAATTCATATTATGAATATAAGCACTTCTCTATCTGGTATGAATGCCGCGCAAACTCGGTTAGACGTTGCGGCGAACAATATTGCCAACCTCAGTACCGATAACTTTACTAGAAAAGAAGTTGTGCAGGCTGATTTGCCGCAAGGCGGCACTAAAGTGGCGGATATTAAAAGCGCCGCACAGTCTGGCAATAATTTGGAAGCTGATATGGTTGAGCAGCTTCAAGCCAGAAACACCTATCTGACTAATTTATCGGTGTTTAAGTCTAATAATGATCTGTTGATGGGTACGATTATCGATATAACGGCCTAGTTGATGCATTTATATGGTGTGGAGTTGGGGGTGGATATTTCAGCAATAGCAACGGCGGCATCTAATTTGGCGCAATATAAAACTGCCAGTGATGTGCAATTGGCGGTGTTTAAAAAGACGGTTGATATCAGCGCGCAAAATTCGCTGCAGTTGATACAGGCCGTACGCAATCGCTACCTAACAATCCGCCTAATCTTGGCAATACCATAGATACTTTCGCGTAATTTAACTTGCTTGTTTGAATGCTTGAACTTGTGCGTTTGAATAGGCTTGTTAGTCAATTTGTCATCTGGTTTTTTCAATGGCTTTATTTTGCGACAATGTTTGCTTAATCTTGCTTTCAACCTCGAAGTGCTAGTCTTGTGCTTCAGTTAGTATGCTCCCAGTATTGCTTTATGTTTAATCTTGCTCGGTAATAAACTCGGCTAGGATGGTGTGCTGCATGTTAAAATACGCCGGAAGCTGGCCAGACAGTCGCCGCTCACATCGTGGGGGGAGGAAAGTCCGGGCTGCATAGAGCGGGATGACGGTTAACGGCCGTCCGCTGAAAGCCGTAAGGTATAAGGCGAGGAATAGGGCCACAGAGACGAGCGTATTAAGTTACGGTGAAACGCGGTAACCTCCATTTGCAGCAAGACCAAATAGGCTGGTATTGGCGTGGCTCGCGCTGCCAGCGGGTAGGTTGCTTGAGCGTGCAAGTAATTGTACGCCTAGATGAATGACTGTCATGCGTTGCAAAACGCAAACAGAACCCGGCTTATCGGCCAGCTTCAATTCAATTCTCTCGTTTTTAATCTGCTACTACGCTGCTTGCGTGTTTTGTTTCATGCTTTTTATCAATCTTTTTATTATTTTAATGTCAAAAATACACTCACTTATTGATGGCGTGTGAGGTGTCGCGTGATCAGTTTTCGTTAAGATTTGTTCGCTTAAGCAAGCATGGGCTTGGCTTGCCGTCATTTGTGTGAAAAAACATCTGAATTGATAGCCAGAAAATGGCCTTTATTGCGCCCTAATTACAATTCAAATGCTTTCGCAATCATTCTAATAATCTACATTCACACAGTTTCGTATGTTATTAATTTATAACGACTTTATTTTTATCATGAAAATGCGCTAAGTCCTTGACCTGTAAAGAAAAAATAGCAAAAAAGCGCTTGCAATAGATAATTTTTTTATCTATAGTGCATCTTAGTGGGGAAAAGTGGGTTTTTGTGGGGAATTGCTCATTGTTATGTCGTAAGTGAAAAGTTTAGATGGTGTGGTAAAGATTGGCTCGTTAGATAACTACTAAGGGTTATTTGATTGGTGTCTAGTAATGACGTTTGGCAGTTCCCCATTTTTTATATTGAAATTGTTTGTTTAGGCTTAATCGGATTTTAAGGAAAATAACAGACGTATGTTTCGCGGTGCTACATCATTAAGTTTGGATGCCAAGAGCAGACTCGCTGTGCCTACAAAGCACAGAGAGGCGTTGCAGCTTGAGTGCGCCGGCAACTTAGTGTTGACTGCGCATCCGCACCGTTGTCTGTTGTTATACCCACAACCAGCTTGGGAGCCTATTCAGGAAAAAATGATGGCTTTGTCGTCATTTGATAAGCAATCTAGCGCTTTGCAAAGATTGTTGGTCGGTTTTGCTGAAGATATTAGCTTGGATAGTGCAGGTCGCTTGCTTGTGTCGCCAGTGTTGCGTGACTTTGCCGGCTTGGATAAAGAGGTAATGTTAGTTGGTCAGGGTAGCCATTTTGAATTGTGGAGCATGGCAGCATGGCGTGCCCAATTGGAGCAAGTAATGCAAGATGACGGTTTTGCAATGCCAGCAGAATTAGAGGGATTTTCGCTGTGATTAAGGGCGTGAACAGCGCGCCCACCAAAGCATCATTGTCTTCAAAAAAAGCGTCTCTAAAAAACGCTGATAAGTTAGAAAAGTACCCACAAGAAGTGTCAGTCTCAAATTCAAATCAAGATCAAAGCATGGCAGGTGAAAACGCTGCCGTTCATGCGCACATTACCGTGCTGCTGAATGAGGCTGTGCATGCTTTAGACATTAAGCCAGATGGCATCTACGTAGATGGCACATTTGGTCGCGGTGGACATTCCAGAAAAATTTTAGCGCAGTTAGGTGATAAGGGGCGATTGATTGCTTTTGATCGTGATTTAACTGCAATCGAGGCTGGTAAGTCGATTGATGATCCACGCTTTACGCTAGTGCATAGCCATTTTGCGGCAATGCAGGCACGTTTGGCTGAGTTGGATGTGCAGCATGTGGATGGCATTTTATTGGATTTGGGGATCTCATCACCGCAAATTGATGAAGCCGGCCGTGGTTTTAGTTTTAGGTACGATGCGCCGCTGGATATGCGCATGGATCAAAGTAGTGGGGAAACAGCGGCAGACTTTCTTGGCCGTACAACAGAGCAGCAATTAGCGGAGGTTATAAAAAATTATGGTGAAGAACGGTTTGCTAAGTCGATTGCAAGGGCGATTATTGCGGAGCGCAATGACGGGCGTGCCATCACCACTACTGGGCAGCTTGCCCAGATCGTGGCAGGTGCAGTCACGCGCTTCGAGCCAGGGCAGAACCCTGCAACGCGCACATTTCAAGCTTTACGGATTTTCGTCAATCAGGAGCTTGAGGAGCTCTCGGTAACTATGCCGCAATGCCTGGAATTGCTTGCGCCGCAAGGCAAGCTGGCAATTATCAGCTTTCATTCGCTAGAAGATCGCATGGTGAAGCAGTTTATTCGTGGCCAGGAAGACCGTGATGATTTGCCAGCAAATTTCCCGGTACGTGCCGCCGATTTGCCGCAACCTAGGTTAAAGAGTGTAGGTAAGGCGATTAAACCTGGCGATGAAGAGGTGAAATTAAACCCGCGTTCACGCAGTGCGGTGCTGCGCGTGGCGGAAAGGACGTCGGTACTATGACGCGTCTTAATCTCATTTTGTTTTTTGCATTGATTTTCTCATCATTGGGTTTGGTGAATGCGCAGCATCAGGCGCGTAAATTGTATATAGAGTTAGAGCACTTGAATCAAACTGAAAAGCAATATAACCAGGAGTATGGCCAGCTACAGCTGGAGCAGAGCACTTGGGCGATGCATTCACGCATCGAGCAAATTGCAACGCAGCAGCTGCAGATGCAAGTGCCTGATGCAAAAAGGATACAAGTGGTTAGTTTGGCTGCGCAACCTGCAGCTAGCAAACCTGTATCAACGGCAGTGCAAAGCGAGGTAAAACCTTAATGGCGATGCACACCCCATTAGTGATAGTGAAACTGCCAGCCTGGCGCCGCCGCTTATTGTTGATAGCGGTGCTGCTAGGCTTTGCTGCGTTACTAGGCAGGGGTGTTTATTTGCAGAGCTTCCATAAGCGCTTTTTGCAAGAAAAAGGTGACGCGCGTTATAGCCGCACTTTGGTATTGCCTGCACAGCGCGGCAAAATTACGGATCGTTATGGCGAGTTGTTGGCGATTAGCTCGCCAGTGGAGTCGGTATGGGCGAACCCATCTGACGTGAAAATTACTGCGGGCCAGACTAAAAAGCTTGCCGATCTGCTGGGGTTCAAGAAAGACACGATAGATAAAAAGTTAGCCAATAATACGCGTGAGTTCGTATATCTAAAACGTCGTGTTTCTCCCGAATTGGCGGCGGAAATTATGCAACTGGGCATTCCTGGTGTGTATTTGCAGCGCGAGTATAAACGCTACTATCCTGCGGGTGACGTGACGGCGCACTTGGTGGGCTTTACCGACATTGATGATAAAGGCCAAGAGGGCTTTGAACTGGCGATGAACAGCGCGCTGTCAGGTAAAAATGGTAGCCGCAAGGTGATTAAAGACCGTGCCGGACGCATTATCGAAGATTTGGAAGCGGTTAAAGTGCCGCAAGATGGCGCAGATATTACCTTGTCGATTGACCGCAGAATCCAGTATTTAGCACATCGTGAGCTGACAAAAGCGGTTGAGAAGTTTCAGGCCAATGCGGGTGCTGCCATTGTGCTGGACGCCAAAACCGGTGAAGTGTTGGCGATGGTGAATGTGCCAACTTACAACCCGAATAACCCGGTCAATATCCAAGGTAAAACACGTAACCGCGCGATTACTGATATTTTTGAGCCAGGCTCAACTATGAAAACGGTGACGGTGGCAGCGGCATTGGAAGCCGGTAAATATACGCCAGATACAATGGTGCAAACCGCCCCTGGCTATATGAGCATAGGCCCGGCCACCATTCATGATGCGCACCCACACGGTTTGATGTCAGTGTCCGAAGTGATCCAAAAGTCATCAAACGTAGGTGCAGCAAAAATGGCACTGTCACTTGAGCCGCAGTATTTGTGGGGCGTGTTTAATTTAATCGGTTTTGGTTCCAAAACGCGTATCGGCTTTCCTGGTGAGGTTTCTGGCCGCTTGCGTGACTACAAAACCTGGCGCCCTATCGAGCAGGCCACTATGTCTTACGGTCACGGTATTAGCGTGACTTTGCTGCAAATGGCTAGGGCTTACACCGTGTTTGCCAATGACGGTGAGTTAAAGCCAGTTTCATTATTGAAATTAAAAGATGCGCCTGTAGGTACGCAGGTGTTTAGCGCTAAAACCGCCAACGAAGTGAAGTCTATGCTGGAACTGGTGGTATTGCCTGGCGGAACGGCATTAAAAGCGCAGGTGTTGGGCTACCGTGTGGCGGGTAAAACCGGTACTACGCACAAACTTGGTGAGCACGGCTACGAGAAGAATAAATATGTAGGTTCGTTTGTAGGCATGGCACCAGCATCTAACCCGCGTTTGATTATGGCGGTGATGATTGATGACCCAAGCAGCGGTGAATATTACGGTGGCACAGTGGCTGCACCAGTGTTTAGCGCGGTGATGGCAGATGCGCTGCGCATGCTCTCTGTGCCACAAGATGCGCCGAATAACAACGTGGTGATTCCTGGTGATGTGGAAGATGTGAAGGAAAGTATATGACCTTACTCACATCATTAAATCAATCCTTTACTGCGGTCACTGCAGATAGTAGGCAAGTAGTGCCTGGCTCCTTGTTTTTGGCGTATCCAGGTGTGCATAGCGATGGCCGCAAATATATCGCGCAGGCGGTTGCGGCAGGTGCCAGTGCAGTGCTTTGGGATAACCAGGATTTTGTTTGGGATGCTGCAATCAAAGTGAGCAACCTTGGTGTGAGCCAACTGAAAAACCAAGTGGCACAGATTGGTGCCGAGTTTTATCAGTATCCATCACGCAAGCTGGATGTAATTGGCGTGACCGGAACCAACGGCAAGACTTCAGTGAGCCAATGGATTGCACAGGCAATGCAGGCACTCGGTAAGAAAACAGCAGTGATCGGCACCATAGGCAGCGGCTTTGCTGGCGCAACTGGCAATGGCTTGGTAGAAACCAGCAACACCACACCTGATGCGATATTGCTGCAAAAAATGCTGGCTGCTTACGTAGAGCAAGGTGCTGATGCGGTGGTGATGGAAGTTTCATCGCATGGCTTGGACCAAGGCCGCGTGAACGCGATTGAGTTTGATTTTGCAGTATTTACCAACCTGACCCGTGACCATTTGGACTACCACGTGACTATGGATGCGTATGCCAGTGCCAAGCAAAAGCTATTTGACTGGCCAAGCTTGCGTACCGCTATTGTGAATGCGGATGATGATTTCGGCAAAAAAATGGCGGAATCACTGCGCAACAACAATAAGTCGTTGCTGACCTACGGTTTGCTGCATGGTGATGTGCGCGCCGATAGTTTAACGCTGAATCCAAACGGAATCAGTATGCAAGTGAGCACGCCGCAAGGTGCTGCAGTATTGAATGCCTCAGTGTTGGGGCGTTTTAATGCCTATAACTTGCTGGCTGTGTTGGCTACTTTGTTAGCGCGCCAGGTGCCATTAAATGATGCGATAGCTGCCATTGCGCAGATTAAGCCAGTAGCTGGCCGTATGCAGCAATTTGGTGGTGACGATAAGCCATTGGTGGTGGTGGATTACGCACATACGCCGGACGCTTTGGAAAATGTATTGGTGAGCTTGCTTGAGCAAACGCAAGGCAAGTTAATTTGTGTATTTGGCTGCGGTGGTGATCGCGACGCAGGTAAGCGCCCACTGATGGGTGCGATTGCCGAGAAGTATGCGCACCATGTGGTGGTGACTAGTGATAACCCGCGCAACGAAAACCCGGCTGCGATTATTGAGCAAGTGGTGAACGGCATGACCGTGTTGCCTAGTATTGCGCCTGACCGTGCAATTGCGATTCAACAGGCAATTAAGTTTGCCAATAAGGATGATGTAGTGCTGTTAGCTGGCAAAGGACATGAAGATTATCAGGAAGTTAGTGGTGTAAGAACGCCATTTAGCGATATCGCCGTAGCACAGGCAGCTTTGTCGCATTGGGTGCCAAATCAGGCAATGGCGGTGGGCAAATGATGATGCTATCAGAAGCAGCAACAGCTTTAGGCGTACAACATATCGGCACGGATGTGCAGTTTAGTTCTGTGGGCAGTGACAGCCGCAACATCGTGGCTGGTCAGTTATTTGTGGCGCTGAAAGGTGCCAACTTTGACGGCAATGCATTCGCACAAGAGGCGCTAAAGCTAGGCGCAGTAGCGGTGCTGGTGTCAGATGCAAGCGTGCAGGCAACACCACGTATCGTAGTAGCAGATACAAGATTGGCGTTAGGTGAGTTGGCTAAATACTGGCGCCAAAAGTTTGACATGCCAGTGGTAGCGGTGACTGGCAGCAACGGCAAAACCACCACCAAAGAAATGCTGAGTGCAATCTTGAGTGTAGTGGCCAACGGTAAAGCCTCTGTGCACGCCACTTATGGCAACTTGAATAACGATATTGGTGTGCCGCTGACCTTGTTTAAAATGCAGCCTCAGCACAAATACGCAGTGGTGGAAATGGGCATGAATCACTTAGGTGAGATTGACTATTTAACGCATATTGCGCAGCCGGATGTAGCGTTGATTAACAATGCCGGCATTGCACATATTGGTGAGTTAGGCTCACGTGACAATATTGCCAAAGCTAAAGGCGAGATTTTTGCTGGCTTAAAGCCAAATGGTGTAGCGGTGATTAATGCCGACAGTGATTATGCAGACTATTGGAAATCACTGAATCCACAAAGAAAAATTGTGACATTTGGGCTGAATAAACCTGCTGATGTAAGTGCTCGCTATCAGGAGTTGGATGGCTATGCCAAGGTTGTATTAGCTGCAGGTGGAGATGAAGTAAGTGTGCAGCTGAATGTGCAAGGCGAACACAATATTAGCAATGCCTTGGCAGCCGCCGCAGCAGCTTACGCACTAGGTGTTGCACTAACTGATATTGGCCGTGGCTTGGAAAGTTTTAGCGGTGTATACGGGCGTTTGGAGCGCAAAGCCGGTATCAATAGTGCGGTGGTGATTGATGACACATATAACGCTAACCCAGACTCGATGAAGGCTGCCATCAAAGTATTGGCAAAGCTTGCGGGTAAAAAAATACTGGTGTTGGGTGATATGGGTGAACTCGGTGCCGATGCTAAAGAAATGCATGCAGAAGTAGGTGCCTATGCCAAAGCTGCTGGGTTAACAACACTGTATTGCTTAGGTAATTTAAGCGTAGAGATGGCACGCAGCTTTGGGCAAGGTGCTGAGCACTTTAACTCGCCAGAGTCGATTGCGCAGGTCGTGTTGCCTGCACTTGAGCAGGGCGTCACCGTGCTGGTAAAAGGTTCGCGTTTTATGCAAATGGAGCGCGTAGTGAATTTGTTGGTAGAAGTAAAAAAGTAAGCGAATTGGGAGAAAGAAAATGTTACTCGAACTAGCGCAATGGTTAGCACATGATATCCGTGGGTTTAATGTATTTAACTACATTACCTTGCGTGCAGTGTTGGCCACGCTTACTGCCTTGTTGATTTCACTGATGGTAGGGCCAATGTTGATTCGCAAATTAACCCAATACAAGGTTGGCCAAGCGGTGCGTGATGATGGCCCGCAAACTCATTTGATTAAAGCAGGCACGCCAACGATGGGTGGTGCTTTGATTTTAGTGTCAATTGCGATTTCAACCCTGTTATGGGCTGATTTGAGCAACCGCTTTGTGTGGGTGGTGCTATTTACCACGCTAGGTTTTGGCGTGATTGGCTGGGTAGATGACTGGCGTAAGGTAGTGCATCGCAACCCTAAAGGCTTGTCTGCAAAAGAAAAATACTTTTGGCAGTCTGTGGTGGGCCTCAGTGTGGCTGTATTTTTACAGCAAACCGCGGCTACGCCAGCAGAGACAACGTTGTTGATTCCATTCTTTAAAAACCTAGTGGTGCCGCTCAGTGGCTTGGGCTTTATTGTGCTGACCTATCTGGTAGTGGTGGGCAGTAGTAATGCGGTTAATCTGACCGATGGCTTAGATGGCTTGGCGATTATGCCAACGGTGATGGTGGCGGGTGCGTTAGCGATTTTTGCTTATGTGACCGGTCACTTGTACTTCTCTAGATACTTAAGCATTGCTTACGTGCCAGGTGCGGGCGAACTGACTGTGTTCTGTGCTGCTATGGTGGGTGCAGGTTTGGGCTTCCTTTGGTTTAACGCTTACCCGGCTGAGGTGTTTATGGGTGACGTAGGTGCTTTGGCTCTAGGCGCGGCCTTAGGCATTGTGGCTGTGGTAGTTCGTCAGGAAGTGATCTTATTCATCATGGGTGGTGTGTTTGTGATGGAGACCTTATCTGTAGCGGCACAGGTGACTTATTTTAAATATACCAAACATAAAACCGGCACTGGCAAACGCATCTTTTTGATGGCGCCATTACACCACCATTACGAGCAAAAAGGCTGGAAAGAAACGCAAGTGGTAGTGCGTTTTTGGATTATCAGCATGATGCTGGTGTTGATTGGCTTAGCTAGCCTAAAAATTAGGTAACAAGTCTGGAAATTAGGTAATTAGTCTGAATTTAGATAATTAGTAAAGTTGAACATGCAAATCGCGTTAAAAGACAAAAAAGTATTAGTGCTAGGTCTGGGTGATACCGGCCTATCCGCATTGCGCTGGCTTAACCGCCAAGGCGCACGTTTGTCTGTGGCTGATACGCGTGCAGTACCGCCTGGCTTGGATGTATTAAAAACAGAATTGCCGGATGCCGTGGTATATACCGGCGCGTTGACGTCAGCTGTGTTTGATGGCGTGGATTTAGCTGTAATTAGCCCAGGTGTGCCATTGAGCGAGCCTGAGATTCAGGCCGCGATACAACGCGGTGTGCCAGTAGTGGGTGATGTGGAGTTATTTGCCCAATACCGCCCAGCTAGCGCCAAACTGATTGCGATTACTGGCGCTAACGGTAAAACCACCGTAACCACCTTGGTTGGTGAAATGTGCAAAGCGGCTGGTTTAAAAACGATAGTAGCCGGCAACATCGGTTTGCCGGTGCTTGATACTTTGAGCATGGAAACACCGGATGTTTACGTGCTGGAGCTTTCAAGCTTTCAATTGGAAACCACTAGCAGCCTGCTGGCAGATGCCGCCACCATGTTGAATCTATCTGAAGACCATATGGACAGATACGAGGGCATGCAAGGCTATGCGGTAGCTAAAGCGCATATTTTTTACCATGCAAAATTGCAGGTGCTAAATCGCGATGATGCCTGGAGCATGATGATGGCACGCGCTAAATTGCCGCAAGTGACATTTGGCTTGGATGATGCTGTGAATGAGCAAGACTATGGCATCAAACAAGTGAATGGTGAGGCATGGCTAAGCTGCGGTGCGCATGACTTAATGAATATTCGCGACCTCAAAATTGCCGGTTTGCATAATGCCAGCAACGCCTTGGCAGCCATTGCGCTATGCCGCGGCATAGGTTTGGACTTTGCGCCAATTATTCAGACCTTATACAACTTTAAAGGCTTGCCACACCGTGTGGAGTGGGTAGCCAATATTGATGAGGTTGATTATTTCGATGATTCAAAAGGCACTAACGTAGGCGCTACTTGCGCGGCTTTATCTGGTTTATCACAAACCGTGGTGCTGATCGCTGGCGGTGACGGTAAAGGCCAAGATTTCTCGCCACTTAAAGAAGCAGTGAGCGCTAACGCACGTGCTGTAGTGTTAATTGGCCGCGATGCGCCATTGATCGAAGCTGAGTTGTTATCGACCAATATACCTATGTACCACGCTGCAGATTTGCCTGAAGCGGTAACGATTGCGAAAAAACTGGCACAAGCCGGGGATGCGGTATTGCTGTCTCCTGCCTGCGCTAGTCTGGATATGTTTAAAAACTATGTACACCGCGCTGAAGTGTTTGTGGCTGCGGTGAAACGTATGGAGCATGCCGCATGATTACCGCTATGTTGAATCGTGACCGCATCAACTCACCAAGCTACGATCAGAGCTTGCTGTGGGTGACCCTTATCTTGCTGGGCATGGGTTTGGTCATGGTGTATTCAGCATCAATTGCGATTGCTGAATCAGACAAAGCACTGGGTTATAACAGCAGCTACTACTTGGTGCGTCAGGCCATCTTCCTGGTGGTGAGTCTAACTGCTGGTTTTGTTGCCTTTAACGTGCCTATGGCCTGGTGGCAAAAAATGGCGCCTTACCTATTCTTAGTCGGCCTAGCGTTGCTGGTGTTGGTGCTTATCCCAGGTATCGGCAAGGTAGTGGGCGGTAGCCGCCGTTGGTTGTCATTGTTTGTGATTAACCTGCAGCCATCGGAGTTTATGAAGCTGTTTGCCGCCATGTACGTGGCGGATTACACCGTGCGTAAGGCGGCGGTGATGGATAGCTTTACCAAAGGCTTTATGCCGATGTTGTTTGTGATGCTGCTGGTGGGCGGTCTATTGTTGAACGAGCCGGATTTCGGTGCGTTTGCGGTAATTGCAGCAATTTCCATTTCTATCCTGTGGCTGGGCGGTATCAATGCACGTATCTTTGGTGGTTTGATCGTGTTGCTGGTGGTGGGCTTTATCTTCCTGATCTGGAGTTCGCCATACCGTTTAGAGCGTGTGATTGGCTTTATGGACCCGTGGGCAGACCCATACGGTAAAGGTTATCAGTTATCACATGCGCTGATTGCATTTGGTCGCGGTGAATGGTTTGGCGTGGGTTTAGGCGCTAGCGTAGAAAAATTGCTGTACTTGCCAGAAGCGCATACCGACTTTTTATTGGCAGTAGTGGCTGAGGAGCTGGGCTTTGTTGGTGTGCTTACTGTGATTGGCCTGTTTATGTGGATATTAATCCGCGCATTCGGCATCGCAAAAGAGGCCATAGAGAATGAGCGTTACTTCTCAGCCTTGCTGGCGCAGGGTTTAGGCGTGTGGATAGGTGTGCAGAGCATTATCAATATGGGTGTGAACATGGGCTTGCTGCCAACCAAAGGCTTAACGCTGCCTTTGATGTCATTCGGTGGTAGCGGCATTTTAGCTAACTGCATCGCGCTAGCCATTTTGCTGCGTATTGATTTTGAGAACCGCCGTCTACAAAAAGGGTTACCAGCATGAGTAAAGCCATGGCTAAAACTTTAATGGTGATGGCTGGCGGTACCGGCGGGCATGTCTATCCAGCCATGGCTGTGGCAGATGCTTTACAAAGCCAAGGCTGGAACATTGTTTGGTTATGCACCGAAGGCGGCATGGAAAACAAGCTGATTGCAGGCAAACCTTACGATAAAGCGATGATTACCATGCAAGGTGTGCGTGGCAAAGGCTTATTGGGCTGGCTATTGCTGCCAGTGAAATTAATTACTGCATTTAAGCAAAGCTTAACTGCGCTTAACCAGTTTAAGCCGGACGTGGTATTGGGCATGGGTGGTTTTGCTGCATTTCCTGGTGGCTTGATGGCGCGCCTGCAAGGCCGCCCACTGGTGATACATGAGCAAAACTCAGTTGCAGGCTTAACCAATAAGGTGCTGGCAAAAGTGGCTACACGTGTGTTGGCCGCATTTCCTGCAGCATTTGGGACAAAGGCAGATTTACTGGGTAACCCGGTGCGTGCAGATATTGCCAATATTGCAACGCCAGAGCAGCGTTTTACAGACAGAAGCGGTGCACTGCGTTTATTGATAGTTGGCGGCAGCTTAGGGGCGCAAGCGTTGAACGAAGTGATTCCGCAGGCCTTGGCAAAACTGCCAGAGGCACAGCGTCCGCAAGTGGTGCATCAGGCAGGTGTGAAGCATATTGAAGATTTGAAACGTAATTATGCGCAAGCCGGTGTTGTGGCAGATGCACGTGCTTATATTGAAAACATGGCAGAGATGTACGCATGGGCAGATTTTGTGATTTGCCGTTCAGGTGCGTTGACTGTAGCTGAAGTGTCCGGTGCGGGTTTGGGTTCTATCATGGTGCCGTTCCCATTTGCGGTGGATGACCATCAAACAGGCAATGCGCAGTATTTGGCAGATGCAGGCGCCACAATTTTGGTGCAGCAAAAAGAATTGAGTGTAGAAAAATTGGCAAAAATTTTAAATGAGTTAAGTCGTGAGCAGTGCCTGGATATGGCCAAAAAAGCACGTGCATTAGGCAAGCCAGAAGCCACGGCGGATGTTGCAAAAGTTTGCGTACAAATGGCAGAGCAAGGAGTCGCGAAATGAAACATAAAGTAAAAAATGTGCATTTTGTTGGCATAGGCGGCTCAGGCATGAGCGGCATTGCTGAGGTGCTGATTAATCTGGATTTTAACGTCAGTGGTTCAGACCTAGCTGCTAACGCAACTACCAAACGCTTGACTGCGTTCGGCGCCACCGTGTATCAAGGCCACGAGGCTGCAAACGTGAAAGATGCAGACGTGGTAGTGGTGTCCTCCGCAGTCAACGAGGCGAACCCAGAAGTGAAAGCCGCACGCGAGAAGAAAATTCCAGTAGTGCCACGTGCGCTGATGCTGGCTGAGTTGATGCGTTTTAAACAGGGCATCGCGGTAGCGGGCACGCATGGTAAAACCACCACCACTAGCCTGATAGCCAGCATTTTGGCAGAAGCCGGTATGGACCCGACTTTTGTGATTGGCGGCAAATTAGAAGCGGCCAATACCAATGCAAAATTGGGTACCGGTGAGTACATCGTGGCCGAGGCTGATGAGTCAGATGCTTCATTCTTGCATCTGACCCCGGTGATGGCAGTAGTGACCAATATTGACCAAGACCACATGGACACCTATGAGCACAGCTTTGAAAAGCTTAAAAGTGCATTCGTGGAGTTCTTACAGCAGCTGCCATTCTGGGGCATGGCGGTAGTGTGCGTGGATGATGCCAATATTCGCGAAATATTGCCGCGTGTGACCAAGCCGGTAATGACTTATGGCCTGAGTGAGGATGCACGTATTCGCGCTAAAAACGTACGTGCCGATGACGGCAAGATGCACTTTACGGTACAACGCATTAATGGCGTGACCACAGAGTTTGATGTGACCTTGAATCTGCCGGGCAACCACTATGTGTTAAACGCACTCGCCGCGATTGCGATTGCCAGTGAGTTAAACGTGCCGGATGCCGCCATTATCAAGGCGCTAAAAGAATTTAAAGGCGTAGGTCGCCGTTTTGAACGTTATGGCGAAGTGCCAGCTATGCCGCGCAATGAGGCTAGTAGCGGTACTTTTACGCTGATTGATGACTACGGCCATCATCCGGTAGAGATGCAAGCGGTGATTGCGGCAGCGCGTGGCGCTTTCCCGAATCGACGTCTGGTGATGGCGTTCCAGCCGCATCGCTATACACGTACTAGAGATTGCTTTGAAGATTTTGTGCGCGTGCTATCTAGCGCTGATGTGGTATTGCTTACCGAAGTTTACTCGGCAGGTGAAGCACCGATTGTAGCGGCTGACACCCGCTCGTTAATCCGTGCAATTCGTGTGGCAGGCAAGGTAGAACCGCTATTTGTAGAAACGACAGATGAGTTGCCGCAAGCGATTTTAGATATTGCACGTGCGGATGATGTGGTGATAGTGATGGGGGCTGGCTCTATTGGTCAGGTCGCTTTAAAAACAAAAGAGTTGCAATCGGCGAAAGCAGCACAAGGGGTTGCCGCAGCATGACCCAACTTAAAGGAAAATTGCTGTTAGACGAACCGATGGCGCGCTACACCAGCTGGCGTGTGGGTGGTCGTGCAGATCAGTTTTACATTCCTGAGAGTTTGCAAGACCTAAGCGTATTTTTACGCGGTTTAGATGAAACCGAGCCTGTTTACTTTATTGGCTTGGGTTCTAACTTGTTAGTACGTGACGGCGGGATACGCGGCACTGTGGTGTTGATGCATAACGTGTTAACCACGTTGCAAATGGATGGTGATGCGGTTTATGTCGAAGCCGGCGTGACTTGTGCCAAATTGGCTAGATTCTGTGCCAAAGAAGCGAAACAGGGTGCTGAGTTTTTTGCCGGTATTCCAGGCACAGTGGGCGGTGCGCTAGCAATGAACGCAGGCTGTTACGGCACTGAAACCTGGAATGTAGTACAGCGCGTGACCACGATTAACAGACGCGGTGAGTTAAATACGCGTGACGCGGCAGAGTTTATTCCTAGTTATCGCCATATTGATATGCCGGTAGCGGATGAATGGTTTATCGCGGCATGGTTGAAGTTGGCACAAGGCGATGCACAGGAGTCAGCACAGAAAATTAAAGCATTGCTGGCCAAGCGTTTAGCTTCACAGCCGCTGAATCAGCCTAGTGCAGGTTCTACCTTCAGGAACCCGCCAGGTGATTTTGCGGCAAGGTTAATCGAAGCGAGCGGGCTAAAAGGCTACGTTATTGGCGGGGCGCAAGTGTCAGAAAAACATGCCAACTTTATCGTGAATGTTGGCGGCGCTAATGCGCTGGATATTGAACTGCTGATTCAGCATATGCGCGAAACAGTATTGGAAAAACAAGGCGTAGCACTGCAACAGGAAGTGAAAGTGCTGGGCGAATTAGAGGTTAGAGAATAATGCAGGATTTTGGAAAAGTTGCCGTGTTGTTTGGCGGAAAATCAGGTGAACGTGAAGTGTCGCTTAAAAGCGGTAGCGCTGTGCTAGCCGCTTTGCAAAGACAAGGTGTGGATGCGCATGCGTTTGACCCTGCAACACGACCATTACATGATTTAGAGTCATTTGATAGAGCCATGATCTCATTACACGGGCGCTTTGGTGAAGATGGTGCCATGCAGGGTGCGTTAGAGCTATTAGGTATTCCATACACAGGCAGTGGCGTCATGGCATCGGCTATCGGTATGGATAAATGGCGTACCAAAATGATGTGGTCAGCTGCTGGTGTGAGCACGCCAGCGTTCGAGTTAGTAAGCGCTGACTCTGACTTTGCCGCAATTGAACAAAGGCTGGGTTTGCCTTTATTCGTAAAACCAGCGAATGAAGGTTCTAGCATCGGTATCAGCAAAGTGAAGCAAGCTGGTGGCCTGAAAGCAGCCTACGAACTTGCCGCAAAATCTGACCCATTAGTGATTGCGGAGCAGTTTGTCGGTGGTGGCGAATATACCGTGGGTATTTTAGGCGACCAAGCTTTGCCTATCGTACGCATCGTACCTAAGAACGAGTTTTATGATTTTGAAGCCAAGTACTTGCGTGATGACACCGAGTACAGATGTCCATGCGGTTTAAGCGCAGAAAAAGAAGCACAGATACAGCAAGAAGCATTGCTGGCATTTAACACCATAGGCTGCCAAGGCTGGGGTCGTGTGGATTTCTTGATGGACGAAGCAGGTAACCATTACTTTTTAGAGGTGAATACCAGCCCAGGCATGACAGACCACAGTCTGGTGCCGATGGCGGCGAAAGCGGCAGGTATCAGTTTTGATGAACTGGTAATAAGAATTTTGAGATTAGCGCATGTGGGATAAACCTGCATTACTGAACTGGATAGCAAATCTACTGTACGCCATCAGTATGGTAGTGATGTTATACGCGGTGGTATATGTGGTGGTGCATTTGCCGATTTTCCCGCTACGCGAAGTGAAAGTGGATGGAGAGTTACATCACGTTAGCCGTGAGCAGGTAAAGCTGATTGTCGCTAAGCATTTGAAAGGTAACTTTTTTACGCTGGACTTAATCAATGCCCGCGATGCGTTTGAGAAGTTGCCTTGGGCGCGCAGTGTGAGTGTACGCCGCCGCTGGCCGGATAAGCTAGAAGTAGTGATAGAAGAGCATGAAGCATTAGCGCGCTGGGGCAGTACCGCATTGGTGAATAAGCAGGGTGAGTTGTTCCATGCTGCTTCTGGCAGTGATTTGCCAGTGTTTTACGGGCCAGATAATGGTGTGATTGAAGTGGCATCACAGTATGACTCGCTGAATAAAGTGCTACAAAGCGCTAATTTAGAAGTGGCAACCCTAGCGCTAACGCCTAGGCGCGCTTGGCAGGTGACCACCACCAACGGCATGGTGCTGGAGCTGGGCCGGGTGGAAATGCAGGCAAGGCTGGAGAAGTTTGCCAATATTTATAGCAGTACTTTGGTAGGGCTGAATAAGAAAATTACTTATGTGGATTTACGCTACCCCAGTGGTTTTGCGGTGCGTAGGCCAACAGCGGTGGTGAATACAGAAAAAGAAAAAGTCGCTAGTGCGGAAGGCAGTCAGAAAGTGGTAGAAGCTGCCAAAGCCAAGGCTAGCGATGGCAAGGCGATTAAAAGCGAAGCAGTGAAAAAACGTACGGGAACCGTGACCTAATTCACGGAAGGGATGAAGAATGAGCAGAATTAAAGAAGATAAGAATTTGATTGTAGGCTTGGATATCGGCACATCTAAAATCGTGGCGATAGTGGCCGAATTGCAGCCTGAAGGTACGTTGAAGGTTATCGGCTTAGGTCAGCACGTGTCACGTGGCCTGAAAAAAGGCGTGGTGGTGAATATCGAATCTACCATGCAGTCGATTCAGCGCGCGTTGGAAGAAGCTGAGCTGATGGCTGATTGCAAAATCAATAACGTGTTTACCGGCATTGCCGGCAGCCATATCAAGAGTCTGAACTCACACGGTATGGTGAAGATTAAAGATGCTGAAGTATCGCAAATGGACGTTGACCGCGTAATTGAAACTGCGCGTGCCATTGCCTTGCCAGCCGACCAGCAGATTCTGCATATCCTGACCCAGGAATTCATTATCGACGGCCAGGAAGACGTACGCGAGCCATTAGGCATGAGCGGCATGAAGCTGGAAGTAAAAGTGCATATCGTGACTGGCGCGGTAGCTGCAGCACAGAACATCGTGAAGTGCATCAAGCGCTGCGGTATCGAAGTGAGCGATTTGATTCTGCAACCATTGGCCTCAAGCCTGGCGGTGTTGACCGAAGATGAGAAAGAGCTGGGCGTGTGCCTGGTGGATATTGGTGGCGGCACAACGGATATTGCAGTATTCAAGCAAGGCGCGATTCGCCATACCGCAGTAGTGCCGATTGCTGGTGACCAAATGACCAATGACGTGGCGGTAGCTTTCCGCACGCCAACCCAGTCCGCAGAAGATATCAAGATCAAGCACGGCTGCGCTTTACGCCAGTTGGCTGATCCGCGTGAAGTGGTGGAAGTGCCGGGTGTGGATGGTCGCGACCCACGTCAGTTATCAGTACAAACTCTGGCTGAAGTATTAGAGCCGCGTGTGGTGGAGCTGTATGAGCTGGTATTGAATGAATTACGTCGTAGCGGCATGGAAGACATGATTGCATCAGGCATCGTCATCACTGGCGGTTCTGCCATGATGCGCGGCATGGTGGAATTAGGTGAAGAAATATTCCATATGCCGGTACGGTTAGGTATGCCACGTTATGTGGGTGGATTATCAGAAGTGGTAAGCAACCCAAGGTATGCCACTGGTGTAGGCCTGGTATTAATGGGCAAGCAGCAGTTAGAGCGACATTTAAGTGGTCAATTGGAATCAAGTTCATTCGGACGGATTTTAGAAAGAATGAAGAGCTGGTTCCAAGGCAACTTTTAACCGGTGATTGTTAGCAGTTGATCGTTAAGTAGTAGTAAGTGTTTAGCAGTGAAAAGTAGTAAGGCAGAAGTAACAGTTAAAGTAAACGCTAAAAAGAGGAGGCAATAAAATGTTTGAGATTATGGAAAAGAATTCCCAAGAAGCCGTGATTAAGGTGATTGGCGTTGGTGGTTGCGGTGGCAATGCAGTGGCGCACATGATTGAGAAAAATGTGGGCGGCGTTGAATTTATTTGCGCTAATACCGATATGCAAGCTTTGAAAAAGAGCCAAGCAAAAACTGTATTGCAAATTGGTGAGGCAATGACGCGCGGTTTAGGCGCGGGTGCTAAACCAGAAGTAGGTCGCGAAGCTGCATTAGAAGACCGTGACGCGATTGCTGAGTTAATTGATGGCGCGGATATGCTGTTTATCACTGCTGGTATGGGTGGCGGTACAGGTACCGGCGCAGCACCAGTGATTGCACAAATCGCTAAAGAAATGGGCATTTTAACGGTTGCGGTAGTGACTAAGCCTTTTTCATTTGAAGGTAAGCGCACTAAAGTGGCATCTGATGGTCTAGATGAGTTATCCAAGTATGTGGATTCACTGATTGTGATTCCAAACGAAAAATTAATGGAAGTATTGGGCGAGGATGTACCGTTCCTGGAAGCATTTAGAGCCGCTAACGATGTATTGCACAATGCGGTATCTGGCATTGCTGAAATCATCAATTGCGCAGGTATGGTGAACGTGGACTTTGCTGACGTACGCACTGTGATGTCTGAAATGGGTATGGCAATGATGGGTTCTGCATTAGCAACTGGCCCAGACCGTGCACGTATCGCGGCAGAACAAGCCGTAGCAAGCCCATTGTTGGAAGATGTCAACTTGGCGAATGCACGTGGCGTTTTAGTGAATATCACTACATCAACTGCTTTCAAAATGAAAGAGTACTACGATGTAATGAACACCATTAAAGAGTTCACTGCTGAAGATGCAACAGTAATCGTAGGTAATGTGTTTGATGACGCGATGGGTGATGGTCTGCGTGTAACCATGGTGGCAACTGGCTTGACTGGCGCACAACGCCGTCAACAAAAACCAGAGCTACGCGTAATGCCACAACAAGTGGTGCGTGATGGTACAACTAACCAACCAGTGTTTGTTGGTGGTGCAAGCATTGCGACTGATGATGAGGCGCCAGCAGTATTTGGCTCAAACAGCCGCCGCGCGCAAGTAGAAGCAATGAAAATGTCAGGGGTTGAAGAATACGATATCCCGGCATTTTTACGTAAACAAGCTGACTAACTGACATTAACTAAGGGTCGGTGTGCATAGGGCAGTGTAGCCAGCGAAGGGCTGTCGCCGCGAATTATGTTATTATTTGATTGATTCGTAAGGAAATAGTCTGGTTTGAATGGTTGCTGAGTGCTCTGAACTAAAGCTTGTAGCACTGGAGCTTGTAGCACTGGAGCTTGTAGCACTGGAACTTAGAAAATGGAATTTAATTAAGCATGTTAAAGCAACGTACACTTAAAAAAGCGATAAGCGCCACAGGCGTTGGGTTGCACAATGGCGAAAAGGTTACTCTTACCCTGCGCCCTGCTGCACCTAATACTGGTATTGTTTTCAAACGGGTTGATCTGCCTCAGCCCAATGAAATCGTGGCTACTCCAGGCGTAGTGCATGACACAAGAATGTGCTCTGCGCTGGAGGCCAATGGCGCACGCGTTGCTACTGTTGAGCATGTGATGTCTGCCCTTGCAGGTTTGGGTGTAGATAACGTGTATGTGGAGGTTGATGCTTCTGAAATACCGATTATGGATGGAAGCTCAGGCCCATTTGTATTTTTACTGCAGGAAGCTGGCTTGGTTGAGCAAGCTGCAGCCAAAAAATTCATACGTATTATAAAAACCGTAGAAGTTAAAGAGGGTGATAAGTGGGTACGGTTTGAGCCTTATCATGGCTTTAAGATTGATTTCACCATTGATTTTAATCACCCGGTATTTGAACACTCAGGCAATAACGTCAAAATCGATTTCGCAGCAGATTCTTACATTAAAGAAATCAGCCGTGCGCGCACTTTTGGCTTTATGCATGAAGTAGAGTATTTGCGCTCGAATGGCTTGGCGCGTGGCGGTAGCTTAGATAACGCCATCGTGCTGGACGAGTACCGTGTATTGAATGCGGATGGCCTGCGTTATGACGACGAGTTTGTGAAGCACAAGGTATTAGATGCGATTGGTGACCTGTATATGCTGGGTCATCCCATCCTTGGTGCGTTTTATGCCTATAAGTCAGGCCATGCATTGAATAACCAGCTGTTGCGTGCGTTGATGCAAGACACCTCAGCGTGGGAATACACCACCTTTGAGAAGCAAGAAGATGCGCCGGCTACGTTTTTATCACAGCCTGCGCAGTTGCTTGCAAAGCCAGTGTATTAAGTTGGAGCAGAAGAGTGGCTGGTTACGCCACCCAAGTTGGTCATAGCGAGCTTGGCCATATCAAGTTTAGTTATTGTTAAGTGGATAAGTGGAGGCGTATATGTTGATGATTCGCCTGATATTCGTTCTGTTAGTCATTACCGCGATGGTATTGCTGGGCCTGTACTTGTTATCAAGCGATAAAAAGTATCTACATTATTTCAAGCAAGTCATTAAATATACGTTCTATCTGGTCTTGGTCACGGGCGTCCTTTTTGTGTTGCGTCGTATCTTTTATCTTTAGCCAATTTGTAACTTTAGCCAATTTGTATGTTTAGCCTATTCGAAAAGTTATTCCAAGTGACAGTGCAACAACAGCTTAGCCGGTTGTGCTTAGGCGCATTGTTGCTGTCTGGCCAGGCGGTCGCCATGTCGGATCAGGCCTTGTTTGATCATGCACGTGACGCCTATGCTAAAAAGAATGAATTGGCCTTGGCTGAGGATGTGAGCCAACTCACTAGCCAGCAATATATATTGGCGCCGTATGCCGCCTATTGGTTAATGTTGCTAAGGCTAGACCAAGCCGACAATGCAGAAGTGCAGGCCTTTATCACCCAATATGCTGATATGGCATTTGTTGATCGCTTACGTGGTGAGTGGCTGAAAAAGCTGGGCAAGAAGCAAGATTGGCCACTGTTTTTTGAGCATTATCCAAACTTTAAGCGCACTGATACAGCAGTAGAGTGTTATGCGCTATATGGCAAACACCAGTTTGATAATCAGGAAGTATCTGCACAGGTTAAGAAAATATGGATGAGCTCTGCAGACTTGCCAAGTAGTTGCACCCCATTATTTGATGCGATGCAAGAGACTGGCGCCCTCAGTGCCAACGATATCTGGGCGCGGTTACGCTTGGCTTTGCAAGATGGCAAGCTGAGTGTGGCCAAAAGCATTATTGCGCGCTTATCTAGCTTTGATAAAAACAATCTAGAGTTACTCGCAGTCGCAGAGCAAACGCCTAAACTGCTACTCACTAGCAAAACTGTGACTGTCAAAATTAACAATAAAAAGACAGCATTAAAAACACCGTCGTTTAAGGCGCGCGATGATATAGAGGTGAACCTATACGCGCTGGATAGATTGGCGCGCACTAATATTCTGGACGCAATCGCAGTTAATCAGGCATTGCAGGACCGCTGGTCTGCGCATGATGCGGCGTTCGCATGGGGGCGTATTGCCTACCACGCGGCACGTACGCACCACCCTCAGGCGCTGGAGTTTTATGCCAAAGCCAATGAAACC
>NZ_CAMLGS010000035.1 GCF_946479685.1 uncultured Methylotenera sp.
AACGGTCTGGCTCGATATCGCGCACTAAAGATAACAGGCCTGCTTGGTGATCTACCAGTAAAACTACTGCGTTATCACGGTCTAGACGTACGTATGGTTTGTTCATTTTTAATTTCCTTTTTAATTGTGTTTTAGTTAGTTAATTCGTTTGTTGCTGGAACGGTTCCCACTATACGGAGATGGTGAATTGCACACTAGGTGGTTAAATGTTAAATTACTTTTCATTTAATTGAACAATTGTTAGGAGTAACGGTGCGGCTGTATTTTTTGGTTTACATTGATACAGAGTGATTTGTGCAGGAAGCAGGCAACAATTCTTTAGTAATGCTACTATGTTGATAAATCCCCAATAAACGATGAGCCTAGCCTCAAGCGTTATTTACGCACCGTTGTTGTTAATGCCATTGCATATATAAGCCATTGATACAGATGAAATTTATGAGTACCAGTCAGAGATGGAATCTTAAGTGCCTCGTCGTAGCGGCGGTCACTGTGCTAGTGGTGTTTCTTTTTCTTAATCATTTCCTACATTTGCAAAAACAGAAGTTGCAAGCAGACGAGGCATTGAAGTCGTCGGTCTATGGCAACCTGCTTTGGACAGAGGTAGACCGTGAGTTAAATTCACTGTTGTTTATTTCTAACGGCATGGCCAGTTTTATCTCGGCTTACCGGGATGATCTACGCCCGGAGAAAATCAAATTCATACTTAAAGACTTGTGGCAGCGCTCCAAGCATGTGCGTAACTTGGGCGTGGCAGTGGGTTACAAAATCACTTATGTGTACCCTGAGAACAATAATTTAAAAGTAATTGGTAAGGATTTCCGCGATATACCCAAGCAATGGCCTAAGGTAAAGCAGGCGGTGGATACGCGCCAGGGTGTGTTTGATGGCCCTGTCGATTTACTGCAAGGTGGCAGGGGCTTTGTGTACCGCTATCCTATCTATCTGGATGATACCTATTGGGGCATCATGTCCACGGTCATCAATACCGATGAGTTTTTGGAGGCGGCATTCAAAAACACGCCTAAAAACCATGCGTTTGCGATTCGTACCGCTGATAATAAAGCGGTGTTTTATGGCGACCCGCAGCTGTTTGCGGATAACAGCACCTATAGGCAGACCAGTGTCGTGCCCAATGGTAAATGGGAATGGGCGATTAAAAACCATACCAACACGTTTACTGAGCAGTTCATTATTTACCAGCTGATAGGTTTGCTGGTTAGTCTGCTGTGCGGCTTGGCGGTTTACCGCATGATTCATGCAGTACGCAGGTTATCCGAGCAAGCCATGCTAGATAGTTTGACCCATCTGCCAAACCGTAGATTGCTGCAAGACCGTCTGGAAGTTGCGCATCATTACTGTAATCGCTTACACAAGATGATGGCGGTGTTGATTATTGATATCGATTACTTTAAAAAAATTAACGATACCTATGGCCATGATTTTGGGGATGAGGTGATTAAAACCGTGGCCAACGGCATTAAAGCCACCTTGCGTGATACCGATACCGTGAGCCGTGTGGGTGGCGATGAGTTTATTGTGCTGTTGAAAGAATTTAAGGTGTTAGAGAATGTGCACGCCATTGCACATAAACTCACCGAAGTATTTGCCAGCCCGTGGTTGGTGCTGGATCAAGAAATCACTATACATTTAAGCATAGGGATTTCGGTGTACGACCCTGACCATCCTGTCAGCATCAAAGAGCTGATGAAACAGGCGGATATCGCTTTATATGAGTCAAAAGCGCAAGGCCGCAACCAGTTTAACTTTTATCAGAAATAAACCCTCTTAAGTTGGAGTGCAATCTCGTCTAATTGTTATGCACATAGCTTACAAACGAGGCTAGATTCATCGGTTTGGCGATATAAAAACCCTGTGCCGTATCGCAGCCTAGGCTCTTAAGGGTATTCCAGTCTTTTTGTGTTTGCACACCTTCGGCGACACTTTTCACCTGTAGTTTATGCGCCATTTCTATGCTGGATTCCACCACGATGCGCATGGCCTCGCAGTCTGCTAAGTCGGTTACGAAAGACTGGTCAATTTTCAGCTCGCTAAATGCAATGCGCGTCAGTTGCTGCATGGTGGAATAACCGGTGCCGTAATCGTCGATAGAAAGGATGAAGCCTTTCATGCATAAGCGTGTTAGGTTTTCTAGTGCATGGGCGGCGTATGACATGGCCGCAGTTTCTGTGATTTCTAAAATAATATGGTTGGGCTCTAGCCCGATGTCGCGCACGATACGGGTAATTTTGTCGGCAAATGCGGTGTCATCCAGCGAGGCCAGCGAGATGTTCACCGAGAGGTTAAAAGTGTGGCCTTTATCGTGAAATTCACGCAGTGCGATGGATGCTTTTTCTAGCATCATAAAGGTTAAGCCTTCAATATTTTTGCTTTGCTCAAGCTGCGGGATAAAGCCATGTGGGCCGACGACACCGAGCATGGGGTGATTCCAGCGCGCTAACACTTCAGCGCCTACCATCAGATCGGTAGAGAAGTCTATTTTGGGTTGGAAAAATGGCTCAAACTCATCGGCGGCAATGCCTTGCAAAATATCTTTCAGCATAAAGCCATCGGCAATATTGGCCGCTTCTAGCCATTTATTCTCTGAGCGTTCGTACTTCAGCAGTATGTTTTTGAGCTGTACTAATGCAACCGGTTTTTCAATGGCACCCAGTAGTTTTATGCCATACATTTTTGCCATGCGTGCGGCTGAACCCAGCAGCCTGCCACCAAGCGCACTCATCAGGATAATTGCTACATTATGGCGCTCCTGGCTTAAGTGGCGCAGAAACTCTAGGCCGTCCATCTCTGGCATGTTTAAGTCGCAGATAATAATGTCGACCAACTTGTCACTATTGCCGCGTATCAGCTCTATGGCGAGCTGGCCATTGCATGCGTCGTGAATCGAGTTTACCCCCAGTGAACCCAGCATGTTAATGAGCATTTGGCGCTGAAAATCATCGTCTTCTACCACTAAAATATTGAGTTCTTTGGTTTGCATGATTTTTCCACTTTTTGTTTTGTTATTGGGTTATTTTGTTTTGAGGGATTTGCTTTCCATTAGACATGCTTCAAATTGCTGTATGGCTTCATTTAATGCTGCGACCATAGCTTGGCGATTAGGCAGTTCCTTGCCTTTTGCTGCCAGTTCGATAAAGGTATATATTTTGGTGAGCTGCGTGGCGCCTACCATACGGCTGGAGCCTTTCAGGCGGTGCGCCATACGTCCGGCATCGTCTTGCTCACCTTGCTCAAGCGCTTGAATCAGCTTGGGGTTGTCACTGCGAATATAGTTTAAAAACTCTTCCAGTACCTGTGTCTGCTCATCGGCATCGGGTACAACCTCTTTTAATGTTTCAAAGTCGATAGGGCTGTGATTGGGCGTACTCACTGCAGCCGCTGTTTCGCCTGTGCTATCTGCAGTTGACGCAATCTGTAACCACTTGGTAAGTACTTCTTTTAATTGCGTTAAATTGGCTGGCTTTACTAATAAATCATCCATACCGGCGAGCTTGCAGCGTTCATTTTCTTCGCTCAGTGCGTTGGCGGTCCAAGCGACGATAGGCGTGGCTGGCAGCGTGTGTTCTGCCTCAATTTTACGTATGGCACGGGTCAGTGCATAACCATCCATTTCCGGCATGTGGCAGTCGGTAATCACCATATTGAAGCCACCATTGCGCCACACCTCAAGTGCGTGTCGCCCATTTTCAGCGGTTTCAGAGCGTAACCCCAGTAATTTAAGCTGGCGTGCTAACAAGTTGCGGTTGATGGGGTGGTCGTCTACCGCCAAAATGATGGGCGCATGGTTGTTGTACTCAAACAAGGGGCGCACCGCTTTGCGTGACACCTCTGGGTGCTGGCTTTGCATGGTTTCGGCATGCGCGTTAGAAACCGGCAGCGTTAACGTGATGCTAAACGTGGAGCCATGGCCTAGATCGCTTTCCAGCTCTATCTGGCCGCCCATAAATTCTGCCAAGCGGCGGCAAATGGCCAGCCCCAGACCGGTGCCGCCGTACATACGTGCGGTGTCGGCACTCTCCTGACGATAGCGCTGGAATAATTGCTGCTGCACATCTCTACTCATGCCGATGCCGGTATCTTTCACCGAGAAGCGTATGGTTTCACTGCTCTCTTGCTGACTGACTAGCTCGGCCCGAATCTCCACGCCACCATGCTCGGTAAATTTAATGGCATTGCTGACAAAGTTATTCAATACCTGTGAGAGGCGCAGCGGGTCTACCATATGCCCAGCGCTGAGGCGCGGGTCGGTGTATTGCGCAATCATCAGGCTTTTGGCACTGGCAACGCGCGAGTAGGTGTTATCCACCTCTTGCAGTAACTGCTGTATCTGCGTGACGCGCGGTGCTAGCTCCAGTTTCCCGGCTTCGATTTTGGACCAATCCAGAATATCGCTCACAATGCGTAACAGGCTTTTGCCAGAATCCCAAGCAGCTTGCAGCGTTTCGTTCTGCTCATGGTCTAGGGATGTGAGTGACAGCACTTCCAGCATGCCGAGCATGCCAGTCAGTGGGGTGCGTATTTCATGACTCATGGTGGCGAGGAAGGAGTCTTTCGCCCGATTGGCGAGCTCGGCTTGCTCTTTAGCGGAAACCAGTACCTGTTCGTTGATCTTACGTACAGTAATATCTTTAAACACGATACCGACTTGCGTGCTGCCATCGCCCCCGATGCGGGATGCAAACACATCGTAATGGCGGTTCATGGCATTGGCGCGATTTTCAAAGCGAACGGCTTCGCCTGTTTCTGCAACTTTGCCGAATATTTCAAACCAATAAGCATCGTGCTCAGGCACCATTTCACGTATGGTTTTGCCAAATGCCTGCTTTAAGCCGGTTTGGTTTTCGAAGGCTTGGTTGATTTCTATAAAGCGGTAGTCAATCGGTTTGCCATTGGCGTCATAAATCATATCAATCACGCAAAAGCCCTCATCCATCGAGTTAAACAGCACGCGATAGCGCTCTTCGTTATACTGTAAAGACGCGTTTGCTTTTTCAACTTCTTGGATAAATCTGCGTTGGCGTCCTAGCACTACGCTGAAAACAACCCCCATCAGCGTAAACACACCAATAGAAATCAGCGAGATTGGGCTTTGCAGGCTGAATGAAAATACGGGAGGGATGAAAAACCACCAGACGATGACGACAGAAGTGAAGGTGGCGAGTAAGCCGCCGCGTAAGCCTCCCAGCCATGCGCTGAGAAAAACTGCGGGGTAAAACAGAAACCAGGCAAATGGTTGTACGTCATTTCCGTACTTCCATTGGATAAAAAAGGCAAAGCAAGGCGGCAGCGGCGCCAGCAGAAGGGGCAGGCTGTACACGCTGCGCTGACTCATTGCAGTGGATAACTCTCTGTATTAATAACAACGGCCGCCCAATGTAACATAGGGTTCCTTATTATTCTTTTTAGATGTCGGATTGATTATGAGTGTTTATAACAAGAAAAGCAAATGACAATCTATAAAAAACTGAATTGGTTGATTTGTTGTTAAAAATCAATAGGTAATGAGGTTGTTGGTACAGATGTTTGACGGGCGAGGGTAGATTGAGACCACTAAGCATTTAATCGGCATTTAATCATATGCGTCAATTAAATGCTCAGTGTTCGTAGCGTATTGCTGAGCTGTTACTGGCCTAGACGTCTGCCAAAGCTCACGGCGTAGGCTGATGGGCGCGCTAATAATATTGGGTCATCAGATGCGGCGATGCCATCTACCAAGTTAAGCGGGCTGAACATGGTGGCTTTTTCAAACGCAACGCCATTGGCATCTATATTTTTCAGCGTGAGTGTACCCAGTTCTACTAGCTTGCGGGTTTCTGGCCATACCACCGTTGGGTCGTTCACCTCGTCGTCTTGATCCGCCAATTGCACGCTAATTTTAAACTTAGCAGGTGCTTTGCTCAGGCGTAACGGTAATTCGTCTATCAAATAGTTAGGCGCGGCATTTGCCGTTTTCTCCTTGCTTAAAAACTCAGTGCCGTTAATCGGCGTAATGCGGTAGCGGCCGTACTGAGTTTCTCCTTTGGCATTGGTGAATGCAAAAGCGTTTACCCCGTAATAGGCTTCAGTAGCAAAGCTCACCGGTGCTGGCTTGGGCATTTGTACAAAGCTGAGCGCTGCAGGATGTGAGCCTAAAAATTGCTCAATCGGTGTTGGTTTGGCGGCGCCAGCGCCACTTGCGGCAATCGCGTTGAGTAGCCCTAAAAAGTCTTCAGGCGTAGCTGCCGGGAAGCCATTGGTAGAGATGCTTACTATATCCGTGAATGCGCCATCTGCTAGCTGAAAACGAATGGCGATACCTTTAGGGAATGAGTTGCCATCGGCATCAGGAATCGTAGGCAAACCAGTTGCATCTGAAAAACGTACGGTGACAGCGCTGGCTTTTGTTTGCAGATGCGCGGCGTTACTGAGGCTGGCTGCCGATTTTGCCGGTATAAATTCACCTTGCGCCACAATGCCTTTGGCGTGGTTGGCACGATATCCTTTGTGTGGCCCACCTGCTAGTTTGGTGAGAGTATTCACAAGTTGCTCAACTACGGGCTTGTCGCTTTCGGCTACTTCCTCGGCATAAACATTGGTCATGCTTAGCACTAGGGCGGTGAGGGCAAAACTTTTAATCAAGGTGCTTTTTGTTTTCATGATGTTGTCCTAAGTATAAAAGTGATGAATAAGTATCAAGATGATGGTTTGGTTAAATCATCAATCAGGCTGGCGCTAGGCAAAATACGCATTGCGTTTAACGTTTGCAGCGCCATGTGATCAGATTGCATGGGGTGAATCTTACTCTTATCCGGTCTGCTGTAAAACAAGTGTGCCATACGCGTGATGATAATAAAAAATAAGTGCGCTCAGGCAATACGACGAGCTTGCCTGAGCGTGGCTTGGGTAAACAGATTCTCTATTTGTTATAAGCATTAGTTTTTAATATATAAGTTTTAAATATTAAAAGTTATATATAGGCCGTTATATTATCCAGCCTGAATTGCATTAGGGGTAGTTTATGGGGCATATAGAATTTAACGAGTATGGTGAGGCCGAGTTTAAGGCAAGAAGCGGTCCGCCCGTCATCACCTTTAAAAATCTCAATCAGGTTAGTCTTTCCATCAGGGCAAGTGCTTTGGTGTTTGAAGACCCAGAGTCATGCAAGCTGCTGTCACTGATTGAGCGCGTAGCCCCTAGTGATGTAACTGCTTTTATTATGGGCGAGACTGGCACCGGTAAAGAGCTGGTGGCGCGCCATTTGCACGCATTAAGTCCGCGTAAACACGGGCCGTTTGCAGCGATTAATTGCGGCGCATTTTCTGAGTCCTTAGTGGAGAGTGAGCTGTTTGGGCACGAAAAAGGCTCGTTTACCGGCGCTGTTTCCAGCAAGCAAGGCTGGTTTGAAAGCGCCAACGGTGGGACTTTATTCTTGGATGAGATTGGTGATTTGCCATTATCCACACAAGTGAAATTATTGCGCGTGATTCAGCAGCGCGAGATTGTGCGTGTCGGTTCCAGAAAGGCCACGCCTATTGATGTGCGCTTGGTAGCTGCGACCAATGTCAATCTGGAAGACGCGGTGAAAGCCGGCCGTTTCAGGGAGGATTTGTATTACCGCATTAACGTGGTGCCGATTCAGATTGCGCCTTTGCGTAATCGAACCGGTGATATTTTGCCGTTAGCCGAACATTTTCTGTCCATCTACAAAAATCGCCTGCATACCAAGCAGCCGATATTAGCGCCGGAAACCATCAGGCTGCTGCATGATTATCCATGGCCGGGCAATATTCGTGAGCTTGAAAATGTGATTCACCGTGCATTATTGGTGAGCGATGGTAATGAGTTGCGTCCGCGTGACTTAAATCTACCGGCAATACAGTTGGCGTCTGGCTCATCCGCTGGCACAGCTGCGGATAACGCTTTTCATTATGCAAGTAACGAGGCGTGCACTTTAGATAAAGCGCTCAATGAGATTATTCAATCCGAGCCTGAGCACTTGTATGAAACGGTTAATCGCAAGCTAGTGTTGTCTGCTTATGCATATTGCCGCCAAAATCAGGTACAAACTGCGAGAGTGCTGGGCATCAGCCGCAACATCTTACGCACCTTGCTCAAGCAGTTCGGCGTGATTCAATAGTTAGCGCTCATGTTGTTCACTTTGCAACACCCCTGCTGGATAAGAAGCAGGGGTGTTTTTTTTTAAGCATAAATTCAGGCAAAAACGCCATTTTTAGCCACTAATTGCAGGCATGAATCGTGCTGATGTTAATGGGTACGTTTTACTTAATTGACGCATTATTCGCAAAGGATTAAAAAATGAAAGTTGTTGCTATCTCAGGCAGCCTTAGCGCGCCATCCCGTACCAAGGCATTGGTAGAAAACATTCTTAACAACGTAACGCAGAAAGTACATGCCAAACATACCCTGATTGATATTGCGCAGTTTGCCCCCGAGCTAGGCAGTACCGTGACTTATAATGATTTTCCTAAAGTATTGTTTGATGCTTATTCTGCGATTGCCGAAGCTGATTTAATTATTATTGGCACTCCGGTTTACAAGGCTTCTTACACCGGTTTGTTAAAACACTTCTTTGATCTGCTGGACCCTAAATTATTAGTGGGTAAAGTTGCCGTGCTGGCTGCTACTGGCGGCACCGACCAGCATGCCTTGGTGTTGGAATATCAGTTAAGGCCATTGGTGAGCTTTTTTGGTGTGACCACAGCACCGACTGCCATTTATGCACGTGATAATGAGTTTATCGATTACCGTTTGCATAGTGAGGCGATTGAAGCGCGCGTTAACACCGCGGTGAATCAGGCGCTTAACTTGCTAGAAAGCAGAAGCGCACAGGCACTGGCTGCTTAAGTTAAAACTAGTGAACATAAAAAAGCCCATGCAGTAATGCATGGGCTTTTTGCTTTGCTATTTGGTTTTTACTTCGTTTTTACTTGGTTTTTTAAATATGAATCGCCTTAGTTGGCTTGGGTAATGACCGCCAGCTTGGTGATGCCAGAGCGTTCAATGGCCGCCATTACTTTGGCTACTGAGCCATATCTAACCGACTCGTCTGAATTCAAATGATAGGTCTGCTCTGGGTTGCTGTTGTACCTAGCTTTTAACTCAGGCTCCAATGCTGCCAGCGCTACTGCCTGTTTATCAATGTAAACATTGCCTTCGGCATTGACGCTAATGGTAACCGGAGTGCTGGAGTCCGCTAGTTTGGTTGCACTGGCTTTAGGTAAGTTAACGGTGATTGCATTATTGAGCAGTGGGGCAGTCACAATAAATACCACCAGCAGCACCAACATCACATCTACTAAAGGGGTGACGTTGATTTCGCTTAATACGTCATCCCCATCGCTTTGGGAGGAAAATGCCATTATGCTACCGCTCCTTTCAGGTTGTGCACCACGGCTTTTTCACCTTGGTTAGCGCTGGCATCCGTATTTTTTCTGAACGTTGCCTTGCGTGACAGGGTAATCAAGTCTTCTGCAAAGTCATCTAGATTATTGCTGCTGGTTTTTAATCTGCGTAAAAAGAAGTTGTAAGCCAATACTGCTGGCACCGCGACCGCAATCCCTACTGCAGTTGCAATCAACGCCTCACCAATCGGACCAGCCACTACATCCAGGCTGGCAGAGCCGGTTTTGCCGATGGCAGACAGCGCGTGCATGATGCCCCACACCGTGCCGAACAGGCCAACGAACGGTGCTGTGCTGCCGATGCTGGCAAGTACCACCAGGCCGCTCTCTCTGGTGACGCGCTCTTTTTGGATTTGCTGACGTAGTGCGCGCTCTAATACATCTTGCCTATCGCCAAAGTGCTGTAAATCATTGGCGGTGTTGGAATCAATATCTTTAAGTACATTAAAACCTACAGTGGCAACCCGGTAGGCTGGGCCGTTGTGGTCTTTAAGGTCAGCGGCAGATTGAAAGTTGCGTGCGCTCCAGAATGCTGCCCTGTACTTAACATTTTGCTTACGGATCAACCATACCTGTAAAGACTTGGCCAAGATTAATGTCCACGTGACAAAAGAGCCTGCAATCAGTGTTAACAGCACGGCTTGTACAACAATGGAGGTAGAAGTGTCAGAAAAATTATACATAGTAATATTACCTTTATTTAGCTAGTTTGAATTCAATAGGCACAGTCGCCCAGCCATCAATGGCAGTGCTGCCACGTTTGGATGGAACAAAGGTCCAGTTTCTTACGGCATTGGTTGCCGATTCATCCAAGGTCTTGCGACCGCTGGATTGTTTTATTTCCACTTTGTCCGGCTTGCCGTTTGCCAGCACATGCACGCGTAGCAGCACTTTGCCTTCCCAGCCCTGGCGCTGTGCAAACGCTGGGTAATCTGGCGGTGGGTTATTTAAATATGCCGCGTTACCCGTGGCCTCGGTGATAGGCTCTTCCGCTTTGACGGGCGGTGCTTCGGGTGCCGGTGGCGCAGCAACTACAGGTGCAGCAGTGACCGGTGCCTGACGGTTTTCTGGAATCGTGATGGTCTCAGCCGGCACGTTGTCCTGAGCGACTGCTGTGCGTAGCGCCGGCGCAGGTTTTGCTGCTTGTGGCGTTACCGGTTTCACCACCTTGGGTGGCGGAGGTGGCGGTGGTTTAGGCGGCTCAATCACTTCCGGTGGTTTGGGTTTGATAAACTCAATTTCTACCTTATTAACCTTAGGCTTAGGCTCTGCTGGTGTTGCTGGGTAATTCAAATATGTAATCACAGCAGCACCATGCAATAGCGCCGCCAATGCACCTAATGCAAATAAGTGGCTTTTATTGATAGCCGTATGTTCAATCGCAGTGTCTGGTTTAAAGTCGTATGCAGTGCGGTACGGATGGCTCGCCGCTTCAGTGTCGTTGGCAGTTGGTGCCTCTATGCCAACACTGGCAAATGCGACTGAAGATCTGGTTAATGTAGACATATTAATCCCTCTGCCAGGTGTGATGATTTGCAGCCAGCATTACTCAACCCCCGCCATTGAGAAGTCAGACATCACATCAGTCTTGATACTTTGAAATAAATACGAAGAGCGGTCGCGCGGGCGTGGCAGCGGTACTGGCACGATGCGCTTGATACGACCAGGGTGTGATTCCATTACGACTATGCGGTCACCCAGAAATACCGCTTCTTCAACATCATGCGTGACTAGTATGGTGGTAAGGCCTTCCTGCTCCCACAGGCGTTGCAGCTCTTGCTGCAGCTTGAGTCTGGTCAGCGCATCCAGTGCGCCAAACGGTTCGTCCAGCAGTAATAGTTTTGGCTTTAATACCAATGCTCTGGCAATGGCTACACGCTGTGACATGCCGCCAGAAATCTGGTGCGGGTAGGCTTTTTCAAACCCGGTTAGGCCCACTACCTTAATTTGCTGCTGCACCCGCAGTTGACGTTCATCGTTGGGTACGTCGGTGGCGGAAAAAGCCAGCGCGATATTTTCTTCCACGGTCATCCACGGGAACAAGCGATGTTCCTGAAACACGATGCCACGGCTGAGGTCAGTACCAGTGACCAGATTGCCCTGATAGATAATGGAGCCGTCATAGTGGGTATCTAGCCCGGCGATTAGCCTGAGCAAGGTGGATTTTCCGCAACCGCTAGTGCCAACGATAGAAAGAAACTCACCGGGGATGATTTCCAGGTTAATGCCATCCAGCACTTTTAACGCCGTATTCTGCAATTGGTAAGTTTTTACTACGTCCTGAATCAGCAGAGACTCCTCATTCCTGCTCTTATTATTATCTATGCTGACTAGATTTTGATTGGGGTGAAGCTCTGCAGGGGAATCTGTCGCTATATGCACCTTGTTAAAGGGTGCTGCGCTTTTGCTAAAGTCTATAGCCACGTTATATGTTGTCATGCCTTCAATTCTCCATACCGATAAACAATTGCCACGAGTGGCTCTGTATCTATACTGCAATCGCCATGCCAATATAAATTTACTTTTATAAACATGGTGTTATGTTGTTTTCTCTGTTTCTGTCTCCGCGAACTTGTTGCTTAAACAACAGCCGTCATGTGCTTGCTGTTGAATTAGCAGCACGTGTATTGGCCGCCTTGTGCATGCCTAGGCAGCAGCAATAGCGCTGTTGCCTAAGCAGCAATGCTGTTGCTGTTGCCACATGTAAGCTGTGGCGCAGCCAGCAGATAGCCTTGCTAATTCAGCTATTTATTTATAACAAATTGATTTATATGAATTTTATTTGTTGGCATAAAGCGTGCTCAATCCTAATAAAACCTGCGTGTATCCATTCAGTTTTCACGCATTCAATATTTAAGGAGAAATCATGAGTAAAGCGCTAGATACACTTTGGTATACACGTTGCCCGGTGCCGACAGGGTTGGGCATAGCAGTGCAGAAGGGCTGGTTGGAGGAAAGCTTTCGCGCAAAATCTACCAAGATTGAGTCATTGCGCGAGTCAGCTGATCAGTCAGTACGTGAATCGCACTTTGACCACACCTTGGCTAACTCAGTCAGGCATGGCGGTAATATCCCGGCAATATGGGCGCGTGCTATTGGCCGTGAAACCAAAGTAATCGGCTTGTCATGGGCAGATGAGGCGCAATTGATTTTAACTACGCCTAACTCCGGCATCCTCAATGTGAAAGATTTAAAAGGCAGGAAATTCGGTTTGCCTAAGTGGGTGAATGTGCAGATTGACTTTGTGCGCGCCCAAGCGCTACGTGGCCTGGAAAATGCGCTGAGTCTGGATGGGTTGGCAGTAAGCGACGTAGAGATTGTGGATTACGAGATTGGCATAGGCTATAGCGATGCGCCAGCTAAAAAGAGTGCGGATGGCAGCTATCTCTTTGGCAGCCAGTCCGGTAGCCGTAACGACGAGTTAATCGGCTTGCTGCGTGGTGAGGTGGATGCCATCTTCCTTAAAGGCGCAAGCGCGGTAGCACTGGCGAGCCAGCTTAATCTGGTGACGGTGATTGATACCGGCGCGCATCTTGAGCCGCTGATACGCGCCAATAATGGTACGCCACGTACTTTGAGCGTAGATACCCATTTAATTGAAAACCATTTTGACGCGGCTGAACGCATCGTAGAGCAAGTGCTGCGTGCCGAAGACTGGGCGCATGCGCACCCGGATGAAACACGCCGTTTTTTGGCCAAAGAAACCAATAGCAGTGAGTATTGGGTCAGCGTGGCATATGGCACAGATGCACACCTGCGCTTGCAAACCGACTTTGCACAGAGATCTATCGATGGTTTGCAGGATTTTGTGAATTTTCTGCATCGCTGGGACTTTATTCCTAAGCCGTTCAATGTGAATGACTGGATTGATACCAGACCTTACGACGCGGTAATCAGAAAACGTCAGGCGATTACTGCCTGATAGGCTGTGGCATGCGAGTGCCGAGCTTTTTTGTATTTGAATGTGAGAATAAAATGAATTTCAGTATTAAAAATGGTACCCCTGTGATTGCGTGGCTATTGCTGGGTTTGGCTTTTATGTTTGGCCTGTTCACCGATGCCAACGCCGATCCAGCCAAAGAGGTTAGGATTGCCACCGTGGCTTATAACGTTAATGGCAAGGTGGGCTTTAACGGTACGGCCGCCATTGTTGAGGAGCAGGGCTGGCTAAAAGAGGAGCTTAAAAAGCAAGGCGTCACGCTGACTTGGGTGCCGGTTACCGCGCAATCGGTAGGGGTGACCATCAACGAGGGCTTTGCCAATAAAAGCATAGACTTTGCTGGCTATGGCGATTTGCCATCCATTATCCTCAACTCTGGTGGCATAGAAACACGCATAGTGGTGCCAGGCGGGCGCGGTAATAACGTGTATCTGGTGGTGCCGCCTAACTCTACTGCAAAAACACTGGCCGATCTTAAAGGTAAGCGTATCGCGCTGCATCGCGGCCGCCCGTGGGAGATCGCATTTGCGCGCTATGTGGCAGACAGTGGCTTTAAGTTCTCTGATTTCAAAATATCTAACCTGAACCCGGGTGCGGGTGCTGCCGCGTTAGCTGCCGGCAATGTGGATGCCTTTGTCACCTTGAGCGATGCTTATCAACTCGAGGATAAAAAAGTAGGCAAGATCATTTGGTCCACCAAGAGCGCTGCGCAAGATTGGAAAATGCGCGCTGAGCTATGGGGTGCCAAAGACTTTATTGCACAAAACCCTAACATCACACAGATTATTGCGACTGCCTACGTGAAAGCAGTGTACTGGACTTCGCAAGAAGCGCATCTTGAAGAGTATTTAAAGATTGCCAATCAGAACGGCCAGCCGGAAAACGTATTCAGACGTGAGTATTCAAATGACTCCGTGCCATGGAAAATACGCTGGAGCCCGCTGTTTGATGACTTGGTGCTAGACCACTACGCAAATGTTGCCCAATACAGCCGTCAGGCCAACCTGATTCGCAAAGATGTGAATACCAAGCAGTTATTTGATGCGCGCTTTTTAAATGCAGCCATCAAGGAGCTCAAGCTTGAGGGTTACTGGCAGCCGAGAAAAGTAGCGCTTAAAGGGGCTTAGACATGACAAAAATACGGGATTTAGCCAATAGCCTGCACACCAATGCATTGTTCTTTGTATCGCCGATACTGCTGTTACTGGCATGGGCGTGGTTATGCAGTGCCGGCATATTTCCTGAGCAGATTTTAGTGTCACCTGCTGGCGTGTATCAAACCGGGTACGAGCTTTGGCAAAACGGCGAGTTACAGTCGCATCTGCATGATAGCTTGTATCGACTGGTGCTGGGCTTTGCTATCGGCTCATTGCTGGGCTTGGGCTTTGGCGTGCTGATGGGACTGTATAAGCCTATCGATGCGTTTTTTGCCCCTAGCTTTAACGCCTTGCGTCAGGTGCCAACCATCGCTTTTATCCCCATGCTGATTATGATTTTTGGGGTGGAAGAGACCTTCAAGATTGTGGTGGTAGCAAAAGCGGCTTTTTTCCCGATTAGCATGGCCACGTATGATGCGGTGAAGGGCATCCCGCGTAGTTATTTCGAGGTTTCTAAGGTGTACCAGTTGTCGCACTTAAGTTTAGTCCGGCACGTCATCCTGCCGGCGACGGTGCCGCCGATATTGACCGGTTTACGTCTGGCGTTGGGGCGCTCCTGGATGGTGCTGGTGGCTGCGGAGCTAATCGCGGCAGATAGTGGCATCGGGCAAATGATGGAAATGGGCAGGCAGATGTTCAGAATCGACATTGTATTGGTTGGGGTGCTGGTCACGGGGCTGATAGGATTTTTGTTGGACCGCAGTTTGCGCTCGGTAGAATCGCATCTTGGCCGCTGGAAGCAAAGCTAATTAGTAGAGAAAATGATGAAGATAATCAATCCGTTGTTATTGAGAGTGCAGAATTTTAGCGGCCTGTTGCTGCCGATTGCGGTGGCGGTGATTTGGGAGCTGATGTCACGGCAGGGCGATGCTTATAGCTATGTCTTTGTGCCGCTACGCCAGATAGGACTGGGCTTGTTGGAGCTGATACAAAGCGGTGAGTTGCTGATCAACCTTGTGGCAACCTTACAGACCACCTTGATTGGCTTAGTAGTGGGTGGCTTTGCCGGGCTATTGGTGGGTGGTTTGATGGCAGTGTCGCCGCTTGCTAATAAACTAATCGGGCCGCTGTATCACACCATGCGACAGGTGCCATTATTAGGCCTGATTCCGCTAATTGCCTTATGGTTTGGCAATGATTTGTTTTCTAAAATCCTGATTGTCAGCCTCGCGGCGTTTTACCCGGTTGTGTTGAATACCTTTGAGGGCATGCGCGGTGTAGAGCATAAATATGTAGAAGTAGCATCGGTGCTTAAATTTAGCCGTTTACAGCTGCTGATACACGTTTTATTGCCTGGTGCCACGCCATCCATCATGACCGGCCTGATGCACGCACTGGCGTTTGCCTGGGTATCTACCGTAGGTGCCGAGCTGTTATTTTCCACCGGGCCAGGTGTGGGCGGACTAATGTTAATGGCGCAGGAATCATCAAGAATGGATATTGTGATTGTGGCTGTGGTGAGTATCGGTTTGACTGGCCTGTTGATGAATTCTAGCCTGTCGCATCTGCGTCAATATCTGTTGCGTTGGCGCAGCGTACGCTGATGCTGTATTAAGCAAAGAGTTTCTCGTGGTGTTGTATGCGGTGTGTCTATGGATGCACCGCATTTTTTTTGCACAGATTTTCTTAGCCGCTTATTTTTGCCAGCGGCTAGCTTAATAACTGCTGTTTATTAACAAGCAACTGTTTGGCTTGCTGCTGCTTACCCAACATAGGTAAGCCGGTTGTTGTTGGTGAAATGTCAATTATATTGAATTTAATCAATAACTTGTACTTGTTTAAATATTTGGCACATATTCTGCAATCTCTATAACTGTTAAGGCACTAGGTTAGGACCACAGGTTCCGGCCACAGGTTATGACCTATAGGTTACGACTGGGGTGCCATGCAAATTTCAATCACAGTTTAAAGAGAGTGTTCAATGAGAAGTAAAGAAATTCAAAAAATTAAAGACGCGCAGCAGCGTCAGGCTACCTTCCAGTTAAAGCCACTGGTCAAGAATGTATCAATCGCACTGGCAATCAGCGCGGCTACGGTGTTGCATGCCAATCTGGCTTATGCAGAGGATGTTGCTCCCGCCCAATCTGAAGACAAAGCCAAAGTAGAAGGCGTGGCACTGCCTTCAGTGACCGTGACTTCACAAAAGCGTGAAGAGAGCGTGCAGGAAGTGAAAACTGCGATTACTGCTTTAGGCGGTAAAGACTTGCTAGACCAAGGCGTAGGGCGCTCCGCCAGTGAGGTATTGAATTATGTACCTAATGCTTCAGCTGGAACGCAGCAGCATGGGCGCCCACGTTGGTGGATTCGTGGTGTAGGTGCCGGCCAGCAGCAATATGACTTATCTAACCCGGTTGGTTTTTATTTGGATGAAGTTTATATCAGCAATGCCAGTGCGACTGGCTTTCCGTTATTTGATATTGAGCGTGTAGAAGTGTTGCGCGGCCCGCAAGGTACATTGTGGGGTAAAAACACCACAGGCGGCGCGGTGAGCGTGGTTACAAAAAAACCATCATTTAATACCGATGCCAAAGACAATTACGTAAAAGTTGATTACGGCAGTTACAACGATAGAATCGTCCAAGGTGGTGTAGGCGGCGTAATTATTGATGAGCGCTTGGCAGGCCGTGTTTCATTTTTACAAGAAGACCAAGATGGCCGTTTAAAAAACCAATTTACCGGCAGCAATGATTCCGGTTTGTCAGAAGGTGCGATCCGCGGGCAGTTGCTGGCAATCTTAACGCCAGATTTAGAAGCACTGTTGAATGTGCACTACCGTAAATATGAAACCGATGGTGCTATTACCACTACCAGAAGCTATGCCGCTAATGGTGTGTTCCGTAATGGCTACGTGCCAAGTAAAGATATTAAGCATGTAAGCACCAATGCACCTGACTCTAGCGATAACACGCAAAACGGCGTGAGCTTGAATTTGAAATGGCAGTTGGGTCGCTTGGCGCTGACTTCTATCACCGGTTATGAAGATTTCCAGTCTGAAATTTTGACGGATAACGACTACACGCCTCTAGAGATCTCCAGGTCACATACCGATGGCAAGAGCAGGCAGTTTACACAAGAGTTTAGACTGGCTTCACCTAAAGAGGATCGCTGGAACTGGTTAGCGGGTGCTCACTACTTTAATGAGAATGTTAATTTTAGTACGCAGGGTGCCAAGTTGCCATCTGCCTCTGTGCCAGGTTTGGCAGGTGCGCCGCCGGGTGCAACTTATAACAAGTCCGACTTAACGCATAATGCGGAGAGCTTTGCCTTGTTCGGCAGTAATACCTATAACTTTACCGACCAGTTGAATGCGACCTTAGGTTTGCGGTGGACGCGCGAGACCAAAGAGTATGATCTGAACAGAAAAGGCTCAACCGGAACTGGTAGCTGGAGCAACCTAGCACAGTGGTGGAGCACATATACTGGCAACTATGCAGCAGCAGGCCCTGCAGGCTCAGGTACGTTTAGCACGAAAAACTCTAAAACCTGGAACGCCTTAACTTACGATATTACTCCTGAGTATAAAATCACGCCACACGATCGCGTATATGCCAAATATTCGCATGGCGAGAAATCTGGCGGCTTTAATACTGCCGCTACCAGCTTGGCTGCGGTGAATACGGTTAAACCAGAGCAGTTAGATGCTTATGAGGTGGGCTACAAATCTGAGTGGTTGGATGGGCGCTTAAACTTTAATACCAGCTTGTTCCATTACAACTATAAAGACGTGCAAGTGAACGTGGTAGGTTTTAATGCCAATGCTAATACCACCGTTTCTTATTTGCAGAATGCTAAAAAAGCTACGGTCAACGGTGCTGAGTTTGAGGTGGAAGCATTGCCGCTAGAGAACCTGCACGTGAATGCCAGCCTAGGCTTGCTAGATGCAGATTATGACAGCCTGCAGGTGGTGAACGGCGGCGCAGATTTGAGCGGTAGATCATTGGTACGCTCGCCGCATGTAACGGCACAGCTGGCTGCTGATTACCGCATCCCGGTGCGCTACGGTAAGGTGATTATCGGTGCGGATGCACGCTACCAGGCTAAGCAGTACTACTTTATTGATCCACAGTCTGAAGCGCGTGCACATTTGAATCAAGATGCTTATACCTTGGCAAATGCACGGATTTCATTCGCGACGCACAATGATAAATATCTATTTACCGGCTACGTGAATAATCTGTTTGATAAAGAGTACAAAAACCACTCGTTACCAGCCTTTAATGCCGCGCAGGGTGTTAATGGAGACAGCGTGTATTGGGCAGCGCCAAGAACAGTAGGCGTATCAGTCACCACGCGCTGGTAGTTATCTACGCAAGCGTTGATGCAACAAGCGCCAGATTCCCATTCGGTAGTCTGGCGTTGTTTTATCAGCAACACCCATATTGCAGCACGCTGCCTGATGCTGGCGCAAACCGTGCTGTTATTCATTTCTATCCTGAGAGTTCATCCATATGAGCCAGTCCAATACGTTAAGTACGCAACGCCCATTATTAGCTACCCACCATTTCACTTATTCTTTTGTAGGCCTTGCGCTGATGAGCGGCATTACCATCGGCATGAATAAGATTTTAGTCACGCTGTTAGCACTGCACCTGAATGCAGAATCGTGGCAGATAGGCTTGTTAATCGGGGCTGAAAGTTTATCCATGATGCTGATGTCGCTGCCGGCCGGTATCTTTATCAGCCGCTTCAGTGCGCGCTGGGTCTATGCAATCTCCAGCCTAGGCGCCATGGCCTTATATCCGCTGATAGGTTACTCAACCTCTTGGTATCTGGCCGCCATCTTTTTGTTTATTGCCGGCATTTGTATTCCGTTTCGCGTGGTGGCCATGAACACCTCGTGGCTGGAGCGACTGCCCGAGGTCGGCACCAGCCGCGGCGGCTGGTATAGAGGCACCTTGATGCTGGGTATCGGCCTGCTTGGACCGCTACTCGGTAATTTGGTCTCCAGCCATTTGGGGATACAAGGCAGTTACTGGGTGACCAGCCTGTTATTTGCCGTGATGTCATTTTATGGCTTCACCATTTTATCGCGCACGCGTGAGGCCGATACGGGCAAGAGCGTACGTGGCGGCGTGAAAGAAATGCTGCAATACCTGCGTGACCCGATGGTGCGTCAGGTATGTGTCTATGACGGGCTGGGGGGCATGGTACGTGGCTTCTTTGGTACTTTTATCATTGTGATTGCGGTGCGCCAGTTTCATTGGAGTGCACAGCAAGGCATCACGTTGATGGTAGTAGAGGGCGCGGCCTTTGTTGCGGTGCTGCTGTTGCTAGGGCATGTGGTGGCCAAGTTAGGTGAAAAGCTCACCTATAACTTAAGCCATGCCAGCCTGATTATAGGCTTGGCGTTCTTGGGCTTAAGCAGTGGCGTGGTCGGGCTGTTGATAGGTGCGGTACTGCAGGCGGTGGGGCAGGCGTTTAATCATCTCGTTAATATCTCGCGCTTGGCACATTCTGGCAAAAATATGGGTCATGTCTCCGGCTTATTTACCATGGTGGGCATGGCGGGTGGTTTTGTGGGTGCCACTTTAGGCGGCTTTTTAAGCAAAGGCTTTGTACTGCAGGATATATTCCTGCTGTGGATTCCTATCTGGCTGGCCGTATGCCCGGGCTTTCGTGTGTTTATCAGCAGTAACTTTAAAAAGCTGGTTGCATAGGTGTGAGTGGTTTGCAAAATCAACAGCGCTGTTTCTCAGCTTGTTGATTTTGCAGCAGCTATTGCTGCTGCAAAAAACAGGCAACCTTGAATTATATAAAAAACCAATATAAATCATTTACTTGCGTAGTTGTTGGCCAGCACCGGATATTGGCATGCATCCTGCAAATTAAAAGGGATATCGCTACAGAAATATCACTGTAGCCAGTTAACCAGTTTAATTTCAGGAGGAATGTATGACTACAGAGTTCTTGTGGCAATTGCCAACCAGTGGTGATGGCCGTTACGGAAATAGTAGAAAAGAACGGCGTGCAGAACGTGCCTCGTCAGCACACCCTTATTCGGATGGCGTGACCGACCCGCGTGGTTTGAGCTTCAACTATTTTGATTACCTGCATCAGGTTGCGCGCGCGGCAGATCTTGCCGGTTTTGATGGCATCCGCATTCCGGAAGATATCAATGGTGATGAGCCATGGATTATCGCTGGTTATGTGGCACGCGGCAGCCGCCACTTAAAGCTGGTTACCGAGTTTGACGCCTCGCGCGGTTCATCCGTGTATGCGGCAAAAAATACCGTGAGTTACCAGCGCTTTACCGATGGGCGCTTTGCCTGGCAGATTAGTGCCGGCGGCGATGGTAAGCATAGACGCGCTTTGGGTGATTTTGTGGCAGATAGTGAAATTAACCCGCGCATTGAAGAGTTCGTTACCGTAGCGCGTGGCGTGCTCACCCAGTCTCCATACAGCTTTAAAGGCAAGTATTTCGAAGTGCTGAATGGCGGGTTTCAGGGCGCCTTATCTAACCAACAAGTGCCGCCTATCTACCTTTCCGGTAAGAGTAAAGAAGCCTTGGCGCTATCAGCCAAAGTGGCGGATTTTCACATTTTTGATGCAGACACGGTGGAAAGTATCCAGCAGCAAATTAAGGAGCTTAGCGCACTCGCTAAGCAGTACGGGCGCGAGCCTAGATTTGCACTGCGCATTGATATCGTCAGCCGCGAAACTGAGGATGAAGCGACTTTTGATGCGAGCCGCTATTGGCAGCAGTCAGAGCAAGGCAATCATCAGCCGGTGATTAACGGCAATCTATGGGCAGGTCTATCCACCGATACCACGGCCGCCAATGCCACGCTGGTAGGCAGCTATGAGCAAGTGACACAGGCGCTGGTGGATTATGCCGCTGCTGGGGTCAGCAGCTTCCTGCTTTCATCTGTCCCGCATTTTGAAGAAGCCTACCGCCTAGGTGAACACGTTTTACCTGCGGTACGCGCTCAAATCAAGCACGAGCAACGTCGTGCGGCCTAACTAAATTTAAGGAATATTGTATGACTATTGATGTTTTTTGGCGGATTCCTACCCATGGCGAACCAAGCTCACACCGTAACCGCACCCCGCACCGCGGTGATTGGTTTCCCGGTGATGACACTAAGGCCAAGCCTGGCAGCGTAGGCGGCACAGGGCAGGGTTATATCGATTATGTGGCAGAGATTGCGCGCGCTGCCGAGATTTCGGGCTTTCAGGGCGGTTTGATTCCATCGTTCCCAATGACGGATGAGCCTTGGGTGATTTCTTCGTTACTGGCGCGTGAGACTTCTACCTTCCGCTTTATGATTCCGTTTCAGCCCGGCTTTCTTAACCCAGTGGTAGCAGCGCGCATGACGGCAAGCTTGCAGCGCGCAACCGGCGGCCGGGCTTTATACAACATCATTACCGGTGGCGGTGGCCCAGCGCAGCTATGGTGGGGTGACTCTGCCTCGCATGATGACCGCTACGGTCGCACCACAGAGTTTCTTGATGTATTGAAAGGCGTCTGGAACGGCGGCCCGTTCTCCTATCATGGCAAATTCTACCAAGTGGAAGATGCAGGTCTGGCGCACCCATTGTCGCAAGAAGAATATCCTGAAATCTATTTCTCCGGCTCTTCTGATGCGGCGCTGGCCTCGGCTTCTAAACATGCGGACTATTACCTAACTTGGCTGGAGCCGTTTGAGCAGCTGCGCGAGAAGTTTGACCGTGTAAAAGCGCGCACGCAGGCTTTGGGGCGCAAGATTAAATGCGCTATCCGTGTGGATATCATTGCCAGACCAACCGAAGAAGAGGCATGGGCAGAGATTGAAAAAGGCTTTAACAGCCTGAGCCGTGAGGCTTTGGATAAATTCCAGAACCCGGATGCCAGTGACTCAGTAGGTGCTGCACGTCAGCGTGGCAATCGTCCAACCACCATCAACAGCTATAAAGATTTGATTATCGAGCCCAATGTTTGGTCTG
>NZ_CAMLGS010000036.1 GCF_946479685.1 uncultured Methylotenera sp.
AAGAGATTCAAACCACCGCTTTTGGTTTTGGCCTAGAAGGTCTGCTCAGCAAGCGTGGTCATGAAATCAAAGGCATATTAAACGGCATCGAAACTGATGAGTGGAACCCGGCAACTGATCAGTACTTAAGCAAGAACTACAGCGCCAGCAAACTAGCAGGTAAGAAGCAGGTTAAAAAAGCGCTACAGCAGCATCTTGGGCTCGATATCGATGCGGACGCACCATTATTGGGCGTGGTTAGCCGCCTGACTCACCAAAAAGGCTTGGACATGCTGTTACCGCATCTGCAAAACCTAATCAACCAAGGCTGCCAATTTGCATTACTGGGTGGTGGTGAAACAGCGCTGGAATCAGCATTTTTAGAAATAGCAGCACAAAACCCTAGCCGCGCCAGTGTGACCATCGGCTATAACGAATCGCTGTCCCACCAAATAATGGCGGGTTGCGATATGTTCGTGATGCCCTCGCGCTTTGAGCCTTGCGGCCTCAATCAGCTCTACGGCTTGGCTTATGGCACTCCGCCTATCGTTAACGCTACAGGCGGGCTTGCAGACTCCATTATTGACGCAGATGCAACACATCTGGAGAATAAAACAGCCAATGGTTTTGTAATGGTAGAAGCCAGCGCAGATGGCTTGATTGCCAGCATTCAACGCGCGCTAGAGATGTTTAGAACTGCCCCTAAAGTATGGAAACAGCTACAGACAACAGGGATGTCACAAGATTTAAGCTGGGGAAAAAGTGCTCAAGAGTACTTGGCTTTGTACCAATCACTCGTTTAGAAGCAGCAAAAAGAAAAAGGCTTAGAAAGTTGGCATGCTTGATGCTTATATAAAATCAAGCTTACATTATCTCCTAAGCCGGTTTTCTCCCCTTCAGGCGCCCTAGTTGGCGCCTTTTTTTATCTGTAATTTGGTACCTTTGTACGCAGTCATTAAGTGCTAATAGCATTCAAAAACCGCGCCTGCATTACTTAACAATAAAGTGTTCGCGGTAATATTTAAGCTCGTCAATTGACTCATAAATATCTGCCAATGCTTCGTGACGGCTTGCCTTTTTAAAGCCTGAATAAATTTCAGGTTTCCATCTACGTGCCAACTCTTTAAACACGCTAACGTCTAAATTACGATAATGGAAAAAGCTCTCTAACTCTGGCATATAGCGTGCCATAAAACGTCTATCCTGACAGATAGAGTTACCGCACATTGGAGACTTGCCTGATGGTACATGTGCTTTAAGGAACTCAATCATCTGGGCCGAAGCTTCAGCTTCGCTTAATGTAGAAGCTTTCACTTTATCAATCAGGCCAGAGCGGCCATGTGCGCCTTTGTTCCAGGCATCCATACCATCTAACACTGCATCAGATTGATGCACAACAAACACCGGAGACTCAGCCAATACATTCAAATCAGCATCAGTCACCACTGCAGCCAACTCCAAAATACGGTCAGAATCTGGCAGTAAACCGCTCATTTCCATATCAAGCCAAATTAAATTATTCTGATTCGTCGTATTGTCTGCAGCTGCCATCATGATTTCCATTAAAATGAGTATTATTAAATAAACTGGGTGAACCATCGCATATAAAATGCTTCACAATACGTATATTAACTTAATTCAATTCTTAAACGAACGATAAAATGGCTCACACACTCACCATCACTTTCATTAGCTTGCTGGTTGTCACCACATTAGTACGCATTTGGCTCGGTAGACGTCATATTGCGCACGTACAGTCTCACCGCAACCAAGTTCCACAAGCTTTTAGCGAAAATATCGCACTGGAAGCGCATCAAAAAGCAGCAGACTACTCTACAGACAAAACCAAACTGGCATTGCTAGAAGCTAGCGTGCAGGCTGTGTTATTGGCCGCATTAACCATAGGTGGCGGCTTACAGTGGATAGATGATGGATGGCGTAACCTGATTGTGAACCATGATATTGCACGCGGCGCACTGGTGATTGTGAGTGCGATGCTGGTAAGCAGCATGATTGATTTGCCGTTTGAATACTACAAAACATTTGTCGTGGATGAAAAATTTGGCTTCAATAAAATGACGCCAGCCATGTTTTTTAGCGACCTGGTGAAACAAAGCATTGTGGGTATCGTGTTAGGTGCACCTATCCTGTTTGCAGCTTTATGGCTGATGCAAGGTGCAGGTGAATACTGGTGGCTATACCTATGGATAGTCTGGAGCGCATTTAATTTGATGATGCTTGCGGTATATCCAACCTTTATCGCGCCGTTTTTCAACAAATTCACACCATTGGAAGACCAAGCGTTAAAGCAAAGAATTGAATCCTTATTAACCAAATGCGGCTTTAAATCTCAAGGCCTGTTTGTAATGGATGGTTCGGCACGCAGCAGCCACGGCAATGCCTACTTTACCGGTTTTGGTGCATCCAAACGTGTGGTATTTTTTGATACCTTGCTCGCCAGATTAAATGCCGATGAAATTGAAGCGGTACTGGCACATGAGCTTGGCCACTTTAAGCATCACCATGTGATTAAACGCATTGCCATGATGTTCTTTGTGAGTTTCGTCGGCTTGGCATTGCTAGGCTGGCTCATGAAGCAAGATTGGTTCTACACCGGTCTTGGTGTAACTGAAGTAAGTAACCATATGGCACTTGTATTATTTTTGCTGGTGTCGCCAGTGTTCTTATTCATCTTAAGACCTATCATGGCGAGTTACTCACGTAAAAATGAATTTGAGGCAGATAGCTATGCGGCGCAACATGCGAACGCTAAATACTTGATTGAGGCTTTGGTAAAACTGTATCGCGACAATGCGTCTACATTAACGCCAGATCCGCTACATTCGGCTTTTTATGACTCACATCCACCGGCAAGTATTCGAATTTCAAAATTAGCGGCGTATACTAGTTAGGTCCTCTTTAAAAAGGTGAGCGAGATGAAACTATTGCGATATTTAGTATTGCTGTTCATCAGTTGTAGCGCGTTTGCCGAGCCTTTTCAAAATGCAGACGCGACAGCGGGTAAGGTACTGGTGAATCAGCACTGTATCCGCTGCCATGCCGCTAGCTTTGGTGGTGATGGCTCGGGTATTTACACACGTGAGTTTCGTAAAGTAAAAAGCTCCAACGGATTAGCTGCACAAGTACGTAATTGCAATACCATGTTAGGCCTGAAATGGTTTGAAGACGAAGAGCTTAACGTTGCAAAATACCTTAATCAACAATACTACAAATTTACAGAATAGCGAGCACGTGAGTACTTCAATTAACGCGCAAGATGAAACAGGCTTGCAAGGCACGGTAGTTGCCGCTTACGGCAAACGCTACCAAGTAGAACTCACGAACACCAAGCAGCGGATTAGCTGTGTGACGCGTGGCAAGAAAACCGACTTGGCTTGCGGTGACTTTGTTTTAATCAAACTAACAGACAAACATGAGGGCGTAGTTGAATCTACCCTGCCCCGTAAAACGCTGCTGTTTCGCAGCAATGCGTTTAAAAGCAAGATGCTGGCAGCCAATGTTACGCAAATCATTATCGTATTGGCGACACAGCCTAGCTTTTATGAAGCCCTGCTCAACCGCTGTTTAATTGCAGCAGAAGCAGCCGGCATTAAGGCCCTGATTGTGCTCAACAAATGTGATCTGACAGACAACCATGATGCACTGCAAAAGCTGGCGCAATATACCAAGCTGGGTTATCGGGTATTGCCGTTATCAGCTAAGCAAGATATCTCCGGCCTGCGACCATATTTGCAAGACGAAATCAGCATCTTAGTGGGGCAATCTGGTATGGGGAAATCTACCATCATCAATGCACTATTGCCATCTGAGGCAGTACGCACGCAGGAAGTCAGCCAAGTGCTAGATAGCGGCAAACACACCACGACCGCTGCACATCTATACCACCTTGACGCGAGCAGCCAGCTGATAGACTCACCTGGCCTGCAAGAGTTTGGTTTACATCATTTGAGCACAGGTGAACTGGAACATGCCTTTATTGAGTTCAGGCCATTTTTAGGTAAATGTAGGTTTAACAACTGCAAGCACCTGCAAGAGCCTGACTGTGCGATTACCGGGGCGCTAGAGCAAGACAAAATAACAGCAGAAAGATTAGCGATTTATAAAATGTTACGCACTGAAATTTCTCACCAAATATAGCAAGAACTAAGCTATAGCAATCAACCACAGGTATAGTATGACTACGGCTTTCATTACTCACCCTGACACTTTATTGCATATCATGGATGGCAACCATCCAGAGTCGCCAGCGCGTATTACCGCCATTAAAAACGCATTGGTGAAACAAGGGATCTACCAACAGCTAGCCATCTATGAAGCACCAGCTGCAACCGATGCTCAATTAGCTCGAGTTCACCACCCTGATTACATTAAACATATTCGTGCACTCTCACCCAAAGCTGGCTTGGTGCGGTTAGATGCAGATACCGCCATGGGCCCTATGAGTTTATCTGCAACGCTACATGCCAGTGGCGCCGCAGTACTGGCAACCGACCTAGTCATGCAGGGCAAAGTGGATAATGCGTTTTGCTGCACACGGCCGCCTGGCCATCATGCCGGCCGTGCCAATAGTGCAGGCTTCTGTATTTTTAACCATATAGCAGTTGGCGTTGCCCATGCTATAGCGCAGTATAAAGTCCAACGCGTGGCGATTATTGATTTTGATGTACACCACGGCGATGGCACTGAGGACATTTTCAGAAGCAACCCGCAAGTGATGCTCTGCTCTACCTTCCAGCACCCGTTTTACCCGCACCGCGGCTTTGATACGCGCACCGCAACCATGATTAATGTGCCGCTGGCGGCCAATGCAGAAGGCAAGCAATACCAGCAAGCTTTTAACCAAGAGTTTTTACCGGCCCTGAATCAATTTAAACCTGAGATTATTTATGTGTCAGCAGGATTTGACGCACATATTGATGACCCGCTGGCAGGTATGCAATTAGTTAATCAAGACTATGTGTGGATTACAAATTTTATTAAACAAGTAGCCAAGCAGCATGCACAAGGCAGGATAGTTTCTTTATTGGAAGGTGGCTATCATCTGCCAGCGCTGGCCCAAGCGGCCAGTGCGCACATTAACGTGATGATGCAGGTATAAATAAGACGTTGAATGATGCGAGGAATGAAACGATAATGCTGACTATGCATCCAACTGCAAGTATGTATCACAGCACAGCTTGCAGCGATGCGCACCAAGACTCAAACATGGGCAGCAACTGATGACAATGTCCACGGATGCCTTAAGCTACATTAATACAAGCAAGCCATGTATAAAACAACATTCAGGACTTTAGCAATTGACTGATATTCGCAAAGAGCAGACCCCTGTACATGCACTAGCCGTTGGCATGTTTGTATGTGAGCTGGATCGGCCGTGGTTAGGCACGCCTTTTTTACTAGAAGGCTTGCTGATCGAAGATGAAGAGCAAATTGCTACGCTAGCTAGCCTGTGTGAGTTTGTCTATGTAGACCGTACCGTTTCACTGGGTCAGTATTATCTGGCAGCAGAAAAGAAATCCATCGCCGTTAACCTGCAAACCGCCAATACTATCTATCACTCCGTAGCATCAGCACCGCTCTCCGTGAATAAGCAGGCACAGGAAAGTAAAACCAGCCAGAGTAAAGAACAACGCTCATTTTTTAATGTGGTCAGGGAAATTCAGGACATCAACCCGCATACGCCACAATCACCTAATCTCAACAATGTAAATCTAAACTACTTGAGTCAGGAAGCAGACCTCAGCCCAGAAGGGGCAATGGCTGACCTGACTTTATCTAAGCTCATCAAAGCAGATTTATCACGTTTTGTATCTGGCCTAAAAAGCTGGCGGCCTGGTCAGAAAAAAGGCGTGCGCAATAGCGCTAAAACAAACCACGATGCAACAACTGCCGACTCAGCTATAGCCGACGTATTGATAGAAGAGAAATACCCGGTTGAGCAGGAAATTAGCGTCATCTACCCGACTTACGAGAAAACACAGGTAGTTACACGCGAGTTCTTTAATGCAATGGCAGAAGGTCAGCTAGTAGACCTCACCAAAGTTGATGAAACCCTTAATGACATGGTTGATAGCATTGAGCGCAACTCGGACGCGCTACTGTGGCTGGCACGTTTAAAGCAAACAGATGACTACTCATATAACCATGCCCTCAATGTTTCCATCATGCTCATGGCGCTTGCCAACTTTATGGCCCTGCCCAAGAAGCAGATTAAAGACCTTGGCCTGGCTGGCCTGCTACAAGATATTGGCAAGGTGAAAATCCCTAAAGAGTTGCTGCAAAAGAAAGAAAAAATCACAGCAGAAGAATACGAAATCTTTAAAAAGCATGTAGATTACGCCTTGGCATTATTGGAAGTCACCGACAATATTTCCAGCACGACCATGATTGCCGTTACCCAGCACCATGAGCGTATTGATGGCAGCGGTTATCCTTTCCAGCTTAAAGGTAAACAAATTAGCTTAGCTGGACAAATGGCAGGGTTAATTGACACCTACTGCGCGCTCACCACCAATAAGGCATATGCCAAGAGTGTTTACAATCAGTTTGCGCTAGAAAAAATACATGCGCTACGCGACAGCAAGTTTGATGGGCACCTAATTGACCAATTGGTGCAGTTTTTGGGCATGTACCCAGTCAGCTCCTTGGTCGAGCTTAACTCTGGTGAGATTGGCGTAGTGATTCAGCAAAATAGCGTACGCCGCCTACTGCCCAAAGTAATGGTTTTACTCAACCCAGATAAAACAAAAAACGAATATCCACCTACACTTAACCTAATCAATGCACCACTAACACCCAGCGGTGAGCCATACAAAATAGTAAGGGGATTACCACCTGACAGCTATGGCCTCAATATCAACACTTATTTTAGCTAAAACGATCACCGCCCAATGATGAAAATCCAAGAAGAAATCTACAGTTTAATAGATCATGAATTCACACTGAATACATCACCCAATGACTTGCTGAACATCATGCAGGCTTATCAATTAAGCCCCAAGGACCTAGCAGGACCTTATTCTTATGCGCCATCAGTAGCAGCAGACAACTTCAATATCATACCCAGCAATATGCTGCGGGTATTACAAGACTGGCCTCAGCAGTTAAACTGGTCACAGCTTAATCAAGCCATCGATGAACTGCTGCACCATTGGTTGCTAGACTACAAAGCCGGAGCAGACCTGGGCAATGCGCTGATGCTGACGCAATGCATACAGTTATACGTGATCACAGATGCAGGCACCGCACTGTCTGCGCATAACCATCAACTGCACTTGGTGCTGACGCATTTTCTGGCACTAGCTACCAATCAATTTGATCAGTATCGCTATAACTATTCTAAGAGTTTTGACTTAACCACAGGCCTACCTAATCACCAGCTCATGCTGAAGCTGATTAAAAAAGCAGAAGCCGAGCATATGAATCTTGGGCTGCTGTTACTTAACCTGAATATCAATGCCGATAAAGAAAGAAAAATAAATACCGATCTATCGACGCTTTCACTGGCAGCGGTTGACCTGATTCAGCAGCACCTCAGCAAAGACACCAGGCTGTTCCACGTTGGTCCCAATGAGTTTGCAATTGTGATCGAAGACCTGCACTTCCCGGCACAACTCAACCTGATTGCATCTGAACTGATCCATGCGTTTGAATCGTCATTACCACTGGTGAATAACAGCCTGATTGTAAAACCGTACTTTGGTGGTGTCACTACGTTTAAACATACCTCCAAAGCCCACTCGCTATATGAGTGCGCAAAACTGGCATTGCATCATGCCATGATCAATCACTATCAGATTGAAATGTATGACCAGCACATTACCAGCGTCTTCTCTAGCACTCACTCCTTAGAGGAAGCCATTATCGAGGCTTTGCAGAACAACGAGCTAGAAGTTTATTTACAGCCGATTGTCAGCCTGCCTAAACACGATTTAGCCCATGCCACTTGCGTCAGTGCCGAAATGCTATTGCGTTGGCACAACGAAGAATGGGTAGGTATTTCGCCGATGCGCCTGATTGATACCATTTACAAAAAAGGCTTCGGTAAGATATTTATCCGCTGGCTCATTAACACCGCCTGCCAGCGCATCGCAGAGGTCATCGCAACCAACCAAAATGACTTTGCATTGACTGTCAACCTATCATCGCCCGACCTGCTGGATGCAGATTTGCCCGAGTTAATTGCCCAATCGATTGCCTTATGGGATATCCCCGCTAAATCACTAGTGATTGAAATTACCGAAAGTGATCTGCTACTGGATGAGAAAAAAGCCATGTCTGTGATTAACCGCATTTCACAACTGGGCTGCTCGTTTGCGCTAGATGACTTTGGTACCGGTTATTCATCCATGACAAGACTACGCAATATGCCGATTAGTCTGGTTAAAATTGACCAATCGTTTGTGAAGCAGATCGACAAATCTCAGCAAGATAGAGAGATTGTGCTCTCTATTATTCAGCTTGCGCATAGCTTAGGTAAAACTGTCGTGGCAGAAGGCGTGGAAGACTTAAGCTGCCTCAATATACTGACTGAAATGCAATGCGACAAAATACAAGGTTATTACTATTCAAAATCCATGTCGCTCAATGACTTTAATGTATGGTTAGCTAACTTCCAAAACCAATACACGCCACTTGCACATAAGCATGAATAATTGCCTATGAATCCTTAAGCCCGCCATCTCTAACCGACAACTCTACTGAGTGAGGGTATAATGGCGGTAGTTGGTTACGTTCAGTATGTTTGAACGTGCTGTTAAAATCACCCTTTGATGACATCAATATGCACATTACTACCCGCCTTGAATTTGACGCAGGTCACCGGATTCCACACCATAAGAGCCAATGCAAGAACTTGCATGGGCATCGATATGCTATCGAAATCACGCTATCTGGTGACATCATCACGGCAGAGAATACGTCTGATAACGGCATGGTGATGGACTTTTCTGATGTGAAAGCGATTGCAAAAGAGGCAGTGGTCAATGTTTGGGACCATGCATTTTTGGTATATCAGCACGACGCAGAGGTCTTAAACTTCTTAAATACGCTACCCAACCATAAAACCGTAGTCTTCCCAACGGTACCAACGGCGGAGAATATGGCGGCAGAAGCTTTTAGAATCCTGAAAGCTCGTTATCAGGACACCTACGGCAACCACCTCAAGCTGGAAAAAGTACGTTTATATGAAACGCCTAATAGCTGGGCGGATGCCTTAAGCTAACGAATGATTAAGCAAACTAGTTATTTGGCAACGCTTTAAGCTCGGCCATTAACGCATCACGCCAATCCGGCAGTTGCACCGAGAAATCGGTACCTAACTTAGTACAATCTAAACAGGAGTTAGCAGGACGTGCCGCCGGTGTTGGGTAGTCTGCGGTAGTAATCGCCTCTATGTTGGTAACCTTAAGTGGCTGCCAGTGACGTACAAGCTGCAACTGCGTATAAGCTTCGACAATCGCACTGGCAAACCCATGCCATGTAGTATGCCCGGCATTCACCAAATGATACACGCCAGCACGCTCACCATCCCAGCGCGCCAGTACCTGTAGCACAGCTTGTGCAATACTGAAGCTACTCGTTGGCGCACCAGCCTGATCAGCCACGATACGTAGCTGCTCACGCTCTTTAGCTAAGCGTAAAACTGTATGCAAAAAGTTCTTGCCGTAAGCCCCATACACCCATGAAGTTCTAAAAATTAAGGCTGGCAGCCCGACTGCGCGAATCGCCTCTTCACCGGCTAATTTAGATTTCCCATATACACTTAACGGTGCGGTAGCATCATCTTCTACATACACTCCGGCTTTATTGCCTGCATATACATAATCTGTAGAAAAGTGGATGAGCTTAGCCCCCAGCTTCGCGGCCTCTTCAGCCAGCACACTAGGTGCCGTCGCATTAATCGCATAAGCCAGATCCGGTTCTGACTCTGCTTTATCTACTGCGGTATAAGCTGCCGGGTTGATAATCAAATCAGGCTGTATCGCTTGCACCACGTCGCGTATCGCTTGCGGGTTTGATAAATCCAGCTGACTTCTATCCAGACAAACCAGCTCGCCAAATAAGCTAGGCTGATTAGCCAAGGCTAGCTGCAAAGCATGGCCAACTTGGCCATTGACGCCAGTCAATAATATTTTTTTATACATAGGAGTTTGCATCGCTATTATGGAGATCATGCAAACACATCCGCATCGGCCAGACGCGAACCTAACTGATCTTTGGCAGAGAGTACCGGTGACGCATGCGCAGCCAAGCTAGGCCACTCAATACCAATATCGGGATCATCCCAGCGAATACAGCGCTCATGCTGCGGCGCATAGTAGTCCGTGGTTTTATACAAGAACTCCGTATTATCTTTCAACACTAAAAAGCCATGCGCGAAACCCTCAGGTACCCACATCTGACGCTTATTATCCGAAGACAGAATCGCACCTACCCATTGCCCAAAAGTTTTAGAATGCTTACGCAAATCTACCGCAACATCGAACACTTCACCGGCCACTACGCGCACTAATTTACCCTGAGGCTGTGCAATTTGATAGTGCAAGCCGCGCAGCACATTGGCTGCAGACCTAGAATGGTTATCCTGTACAAACTGAGTTTTAACACCAGTTAACTGTTCAAATTTTTGCTGATTAAAGCTCTCAAAAAAGAAGCCTCGCTCATCACCAAACACCTGTGGCTCCAGTATCAGCACATCAGGAATCGCTGTTTTAATCACTTGCATTTAGTACACCTGTTCCGTCAATAGCATTTTTAGATATTGCCCATAGGCGTTTTTAATGTAGCGATTAGCCAGTTTATCCAGCGCCGCCGCATCGATATATTGCATACGGTAAGCCACCTCTTCCGGGCTCGCTACTTTCAAACCCTGGCGCTTCTCTATGGTTTCAATAAACATTGAAGCTTCTAGCAATGACTCGTGGGTGCCGGTGTCCAACCATGCAATGCCGCGCCCCATTACCTCCACCTGCAAATCACCGCGCTCGAGATAGGCTCGGTTCACATCGGTAATTTCCAGCTCACCACGTGGTGATGGCTTTAATTGCTCTGCAATGCGAATCACATCGTTATCGTAAAAATACAAACCAGTCACTGCATATCTGGATTTAGGCACAGCTGGTTTTTCTTCCAGACTCACCGCTTGCCCTTGTGCATTAAACTCGACCACGCCATAACGCTCTGGGTCACTGACTGGGTACGCAAAGACGGTAGCGCCTTTATTTAAAGTTGCTGCAGCCTGCGTTTTAATCGCCAGTTCATGTCCGTAGAAAATGTTATCGCCTAGTATCAGTGCACAGCTATCATTACCAATAAACGACTTACCAATAATAAACGCTTGCGCCAAACCATCTGGAGACGGCTGGACTGCGAATTGGATAGAGATGCCCCACTGACTGCCATCACCTAATAACTGCTGAAAACGCGGGGTATCCTCTGGCGTTGAAATCACCAAAATATCGCGAATCCCAGCCAGCATCAGCGTAGTCAACGGATAGTAAATCATCGGCTTGTCGTAAACCGGCAATAACTGTTTAGACACGACCTGCGTCACTGGGTGTAAGCGCGTGCCAGATCCCCCAGCTAAAATAATCCCCTTCATGCCATTTCCTCACCACGTTCTGAATAATGTGTTTGAATCCAATTACGGTAATCGCCACTGGTAATATTATTAACCCAATCTTGGTGCGCCAAGTACCAGTTCACGGTTTTTTCTATGCCGGTTTCGAATGTCTCGGCTGGCTTCCAGCCTAGCTCTGTAGCAATTTTAGTCGCATCAATCGCATAACGAATATCATGTCCTGGTCGATCGGCTACATAAGTAATCAGATCTGCATAAGACTGTCCATTAACCCGCGGTTGTTTCGCGTCAAGCATGCGGCATAATGTCCGCACAATATCAATATTAGTTTTCTCGTTCCAGCCACCTACGTTATACACTTCACCCACCTTGCCTGCTTCCAGCACGCGTCGGATAGCCGCACAATGATCTTCAACGTACAGCCAATCACGCACTTGCAAACCATTGCCATAAACAGGTAATGGCTTACCTGCCAAGGCATTATGGATTACCAATGGAATTAACTTCTCAGGGAAGTGATACGGCCCGTAATTGTTTGAACAATTCGTGGTTAAAGTCGGCAAACCATAAGTGTGGTGATAAGAGCGGACTAAATGGTCTGAAGACGCTTTAGATGCAGAGTAAGGGCTATTTGGTGCATAAGGCGTGGTTTCGGTAAAGGCCGGATCATCTTTGCCTAACGAACCATAAACCTCATCGGTAGATACATGCAAGAAACGGAAATTGGCTTTATCCGCAGTATTTAACTCACCCCAGTAAGCACGTACCGCTTCTAACAAGTGAAACGTACCTACAATATTGGTTTGAATAAAATCTTCCGGGCCATGAATGGAGCGGTCTACATGGCTCTCTGCCGCAAAATTGACGACGGCACGCGGTTTGTACTCAGCCAATAATTTAGCAACCAAGTGCTGATCGCCAATATCGCCATGCACAAACACGTGATGCGCGTTATGTTCCAAGCTGACTAAATTGTCTAAATTACCGGCATAGGTCAATTTATCTAAATTAACCACAGTGCCTAAGCCCTGCTTCACCCAAGTCAGTACAAAGTTAGAGCCGATAAAGCCAGCGCCACCTGTTACAAGAATTGTATTATTCATTATTTGTTACTTTCTTCAATTAACTAATCACTAGCCCCGCTCAATTAAACACTAACTATTCCAAACGCAGTTACCTGACTTTGCCAGACCGGCCAAATATGTCTCATGCTCAGCAAGCTCTGTATCACTAGCGAGCTTCACCTGCAAGGGTGCATGGCTCACGGTGCTAACTTCTGCCACTTCATGATTAGGTTGATCCAACGCAATCATCAAGCTATCTTGGCCACGAGTCATGGCCATGTATACATCTGCAAGCAACTCGGCATCCAGCAATGCACCATGCAGCGTACGTTTTGAGTTATCTATCCCAAAATACTTACATAAGGCATCCAAGTTATTACGTTGGCCAGGGCGCATCTCTTTTGCAATTTTGAGCGTATCGGTAACCTTCGCGGTAATTGCCTCGATTTTTTTCTGCCCGATCAGCCCAAGCTCACAGTTCAAGAAGCCCACGTCAAACGGAGCGTTATGCATAATGAGTTCGGCATCAGCAATAAACGCAATCAATTCATTGGCAATATCAGCAAAGCGCGGTTTGTCTTGCAAGAACTCCAGTGAAATACCGTGCACCTCTTGCGCGCCTGGGTCGATGTCACGATCTGGATTTAAATAATAATGAAAATGGTGTTTTGTTAAACGCCGATTCACCACTTCCACTGCCGCAATTTCAATCACACGGTGCCCTTGGGCATGATACAAACCTGTAGTTTCCGTATCTAAAAAGATTTGCCGCATTATGTATTAGCTCCCTTTTGCAACACTTGCTCTACGCCCTTATTCGCCAGCATGTCTGCACGCTCGTTGCCCGCATTACCGGCATGTCCTTTGACCCATATCCATTCCACGCTATGCTGCTGCGCCAAGCCATCCAGCACGCGCCATAAATCATCATTTTTAACAGGCTTTTTGTCTGAAGTGCGCCAGTTGCGGGCTTTCCAGCCAATAATCCACTCAGAAATCCCCTTCTGCACATAAACAGAATCTGTAAATACTTTTGCATGGCATGTGCGCTTCAACGCTTCTAAAGCACGAATCACAGCAGTCAACTCCATGCGATTATTGGTTGTGACCAACTCGCCACCAAACAATTCTTTTTCATGCCCCTCGTAACTGATCCATGCCCCCCAGCCGCCTGGGCCAGGATTACCTTTGCATGCACCATCGGCATAAATTTCCACGTGAGGACGTGCCACTGCTGTAGTCATTAATCAAATTTCACTTTAACTCTAAATTAGTCATGATTATAGAACATAGCAACGCCTAGCATGGCTATAGCGTATAAATATTAATCAAGCCAGCACAAATTTAATCTAAAAATTCTTATTGGAAAAATTAATCTCGCAATTTGTATCACTTGGTATAACAAAGATGTTTAATTTTAATTAAACAAATGCGCAATTCAGCCGTTAACAAAATATATATGAATTTAATACCACTTTCTTCAATACTAAATAAATGCCAAATTGGCGTTAAAAACTAATTAACGATAGGCATTAATAATAAAGTCGGAACGTAATATGCAAAAAGCGGTAACTTACTTCACCTTATATCTCGTTTGTTTTTTTATAAGCATTAGCACATGCTCAGCTGCGAATTGGGCAAAACTTAACGAAAACAGTACATCCAAACTGATGATAGACAAACAATCTATCTTAGAGAAAGACAAGCTCAAGCGCGCCTGGGTAAAAATTGAATACAAAACGATTCAGAAAAATGTAGAGTCACCCGACACGCAATACAACCTGTCAAAACTACTCTGGTATTTTGATTGCCCGTCACAGAAAGCTGCAGCAACACAGGTGTTTCAATACCTAAATGGTGAGCTTGTGCATTCTGCTGGTATTGATAATGTAAAAAATGCTAAGTTTATCGAACCTGTGCCTGAGTCAGAGTTTGATCGCGCTATGCAATATGTATGCGCAAGCCATAAAAACGTAACACCTAAAGCAGCAGCGCCAGCCAAATCAGCGACAGAGCCTAAAGCTGAAGCCAAGACAAAACCTGCTGACACAGAAAAAAAAGCAGCTGAAACTCAAACCACAGAAGCTAAGCCTGCTGATAGCAAGACTGCAGAAACAAAGCCAGCTGAAAAAGCGCCTACCAAACCTGGCAACAAGAAAACTGAAGAAGCTAAAAAGCCTGCCGCTTGGAGCTACGATGGTAAAGAAGGCCCTGAGCATTGGGGCAAACTAAGCGAAGACTTCGCCATGTGCAGCGCCGGCAGCACCCAGTCACCCATTGATATTATGGATAGTCTGGATGCAAATTTAAAACCGTTGAAACTGTTGCAAAAATTTCCGGCAAAAGAGGTATTGCAAACCAATCACTCCATACAACTCAACTTTAGGGACGGCAATATAGTCGCCATCGACAACATTACCTTCAAACTTAAACAAGCTAACTTTCATACGCCTAGCGAGCATAGCATTCAAGGCAAATCGTTTCCGTTGGAAGCACAGTTCTTACACACAGATGTGAAAGGCAGCACCGCAATTGTGGCCGTTTTATTTAGGGAAGGTAAACCCAACCCTGCATTGGATAAACTATTGAAACAGCTGCCTAACGAAAGTAACAAAGCTGTGACGCTAAAATCAAGGCTGCTGGCGAGTGAAATGATGCCGAGCAATCAAGACTATTACCGCTTTAGCGGCTCGCTCACCACTCCGCCATGCACAGAAGGCGTACGCTGGATAGTGATTAAAACGCCGATGACAGCAAGTAAAGAGCAAATTGAGGCACTAACCGCACTCACACAAAACAACAACCGCCCGTTACAGCCGTTGAATGGTCGCTTGATTGTTGATTAAGTTGCTTGATGTTGGTTATGTTGTTAACCACTCAGCACCAAAGTAAAAAAGCACCTAGTGTTAGCTAGGTGCTTTTTTTAACTTCAGCGTTTATTCAACGCAAGTCTTAATGCAGTACATTTAAGTTTAAATAGTCATTAAGCTGGGGCCATCACTATTTAAAGCGCACTTAAATGTGCTTATTTTTTATCTCTTAAGTTTGCTGCAATGCGCATTCTTAATGCATTCAGCTTAATAAAGCCGCCTGCGTCTTTTTGGTCGTAAGCGCCCTTATCATCTTCAAAAGTCGCGATATTCGGGTCAAATAAAGAGTTAGTTTTGCTGTCACGGCCGGTCACAATCACATTGCCTTTGTACAATTTCACACGCACCCAGCCATTTACTGTTTTTTGTGTGTGGTCAATCAAGGTTTGCAATGCAATGCGCTCAGGGCTCCACCAGTAGCCGTTGTAAATCATGCTAGCATAACGTGGCATTAAGTCATCTTTCAAGTGCGCCACTTCACGGTCTAAGGTAATAGACTCAATCGCGCGGTGCGCTTTAAGAAGAATCGTACCGCCTGGTGTTTCATAACAGCCGCGTGATTTCATACCTACATAGCGGTTTTCAACCAAGTCTAAACGACCTACACCGTGCTTACCACCGAGTTGATTCAACTGAGCGAGCAAGTCGTGTGCTTTCATCGCCACACCATTTAAGCTTACTGGGTCACCATTGACGTATTCAATGTCCAAATACTCTGGTGTATCTGGTGCTTTTTCTGGGCTCACACTCCAGCGCCACATAGAATCTTCAGCCTCTGCAGCTGGGTTTTCCAAATGACGGCCTTCATATGAAATATGCAGCAAGTTTGCATCCATGCTGTATGGGCTGCCGCCTTGCTTATGCTTCATATCTACAGGAATACCGTGTTTTTCAGCGTATGCCATCAATTTTTCACGGCTTAGCAAATCCCACTCGCGCCATGGGGCAATGATTTGAATGTTAGGATTTAATGCATAAGCACCTAATTCAAAACGCACTTGGTCATTACCCTTACCTGTTGCGCCGTGTGAAATTGCATCGGCATTGGTATCACGAGCCACTTCGATCAATCGCTTAGCAATCAGCGGACGCGCAATAGACGTACCTAATAAGTACTCGCCTTCGTACACAGTGTTAGCGCGGAACATCGGGAATACAAAATCACGCACGAACTCTTCGCGCACGTCATCGATAAAAATCTCTTTTACGCCAGCCGCTTTAGCTTTGGCACGTGCTGGCTCTAACTCTTCACCCTGACCCAAGTCAGCGGTGTAAGTCACCACCTCACATTTATACTCATCTTGCAGCCATTTTAAAATAACTGAAGTATCCAAACCGCCTGAATAGGCCAACACTACTTTATTTACTTTACTCATGATCTCTTTCTATCTATAGATATTTCGCAACTCTTTGCATGCTTGCTACTAACTAAATTTTTCCTAACAACAAATATTCCATCAGTGCTTTTTGGGTATGCAGCCTATTCTCGGCCTCATCCCATACCACACTCTGCACACCATCAATCACTTCGGCAGAGACTTCTTCACCCCTATGCGCTGGCAAGCAATGCATGAACAAAGCATCTTTAGCCGCAACACGCATCATGTCGCTATCTACTTGCCAATCAGCAAAGTCACGCATGCGCTCTTCGTTTTCAGCCTCAAAGCCCATGCTGGTCCATACATCGGTCGTTACCAAGTCCGCGCCACGTGCGGCATCCATCGGGTCAGCAAACACTTCAAAGTGATCGGTACCGTACAAATTAGCGCGCTCAGGCTCAACTTCATATCCTGGCGGTGTAGACACGTGCACATTAAAGTCCAACAACTCAGCAGCTTGCAGCCACGTGTGGCACATATTATTACTGTCACCAATCCACGCCACGGTCTTGCCTTTGATTGAACCACGGTGCTCAATGTAAGTAAAAATATCCGCCAGAATCTGGCATGGATGATACTCATTGGTTAAGCCGTTAATGACCGGCACGCGAGAATTAGCAGCAAAACGCTCGATAATTTCTTGCTCAAAGGTTCGAATCATCACCAGATCGCTCATACGAGAAATCACTTGTGCCGCGTCTTCTACTGGCTCACCGCGACCTAGCTGTGAGTCTCTGGTATTCAAGTAAATCGCAGAGCCACCTAGCTGTTGCATGCCTGCCTCAAATGACAAACGCGTACGTGTGCTGGCTTTCTCAAAGATCATCACCAACGTACGGTCTTGTAATGGCCAATATTGCTGATAATCCTTGAATTGGCTTTTAATCCAACGAGTACGCTCGAACACGTACTCAAGCTCGTCACGGTTTAAATCATTAAATTGTAAAAAGTGTTTTATTGCCATTATTTTTGGTAGCTCTAGTTTTATTAAAACAGTCTACGGTTAGTTATGTTGTAAATGATTTATTGCGATAAGAATGTTTTGATTAAAACAGACAAACGTTGCACCAGTTCTTTTGCCTCAGCTTCATTCATGACAAGCGGCGGTAACAAACGCACCACTTTATCTGCCGTCACATTAATCAGCAGTTTGGCTTCTAATGCCATTTTCACTAAATCACCACATGGGCGATCCAACTCAATGCCAATAAGCATGCCAGCGTTACGCACGGTGACTACGCCTTTAATGTCTTTAAGCTCCGCAGCAAACCCTTCGCGAATCAAATTGCCAATCCTCTCGGCATTTTCACGTAGTTTTTCTTCTTCAATAATATTAAGCGTAGCTAAACCGGCTGCTGTTGCTAAAGGATTACCGCCAAAAGTAGAGCCATGTTTGCCGTAGGTAAACACCTCTGCCGCTTTGCCGCTAGCAACGCAAGCGCCAATCGGTACGCCAGACCCCAGCCCTTTAGCCAAGCTCATCACATCAGGTTTAATGCTGGTATGTTGAAAAGCGAACCAAGTACCGGTACGCGCAATGCCTGTTTGCACTTCATCCAGCATTAACAGCCAGTCATTAGCATCACAGATCGCACGCAACTGTTCTAAATAAGCGCCTGCATCTTTAGGAATATTCACACCGCCCTCGCCCTGCACTGGCTCGACCAACACAGCAACGACGTTCGGGTGATGTAAGGCTACTTGTTTTACCGCCTCTACATCATCGTAAGGCACACGGATAAAACCAGTCACCAGGGGATCAAAGCCCGCTTGTACTTTACGGTTACCTGTTGCAGATAGCGTAGCCAAGGTACGCCCGTGGAAAGATTGATCCATCACAATGATTTCAGGGTTATTAATACCTTTATTGTGACCGTATAAGCGTGCAATTTTAATTGCCGCTTCATTGGCTTCACAGCCAGAATTACAGAAAAACACTTTATCCATGCCAGACACTTCACACAGCTTATCTGCCAGTGCAGCTTGTTCGGCAATTTGGTAGATGTTAGAAACATGAATCAAATTAGCGGCCTGCTTGGCGATGGTATCGACCAGTTTGGGGTGCGCATGACCTAAGCCGTTTACCGCAACGCCTGATAGGGCATCAAGATATTGTTCATTATGGTTATCCCACAGCCAAACGCCCTTACCCTTAACAAAGGTAACGGGCTGACGCATATAGGTGTTCATTAGATGGTCTGACATTTTTCTTATTTACTCAAATACAAGTTATTTAGACGTACAAATTATTAGGCAATACAAATCCTACATTGCTGCGCTGTAGGAAACCTACAAAAATAAAAATCCCGCAATTCATAAATTAATAAGGAATCGCGACAACATCTTTGGTTTATTTAATTTAAAAAGATGGCAGTTAGATTTTAATTGAAGGGTAAAGAAACTCTCACGAGAGTAGCCGAAAACCTCACTATTGGCAAGTTTTACCGCACAAAACTTATAGATAATTATATAATAATGACTTGATAAAAATAGCAATTTAGGCAAAAATCGCCATCCCTGAAATTTTAACTGCCAATCATTTTTTCTTATGGCATCTTTAACTTTGGTTTCCCCACAAGACACAGCATCTCAACTACCTGTTTCATGGTATGTTGATGAAAACACTTACGCCCTAGAGCAACAGTATTTGTTCGCCAATGCACCGCACTACCTTGGCCATGAGCTGATGGTACCTAACGTTGGTGATTACCATGTACTAGACTGGATGGGGCAAGCTAAAAGTTTGGTACGCCAACAAGATGGTATTAACGTACTAAGTAATGTATGCAGGCATCGCCAAGCTTTAATGCTTAAAGGCCGCGGCCAAGCGAAGAACATCGTATGCCCCCTACACCGCTGGACTTACGACCTAGAAGGTAAGTTACTGGGTGCACCGCATTTTGAGCAAAACCCTTGTCTGAATCTGGACAAAAAGACCTTGCAAAACTGGCAGGGTTTACTATTTGACACCAAGCGCGACATCGCAAAAGACTTGGCAAGCTTGGGCTGCAAGCACGACTTTGATTTTACAGGCTACATGCTGGATCGCGTAGCGGTTGAAGAGTACAACTTCAACTGGAAAACCTTTATTGAAGTGTACTTAGAAGACTACCATGTTGGCCCTTTCCACCCTGGCCTTAACCAGTTTGTAAACTGTGAGCAGCTCAACTGGGAGTTTGGCGCTAACTACAGCGTGCAAACCGTGGGGTTCAAATCCTCCGTGAACAAAGCCGGCTCACCTACATATCAGGCATGGCAACAGCAAGTGGCCCAATACCACGGTGACAAAAATCCTAAATACGGTGCAATCTGGATGGTGTACTACCCATTCCTGATGATTGAATGGTACCCCAACGTATTAGTGGTATCTCATATCATCCCGCGTGGCGTTAACGCCTGCACCAATGTGGTTGAATTTTACTACCCGGAGGACATTGCCTTATTTGAGCGCGAATACGTGGCAGCACAACAAGCAGCTTACGATGAAACCGCAGTGGAAGACAATGACATCTGCCAGCGCATGCACGATGGCCGTCATGCCCTGTTTGCGCAAGGCATTGATGAGCGCGGCCCATACCAGCACCCGATGGAAACCGGCATGGAGCACTTTCATCAATGGTATCGCCAGCAAATGCAGCAACACCTCTTAGGCACTTAAGCCTGAGCCAATTGAGCATAAAATATGAATAAAGCCGCCTACAAACTGCCTAATCTAGGCAGTTTATGGATGCTAGTTGCCGCATTAGGCTTTGCTATCATGGGCGCGCTGGTCAAACTTGGCGCCCAAAAGTTCAGCAGTGCAGAACTGGTGTTCTATCGCTCCTTATTCGGCTTGGTATTTATCGGTTTATTTATTGCGCACCACAAGCTGCCCTTAGCCACCCCCGTCATGCGTAAACAAATGTCGCGCGCCGCCGTTGGCTTTGCTGCACTGATACTATTTTTCTATGCCATCGCACATTTACCGTTAGCCACCGCCATCACACTCAACTATACGTCACCACTGTTCTTGGCGGTGCTCACACCATTACTGCTGAAAGAAAAGCCAAAAAAAATCTTATTAATTGCACTAGCCATTGGCTTTGCCGGGGTGAGTTTGCTATTAAAACCTACCATCAGCCAATCACAATGGTTGGCCGGCTCTTTAGGTTTACTATCAGGGATAGGCGCGGCGCTGGCTTACATTCATGTCAAGCAGCTAGGGCAAGCCAACGAGCCAGATTGGCGCACTGTGTTTTACTTTACTTTGGTTTCTTCGGTTTGTGCTGGCGCATGGATGCTGTTTGACCACTTTCACGCCATCGCATGGCCTGACTTACCCATCCTAATAGGATTAGGCGTTTCTGCCACCATTGCCCAGCTTGCACTTACGCGCGCTTACCGCACTGGCGACACATTGGTAGTGGCTAGCCTCGCCTATGTCACGATTTTATTAGCAAGTATATTTGGCGTGATTTGGTGGCATGAACATCTGAGTGTAGATGCTTGGCTGGCAATCGGCTTGATTATAGCCAGCGGCATTATCAGCATACGTAGCGGCCGTTAAAGCTAGAACGCTCTGTTGCATGTACAGCAATCTGCAATAATTAAGCGTCGAGCAAACCGCTACGCATTGCGATTAAAGCGATTTCTGCCGAGTTA
>NZ_CAMLGS010000037.1 GCF_946479685.1 uncultured Methylotenera sp.
TGCAAGGTCAACAATGTTGCGATGATCGTGAATCAAGGTGTGTGTGCGATGACAAAAATTCGAACAGTGACTGCCACCACCAAAGTTACCGTGGCTGTTGATGGCGGCGGCAAGGTGGCGAGCGCTACCAAATCCGGTGCTAGCTTGTTCTGTCTAGGCAACTGGAGTGCCGTCGGTTATGGCGTTAATAACAATATGCTTGAACGTAACGGTCAAGCTATTGTGGCAGAAGTTGTGAACATTCAGGCACAGTATGGTATTTCGGATGTTGCAAATAACAATAAGGTGACATCTTGGGTTGATGCGAGTGGTATCTGGGCTGCGGGTACATTGTCTGTTGCAAATAGAAATCGGATTAAGGCTGTACGTGTTGCTGTAGTGGCTAGAAATGGGCAGCTTGAGAAAGAGTCAGTTACCTTAAATGCACCTGTTGCCTGGCCGGATGAGGCTGGCTCGCCGGCGCCAGCCATTAACCTGACTACGATTGCAGATTGGCAGCGATACCGCTATCGCGTGTATGAAACGATTATTCCCGTACGTAATATTATTTGGTCAAAAAACGTATTATGAGTACACACAGCATGAATTCACTTAATAAAATCAGCTTAGTTTCTGCTGCATTGTGGCAAGCAGGTAGTGCTCAGAACAGCATGCGTAAGCAAAACGGTGTGGTGTTGTTTTTTGCACTCATGGCGCTTGTAATAATGTCACTTGCTGCGGTTGCATTGATTCGCTCTGTAGATACCAATACGTTGATTGCAGGTAATTTAGCATTTAAACAGTCGGCAACCGCATCGGCTGATACAGGCGTTGAGTCTGCTATTAAGTGGCTGGAAGCGAATCAAACAGCAGCTCTTAATAATGACAGTGTAAATAATGGTTATTATGCATCACCTCAAGATGATGCAAAGACCCGTTTTGCTACGGGTTACAGCTTGGCTACTGGTACAGGAATTGCTGCTGGTAAAGACAGCAGCGGCAATACCATTAGTTATGTCGTGGAAAGAATGTGCGTGGCTGGCACGGTGCTGCCTACTACAGGATTGTACAAGGCAAAAGATAAATGTTTGCTTGGTGCAGCATCAACCAGCCCGGGCTCACAAGCTACAAAGCAGTATGGTAACTCTGGAGGGCAGCTGTCTAGTTCGGGTGATGAGCCAATGTACAGAGTGACGGTGCGGGTAACTGGCCCTAGAAATACGCTTAGCTTTACGCAAGCATTTGTTTATTAGGATTTAATCATGAAAAACTATATACAGTCCTTGTTAACATCTTTCTCAATAGCAGGTTTGCTAGTTTTAGGGGGCGGATTGCCGCTTTCAGTACATGCGGCTACAGTTGATTTAGCCACAGTGCCCTTGGCAAACGCAACTACAACCAATGTGCTGCCAAACCTGATGTTTATTTTGGATAACTCTGGCAGCATGGGCCAAGACTACACGCCAGACTATATCAGTGATATTTTTAATAGCCCTGCCACGAATGATAAGAATTGCCGTGATAGTGGTGATGATGGCACAACGGGCTCATCTGGTACGCTAGGTGATGTGTTCCCCGGTGTGGTGAGTGGTGCAACTCGCGTACTGGATATGTGCGTGGTGGGTGATGTACCTTTTATGAATAGCGATATGAATAGTCAGTATTACAATCCGGCGATTCGCTATACACCAGGTGTGAATGCAGATGGTACCAGTAGAGGTGACCAAACTACATTTACCAATGTAAGGACAGACTCTTACAATAAGCAAAATACCACACAATTATTGACCTCATCCAACTATGTGGATCTCACGACCAGCTACCCTGACCGAGTTTGGTGCACCAAGCAGAACCCTACCGCTAGTGAACTGACTAACACCAGTGTATGCCGCAAGAATAGTGATTACCTATATCCAAACGCAACCTTTAAGTATGGGCGTACTTCTGGGGTACCAGATCAGCAGATGACGGCAAGCATGCTGACGAATGTTATTAAGGTATCAGGTGCGCCGTATTACTATTCAGTAGTGCCAACAGAGTATTGTAGCGAGGCTGAGTTGGTAAATTGTGTATTATCTTCAACACCGACCACTGTCTCTGGTGTCAGCTATAGCTTTCCAGCTAAGTCACGTTGGTGCAGTAATACAACCTTGACTACCTGCAAATCAACACGCTCCGGTTCTTATGTTTACCCACGTTATGTAGGCGCGACGGTTACGGGCGTGGCCGCAGTTGGTTCGTTTGTGATTTCAGGTGCGGGTAGTGGCACTACCACGGTTGGCAGCGTTAAAGTGAATAATATTGAGATTATGGGCGGTACTGGTGCCGGCTGCGGAACCGCATCGTCCACATCGACAGGGGGTACAAATGCGAGACGTATTGCACTTGCCGATGCGATTGTTGCCAAGATTAATAGCTGCGTTTCCAACCCCGAGTACACAGCTGTCTCTGATGGTGCCAATAGCCCTAAAATTACCATTACATCTACCGTTGCTGCCGGCGCTAATGGTAATGGCACGGTGCAGGTTAGCAGCCTGACTAATAGTGCTTCAATCGGTACTATTGTGAATGCTGCTGGTGGTGTTACCAGTTTCACTACACCGCCTTATACCTTTACTCGTACCGATATTACCTCTCTTAACGACAGTTACCCTAAGTCAGCCGCTCGTACAGATTGCGGCGCTACTTGTAGCTATGTGCAGGAAATGACCAATTTTGCTAATTGGTATACTTACTACCGTACTCGTATGCAAGCAATGAAAACCGCTGCCAGCTTGGCTTTTAAACCGATTGATAATCGATATCGAGTCGGCTTTATTACAATTGCCAACCAAAGCAGTAATTATTTGCCAATCAACAAATTTGATGCAGGTACCGGTAGCCAAAAAGAGCAGTGGTACACCAAGTTGTTTGGCATTACACCTAGCAGCAGCACACCTTTGCGCTCTGCACTTTCGCTGGTAGGCAGAATTTACGCAGGGAAAAACCCAGTAGGTTCTTCAGACCCAGTGCAATACTCTTGCCAGCAGAATTTTGCACTGTTAACGACAGACGGTTACTGGAATACAGATGCGAATACGGATGTTAAAGATGTTGCTGGCACAGGGCAGGTAGGGAATAAGGATGCTTCACCTACAGTGCGACCTATGTACGAGGGCCAGACCGCCAGCACCAATAGTTTAGCAGATGTAGCTAAATACTATTATGACACCGACTTGCGTACCACTACCCTAGGCAACTGCACTGGCGCGTTGGGGTTGGATGTGTGTGAGAACAACGTATTTGTGAGTGGTACCGATAATAACCCACAGCAACATATGACGACGTTTACCTTAGGTTTGGGTGTTGATGGTGCTCTGATGTATAGCAGTGATTATAAAACCGCGACTTCTGGTGATTTTTATAATCTTAAAAATGGCTTAGGTAGCCCTACTGTAGATTGGCCGGTGCCAGTTGCGGACACTGAAACTGCAGTAGATGATCTATGGCATGCGGCGGTGAATGGACAGGGTACTTATTTTAGCGCCAAAGATCCGTCACAGCTTACCAAGGGCTTAACAGAGGCGCTGTCGCAGATTAATGCAAAAATCGGTGCGGGTGCCGCAGCCGCAACCAGTACACTCAACCCGGTTGCCGGAGATAACTTTGCTTACCTAGCCAGTTACACTACGGTTAAATGGACCGGTAACCTAGAGAAACGCACTATTAATACGACTACCGGTGAAGTAAGCGAGTCTGCAGTTTGGTGCGCTGAGGATGTTGTGACAGCTTCATGTGCTGCGCCTAGCTCTATTGTTGCGGAGCCTAGTGGTAGCAGTAGTATTTACTATTGTGTTACGCCAAATGCCAGCAGTTGTACGGCTGGTACTATGGACGGTACTAACTGCAAGGTTGAGGTGCAGGCAGCTTGCCGCGGCACAATGGCAGACAAGATTGCCTCTGGTACTAGGCGCGTTTTGATGAACAGCTCTGGTGCGCTTGCGAACTTTACTTATGCAAATATGACGCCTGTTCAACAATCTTATTTCCAGCAAACCTATCTTGCACCTAAATTGAGCCAATGGACCTCGTTAGATGCAGTTACACAACAGCCAAATGCTAAAGAAGCTAATTTAGTCAATTTCTTGCGCGGTGACACTACGTATGAAGACCGAGGTACTAATACGCCAGTAAACCGCTTGTTCCGTTATCGCGAGGCGTTTTTGGGTGATGCACTTGAGTCTTCACCAGTGTTTGTTGGTGCCCCGGTATTTAAATACAGTGAAAACAATTACCCTAATGGTATAGATGTGAATAGAGCACGAACTGTATATATTGGTACCAATGATGGCATGCTGCACGCATTTGATGCAGATACAGGTAAAGAGCGTTGGGCTTATGTACCAAGTATGGTAATCCCTAATATGTGGAAATTGGCTGATAAAAACTACTCAACCATGCATGCAAATTACGTGAATGGGGACCCTATCGTTTCTGATGTCTACGATGGTAGTACTTGGAGAACAATTCTAGTTGGCGGCCTGAACGGTGGTGGCAAAGGTTACTATGCTTTAGATATTACCAACCCGGATTCACCGATACTTTTATGGGAGTTCGGTAATACAGACTGTGTAGGTTGCACGCGTAGCGATAATAATATGGGTTATAGTTTTGGTAATCCTGTTATTACCAAAACTCCTGAAAATAAATGGGTTGTGGTATTAACCTCTGGATATAACAATGGCGGTGGCAGCGAAAGCGGTAAAGGAGTGTTATATGTGCTTAACGCACTTACTGGTACCACGCTTATTTCAAATATCAGCACTGGTGTAGGTGATAATGTAACGCCAAGTGGCCTTGCCGAAATTTCTGCATGGTCTGACGTTGCTGATGCTGAGAAAGAAAATGTCGCTCATTGGATTTATGGTGGTGACCTACTGGGTAATTTGTGGCGTTTTGATATTGGCGCTACACCATCTACTCCCAATCCTAAGCTTGTAGCTATATTAAAAGACTCACAAGGCAATAGGCAGCCTATTACTACTCGTCCGGAGTTGGGGAAGGTAGGCGATAATCGGGTTGTTTTTGTTGGCACAGGTAAGTATCTTGAAATTAGCGACCTGACTACTAAACAGCAACAGACGCTTTACGCAATTAAAGATAGCAACGGTCCAACCATTGATAATCCACGCAATACTTTGGTTGAACAAACGCTTAGTGCTCCTAGCAACACGCGCACAGGCTCAACCAATAGTGTGGATATGACCAATGGGGATGGCTGGTTTGTAAATTTCTATGTGCCTGCTGCCTCAGATACTACAACAGCGGCTGAGCGGCAAAATGTGGCAGGGCAACTCGTTGCAGGCACGCTATTGGTGCCGACGACTATCCCTTCTAATGCGGTTTGTAGCCCTGGTGGCTATAGTTACCTGAATTATTTTAGTTATGATACCGGTAAGCCGCCTAACCTTTCTACTGGCTTAGTTTCTACAAAAACCAATGCGCCAATTGTTGGGTTTAACGTAGTATATATTGCTGGTAAGCCAGTGGTTTCTGCTGTGACAGCGGATGCAAAATTTGAGCCGGTAACTACGGAGTTTAGTGGCGGTAATGCCAAGTTCCAAAGTAAACGAGCCATTTGGCGTGAGTTGCTGGATTAAGTAATAAAGCTTGAGTAGGTTAACGGTTAGAAAAATAAAGAGCGGCTAGCCGCTCTTTATTTTTTTGTACTATTTTGTACTACCATATGACGTCTGGCTTGGATGTGCTAAGTGCTGGCGTAGTGTTAATCTGCGTGATTACCTGCTCGATTACACTGCCGTTCTTTTCAGTTTTACGGATTTTGATCGGTAGGTTCTTGTAGTCCGTGGCTAGCCATAACTCTGTCTTTTCTTCACTGTTGCTACTCTTGATTAAATGGATTGCATTCAATGCGCCAATTTTTGAGTAAATGATTTCTTCACCCACAAAGCGATAGTTATAGTTGCGCAAGTTTTTGCCATTGGTGATGTTAATTGCGTTGGTTTCCTGTGGTGCCGCGAACATAAATTGGTACATGAAACTTAATAAGTCCTGTGTGCCGCTTTCTAGTTTTTCGGTTTTCTCGCCCTTTTCTGTGCGTAGGGTTAATGTGCTGTCATCCCAGTGGAAAATAGCAGTTTGCGACTTCTTGTTGCCATAGCGATAAGCGTAATAATTGGGCTTTAAGCCATTTTCTGTCACAGCACCTTGGCTTTCTTGCACCAGATTCTGAAAGAAAAGCGCTGTGAGGCCTTGGGCTTCAATGGTGCTTTTAATTGTATAACCAGCAAATTTATCTATATTAAAGGTAATCCGGGCATTGCCAACAGCGCTCTTACTATCACCTTGAAATACATCAAATTCTGTTTCTATATACTGGGGAGTGATTACTGTCACTTCGTGTTCGGTAGTTGCAGGCACTGTAGGGGTAGGCGCATCATCTTGCTGAGCCGTTTCCGGAGCTGCTGGTGTTACTGCTACATCATCGGCTGTAGGAAAGTCAGTTGCGTCTTCTGTTGGCGTGTTGGCAGTATCAGCCGGTTCAATGTTTTCAGTACTGGTAGTTTTTGTTGATTTGGGTTTGGGTGTAATTTTTTCTACGGGTTTGCTTACTAAAACGGGTGCTGGCATTTGTACTAGCTGCACATTGAGTGGTTGGTGATCATCACCTATCTCTGGTAGCGTGAAAGAGAACTCAGATAAGAATAATGCATGCAATAGCAAAGATACCATCACAGCAGCTATCAGGGCTTTATGAGCATTAGCACGTGATTTAAAGGTATGAAACATGGGGGTGGCTTAGCTAATGATGGCTGTCTTTAGGTGCGGCATTGGCAATAGATATTTCATTATAGAGTAACTTGTGGGCAATGATGCCATTGATTAGTCCGAAGAACAGTGCTGCCATCGCAAAAATAGGGACTAGATAAGCCACGCTGGCATGTGGAATCAGCCATAGCCTGACGATAATCAACTGCCCGGTAATATGTGCAAAAGCAGCGAGTATGCTTAGTGAGACTGTGCCAAAATGCTTTTTAGGCAGTTGCATACTAAGCCACAATACACCTAAACTCAACAGTGCACCGGCCAGGCTGAGTATAAAAGTAGGAGATAAGAACTGTCCGAGTAATAAGCCGCTGGCAAACACGCGGAGTATGCTTACCCAAGCGGCGCTGGCGAACCCATATTTAAATAATACGTATAAGGTCACAATATTGGCGATGCCAGGTTTCACGCCGGGTAGCGGTGAGGGAATCACCGCCTCCAGCATGTGCAGCGCGATAGCCACTGCGGCCAGCTTGGCAATGCGGTGGTCTTCTATAGTGGTTCTGATCAGCATCGTCGACAACTTACCTTGGGTTTATCGTGTCAGGGTTTAACCTTGTAATACCAGTGCTACATGTAATGCCAGGGCTAATAGTTCAGTGAGTCATAATGCCTTGTTTCACCAACCAGCTCTAGGCTGAGCTGATTGGGTAAGCACAGTGCAGCCTGCCCTGCACGAGACAGCCAGCCTTGGTGTACACAATATTGATTATGGCATGGAGATTTAGAAAATCTAGCTTTGCCCTGCGCGATACTCACAGTGGCCGGCCCGATGGCACCCTGCACATGAATCTCTCGCTGCTGGTTGAGGCTGTATGTGCCGTAGATGGTGTCACCAAGCCTAATCTGTACGCGTGTAGCACCCTCGTGTGACCATAGCTGCTGAAACAATACTGCGACCAATCCAATACCGGCAGCCAGTATGCACCAATCACCAATACGCATGATGCGGGATAAGCTCTTAATGCTGTGCAATAGTTTGCGCATGCAAGTGCTTTTTGAGGTCTGCATCCAGCCAGGTTAGCTTGGTTTGCAGCGCCGGCGTGACAAATACTTGGGATGCTTGATCAATCACCATGTAGTGCTGAACGCCCATTGCTGCAGCCATTTCTGCTTTGTTCGCTGGTGGCGCAATAAAAATCGGCTTAGAGGCAACGTCAGATAGCACCCCAGCCTGGCTGCTGTGCGCGGCCTGCGGTGGGATTAATACCGTAACTGCTTGCGTATGCTGCACCGGGTAGCCTGTGTGCGGGTCGATAATATGGCAGTAACGTTGGCCGTTTTGCATAAAATAACGCTGATAATCGCCTGAAGTGCCAATCGCCCAGCCATCGGCTAAATCTAGTGTGGCAATGGCCATAGGTTTGCGCGGGTGCTGTATGCCTACGCGCCAAGGTGTATCGCCATGCTGACCAAGGGCGATGATATTGCCGCCGATATTGATAAGAGCATGTTTGACCTGCTGCTGGTGTAAATAAGCTGCTGCCTGATCTAAGGCATAACCCTTAGCATAGCCGCCTAAATCCAGTATAACGTTGGGATTTCTGCTGTAAGCTGAATTGTTCTGGATGACGATGTCTGCCATGCTTGGATTCGTCTGCACCAGGTTTGTGATAATTGTTTTATCAATATTAATTGCACTGAGCTCGTCGCGTTGGAAGCCCCAGGCGCCAATTAAATGGCCGATGCCAGGGTTGAATAGCCCATTCGACTGCAAGGATAGTCTAGTTGCATCTTGCAGGATATCCGCCATACGTGGGCTGATGTTTACAGCTGGCTTGCCCGAGGCGAAGGCTGCGTTAAGGGCGCCTAGTTCACTGGGTTGATTCTCCGTCACGGGTTTCCACGCATGCAGTTGCTGATGCAGTTGCTGAAAATCCTGCAGTATATGATTGGTGAGCGCTCTGGCGCGCTGTTCTGGCTCGCCGTAAATACTGATATCAACCAGTGTGCCAAATACATAGCTTTGGCTATGGTAGAGGCGCGGTTTTTTATAAGCAACGAATCCCCATATTGCTGTGCAGCATGCGGCTACAATCAATAAGGTAGTCAATCCTTTACGCATTTATTTAGGGCTGTGGTTGCTCTAAGGCATGCATAAAGACACTGGCTGGATTACAGTCGGTTTGTTTGGCAATTTCCACCATGCCGGTAGGGCTGGTGACATTGATTTCGGTGAGGTGTTCGCCAATCACGTCTAGGCCAACTAGGAACAAGCCTGTTTGTTTTAACACTTTACCAACAGTGGTCGCAATTTCACGATCACGCTCTGTGAGAGGCTGCGCAACCCCAGTACCACCTGCAGCCAAATTGCCGCGGGTCTCCCCTGCCATCGGAATCCTGGCTAGCGCGTAAGGCAATGGTTCGCCATCAATCACGATGATACGTTTATCACCTTGCACAATGGCTGGCAGGTAGCGCTGTGCCATCACGGTTTGCGTGCCAAACTGGGTAATGGTTTCCAGAATCACGCTGATATTCGGGTCTTGTAATGTCAGGCGGAAAATACTGCTGCCGCCCATGCCATCTAAAGGTTTCACCACGATATCGGTATGAGTATGAAGGAACTCACGGATTAAGGCTTGATCAGCTGTGACCAGGAACTCCGGCGCAAATTGTGGAAAGCGTGTCACAGAGAGCTTTTCGTTCCAGCCGCGAATCGCGCTCGGGTTGTTCAATACCCTAGCCCCTTGCTGGGCGGCTATTTCCAGCAAGTAAGTGCTGTAAAGATACTCGTTATCAAACGGCGGGTCTTTACGCATGATGATGGCATCAAACGCACTGGGCGTGCACTCCATTTTTTCCGAGGTGACGTAGCTATCACCCGTAAAACTAAACTGCTGTACGTGAATTCTGGCCTGTGCACCGCGTAGAAAGAGGTCATGCTGCATGCTGACGAACAGCTCATGGCCGCGCTGACTAGCCTCGCGCATAATGGCAAGACTGGTATCTTTGTAGCTTTTTAAGCTGGCGAGCGGGTCCAGAATAAAGACGAGTTTCATAGGTGCAGGCTTTATTGGTTAAGAGGATCTTGTTCTTGTAACTCGATTGCGGCCGCTAATAATGCTAAACGCGCAACAACACCGTACGCATAAAAACGGTTAGGGGTGGCATCAGGCGAGCCCGCACAGTCAGGCAAGGTACAGGGCTTCTCAAACGCTAACGGCACAAAGTGTGAGCCGGGTGCGTTTAAGTTTTCATCTACGCCTCTGCCTGTGTGTACGCGGTAAAAGCCGCCAATCACATAGTGATCCATCATATAGACCACTGGCTCTGCAACCGCGTCGTTAATGCTCTCAAAGGTATAAACGCCCTCTTGGATAATCACCTCAGTGACTTCCAGGCCCTCTTTAATCACAGACATTTTGTTGCGTGCCTTGCGGTTCAGGCCACGCACGTCATCCGGCGATTTTACGGTCATAATGCCCATGCCATAAGTGCCGGCATTGGCTTTTACAATCACAAACGGCTCTTGTGTCACGCCGTATTCTGCGTATTTGAGTTTGATTTTCTCAAGTAACGATTCTACTTTGGCGGCAAGGCAGTCTTCACCGGTTCTGGCGTTAAAGTCAATTTCACCACAGGTTTCAAAATATGGATTAAGCAACCATTCATCTATGCCTAGCAAATCTGAAAACTCACGTGCTACGCGGTTGTAGGCAGCAAAATGCTGGGACTTTCTGCGCGTGCTCCAGCCTGCGTATAGCGGTGGAATAAGATTTTGCTCCAAATTCTGTAAGATGTCTGGAATGCCGCCGGATAAATCATTGTTGAGTAGGACGGCACAGCTATCAAACTCGCTGAGCTGGGTGTCGCCTATTGTAGCGGCTGCCAGTTTCAGGCGGTTGCCCTCACGCACCACAGGCTCTAGCAATAACGGTTGGCCATCATGTGTTTCCAGCACGGTGGGCTCGGTAATCTCTGGCGAGATAGAGCCGATTCTTACATTCATACCGGCCTGTTTCAGGATATTGGCAAGCTCAACCACATTGCGCAGATAGTAAGTGTTGCGGGTGTGGTTTTCAGGAATAATCAGTAAGCGGCTGGCTTCCGGGCAGATTTTTTCAACCGCGACCATTGCTGCTTGTACGCTTAAATGTAAAAAATCAGGATTCAGGTTGTTAAAGCCACCTGGGAATAAATTGGTATCAACCGGAGCTAATTTAAAACCAGCGTTGCGTAAATCCACCGACGCGTAAAATGGTGCCGCATGTTCTAACCATTGTGTGCGAAACCAATGCTCAATTTTCGGCATGGCATTCAGCATGCTTTTTTCTAGAGATAACAGTGGGCCATTCAGTGCTGTTGTTAAATGCGGAACCATATTTTCCTTTTTTAAAACTTTAACGCGGTTATTTTAGAGTTTATCGCTGATACTGCCGCTGTGTGGTGAGAGCTCCATCGTTAAGTGATGACTTGATGTGCCTGAGCGTCAGCATGATAGCTACTTCTTACCATGGGGCCACTGGCGGTATTATTAAAGCCCATCGCATCAGCTTTTTGTTTTAAAGTTTCAAAAATATGAGGCTCAACATAGCGCATCACTGGTAAATGATGCACGCTAGGCTGCAGATATTGTCCCAATGTGAGCATGCTGACGTTGTGCGCGCGCAAATCTTGCATCACCGCTAGAATTTCTTCGTCTGTTTCGCCCAAGCCCAGCATCAGGCCGGATTTAGTCGGCACGTGCGGGTACATTTCACCAAATACCTTTAATAAGTTTAATGAGTTTTGGTAGTCAGAACCTGGGCGTGCTTGTTTATACAACCTAGGGATGGTCTCCAGATTGTGGTTCATCACATCCGGCGGTGCTTTACGCAGTATTTCCATTGCCACATCTAAACGGCCACGGAAATCCGGCACCAGGATTTCGATTTTGATATTGGGTGAGTGTTTGCGTACCGCTTGAATGCAATCAACAAAATGCTGGGCGCCGCCATCTAGTAAGTCATCACGGTCTACGCTGGTAATCACTACGTAGTTGAGGCGCATCTGCGCAATGGTTTTTGCCAGGTTTTCTGGCTCGTTAACGTCGGGCGGCAATGGTTTGCCGTGCGCAACATCGCAAAATGGGCAGCGACGGGTACAGATATCGCCCAAAATCATAAAGGTGGCGGTGCCGCCGCTAAAGCATTCGCCGATATTCGGGCAGCTCGCCTCTTCACACACGGTGTGTAGGTTGTTCTCACGTAGTACGCGTTTGATTTCCTGGTAGCGCTCGCCATCAGGCACTTTCATGCGTATCCAGTCTGGCTTGCGCTGCACTGGCTGCGGAATGATTTTAATCGGGATGCGTGAGGTTTTTGCTGCGTCAATTTCTTTCACGCCGGCAACTTTAGGTGCTTTGTTAGGAGGTAGGTTCGTCATGCAAATGCTCTAGTTTGCTGGCAAGCATGGTTACAAGTTGCTCACCAATGGTTTGTATATTGGCATTAATGCCGAGGTCTTTGGTTTGTGTCACTGCCAGCCCTTTGTAGCCGCAGGGGTCAATGGCGTTAAATGGGCTTAAGTCCATGTCTATATTCAGGCTTAGGCCGTGGTAGCAGCAGTTATTCTTTACACGTAAGCCTAAGGAGGCGATTTTAGCCTGTTGCGCGTTGGCCAGACTGACATATACGCCGGGCGCATCTGCTTTTGCTACTGCGCTTATCTGATATTGCGCCAGTAATTCTATCACTGTCTGTTCCAGCAGGCTGACTAAACTGCGTATATTCAGCTGACGCCTGGATAAGTCTAATAATACGTATAGGATGACTTGGCCTGGCCCATGGTAGGTGATTTTACCGCCACGGTCAGTAGGCACGACAGCGATGTCATGGCGCGATGGTGGGGCAACTTGCTTGCGGTTAAGCCCTAGCGAGTAAACCGGCGTGTGCTCGGTGAGCCATATTTCATCCGCGGACTCAGGTGTGCGTGCCGCGGTGAACTGTTGCATTGCCTCACAAGTCGTTTCAAATGAGGTGATGCCTAAATTTCGAACAATGATATTGCTTAGCATCGCAAGCTGATGCGCATCTTAAAGCGTGTATTTCACTAAAGGATGCGCAGTTAATAAGCGATAAACATCATCAAGCTGGGCTTGTGAGTCCACATCCACTGAGCAGGTCAGGCTGATGTATTTGCCATTGCTGCTCGCGCGCATTTCAACGTTTTCAGCACTGAAGCTGGGCACGATGGTTTGAATCAAGCCAATAATCGTTGTCGCGAATATGTCTTGTGTTTCCCCCATCACCTTGATGGGAAAGCTGCACGGAAACTCAATCAGTGGCGGTGTGGTTTGTGGGTCTATATCGGTCATCGTTGTCGCTTACTGCATCAATAGTTTAATAGAGTCCCAAGCGCGGCCGAATAAGCCAGCAGTGGCAACTGATCTATCCGCTACTAATGGGCGCTCGCTAATGGTTCTGCCATTGAGTACAAACTTAACTTGCCCAATCACTTGCCCTTTTTTGATCGGTGCGATCAGTGGCTGTGTGCTTGAAGCAATTGCTTTTACATTGGCGTACTCACCTTTTGGTAATGTTATGTATAGGTCATTGGCGGTGGTAGAGTTGATTTCATTTACGTCACCTTTCCACACTTTAAGCTTGCTTACAGGTTTGTTTTGTTTGTATACCAAGGTTGAGTCAAAGAATTGGAAACCGTAATTTAATAGTTTCTGGCTCTCGGTTGCGCGTGCGGTATCCGTTGGTGCGCCTAGAATCACTGAGATATAACGCGTATTGTCGCGTTTTGCGGTTGAAATCAAGCAATAACCAGCAGACTCGGTATGGCCGGTTTTCATGCCGTCTACATTAGGGTCTAGCCATAATAAGCGGTTACGGTTAGGTTGTTTGATGTTGTTGTAGGAGTATTCTTTTACTGAGTATAAGCGCTTGTATTCTTCCGGGAAGTCACGAATCAGGGCCATGGCCAAAGTCGCCAAGTCTTCTGCAGTTGTATAGTGCTGTGGGTCTGGCAAGCCAGTAGCGTTCATATAGTGGGTATTTTTCATGCCCAGGCGTTCAGCCTCTTTGTTCATCATTTGTGCAAATAATGGTTCAGAGCTGGCAATGCCTTCTGCAAGGGTAATCGATGCATCATTGCCAGACACAATAATCATGCCGTGTAATAACTCATCAACGGTTGCTGGTTTGTTCGGCTCAATAAACATTTTTGAGCCTTCGGTTTTCCAAGCGTGCTCACTCACTGGCAGGGTTTGGCTTAATTGCAGGTGGCCATTTTTAACTGCTTTAAATGCCAAGTATGCGGTCATGATTTTGGTCAGTGAAGCTGGTTCCACGCGCATGCTGGCATTGTTTTGGGCGATTACATAGCCGTTGTTAAAGTCTTTAAGCAAATAGGCTTTTACCGCTAAGCTTGGCGGTGGCGCAATTTGCGCGGCACCGGCATGCGCCAAGTTGGTGAAAGAAGTGGCAACCAAGCTGATTGCTAGCGCAGTTGCGCTGATCATACGAGTGAAAACGTGTTTTTTGATGATATGCATGAGATTCTAAAGTGTAGCTTTACTGATTGGTAACAATTGCGGAAATATTGAGTTGATTACGTACTTTGTTTGCATGAAGGTCAGCCTCTTTCCTGTTGGCAAAAGGGCCTAATCTAACGCGGTGTAAACCGTTATTATACACGCTAGTCACAGCGGCATCGCCTGCAAGGTCAAGGTCAAGAATTTTCTTTTGTAACAGTTCACCATTGGCTTCATTTTTGAAAGCGCCGGCTTGCACATAGTAGCTAGAGGTGCGTACTTCATTGCTGGTGGCGGTTTCTGAAACTAACGGCTTGTCTGTATTTATTACGTTAATTGGCTCCGGGGTTGGAGTTGTGCTGATATTGGTTAGTTCCGCTTTAGCCACAGTAATGTTTGCTGTGTTTTTTAACGCTTCTGGGCTGGTGTCAATCGCGGTGACTTCCACCTTGCCGCTACCGTTAGCGACCAGGCCTAATTTATGGGCGGCAGCGTAGGATAGATCAATTAGCCGATCATTCTTGAACGGACCGCGATCATTCACGCGCACAATCACTGCTTTGCCATTGGCTGGGTTGGTTACTCTGGCAAAGCTAGGAATCGGTAAGGTGGTGTGCGCTGCAGACATGCTATACATGTCGTACACTTCACCGCTAGAGGTTTTCCTGCCGTGATAGCGTTTGCCATACCAGGAAGCGACCCCCTGTTTGCTATAAGGTACGTAGCTGGTCATAGGCACGTATCTTTGCCCCAAAGCCTGATATGGCTTGTTGCTGCTGACTAGTGGTTTTTCGGTTTTCAGCTGCGCATCTGGGATGCTGTCAAAATCAATACCGGTGCTGTCACCAGGGCCGTCGTCAAGATAATAGCCGCCACCTTTGCCGCTGGCGCTGGTTGATGGTTTATTTTTAGTGCTGCTGGATTCTGGCTTGGTGCTGGTGCCAGCGCAGGCGGTTAGCAACGCCATGCATAAGATGATCAAGCTCTTTTGGAAAGTAGCCATTTGTGTCTCCTCCGTAATGCAAACAACTAGGTTGCAACGAGTTTTTTATGGGAGTGTATGCTCATCAAAATACCAAACCCTAGATACAAGGTCACCAGTGAGGTGCCGCCGTAGCTAATGAGGGGTAATGGTACACCAACTACGGGCAAAATGCCGCTTACCATGCCCATGTTGACGAATGCATACGAGAAAAAGTTAAGCGTGATACTGCCGGCTAATAACCTGGAAAACGTGTTTTGTGCCTGCGAGGCAATTACCAAGCCACGCGCGATAATCAGGCTAAATAAAGTCAGCAGTAACATATTGCCTAAAAAGCCAAACTCTTCGCTGAATACCGCAAAAATAAAATCGGTGGTGCGCTCAGGTAAAAAATCTAGCTGCGTTTGTGTGCCATTGAGCCAGCCCTTGCCTGCGCTGCCGCCAGAGCCAATGGCAATAATGGCCTGTATGGTGTGGTAGCCCGCCCCTAATGGGTCTTGCGTGGGGTCGAACAGAATTTCGATACGCTTTCTTTGATAGTCGTGTAGTAGCGACCAGAAAACCGGCATCAGCGCCATTAGCGAGGCGCCTGCCACTAATAAAAAGCGCCAGCTCAAACCAGCCAGGAATAATACGTAAAAGCCGGACGACGCAATCAGTAATGAAGTGCCTAAGTCCGGCTGCTTCATAATGAGTGCCACAGGAAAGGCCAGCAACAGGCTGCCAATCACAAAGTTACTGGCGCTGGATTTGCCCTCTCGGCTGGCAAAATACCAGGCGAGCATCATTGGTACCGCAATACGCATCAGCTCGGATGGCTGTATCTGCATAAAACCCAAATTTAACCATCTACGTGCCCCGTGGCTGATAGTGCCAAATAGCGCCACAGCAATCAGCAGCAGCATACCGAGGATATACAGCGGTCGCGCGGCGCGTTCCAGATTAAGCGGTGAAATATTGGCAGCTAACCACATGACGCCCAGCGCCGCTAATACGTTGATGCCTTGCGCGTAGATACGCGAAAAGTCTTGGCCGGATGCGCTGTATAAGACGAACAGGCTTAATAGCAAGGCAAAAAACAGACAAGCCATTAAGAATGAATCCAGATTCTTGAAGAGAAATTGAAACAATCTGCTAATCATGTGGTTCTTCCTCAGGGATGGTTGCAGTGCCTGTGGCGCCGGCAGGCACAGGAGTTGCTACTGTCGAGGGTTCAATCGCTGGCGTTTTGCCCAGCAAGTAATAATCCATGACTTTTCTCGCAATCGGCCCGGCAGTAGAGCCACCATGTCGGCCATTTTCGACGATAACCGCTACCGCAATGGTAGGGTCTTCGGCTGGAGCAAATGCAATAAACAAAGCGTGGTCGAGGTGGCGCTCATTCATGCCATGCTCGTTGTATTTCTCATTTTGCTTAATGCCAATCACTTGGGCTGTACCGGTTTTAGCTGCGATAGAGTATGGTGCATTGGCACCTACGCTGGCAGCAGTACCGCCTGGTAAAGTCACGTCCACCATGCCGCGTTTTACAATCGCCATGTTTTCCGGATTGAGTTCAATGCGGTCTTGTACGATGGTGGGAATATCCACTTGCTTGCCGGTTAAGCCGTTCTGGATTTTGGTGACTAAGTGCGGCTTCATGGCCACACCATTGTTGGCCAAAATGGCGGTCGCCTGTGCCAGTTGCAGCGGCGTGACCAAGGTATAGCCTTGGCCAATGCCGACAATGACGGTTTCACCCGGGAACCACGGCTGCTTGTAACGACGCTTTTTCCACTCTGGCGTGGGTAGTAAGCCGCCAATTTCACCTTTAATATCTAAATCGGACTTTCTGCCAAAGCCAAAGTGGCTGACAAACGAGGTAAGCCTATCAATGCCCAGTTCCATGGCTAAACCATAGAAGAAAGTATCGCAGGATACGGTAATCGCTTTTTGCATGTCTACTATGCCATGTCCGCTAGGTTTCCAGTCACGGTAGCGGTGGCTGCTGCCAGCCAGCGTGAAGAAGCCGCCATCCTGAATCGAGAACGGTGGTGTGCGCTTGCCAGCCTCTAGCCCGGCTAACGCCACAAATGGCTTAAAGGTAGAGCCAGGTGGGTAAATGCCGCGCAACGGGCGATTGATCAAAGGCTTGTCTAAAGACTCGTTGAGGAGTTTCCAGTTCTCACTATCAATCCCATCTACAAACAAGTTAGGGTTGAACGTAGGCTGGCTGACGTAGCTTAGTACCTCGCCAGTTTTTGGATTGATGGCGACCAGTGCGCCGCGTCTTTCACCAAACGCGGTTTCGGCAATTTCCTGCAGTTTACTGTCTGCCGATAGAATCAGGTTGTCACCGGGGATAGGTGCGTTGCTAGACAGCACCCGTACGGCGTGCCCGTCAGCGTCAATTTCCACCTGCTGGAAGCCGGTTACGCCATGCAACTGTTGTTCATAAAACTGTTCTAGCCCGCTCTTGCCGATATGGTCTGAACCTTTATAGTTGGAGTAAACACCATCATTTTTCAGGTTTTCGATGTCTTTATCGTTGATGCGACCGATATAGCCCACCATGTGTGAGCCGAGCTTACCCAAAGGATAGTGCCTGAACAGGCGAGATTTAATTTCAACGCCTGGAAAACGGAAGTGATTTACCGCAAACTTGGCAGCTTCGATCTCATTCAGGTGGGTACGTATCGGCGCACTTTCAAAGCTGTGGCTTTGCTCTCTGAATTTCTTAAAGCGCTTTTTATCTTGTGAGCTGACTTCAATCAGCTTGCCTAATTCGGCAATGGTGCTGTCGAGGTTTTTTACTTTAGATGGTGTGATTTCCAAGGTATAGACGAAGAAGTTATGCGCCAGCACTACGCCATTCTTATCTAAAATCAAACCCCGGTTCGGGATGGTAGGTACCAGCGAAATGCGATTATTTTCGGCTAAGGTTTGATAGTGGTCGTAATGCAGGATTTGCAGGTAGTAAAAGCGGAACGCCAGTAGCGTAAACAGGCCGAGCACAACTATGCCGGCAACCCCTAGGCGTAGCCGGAAATAATATTGCTCATGAATATAATTTTTGAGTTCTGCAACCATACTTACATCACTTGCGGGAAGGTCTGCTGGTGTTTAAGCCAAGCGCAACGGCTGCCTGCCACAAGATGACGCCAGTGATGCTAGGTAGGAAGTAGGTCCAGCCCAATACATCGTTGCCGGAGAAGATTTTAACGGTGAGCAAAGTCACTTGTGAAATAAGCAGTAATAACAACACATATACCAACTGTTGTGTGTTGCTAAATAACACTAAGCGGCGCTGGTAAATGACCGCGACAAAGGTAGTGATGGTGTAAGCCAGTGCATATTGGCCAAATACTCCACCAGTTGCCAAGTCTACCCATAAGCCGATAAACCATGCGGTGCCGATGTTGCATTTATTGGGAGCACGCAGAATCCAGAAAATGATGACTAACAGCACAAAATCCGGGCGTAACTTCAGCGCCGCGCCAGACCAAGGCAATAGTACGCATATAAATGCCACTAGCAGTGAAAGGTAGATGGTTTGTAACTTAGTCTTGTGCATGGGGTTTGTGGGTGGTGCTAGGATCAGCTGCTGCTGGGTTTTTATTTTGATCGGTTGTGGTTGGCACTTTAGCTGGCGTAGCTTGGACTGGCGCAACATGAGCTGGCGCAGTTTGCACCGGTGTAACTTGGGCGGCTGGCGCTTGTGTAGTCGGTGCTGCTGGTACCTTATTTGTCTGCATCTTGGTCTGAGCCTTGGCCTGTACTTGCGCTGCACTTGTCGGCGCTTGAGCCTGCTCGGGCTTGCTGCTCGCAGTGGCTGCCTTGTCGGTAGTATTGGTCTGGAGGCTAGCTGCATTGCTGATGGCAACGCTGTCTGGTTGTGAGATGCTGACGATTAATACCTGTTTATGATTTTCAATACCGCCAGTTGGCACGCAGACAATTCTTGCAAATGGCGAATCTGCGCTGGTTTGAATGTCCGTCACCGTGGCAACAGCCAGACCTTTAGGGTAAACACCGTCAATGCCGGAAGTCACCAGTTTGTCGCCGGGTTTGATATCTACATTGGCAGGTAAAAACGGTAAATCTAAAGTGTTGTCACGGCCATGGCCGAAAGCAATGGCGCGCAAGCCATTACGTTCAATCTGAATGGGGATGGTCAGTGATTTGTCGGTAATCAGCGTGACTTCGCTGCTTGCCGGGTAAGTCCTAGTCACCTGGCCGATTACCCCTTTGGCATCAACCACCGCTGCGCCATCTACCACCTGCTGGTTGCTGCCGCGATTCACGATGATTTTTTTGGTAAAGGGGTCGCGTCCTACATGCAGAATCTCGCCTAGCTGACTAAATTCTTCTAACGCTTGGTTGGCGGCTAGTAGTTGGCGCAGATTGGCATTTTCCAGCGTCAGCGCCTTCATTTTTTGCAGCGATATATCCTGTACCAGGGCCTGTTTACGCAAGTACTCATTTTCATTGAGTAAGCGGTGATGCGTAGAGAAATACTCGTTGGTTGAGTCGTACAGCATGGAAGGGGTGTTGGCAATTAACTGCAACGGCTGTAATACCACCATTAAATGCTCGCGTACGCTGCCCAAGTATTGCAGGCGCGAGTCGGTTGCCATCAATGTGAGTGATAGTGCAGAGAAAAACGCCAGACGCGCTAACGGACTAGGGCCGCGCGCAAAAAAAGCTGGGGCTTGCTGTTGATCCAGATTTTGATGATAACCGGCCATTGTAAGTACGTTCTAGTTCCAAACTTTAATGCTGTTAATTAAGACATAGGCCGTAATAATACGGCCTATTGGGTGCTGCAAGTCAATCCAAGACTAAACTTGAGTGAAGGTTAAGTGCCGCGCTTGTTGCGTTAGCTACCTTCACTCATTAGCGCTTTGTACTGGGTCGAGCGCTTGTGGCGTATTACTCGTAAGCGAAGATGCTGCCTAGTCTGTCCATTTCCTCCAGGGCACGACCACAACCACGTGCTACGCAGGTGAGTGGGTCTTCGGCCACGATAACAGGCAAGCCAGTTTCTTCAATCAACAAACGGTCTAAATCGCGTAATAATGCGCCGCCGCCAGTGAGTACCATGCCTTTTTCAGCAATGTCTGCGCCCAGCTCTGGTGGTGTTTGTTCTAGTGCTGATTTTACTGCACCAACGATGGCATTCAGTGGCTCGGTCAGTGCTTCCAGAATTTCATTGCTGGAAATCGTGAACTTCCGTGGCAAGCCTTCCGCCAAGTTACGGCCGGTAACTTCCATTTCCAGTACGGTTGAGCCTGGGAATGCAGAGCCGATTTTTTTCTTAATCGCTTCTGCGGTAGGCTCAGAGATTTGCATGCCGTAATTGCGGCGGATGTAATCAATAATCGCTTGGTCAAATTTATCGCCGCCTACACGCTCAGATTTCGCGTATACGATACCACCCAGTGAGATCACGCCCACTTCTGTAGTACCGCCACCGATATCCACCACCATAGAACCGGTCGCTTCTGAAACTGGCATGTCGGCACCGATGGCAGCAGCCATCGGCTCTTCAATCAGGAACACTTGTTTGGCACCAGCGCGTTCTGCAGATTCTTTAATCGCACGGCGCTCTACCTGGGTAGAACCAACCGGTACGCAGATGATGATGCGTGGGCTAGGTGCGAACCAGCGTGAATCGTGCACGCGGCGGATAAAGTATTTGAGCATTTGCTCAGTGATGGTGAAGTCTGCAATCACGCCGTCTTTCATCGGGCGGATGGCTTGAATATTGGCAGGTGCACGGCCAAGCATGCCTTTTGCCTCAGCACCAACGGCAAGAAGGATTTTTTTGCCGTTAGGACCGCCCTCTAGGCGGATCGCCACCACGGACGGCTCGTCCAGAACGATACCTTTGCCGCGTGAATAAATAAGGGTGTTTGCTGTGCCTAAGTCGATGGCTAGATCGTTTGAGAAGTAACTACTTATAGTGCCTAACATTATGTTTTTCCTGTGGTGTGGTGCTGGTTTAGTGCTGCGCGCTTGCTTAATGCTAGATTAAACCTTGGTGTATCCTTAGGTAATCGTTAATGACACGATTAGGGCGCACGAAAAATCAGGTTATAATACCGTATATCTTGTTGAAAATTAAGATGCATTGGAAAAATTAAGA
>NZ_CAMLGS010000038.1 GCF_946479685.1 uncultured Methylotenera sp.
GGATGATTTTTGCGTTTTCTGAGATGAAATCTTTTAAAAGATCAACATCTTTGTAATCTACTTCTTTGATGCCTTCTGCTGAAAAACGGCAGTAACGGCGGCGTTTGTACATATCTCTTGCCATCTTAAACTCCTAAATTCTTTAATTTATGTAAGCCCGGCTTACATAGTCTTTATGTCATTAATATGCATAACCAATTGCGTGCTTTTAAGACTGCGTTTAGCTAAAAATCCTTGCGCCATGATTTGTGCGCCTAACTTTAAGCCCGTTAATGCCAAGTTACCTAACACTACTGCATTAACTTCACACTCTACTTTTCGCTTCATGCCAGCTTCAATTTGCTCTGAAACATGTCGCAATACAACACTTAACAACGGTATGCCTGCTGGTGTGTAGCGAAGCGGTTCAACTTGCACCACTTCTGCCTGTATCACCAATTTATTCAATTAAGCAGCAGCTGCCTCTGTTGGTGCAGCTGGAGCCGCATCTTTACTCAACACTGATTTAGATTTCTCTTCTTTCATCATTGGTGATGGTGCAGTAACAGCAGTTTTTGTAGCCATAGTTAGGTGACGCAATACTGCATCGTTGAATTTAAAGCCATGCTCTAATTCTTCTAACACTGTTTGGTTACATTCAATGTTCATTAACACGTAGTGTGCTTTGTGAATTTTTTGGATTGGATAAGCCAATTGACGACGGCCCCAGTCTTCTAAACGGTGAATAGCACCACCGTTAGTAGTGATAAGTGCGCGGTAACGCTCAATCATCGCTGGCACTTGCTCGCTTTGGTCCGGATGGACGATAAATACTACTTCATAATGTCTCATAGACACTCCTTTTGGATAAAAGCCACCTGCTTTACACAGTGTGACAAGGTAAAAAAACAAAAACTACCCGATATCGCTATCGAGCAAGCGCAGGATTATAGACAAAGTCTAACGACTAATCAAATTATATTTAATAAAATCAAATGTTTTGTAACATTTATATTGGCATGCTATTGCTTTTTATTACTGATGCCAGCAAAAAAAACTAAACAAGGTCTGGCATTTCTGCACCGTAAAACTTAACCCTGAGTTTTTTCAGCTGGTCCCTAAAGTCAGCAGCCTTTTCAAACTCCAGGTTTTTAGCCGCGTCATGCATGGCTTTTTCCAGGCGCTTCATTTCCTTGGTGATTTGCTTCTCGCTCAGCGCTTCGTAACTGGCTTGGTCTTGCATCGCTTTACGCTCACGCAAGGCTTCATCTTTATCATAAACACCATCAATAATATCTTTAATGCGCTTGCTTACGCCTCTAGGGGTAATACCATGCGCCTCATTAAACGCCTTTTGCACGCCACGTCTGCGCTCGGTTTCATCCATGGCCAACTGCATGCTACGAGTGATTTTATTAGCGTAAAAGATTACCTGCCCGTTTAGATTGCGCGCTGCGCGCCCCGCAGTTTGAATCAAGCTACGCTCTGAGCGTAAAAAGCCTTCTTTATCTGCATCCAGCACTGCCACCAAAGACACTTCTGGGATATCCAAACCTTCACGTAACAGGTTAATGCCAACCAGCACATCAAATTCGCCCAGACGTAAATCTCGAATAATTTCCACACGCTCCACGGTATCAATGTCACTATGCAAATAGCGTGTTTTTACGCCATGCTCACTTAGGTAGTCGGTCAGATCTTCTGACATACGTTTAGTTAAAGTGGTCGCCAATACGCGCTGACCAAGCTCAACGCGTTTTTTGATTTCGCTTAACAGGTCATCAACTTGGGTATCTGCCGGCTTCACGATAATTTCAGGGTCCATCAAGCCAGTTGGTCGTGCAATCATTTCTACAACCTGCTGCTGATGCTCTTTTTCGTAATCAGCTGGGGTGGCGGAAACAAACACACACTGACGCATCACGCGCTCAAACTCATCAAATTTGAGCGGACGGTTATCCATGGCAGATGGCAGCCTGAACCCATAATCCACTAGATTCTCTTTACGCGCACGGTCACCTTTATACATGGCACCAATTTGCGGCACCGTGACGTGACTTTCATCAATAATCAGCAATGCGTTATCCGGCAAATAATCCATCAAGGTTGGCGGCGGGTCACCTGGCCTAGCCCCTGTTAAATGGCGGCTGTAATTCTCAATACCTTTGCAGAAGCCGATTTCATTCAGCATTTCCAAGTCAAAGCGTGTACGCTGCTCAATACGCTGCGCTTCAACCAGCTTATTTTCTTTAATATAAAAATTGACACGATCGCGCAATTCTTCTTTGATGGTTTCCATCGCACGTATCGTCGCCTCGCGCGCCGTAACATAGTGACTGGAAGGGAAAATCCTGAAATTATGGATTTTGTTAAAGATTTGCCCGGTTAGCGGATCAAATAACTGTATGCCGTCAATCTCGTCATCAAACAGACTGATACGCACAGCGGTTTCGCTATTTTCTGATGGAAATACATCAATTACGTCGCCACGCACGCGGAATGTACCGCGGCCAAAGTCAAAGTCATTGCGGTCGTACTGCATGCGAATCAGATGGTCCACGATATCGCGCTGCCCCATCTTTTTGCCCAGATGAATATGCAGCACCATGCCATGATATTCACTCGGATCACCAATACCGTAAATAGCTGATACCGTTGCAACAACAACACAATCTTCACGCTCCAGCATCGCCTTGGTTGCAGATAGTCGCATCTGTTCAATATGGTCATTGATGCTAGAGTCTTTTTCAATGAACAAATCTCGTGAAGGCACGTAGGCTTCCGGTTGGTAATAATCGTAATAACTCACGAAATACTCAACAGAGTTGTTGGGGAAAAACTCGCGGAACTCACTATATAACTGCGCCGCCAAGGTTTTATTTGGCGCCATCACAATTGCTGGTTTGCCAGTGCGCGCAATCACGTTTGCCATGGTAAACGTTTTGCCTGAGCCGGTTACCCCAAGTAATGTTTGGAATTTCAGCCCATCATCCACGCCTTGTGTTAGCTTTTCAATCGCTTGCGGCTGGTCACCAGCGGGAGGAAATGGCTGATGCAATTGATATTTACTATTAGGAAATGTAACGAACACGTTATGCTTTTTTAGATATAAACACTTAAATTTTAACAGAAATTTCAAGTACAGCCGCCAACAATCTAGCATGCTATTATCTAAAATATAGATTAATTCGAACTTTGCTAGAGATGCATAGTCATTTAGCTAAATAAACTTTGCATAATAAAAAGAATAAACAGTCCTACATGATCAACTATTAAGCTGCCAATCACCCATTTCAAACTGGGGTTACCTAATAATAAGCAGCCATTAACTCTTGGAGTCACATATGCGTGGATTTATTCTGCTTGCAGCATTAATGAGCTTTACACAAACATCCTTTGCTTTAGATCAAGCCAAAGTGCTTAAATCCTTACAATCTGTTGTTATGATACGCGGCTACAACACTAGCGGCGGCTTGGCATACGGTTCCGGCGTTGTGGTTGAAGCAAATAAAGTAATTACCAATTGCCATATTTTTCGCAGCACAAGCGCACCGTGGGTAACGCGTGGTGAAGATACTTATGAAATTGAATCAGTACAGGCTGACCGTAGACACGATTTATGTTTAGTCACCGCCAACCTGCCTTTTACACCTGCACCTATCGGCAGCAGCGACCATATTAAAAGAGAGCAGGAAATACTTTCAATCGGACACTCCAACGGCGTCCCCAGCCCTATCACCTCTTCTGGCGTGATTAAAACAACTTATACTTTTGATGGCAGCAAAGTGATACGCAGCAGCGCTAAATTTTTGATGGGCGCTAGCGGTAGCGGTTTATTTGATACAGAAGGTAATTTGCTAGGTATCAACACTTTTAAAACACCCGGCCGCCCCGCTTACTTTTACTCACTCCCTATAGAATGGCTGGCGGATTTGAAAAAACTGCCGGCTGAAACTAAATTCCCAATCACAGGCAAGGCGTTCTGGGAAGATGAAGACGAAGACAAGCCATTTTTTATGCAAATGGCGATTCCGGAAATTAACCAGGATTGGCCTAAGTTAGAGCAGGTTGCAATCAAATGGACTACAACTGACCCAAAAGATACCGAAGCATGGTTCGAGCTAGGCTTGGCACAAGAGCATTTGAATAAAATTGATGCTGCAAAACAATCATATTTAAGGTCTGTAGCAACTGATGCCAATAACACTAGTGCGCTGTTTAGATTGGGAGTGATTGCACAATCTCAAGGTGATAAAAGCAGCATGTCGTCCATCAACTCCACGATTGCCAAAATTGATGAAAACCTCGCTAAAGAATTTAGTGAAATGTTAGGTTGCAACATCCACTGCTAACCTAGCATAACTCAAACGCTAACCAATCAATTCAAGACGGCATCCGTTTGCATGCCGTCTTCTTGCACTTTTTAGACTCTGTGCTATTCCTAATCCACATATTTGTGCGTAAAATGGCGGCAATTCAACCGGTTACATACAAATTTGTCTTAAGGAACAGACCTTGTCACACTCCGTATTATCCCAACGCGTTTTATCAATCAAAGAGTCACCAACTTTAGCCATTACCGCTAAGGCAGGTAAATACAAAGCTGAAGGTCGAGACATTATCGGTCTTGCGGCTGGTGAGCCAGACTTTGATACGCCGCAGCATATTAAAGATGCGGCTAAAGCAGCGATTGACGCTGGCTTTACAAAATACACCCCAGTTGCAGGCATTCCTGGCTTGAAAAAAGCGATTGTTGCAAAATTCAAAAACGAAAATGGTTTTGACTACGCGCTGAATGAAGTAATTGTAGGCGTAGGTGGTAAACAAACTATTTTTAACCTATGTCTGGCTGTATTGAACAAAGGCGACGAAGTGATTGTTCCTGCACCATACTGGGTATCGTATGCAGATATCGCATTAGTGGCGGAAGCAACCCCGGTGATTCTTGAGTGCGGTATTGAGCAAGGCTTCAAGCTAACCGCTGCACAACTAGATGCTGCTATCACTCCTAAAACCAAACTGTTTATGATTAACTCACCGTCAAACCCGACTGGTGCAGTTTACACATTGGCAGAGTTGCAAGCATTGGGTGAAGTGCTGCTTAAACACCCACACGTGCTCATCGCGACTGACGATATGTATGAACATGTTAACCTTACTGGCGACAAGTTCTACAACATCCTGAACGCTACACCAGCACTAAAAGATCGCTGCATCGTGCTCAATGGCGTATCCAAAGCTTACTCAATGACTGGCTGGCGTATTGGCTATGCCGCAGGCCCAGCTTACATCATTAAAGCGATGGAAATTTTACAGTCGCAATCAACCAGCAACCCTGCTTCAATTTCTCAAGTAGCCGCGCAAGCTGCGCTAGAAGGCTCACAAGAGTGCATCGTGCCTATGGTAACTGCATTTAAAGAGCGCCATAAATACGTTGTGGACCGCTTTAATACAATGCCAGGCCTAAGCTGCCTGATGGCTGGTGGTGCATTTTATGCATTCCCTGACGCACGTGGTGCTATTGATAACCTGTTCCAAGCTGGCAAAATTAAAGCAGCTACGGATATGGCACTAGCGGAATACTTGTTGGAAGAGTTTGATGTTGCTGTTGTGCCTGGCTCAGCATTTGGTGCAGAAGGTTATTTCAGAATCTCGTTTGCAACCTCAATGGACAATCTGCGCAATGCGTTAGATCGTATTGAAAAAGCGTTGCAATAAGGTTGCTCACCAATAGCAACATGGCATAAACCCCATGTTGCCAGTACAAATAAAGGCTTATTTAAAACAGTTATTCGTTCTTAAATAAGCCTTTAAGCTTATCTATAGCGCCTGCAGCCTTAATCCCTACGCTGGTGCCAAAGCCAGGGCCTAAAATAGCAGTTCCAGCAACCGCGCCAGCAACTGCAGCCTTAGACGGTAAAATCACAGGGCTATCCAACGTACCAGAGATATCCAGCGGCACTGCAACCAAGCTTACACCGTGTTTAATCTCCACCTCACCACTACCATCAAGCTCTTTATTGGCGGCAATCTCAACCTGGCCACTGCCAGATAGCAAACCTGAACTGAGTTTAAGATCCTTTAAGTGATACCGCTTGCCTTTCACGTTAGCCACGCCAGAAAAGTCATCAAACGCGGTTTCACCGCCTGCTGTTTGCTTGGTGAGTAAGCCGGCCACTTTAACCAGATCCACACCATGCACCACGCCATCATGCACTTTAAATGTAAAGCTGGCATTGATGTTATCCAGCAACTTGCTGGCATCTTTTGCAGCACCTGAAAATTGACCATTACCAGCCAACTGACCGCTCAAGTAAACCGCCTGGCTAATCAGTTTGCTAGGCTCTTTAACAGAAAGCCCTTCTACCTTGGCCTTGCCGTTAGTACGCCAATCTTTATGCCATAGTAAATCAAGGTTGGCAGTCAATTTTCCGCCATACAAATCCATGTCAATACGCGGCACTTCTAAACGCTCTTTTTTCAAATGCATTTCTATCTGCGCCTTATCAATTAACACTGGCAGCCCTACTGGCAATGTCCACTTCTTAGCTTGGATAGAAATTAAATGTGACTCAGACTCAGGTACTACCGTTGCGCTTATAGCACCATCCACAGACTCCAGTGCAGCCTTACTCAATTGCTTACCATCCAGCAAGCTTACTTCAACATTAAGCGCCGGCAGCTTTAGGTCAGGCCAATCAAATTGCAAGCTATCAATAGAGATATCTCTAACATTGACCATATTTGCTTCAGAGTCAGATTCGGTCTTACTGTCGGCCAATGCCAGAATCATATCTAGCGCCGACTTTTTAAGAATAGGCTTGCTTATATGTATATCAATCACTCTTGGCGCTGAGAAAATACTGCCTAAAGATGGAGTCACCGTGAGCTGTTCAACCTTTAATTCATTGCCCTCACCTACATTCACCCCGCTGATTACCAAGCGTGGACTGGGTAGCAACAGCAAACGACCTGATGAAATCGTCACTGGCACCCCTAATTTATCACTTGCTAGCTTTTCTGCCTCATTTAGGTAAGTTTTAACTGGAATGAAAAAAGGTAGAATAATCAACAAGCTAATTACAATCAGAATTCCAATTAATATTTTTTTATTTTTTTTCATGAAAATAACCTAAAAATTTAGCTAGTAGCGATTGACCAAAGCCCGCTCGGTAAGTATTATAGCGCCTTCACCGATTCCTCAATAGCTCAGTCGGTAGAGCGCCGGACTGTTAATCCGTAGGTCCCTGGTTCGAGCCCAGGTTGAGGAGCCAAACATACAAAGCCTTGCAGCAATGCAGGGCTTTTTTATTTTCTGGCTATCAACTATTAGCTCCCTAGTGTTACGTTTCTAGGCGTTACGCTTTAATGGCTAGGGTAAATTAGTTAGGATAAATAAGTTTAACTATGCACACCCTATCCCAATTACGCGCAGGCAAGCTATCCGGTATCAAGCGCCTTGACCTTTCCTGCCAGTTAACAGAGTTTCCTAGAGAAATTTTCGATCTGCGTGACTCGCTGGAGATTCTTAACTTATCGAATAATGCACTCAACAGCCTGCCTGATGACTTGTGCAAATTACACAAGCTACGCATTATATTCTGCTCAGAAAACAACTTTACCGAACTACCCGAAGTGTTAGGCAAATGCTCTAATCTGGAAATGATAGGATTCAAATCCAATCAGATTCACAAAGTTGCAGCCTCAGCGTTACCCGCCAAATTGCGCTGGTTGATTTTGACCGATAATAAAATTGCAGAGTTACCGCCGGAGCTAGGTAATTGCACTGCACTACAAAAACTGATGCTCGCGGGTAATCGCTTGCAAGATTTACCGGCATCGATGGCCGCCTGTACCAAACTAGAGTTACTGCGCATCTCTGCAAACAGCTTCACTTGCTTGCCGCACTGGCTGCTTTCGCTGCCTCGCCTTGCTTGGCTGGCTTACGCAGGCAATCCATTAAGCGATGTGCATGAAGCAGCTACACTGAATCAGCAAAATATTCCACTGATTGATTGGGACAAACTTAATATTCAGCAACAGCTGGGTGAAGGCGCATCCGGCACCATTTACCATGCAACTTATCAAGTAGAGGGCCTGACCTCCCCTGTTGCTGTTAAGTTGTTTAAAGGTGAGGTAACCAGTGATGGCCTACCTGATAGTGAGCAGCGTGCCAGCATTGCCGCCGGCGCGCATGCTGGGCTTATCCCTATTATAGGAAAAGTGACTGGGCACCCTGAAAATCAATCCGGCTTGGTCATGTCGTTAATCCCGCCTCATTTTGTTAACCTAGCTGGCCCACCTAGCTTAGCCTCTTGTACCCGTGACTGCTATGCAGAACAAACCAGCTTTAGTTTACCGTCGGTGCTGAGCATCGCCTTACGCATGACCAGTGTAGCGCAACACCTGCACGCACAAGGTATTATGCATGGAGATTTTTATGCGCATAATATTCTGTGGGACGAGCACCATGACTGTTTACTTGGTGATTTTGGCGCGGCTTCTTTTGTTCCGCAGCACAATATCCTACTGGCATCCAGCCTGGAGCGCATAGAAGTACGCGCATTTTCCTGCCTACTTGAGGAGTTGCTTGAGCACTGCCAGCCGCTTGAAAATCATCACGCCCCTGAGGATAAACACATTATGGATGCTTTAGGTATACTGCGGCAGCGTTGCGCTCAGCCAGAAACCACTATGCGGCCAGCGTTTAGCGAGATAACATATACCCTAAATATACTGGCTAAAAACGCCAGCAACACCCTAGCAACCATTTAAGGTTAACTCCATGATTTTGGATACCCTCCCTAACGCACACCGCTATGCCAACCTGCATCCGCTGTTTGCTAAAGTGTTTGACTACATACAAAACGTCAGCCTCCATACACTGGCACCCGGCAAGCACGCGATTGCAGGTGATGATTTGTTTGTCATTATTGAGCATGTGCAAGGCCGCAGCAGAGAGTCCACTCAGCTGGAGTGTCACCGCAAATATATTGACATTCAACTGGTATTAGATGGTGTGGATGAAATGGGCTGGAAGTCTCTTGCTGACTGCCAAAACCCGATAGATGACTACAACGCAACATATGATGTGCAGCTGTTCAATGCTATGCCTACTACTTGGGTTGCCACACCTGCCAATTCTTTCTGCATCTTCTTCCCGGAGGATGCACATACCGCATTGGTAGGTACCGGTAGCATACACAAAGCGGTGTTTAAAGTAGCGGTAGCGCCAAGCAAGCCTGCTTAAGTGCGTGATGACGGACGCCAGAGTTTAAGTAGCAGCGCATTGGAAATCACGCTCACGCTGCTTAGTGCCATTGCTGCGCCAGCTAACACGGGACTTAATATACCCATTGCCGCAAGCGGGATGCCCACCACGTTATAGACAAATGCCCAGAATAAATTTTGCCGGATTTTTTGATAACTGCGTTTAGAGATATCAATCGCCTGTGCAATCAAGGCTGGGTCACCGCGCATCAGCGTAATGCCTGATGTGTGCATCGCCACATCGGTACCACTAGACATAGCAACACCCACATCTGCCACCGCAAGCGCTGGCGCATCATTCAAACCGTCGCCCACCATGGCCACCAGACCATCTTGCTTGAGCTGAGCCACAATATTGGCTTTTTCATCCGGCAGCACTTGCGCATAAAATTGAGAAATTCCCAATTGATTCGCAACATTGGCAGCACTGCCTTGGTTATCGCCAGAGATCAGCACGGTTTTGATGCCGAGATCTGATAAAGCAGCAATGGCTGGCTGCGCTGTCGGTTTTACCGTGTCACCAAAGGCAAAATAACCTAGCAATTTAGGCGCGAAATTATCTAGCGTTCTTGCCTGCGCTATCCATGACACGCTGTGCCCAGCTTGCTCCAGTATTAGCGCATCGTCTTTGTATTTAGAGAGACTGACCTTTAACTCAGTCATTAGACGCGTACTGCCGACATATAGCTTCCGCCCGCTCACTTCACCCATTACACCTTTACCCGCCAGCGCCTGTACGCCATGTGCTAGCTCGAGGACCAAGCCTTTAGCATGCGCGGCATCTATTACGGCCTTTGCTAACGGATGTTCACTACCCGCCTGCAAGCTCGCTGCCAACATCAGCAGTTGCTCCTTATCCTCAGCATTGGCTTCTGTAGCGGTAGATTGCATAGCAAGCAACTTAGGATGCCCTTCAGTAAGCGTACCAGTTTTATCAAACGCTACGGTTTTAAGTGCATGCGCCAGTTCTAATGCTTCTGCATCCTTAATTAAAATACCATGCTGTGCAGCAACACCAGTACCCACCATAATCGCGGTAGGCGTTGCCAAACCGAGCGCACATGGGCAGGCAATCACGAGTACGGTTACCGCGTTAATAATGGCGGCCTCCCAGTTACCATTGTAGAGCCCCCAAGCCAGTAATGTCAGTGCGGCAATCGCCATCACTATCGGCACAAAAACCGCACTTACTTTATCCACCAGGCGCTGGATAGGCGCTTTTTTCGCTTGTGCGGATTCAACTAAGCGCACGATACGCGCCAACACAGTTTCTGCGCCCACCGCTGTGGTTTGAACGTATAACACACCCTCGCCGTTCATGGCTCCGCCAGTGACTTTATCACCCACTTTTTTAGCCACAGGCAAGCTTTCGCCGGTAATTAAAGACTCATCCACTTGGCTCTCACCTTGCTCTACATTGCCATCCACCGCAATGCGCTCACCAGGTCGCACCAACACAACATCACCCACTTGCACCTGTGTAATTGAGATTTGTTGCGTCTGCCCATGACTGACCACAGTTGCAAATTCTGGCCTTAAGGTGTTAAGGGCACGAATTGCCTGTGTTGTTTGTGACTTAGCACGGCTTTCCAGCCACTTTCCAAACAACACCAAGGTAATAACTATCGTCGATGACTCAAAATACAAGTGATGCAGAGTAGCGCCGTGTGAGGGGATCAGTAACAAATACACACTTAAACCATAAGCCGCAGATGTGCCGATAGCAACCAGTAAATCCATATTACCGGCTTTGGCTTTAAGCGCATGCCAACCCGCCTGATAAAAGCGCCAGCCTAGCCAAAACTGCACAGGCGTAGCTAATAACCATTGCAGCCAGCCCGGGATTTGCCCTTGCCACCCTAACCATTGGGCAACCATAGCAATCACCAGTGGTAATGAGAGTAAAGCAGCTAGTGCACTTGGCCACCATAGATGTTGTTTGTCGGCATTAGCTAAATGCTCAACCCTATCCTGCTCTGCGCTTAATAAATGTGCCTGATAACCGGCGGCTACTACCGCATCGACTAACTGCTGTGTCGTCACTTTATCGATAGCAGCGACCTGTGCGGTTTCTAAGGCAAGGTTAATTTCAGCGCTAGTCACGCCAGGCACTTTAAGTAATGCCTTTTCAACACGGTTTGCGCAAGAGGCACAAGTCATGCCCTTAATTGCAAAGCTCCATTCACTATTTGCTTGATTCGCCATGATTTTTTAATATCGAGAAAGATGATTGTGTTGGTAATCTATTATAATCCTCGACTATTCAATTCACCCTAAACTTTTGTATAGAAACGAGCAATCATGGCCGGGGCTAGTCTTTTAACGCTGATTGATGATATTGCAACCATCTTAGATGATGTATCTGTCATGACCAAAGTCGCGGCAAAAAAAACCGCAGGCGTATTGGGCGACGACCTAGCGCTCAATGCGCAGCAAGTTACTGGTGTTAATGCCGATAGAGAGCTGCCAGTAGTATGGGCTGTTGCTAAGGGCTCGGCAGTTAACAAAATCATTCTGGTACCGTTGGCATTAGTGATTAGTGCGCTAGCAAATTGGCTAGTAATGCCATTACTGATGTTAGGTGGCTTGTTTCTGTGCTTTGAAGGCGTGGAAAAACTATTCCATAAATTTTTTCATGCGGAACATGATGTCCATCATGACCCTAAAAAGTTAATCGGTCAGGATGAAAGCAAAGCCTTGGAAGTATTAGAACAAGAAAAGATTAAAGGGGCGATTCGCACCGACTTTGTACTCTCGGCTGAAATCATTGTAATCACTTTAGGCACCGTGGCAACTGCGGCATTTGCACAACAGATATTAGTACTGACAGCGATTGCTGTAGTGATGACGGTTGGGGTTTATGGCTTGGTAGCCGGCATTGTAAAACTGGACGATGGCGGCTTGTATCTAGCCAGTAGCAAAGGCTACACCATACTCGACAGCTTAAAACGTAAACTTGGTTTCGGTATTTTATGGTTTGCGCCACACATGATGAAAACTTTATCAGTGGTAGGTACAGCCGCGATGTTCTTGGTCGGCGGTGCAATTCTAGTGCATGGTATTCCTGCGCTGCATCATGCAATAGAGCATACAGCCAGCGCCATAAGTAATGGCTTGTTACAAAGCATTACACCTACTTTGCTAAACGGATTATTTGGTGTTATCGCAGGCATTGTAACCTTGGTGGCAATGCTGCTTGTTAAAAAAACAATATCAGTTACTAAAGCGAGCTAATGTTGAATACGACAGATTTTATTGGCTATTTATCCGCATTTTTGACGACATTTGCGTTTGTGCCGCAAGCACTGCACTCCTGGAAAACGAGAGATTTATCCGGCGTATCGCTGCCTATGTACAGCATCTTTAGCTTGGGCGTGTTCGGCTGGTTGGTGTATGGCATCCTGATGACATGCTGGCCGATTATCGTTGCCAACAGCGTCACCTTTATGCTGGCCTGCGTAGTGCTTTATCTAAAAATCACGCACGCCAACCAAACAGCATCTAACTAAATTTATGCTTAATGCTTTAATAAGCCTAAATCAGCCAAAGACTTCTTTAAATCACTAGCTACAATGCGATAGCCCTCGGCATTTGGATGCACAGGGTCTGATTTGAGGCTGTTTTTACCCAGCACCTCTGAAAATACGTTTTCCACCAGTGGCGTTTTGGTGTGTTCTGCCAGCTTTTCATACAATGGATGATCCTCCAGACTGCCCAACGCGGCCCCTATCGGACTAAACTTGGGAATGGCAATTAATACAGTATTGATATTGCGCGCTTTGCTCTTGGTTAATATGGCGCTCAGATTACGCACAGTTTCGCTTTCTGGGATGTGGCGCAGAAAATCATTACCTCCTAGCTCTACGATAAGTAAATCAATTTTTTGCGTGCCATTATCATGTGCTGCCAATAGTGCATCTAGCCGCTCCAAGCCTTCAGCAGAGGTATTGCCCGGTACGCCAGCATTGATAATGCTCCATCCGGTACTGCTGCTCAATAAACTCACGTAATCCTCACCGTCAGCTGCGCCAGTACCGTAGGTAAGACTATCCCCTAACGCAACTACGTTAGCATTGGCAGATAGCGCACTAAACTGCTGACCACCGCTACAAGCAACTAGTAATAGAAAAACAGCCCCAAGCAACACATTTTTAATCATAGAATATCCTATAGGTTAATGCAGGGCGTAAACCAGCACTTCATCTCCAGCGGGAAAGCCAAAAATAGCATTGCCGCCAGCAACCACGGCTACATACTGCACACCATCAACCTCATAACTAATCGGTGGTGCATTTACCCCGGCAGTGGCTTTAGATTGCCAGAGTTGCTGCCCATTGCCGCTATTGTATGCCTTAAAGTAGCCATTACCCTCACCCATAAATACCAAGCCACCACGTGTCACCAGCAAACCACCCATTAACGGTTGCTCGGTTTTTACTTGCCAGCGCATTTTGCCGGTAGTTAAGTTAATAGCTGATAATAACCCCCAGCGCGCATCGCTAGTTGGCTCAGATGAAACGTACTGAATGGCTGGCAAATCGCCCTTGGCCGGTTCGTCCACTAAGGTATATTTAATCGGCGCATGTATGCCAGCCACATAACTGGTTTGGCTGCTTTCATCCAATGCGCTGGGGCTCCAATTGGAACCACCAAGTATGCCTGGATATAGCACCGTGCCCTCTTTGGTAGCTTTGGCGAACATATTGTGTTGCGGTACAAACGCCTCCGATTTACTTAGCAAAGCGCCGGTTTCCCTATCATTGACGTAATACCAGCCAGTTTTACCAGCTTGGCCGACGGCTGCTATTTTTTTACCGTTTTTCATATAATCAAACAGTACTGGTGGGCTTGCCACATCGTAGCCCCAAACATCATGCGGTACTTGCTGATAATGCCATTTAATCTTACCGGTTTCCGTGTTTAAGGCAACCAACGATACGGTGTAGAGATTATCACCCGGGCGTGATACGTCGTTCATCTGCGGTGATGGATTGCCGGTACCAAAGAACAAAGTATTGGTTTTGGTATCGATAGCAGGTGTGGTCCACGCAGAGCCGCCACCAAACTTCCAGGCATCCTGGTGTGTCTTCAGATTCTCTTTTTCAGCAGCAATATCACGATTAAGCGCCACGCCATCAGAGGTAGTTTCTGTAAACTTCCCCTCCCAGCCTTGCGATGGAATCGTGTCAAACTGCCATACTTTATTGCCATTATTTATATCGTATGCTGCCAAAAAGCCAGGGCGCCCATATTGGCCACTAACCCCTACTACAGCTCCCAGCGGCGCATCCAATCGCGGCTGGTCAATGTGCAGGCCATAACCTACCCCGGTGACCCCTACAATAACCTTGCCGTGGTACACCACGGGTGCCATGGCGATACCAATACCAGTGCCACCATAGATTTCTTTTTTACTTTTAGCATCTGCTTTACTGAGTAAGCCTGTGTTTTCAGTTAAAGCGGTATCTTCTGCTACATCAATATCCCATAGCTTATGCCCGGATTTTGCATCTAAGGCGATAAGCCTAGCATCCACAGTGCCGATGAATACTTTGCCATCACTCACGGCTACACCACGGTTAGCCGGGCCACAACACATTTTCCAATCTGCTTTACGGTTATGCTGGTAGCGCCAAATCTCTTTGCCGGTCTTTGCATCCAAAGCGACTACGTGATTAAAAGGCAAAGCTACATACATAACGCCAGCCTGCACGATAGGCGTGGCTTGAAAGCTTGCGGATACACCGGTTTTAAATGACCATGCGAGTGAGAGCTTGTTGATATTTTGCGTGTTGATTTGCGTTAAGGGTGATAAGCGCTGGTTGGTGTAATCACCACCGTGCACAGGCCAGTCTTTTTCTATAGAGGCTGTATGTTGATTACCTAAGCCAGAGCATGCGCTCAATGCAACTGTGGCCGTTATTAACAGTGGGGTTAACTGCTTTACACTCAAACGCTTATACATAAAAAAACATCCTTATATTTAGCTTCTATAGGCAAGGGCTGACTCAAAGTATACAGATGTGTATAGTTTTTGCCAACGCGCACTATGCCACATCTTATCACTGCCAATTAAGCGATATAGCGCTATACTCATTAACAGGGAGCATCAAATCTGTACTGTCATTTATAGAAGCCATTAACCAGAACATTGCATAAGGGATTTGCATGAACGAACGAATTCAACAACTACTTAATCAAATTACCGAGCTGGAAGATGATTTACGAACTGCCTTAAATGAACAGCAATCCACCATCTTTTTCCAGATCAAAGGTAAGCGCGTTGAATTTGAAAAGTCGATGAAAGACACCCATAAACGCCTGAAAAGAAACTTTTTCACTTGGTTAGTCACCAACCGCCCACAAAACTTGATTACCGGGCCGATCATTTACGCCATGATTATTCCCTTGGTCATTACCGATATTTTCATCACGTTTTATCAGTTCACCTGTTTTCCGATTTACGGCATTAAAAAAGTACGCAGAGCAGATTACATTATTTACGATAGGCAGCAACTGCACTATTTAAATTTTATTGAGAAGTTTCACTGCACTTACTGCGCGTATGGCAGCGGCATGATTTCCTACATTAGCGAAATTGTGGCGCGTACAGAACAATACTTCTGCCCGATTAAACATGCCAGAAAGATACTAGGTACACATTCACGCTACGCGCGTTTTATAGATTACGGCGATGCTGAGCATTACCAGGAAAGACTGGAGCAATACAGGCGTGCGTTAAATAAGGAAAAACAAGGTTAAAAAAAATAAGAGCACAACTACGCTAGCGGATCAGCACCCTGCCTAATCCGCTAGTTGTTACGGTAATTATTTCCAAAAAACTCCATCATTAAGAAGTCTTCCAAACCGGCATTGTCTTCTAAACGTGCCGATTGAGTCACTGAGCGCCCTAGTCGGTAGGACTCCCAAGTAAAATCACCTTGATAATGCTCGCGGATTAGCGCAATCATGCGTTTAATGATCACCAAGCGAATATCCTGGCCGCTGTTAGCCTCTACCTCAAAGTACTGCATCCTGGCGTTACTATAGTCGTTGGTCCAGCCTTTAAATTTAAAAGTAGCGTAACGTGAAGAACTTGAAATTTTGCTGGTGATTTCAAAAATACCGTTAGTGCCGCTTTTAAAGTTGTTTTTAATGCGCTCATCCCTAATTTGTTCGGCACTCGGCCCACGCTCTTTAGCGATTGCCGCCGCATTTTGGCGAGCTGCATCATACTCCGCCCCCTGCCTGCTCGCCTGCACCGCTTTCATGTAAGAAGCCATGTCTGGGAACTTGGATGGATCTAGCTTGTTTTCCTGCACAGGCGGCGGAGGTGCAGGTGTGTCTGGTACTTTCAAGCTGGAATCCGCTGTGGTGGTTTGTACCTTTGCAATCGGTTTATGCTTTTCAGGCTTTGCTGTTGGCGTTTTTTTAACCGGCTTTGCTACAGGCTCGGGTTTAGGTTGCGCCACAGGTTTTGGTGGCTGAGGCACAATCGTAGCTGCTGGTGCGTGTGTGGGCGGTGCCAAGCTGACCTCAATCGCACTGGCTGGTGGGTTAGCCGGTGGTTGATCAAACTCAATTTTTGGCGCAAGAAAGAAAATAGCAAGGTGAACGAGTATCGAAATAACAATCGCCAGTATTGTATTGCGACTGATATGTACACGTATCAGCGGCTCGCTAACGGGCTTGAATTTAAGCGCACGCGCTAAAAATTCATCAAAGTTTTCTTCAACTTGATTGTTATTGGTTTGATCTAAGTACATGAGGATTAAAAGCGCATGTCTGCCCAGGTTTTTTCTAGCCGCTTGAGCGATACTGGAAACGGTGTTTTAAGCTCTTGCGCAAATAAAGACACGCGCAGCTCTTCAATTAGCCATCTAAAATCCAGCAAGTGCTGCGGAATGTCCAAATGTGCCGCATGCAAGGCATTTACCTTATCTTGCCACTTTTGCCAAACCAAGCCCACGCTGGCTGCATTTTTTCCGTCACGGTCTGGGTTAGTTGGGTGCTTCTCAATACGCAGCCTGAGTGCTTTTAAATAGCGGGGAATATGCTGCAGCTGCTCCCAAGGCGTTTGGTTAAAGCAGCCTTTATACACTAGTAAGCCAATTTGCTGCTCTAAGTCACGTTTTAGGCGATTGGCCGTAGCCGCCATTTGGCCCTGCTTCTGCACCAGTAACTGGTATTCGGTAGCAATCGCCTGTGCTTGGCGCGCTACTGCTTGCGTTACCGCTGGCAAGCGCGTTCTGGCACGTTGTTTTAGCACCATGAACTCTGCATTGGTACGCGGCAAGTCATCCTCACCGATAAACGCACGGTCTGCTATCGCTAAAATCATATCTTCGCGCAAATCATCAGCTTGCATCACATTACGCAACAGCAACGCATATTGATTAAAATTAGGCAGACTCTTTTCCAGCTGCTTCATCTGCTCTTTTAGTTCAAAGCGCATCAAACGGCACACACCTTTACGATGGCTAAGTGCAGCTTCACGCTCAGTATCAAATAGCTTCACGGCGATACTGTCGTGTGCGTCTTCCAGTGCAGGATAGCCGGTCACTTTTAAGCCGTCACGCTCAAAACTCAAGGTCTGGGGTAAATCACCAAAATCCCACTGCTTCAGGCCGGTTTTTTCAATATCTGGCGAGGTATTTCTAAAAGTAAGCTGCGCGGCTGAGCCCAGCTGTTTTTTCAGGGCGTTCCAGTCACGCCCCATCGCCAGTTCTCTGCCGCTATCATCCAGCACACTAAAGTTCATTAAATGGTGTGGCGGGATGTCATTCATATCCCAGTCCTCTTTGCCAATTTTTAGCGTGGTTTTGCGCTGTATGTAAGAGGCTAACGCATCCAGCATAGGCTGAGAAAACTGCTCGTTCACTTCCTCCAAAAAACCGGTAACAAACTCTGGCACAGGCACACATACGCGCCTGAATGTTTTAGGTAAGGCTTTAATCAAGTAGGTGATTTTTTCGCGCAGCATGCCAGGCACCAACCACTCCGTCTGTAACGGGTTGAGTTGATTCAGCAAGGCTAGCGGCACGGTGGCGGTAACGCCATCTAATACATGACCCGGCTCAAAACGGTATTTCAAACTGGTTTCAACGCCATCTAACATGACTTTCTCGGGGAATTGCACCGCAGTAATCGCATCAGCACCGTGACGCATTAAATCATCGCGCGTCAGGTACAGCAGCCTGGGTGATAACTTTTCCGCATCTGCGCGCCACTTTTCAAAACTTGCGGCATTAAAAATATCAGCAGGTATTTTGGCATCGTAAAAAGCAAAAAGTTTATGCTCATCCACCAATACGTCCTGACGGCGTGCTTTATGCTCCAGCTCTTCAACCTCTGCAATCAAACGCTCGTTAGCGGTAAAAAATGCCGCTTTGGTATCAAACTCGCCATTGGCTAGCGCTTCACGAATAAATATCTCACGCGACTCGACAGGGTTAATCGGACCATAATGCACGCGACGTTTAGGAATAATGGTCAGGCCATACAAGCTCACGCGCTCCCATGCGTTGACCATACCCATTTTTCTATCCCAGCGCGGGTCTGAATAATGGCTATCGGTAAGACCTCTGGCTAGCGGCTCAATCCAGTCTGGCTCAATCTTGGCCACACCACGTGCATATAATTTAGAGGTATCAACCAGCTCAGCCGCCATTACCCATTTTGGACGGGTTTTCTTGAGTGTAGAACCCGGTGCCACATGGAAACGAATACCGCGAGCACCCGCGTATGAGTCATTGTCACCATCTTTAAAGCCAATATTGCCTAACAAACCAGCGAGCAGCGCTTTGTGGATTTGCTCAAAGTTGGCGTCTTTCTCATTCAGCTTAAATTCCATTTCGGCAACGATCTCTAACAATTGCCCGTGTAATTCACGCCACTCTTTTAAGCGTAAGAATGATAAGAAATTAGTATGACATTGATTGAGCAGGTCTTTGTTGGACTTTTTGGTTTTGAGCGCGTTATCGAAGAAATCCCAGAGCTTGAGGTAGCTCATAAAATCAGAGCCCTCGCCCGCAAACTTGGCGTGTGCATTATCTGCTGCTTCACGCTTATCCAGTGGGCGTTCGCGTGGGTCTTGTATGCTCAGCACGCTAGCAATTATCAATATTTC
>NZ_CAMLGS010000039.1 GCF_946479685.1 uncultured Methylotenera sp.
TCGGCAGAGCTTGCTGTGGACAGCGGCCTGTATCTTGTACCTAAAGTAATCGAGTAACCGCAATATGATCAACAGTAGCTTAACAACCTTAGCCCAAATGCTGGCTAGCAAAGAAATTTCCAGCGTAGAACTGACGCAAACTTATCTAAACCGTATCGATGCGCTTAACCCCACCATTAACGCCTATATCGCCTTAGACCAAGAGAAAACCTTGGCACAGGCGAAGGCGGCAGACGTACGTATTGCCGCGGGTAACGCGACACCGCTGACAGGTATCCCCATTGCGCAAAAAGATATTTTTTGTGCAGTAGGCTGGAAAACCACCTGTGGCTCCAAGATGTTGGAAAATTTTGTTGCGCCTTATGATGCTCACGTGATTACGCAGTTTGACCAGGCGGGTGCAGTGAATTTGGGTAAAACCAATATGGATGAGTTCGCCATGGGTTCATCTAACGAAACCAGCTATTTCGGTGGCGTAAAAAACCCGTGGGACTTCAGCCGTGTACCTGGCGGCAGTAGTGGCGGTAGTGCGGCGGCAGTAGCGGCACGTTTGTGTGCGGCGGCTACCGGTACCGATACCGGCGGCTCTATCCGTCAGCCAGCTTCACTCTGCGGCTTTACCGGCTTAAAACCAACCTACGGCGTGGTGTCACGCTACGGCATGATTGCGTTTGCCTCTAGTTTGGATCAGGCTGGCCCGATGGCGAAGTCTGCTGAGGACTGTGCGTTGATGATGAACGTGATGGCTGGTTTTGATGAGCGTGATTCCACCAGTTTGAATCGTGACAAAGAAGATTACACCCGCGATTTGAATAAACCGCTGCAAGGCTTACGTATTGGTCTGCCGAAAGAGTTCTTTGCTGAAGGCCTGGATGCAGGCGTGGGTAAAGTGATTGAAGACGCGATTGCCGAATATAAAAAACTAGGCGCTGAAATTGTAGAAATTTCACTGCCGAATACCGGTTTATCTATCCCGGTTTACTATGTGCTGGCACCGGCTGAGGCATCCAGCAACTTGTCACGTTATGACGGTGTGCGTTACGGCCACCGCACTGCAGAATATACCGACTTGATGGATATGTACTGTAAGAGCCGTGCTGAAGGCTTTGGTGCTGAAGTGAAGCGCCGTATCTTAATTGGTACTTATGTGTTGAGCGCAGGCTACTACGATGCGTATTACCTGAAGGCGCAGCAGATTCGCCGTTTAATCGCGCAGGACTTTACCGAAGCATTTAAGCAGTGTGATGTGATTATGGGGCCAGCGGCGCCTTCTACCGCATTTAAAGCAGGTGAGAAGGTAGATGATCCGGTAGCCATGTATCTGCAGGATATCTACACCATCTCTACCAACCTGGCTGGTTTGCCTGGCATGAGCGTGCCCGCTGGCTTTAGCACCAGTGCGGACGGTAAAGCCTTGCCAGTAGGTTTGCAGATTATTGGTAACTATTTTGATGAGGCGCGTATGTTGAACGTGGCGCATCAGTATCAACAAGTGACAGATTGGCATACTGCCATGCCAGAGCTGGATGTATTGGAAGGGTCTAAGTAATGGAATGGGAAGTCGTTATTGGGTTGGAAACGCACACCCAGTTAAAAACAAATACTAAAATTTTCTCAGGTGCATCTACCACTTATGGCGCAGAGCCTAACACACAGGCGTGTGAGGTGAGCATCGCCTTGCCTGGCGTGCTGCCAGTGCTGAATAAAGAAGCCGTGAACTGTGCGATTAAGTTTGGCCTGGCGATACATGCCGACATTGCGCCGCGTTCCGTATTTGCGCGTAAAAACTACTTCTACCCGGATTTACCTAAAGGCTACCAAATCAGCCAGTATGAGTTGCCAGTAGTGGGTAAAGGTGCGGTGACTATCCAGGTGCCGGCTGTAGGCAAAAATGCTGCTTATGAAAAAGTGATTAATATCACGCGTGCCCATTTGGAAGAGGATGCTGGTAAGTCTGTGCATGGTGCAGTAGAAGGCATGAGTGGCATTGACTTGAACCGCGCTGGTACGCCATTGCTGGAAATCGTAACCGAGCCGGATATGCGTTCAGCAGCTGAGGCGGTGGCTTATGCTAAAAAATTGCACGAACTGGTGCAGTGGATAGGCATTTGCGACGGCAATATGCAGGAAGGCAGTTTTAGATGTGACGTCAACGTGTCTGTGCGCCCTAAAGGTAGTGACAAATTGGGTACGCGCCGCGAGATTAAGAACTTGAACTCGTTCAAGTTTATGCAGCAAGCGATTGAGTTTGAGACACGCTGGCAGATTGAAACGCTGGAAGATGGCGGTACCATCCAGCAGGCAACCGTGCTGTTTAACCCGGATACCGGTGAAACGCGCGCGATGCGTAGCAAAGAGGAGGCGAATGACTATCGCTACTTCCCAGACCCGGATTTGCTGCCGTTAGAAATTACCGAAGCAGATAAAGCGCGTGTGCAGGCAGAAATGCCTGAGCTGCCAGAGGCGATGAAAGCTAGGTTTGAAAGCCAGTTTGGCTTAACTAGTTATGATGCGGATACGCTTACAGCAAGCCGTGAGCTTGCGGCTTATTTCGTGGCGGTCGTGAATGCAGGCGCTGAGGCTAAGCCGGCTGCTAACTGGGTGATGGGCGCGATTTCTGCCAAGCTGAATGCCGAAGAGAAAACCCTGGCAGTATCACCGGTAAGCGCAGAGAGTTTGGCGGCACTGATTAAACGCATCACCGATAACACCATTTCCAATAACGCGGCTAAGCAAGTGTTTGAAGCGATGTGGAATGGCGAAGGTGAAGTAGATGCCATTATTGAGGCCAAAGGCCTGAAGCAGGTTTCTGACACTGGCGCGATTGAGGCCATTATCGACGAAGTGTTAGCGGCGAATGCTGCGATGGTAGAAGAGTTCAAGGCGGGCAAGGAAAAAGCATTTAATGCATTGGTCGGCCAAGCGATGAAGGCTTCCAAAGGCAAGGCCAACCCGGCGCAGGTGAATGAAGTGTTGAAGCGCAAGCTAGGCGCGTAATCGCGCTTTAGTTTGTAGTGTGCTTTATTTGTAAATAGTGAAGTAAATAATAAAAAATCCTGCGGCTAACTACCGCAGGATTTTTTTTGTATTAGGCTGGCAATACACAGCTGCACTAGCGGCTTGTCGCCGCACACATTTATCTTAATATGGTGTGCTGGTTATTGGGCTTGCCTTGAGGGATCACTTTTCAGCAAAGTGTAGCGTTTTTTATCTTCTTCAAAGCGCTTACGTGTTTCGCTGATGGTTGCGTTCTTGTCTGCTATATTTTGATCTATGCGGCTGATTTGTGCCTGTTCATCGGCAATCTCCGCTTGCAGGTCTTTAGGTACGGCTTTCTTTTTCTGTTCAAAGCTGGCTGCCGAGGCTTTCTTGCTATCCAGACTTTTTTGATGCGTGGCTCGTTCTTGCTTTAAGTTGTCCAGCGCAATTTTATCCAGCTGAATATTGCGCTCTAATGCTAAGTCAATTTCACCCACATTGGTAAACGCGCCTAGCAGCGCCTTGTCTTTCTTGGCTTGCTCGGCTTTAGCTTGTTCCAGTTTGCTCAATTCATCGGCGTTGCTCTTGTTCGGCATATTGTGCTTAACCGTGATGCCCTGGCGGTTGATAAGCGAGTTCTCGCGGTTGTTGTATTGGCTGGGCATATTGTCGCCATAGTGGGTGACGCCGTTCTCGTCTTTCCATTTCAGGATTTTGCCGCTGCCCTCAGCCCTTGCATATTGGGCTGTGCAGAGCAGTATGCCAAGCACGCAAATGCTATACATTGCAAACTGCTGGGCGCTGCGCGTGGCCACGTACGCAGGCTGGTGAGGTAACGATCTTAACAACTTTTGCATTTGTCTTTAACCACCTTTCATGTGGCCACATTTAAGCAGGCTTTATTTAAGTGCTGTGCTAAATCACGCCATATTGTTGTCGATAGGCTTGTACCGCATGCAAATTCTGCGCCATCTCGGTTTTGTTGTTTAAATAGCTTAGCAAGTCGTTCAAGTTAGCAATTGCGCATACCGGTATTTTGTTGCTATTAATCACTTCTTGCACTGCTGAAAGTTCGCCCAAACCTTTCTCTTGTCGGTCGATTGCGATTGCCACACCGCAGGCCGTGGCGCCGCTGGCATTGATCAGCTCTACAGATTCGCGCACAGATGTTCCTGCGGAAATCACATCATCGATGATGAGAACTCGACCCTTGAGTGGACTACCTACAATCACACCGCCTTCTCCATGGTCTTTAGCCTCTTTGCGGTTGTAAGCATAAGGGACATTGTGACCATCTTTGGCAAGTGCGATGGCAATACTTGCCGCTAATGTAATGCCTTTGTACGCCGGGCCAAACAGCATGTCAAATTCTATGCCTGAGTTTTTAATGGCCTGCGCATAAAACTCGCCCAGTTTCATCAGGCTTTCGCCATCGTTAAATAAGCCAGCGTTGAAAAAGTAAGGGCTTAGTCTACCGGCTTTGGTTTTAAATTCACCGAATTTTAAAACCTCTTTTTGGATTGCAAATGCGATAAAATCTTGCCTGAATTGATCGAGTGGTTGGGTCATGATAGTTTCTGCTAATTATTTGGAAAAAAGTTTTGAAGATTATATCGTTAAATTTAAATGGCATCCGTTCTGCAACTAACAAAGGTTTGTATGCTTGGTTAAAAAGTCAGGATGCAGACGTTGTCTGTATGCAGGAACTCAAGGCACAGGCCGGCGATATGACGGAGCAAATGCTGAATCCAGAAGGCTATTTTGGCTATTTCCACTATGCAGAGAAAAAAGGTTATAGCGGTGTTGGCATCTATTCTAAAATCAAAGCCGACAGTGTGATTGAAGGCTTGGGCATAGATGATATTGATAGTGAAGGACGCTATCTGGAAGCTAGGTTTGGTAATTTGAGCGTAGTGTCACTGTATTTGCCTTCCGGTTCTAGCGGTGAAGAGCGCCAAGCCTTTAAGTTTAGCGTGATGGAGCGTTTTATGCCGCAGTTGCAGGCGCTGGTACAAAGCGGGCGCGACGTGGTGATTTGCGGTGACTGGAATATTGCGCATAAAGAAGCTGACCTGAAGAACTGGAAAGGCAATCGCAAGAATTCAGGCTTCCTGCCAGAAGAGCGCGCATGGCTGACGCAGTTATTTGATGACCTGGGATGGGTGGATGTTTACCGTACCTTGCATCCGGACACTACGGATGCCTGTTATACCTGGTGGAGCAATCGTGGTCAGGCGTGGGCTAACAATGTAGGTTGGCGTATTGACTATCAAATTGCTACGCCAGCATTTGCTGCAAAGGCGCTAACAACCAGTGTGTATAAAGATGAACGCTTTAGTGACCATGCGCCGCTGATTATCGATTACGCTTAAGAGAGGGGCGCGCGGCGAGTTGCCTTGTAGCTTGCGCGTTTACCTAATTCAGTACTTTAGGGTATTAGTGATGTGCTTGCAGTTCTTTATCTGCCTCATGCCAAGGGGCAATTTTTAGCAGTAACAGCATGCCGGGGATGGCGATGATAAAGCACAACATAAAGAAATCACGCCAGCCCATGCTTTCTACCATGTAACCGGTTGCTGCATTGGCAAATGTGCGTGGCACTGCGGCTAGGCTGGTAAATAGCGCAAACTGGGTGGCGGTATACAGCGGATGTGTGGTTTTTGCGATGTAGGCTACAAAGGCAGCGGTACCCAGCCCTACGCCCAGCGCTTCTACGCCGATCACCATGCCTAGCCACAGCAGGCGCTGTTGCAGGCTGAAGCTCGCGCCCAATATTTCCAGCTCAAATGTAGCGTTGAATGTCGTCGGGTTGCTGGCAACATCTGCCAGCCAGGCAAAACCTAAGATAGCCAGCATTTGCACTGCGCCAAAAATCCATAATGATTTATTAATGCCGAGCTTAACCATCCACAGCCCACCAATCAGGCCACCTAGTACGCTAGGCCATAGTCCTGCGTTTTTGGCGATTAGGCCTATCTCGGTTTTGCTGTAACCCATATCTAAATAAAACGGGGTGGCGAGCGCAGTAGTCATGCTGTCGCCCAGTTTATATAGAAAGATAAAGGCCAGGATAAATAGCGCTGATTTGAGGCCGTTACGTTCGATAAACTCTTTAAATGGCTCTACGATTGCCGCGCGTAAGGTCTTGGGTGCGCCATACTTTAATGCAGGCTCACTCACCAGTAATGTCATCACCAGACCAGGCAGCATAAATAGTGCGGTAATGGTAAACACGCTGCTCCATGACATATGGTCTGCCAGTATCAGTGATAAGGAGCCTGGCACCAAGCCTGCAATTTTGTAGGCGTTGACATGTACAGCGTTACCCAAGCCCAGTTCTGCATCTATCAGTAACTCACGGCGGTAGGCATCCAGCACGATATCCTGAGATGCGCTAAAGAATGCCACGACAGTTGCCAGATAGGCGATGCTCCAAATATCAAACTTGGGGTTAAAGGCACCAAACGCTGGAATCGATAGCAGCAATAACACTTGCCAGACTACCAGCCAGCCACGTCTGCGACCTAGTGGTGGACTAAAGCGGTCAAACAGCGGTGCCCATACAAACTTCCAGGTAAACGGCAGGCTGATTAAAGCGAATAATCCGATGGACTTCAGGTCTACTCCCTCGGAGCGCAGCCATGCCGGTAGCAGGCTAATTAAAATAAATAGCGGTAGTCCTGAACTAAAGCCGGTGAAAACGCAGATAAGCATTTTTTTGCTCATCAGCGATTGGCGGATGGTGGGCTGTGCGGCAGTCTGCAAAATAATGATAGGCTGATTATTTGGATTTCAAGCGGTACATCGCTAGGCTGCCGAGCAGATTAGGCAGGAAATTGACTTCTTTACCATCGGTAATCACGCGACGTTCTAAGATTTCAATGTCGTGCTGATGGCAGAAGTGATCAAAGTCGTTAATCGTGCATAAATGCACGTTAGGTGTATCGTACCATTGGTATGGTAACGCTTTAGATACCGGCATGCGCCCTGCTGTGATTTGCATGCGATTGCGCCAGTAGCCGAAATTAGGGAAAGTGACGATGATTTCCTTACCCACTCGCAGCATTTCCAGCACGATTTCTTCCGTGTTGTGCATGGCTTGCAGGGTTTGCGACAAAATCACAGTATTGAATGATTGGTCTTCAAAGCCGGACAGGCCGTCTTCCAAGTCCATCTGTATTACATTGATGCCATTTTTAACGCAGGCGATGAGGTTGGTGTCATCTTTTTCTACGCCGTAACCTTTAACCTCTAATGAGCCGCGTAAAAATTGTAATAATTCACCATCGCCGCAGCCTAAATCCAGTACTTTGCTGCCAAATTTCACCCAGTTTGCGATAATTGCAAAATCTTGGCGAAATTGAACTGCATTTTTTGTAATATTTACATTATTTTGCATGGTTACCACCAACTTCAATATTGCCTAAATAGGTACGCAAAATAGCGTGGTAATGTTTATCCGGCATCAGGAATGCATCATGGCCGTGGGCAGCAGTGACTTCTGCGTAGCTGACGGTGCTTTCGTTATCGAGCAAGGCTTTGACAATTTCACGTGAGCGAGCAGGTGAAAAGCGCCAGTCGCTGGTAAATGACAATACCAGAAACTTGGCTTGAGTCTGACTCAGTGCCTTGCTTAAGTCGCCACCATGGGCTAGTGCCGGGTCGTAGTAATCTAAGGCGCGTGTCATGCGTAAGTAAGTATTCGCATCAAACTCACCGGCGAACTTATCGCCTTGGTAGCGCAGGTAGGATTCCATTTCAAATTCAACATTAAAGCTGTATTTGATATCGTCTTTGAGTCTGCGCCCAAATTTTTCGCCCATCGCATCATCGCTCAGGTAGGTAATGTGGCCCAGCATGCGTGCAATGCGTAAGCCGCGGCGGGGCACTACACCGTGCTCGTAGTAGTCGCCGCCATGAAACTCAGGGTCGGTGATAATTGCCTGACGTGCCACTTCGTTAAACGCGATATTCTGTGCAGTCAGGTTAGGTGCCGATGCAATCACCAAAGCATGACGTACACGCTCTGGGTAGGCGATGGTCCATTGCAGGGCTTGCATGCCGCCTAGGCTGCCGCCAATTACGGCTGCTAGCTGGGTAATGCCTAATTTGTCGAGCAGGCGTGCTTGAGAGTTAACCCAGTCTTCCACGGTTACGATAGGGAAAGTTGAGCCCCATGGCTTGCCGGTGTTCGGGTTGGTGCTGACCGGGCCTGAGCTGCCATGACAGCCGCCCAGATTGTTCACGCCAATCACGAAGAATTTATTGGTATCCAGCGGTTTACCTGGACCCACTAGGTTGTCCCACCAGCCCGGGTATTTGTCTTGTTCTGAATACTTACCTGCCACGTGGTGCGTGCCGGATAGCGCATGACAAATCAGCACTGCGTTGGACTTATCGGCATTTAAGGTGCCGTAGGTCTCGTAGACAAGGTCAAATTGCGCTAGTACTGCGCCACCTTTGAGGGTGAGCGGCTCACTAAAAGATGCAGTTTGTGGGGCAACAATGCCGATAGAGTTATTTTCTGACATGGGGTGATTATACTATGCCAGACTGCAAAAGGTCATGCTGCTAACGTGCTATGGCCCGATGTGTATAAATTTTTGTTGGGTCAGGTCGTGGCGGTGCCACTGGCCATGTTTGAATGACTCGATCAACTCGCGAGCGCGGCCTGCTGCCATGCCGTTAAAACCAGGGTGGTCTTGGTCTAGGTAATCGGTCAAGCCGGTAAAGGATGCCATGTCTTCACGTGATACATGTTCATAGCTCATGGTCCATTCAGTAAAGCTGCGCTGTGTAATTGGCTCTCTGATAAGTTTGACTACGTGGTGATTTCTTTTGTCCAGGCATATTTTGTCGTATAAAGCATCGACTAACTGCTCCTCACCTTCCAGTACTTGGAAAAAACAGTCGTCCATATAAAGCAGCATGCCCGTGATGTCATGGCGCTGATTGCAGCGGCGTGCCGACTCCAGCAGCGCCAGCAGTTCATCGTGCGTCATCTGGTAAGTAGCGACGCTGGTATAGGCTAATAATATAAGTGGGGAAGGCATAGTCCGCTGCGCCTTAGTGATATGTGGAGCTTACCATGTCAGACATATATTCCAAGTATTTGTTCGGGTGCTGCTAATCCCAGTGAGTGCTTACTATCAGCGGGTTCTTGCCGATGGTGACGCGGTCATTGCCACCTAGGTCTTTGATGGTGCTGATGTCGACCAAGCCGCTTTGTGCCATCAGGTCTGCCACTGAGCTTGCCTGATTGTAACCGTGCTCCAGCATCAGCCAGCCTTGCGGCAGGAGGTGGAGCAAGCTGTGCGCAATAATTTCGCGGATATCATCCAAGCCATCCGTGCCCGAGGCTAGTGCGGACATTGGCTCGAATCTCAAATCCCCCTGCGTTAGGTGGCTGTCGTCTTGTTCAATATAAGGCGGGTTGCTGACAATCAGGTTAAATCTCTCACCCTCCACTGCTGAAAACCAGTGGCCCAAACTAAAGCGCACATGCGCTAAGTTTAATTGTTGGGCGTTGTGCTCAGCAATGCGCAGTGCGGCTGCTGATGCGTCCACTGCTGTTACTTCGGCATGTGGGCGATGCTTGGCAATTGCCAGGGCGATGGCACCGGTGCCAGTGCCTAAATCCAGTATGGCGCAGCTGGTATCAAAAGGCGCCTTTTCTAAGGCGGCTTCGACCAGTGTTTCAGTATCCGGGCGTGGGATGAGTGTGTCAGGTGTAACGCTGAGGTTTAGCCCGTAAAACTCGCGGCAGCCTAAGATGTAGGCAACCGGTTCGCCTAGCAGGCGGCGCGTCAGCAGCGCATTAAAGTCGGCGTTGTCTGGTAATTGGTCGAGCTCGTGCGCGAGTAGCCAAGCGCGGTTTACCTTGAGCGCAGTTTGCAGCAGCAGCTGCGCCTCAAGTTTTGCGTCATTAGCCTCTAGCGCTAATTGCTGCATCAGGCGCTGCTGTGCTTCAACCCAAGTAGTGCGGACGGTTTGCGTCAATGAATTGTCTTTGTTGTTGATTGTCTGTGCTAATTAGCTGTTTTCACAATTAATTATCTTCGCGACTAGATATCTTCACACCTAGTTATCTTCACCCAGGCTAGCTAACAAGTCAGCCTGATGCTCAGCTGCCAGTGCACCTATCAGTTCATCCATATCGCCCTCGGTAATCGCGTCGATTTTGTACAGAGTCAGGTTGATACGGTGATCCGTAATGCGGCCTTGTGGGTAGTTGTAGGTGCGAATGCGCTCAGAGCGGTCACCGCTACCAATCAGGCTCTTACGCTCACTGGCGATTTTGCTTTGCTGCTCGTCCACTTGTTTGGCTTTAATGCGTGCCGCCAGTACGGCAAAGGCTTGTGCCTTGTTGGCGTGCTGGCTGCGGCCTTCCTGACATTCCACCACGATGCCGGTAGGCGCATGGGTTAAGCGTACCGCTGAGTCGGTTTTGTTAATGTGCTGACCACCGGCACCTGACGCACGGAATGTATCGATACGTACGTCTGCCGGATTGATGACCACGTCAGACACTTCATCTGCTTCTGGCAAGATTGCCACGGTACAGGCGCTGGTGTGGATGCGGCCTTGGGTTTCGGTGTCCGGCACGCGCTGCACACGGTGACCGCCGCTTTCAAATTTTAGTTTTGAATACGCACCATAGCCTTCGATCTTGGCGATAATTTCCTTGTAGCCGCCCATTTCGCCCTCGTTGGCTGACATCACTTCCACTTTCCAGCCTTGGCGTTCAGCGTAGCGTGAGTACATGCGATATAAATCACCGGCAAATAGGCCAGACTCATCGCCGCCGGTACCAGCGCGAATTTCCAGAAAGATGTTTTTGTCATCATTTGGGTCTTTTGGCAGTAGCAGGGTTTGCAGTGCGGTTTCAATCGTCTCCAGCTTGGCCTTGCCTGCTTCAATTTCTTCCTGCGCAAATGCCTTCATCTCTGGGTCGTTCAGCATGGTTTGCGCTTCGTTGATATCGGCTTCAGCTTGCTCAAATGCGCGGTATTGCTCCACAATAGGCGTGATCTCCGCATGCTCGCGCGTCAATTTGCGGTAGTTGTCCATATTGTCAGTGATGCCCTCACTGCTCATTAAGCGGTCAATTTCATCTAAACGCTCGCTTAAATTAGCGAGCTTGGTAATCATGCTTGGTTTCATTGTGTGTTTCTCAAGATTTATTGCTACATTGAATTCTTAATAAAGTGAATTCTGTTTAACTTTTAATTTGGCTTAACTTTTAATCTGATATAAGTCTTTTAGTATTTCTTCTAGTTTGGCGTGTTCGTCACCATGCGTTTTGTTTAAAGCATGGCTAGGCGCATGTAAAAACTTGTTGGTGAGCGCCACGCTCAATGCTTCTAGCGCTTTTTCTGCGGATTCGCCTTTTTGCAGCAGCTTGTACGCTTTTTCCAGCTCGGCTTTGCGCATATGCTCCGCTTGGTCACGCAGTGCCTTAATAGTGGGGACGGCATCGCGCTTTTTAAACCACTGCATAAAGTTTTCAACGCGCGTTTCTACGATCATTTCCGCTTCTACCGCGGCCGTTTGCCGGTTTTCAATACCGTCAGACACCACTTGCGCTAAATCATCCACGGTATATAAGAAGACGTCGTCCAACTCAGCCACTTCAGGTTCAATGTCGCGCGGTACGGCTAAATCGACCATGAAAATCGGGCGGTGACGGCGTGCTTTGATGGCGCTTTCCACCATGCCAAGGCCGATAATGGGCAGGGTGCTGCCGGTGGAAGTAATGACGATGTCAAAATTGGCAAAATGCGCCGGTAAGTCATTTAGCAGCATGGCTTCGCCATGGATTTTCTGCGCCAAATTAGAGCCCCGCTCAATGGTGCGGTTGGCGATGGTCATGCTTTTGGGTTTTTGTGCAGCAAAGTGGTCAGCGCACAGTTCTATCATTTCTCCGGCGCCAATAAACAATACTTTTTGCTCGCTGATATCGCCAAAAATACGCTGCGAGAGTTTGACTGCGGCGGCTGCCATGGAAATGGAGTTGGCGCCGATGTCGGTATTGGTGCGCACTTCTTTGGCTACTTCAAACGTGCGTTGAAACAGTTTGTGCAGCAGGGTGCCCAGCGTGCCGGCGTCTTGGGCGATTTTTACCGATTGCTTGAATTGGCCTAAAATCTGCGGCTCACCCAGCACCATGCTGTCTAGACCGGAAGCTACGCGGAATGCGTGTTTTACCGCTTCATCGTCCGGCAGCGTGTAAATGTAAGGTGCAATCGCCGTTGGTTCAATTTTATGATATTGCGATAGCCAGGCCAGTGCCTTTTGTGGGTCATCCGTGCTGCAATAGAGTTCGGTACGGTTACAGGTGGACAAAATAGCCGCCTCCGAAGCGTCGTGCAGGGTTAGCTCGCGCAGGGCGCTGCCTAGATGTTCGCTGTTAAAAGCGACATGCTCACGGATTTGGATGGGGGCGGTTGTGTGGTTCACGCCTATAACATATAACTGCATAAGTGTAATTTTGAGGGATTGGCTTATGTTAAGCAAGAAGCATCATCTTATTAGTGAGAAATAAGGGTAAAATAACGCTTTAAACTGATTAATAAATTTAATTTGACGGATATTGCCATGGATAAAACTTTTAGAATTGCCCCAAGTATTCTTTCTGCGAACTTTGCCAAACTTGGTCAAGAGATCGAGGACGTGATTACTTCTGGCACAGACATCGTGCATTTTGACGTAATGGACAACCACTACGTACCTAACTTAACCATTGGCCCATTGGTATGTGATGCAATCCGCGAAACTGCAAAAAAAGTAGGCGCATTGATTGACGTGCATTTAATGGTAAAACCAGTGGATCGTATTATTCCTGACTTTGCAAAAGCAGGTGCAAACATCATTACTTTCCACCCAGAAGCTTCTGAGCATATCGATCGCAGCTTGGCGATGATTCGTGATTTGGGCTGTAAGTCTGGCTTGGTGTTCAATCCAGCGACACCATTAAGCTACTTAGACCACGTGATGGATAAAGTGGATATGGTGTTGTTGATGTCAGTGAACCCTGGTTTCGGCGGTCAAAAATTCATTCCTGAAACTTTGAACAAGTTAAAACAAGCGCGTGCACGTATCGACGCATACTACGAAAAAACCGGCCGTCAAATCTGGTTGGAAGTAGATGGTGGCGTGAATGCACAAAACATTGCAGAAATTGCACGTGCTGGCGCGGATACTTTCGTTGCTGGTTCAGCGATTTTTGGCTCACCAAAAGATACCGATGCAAACCGCTACAACACTGTAGTAGCTGAAATGCGCGCTTCTTTAGCAACTGTAAAATAAGCGTTTTATATCTGAGATGCCTAGTCGCTAACTGGCGGCTAGGTATTTTTAAATGAAGTGCTTTTAAATTAGATAGTTTTAAATTAGATACTCTTAAAATCATATCTGACTTTAAAATCAGCGTTATTGCAAAAAAGTAAATCGTCATGGGATTTAATGTCAAAGTCGTCATGTTTGATCTTGACGGTACATTGGTGAACACTGCGCCTGAAATTGCCGTTGCGGCAAATCAGATGCTGGACGCATTAAACTTACCCAACAAATCACCGGCGCAGATTGCGCGTTATATCGGTGAGGGGGCGCAAATGCTGGTTAAGCGCTGCGTAACCAATGATGCGCAGGACGAGCCGGATGATGCTCTGCTACATGATGCGCAGGTATTGTTCTTTGAACACTACGCGCAAAACGTAACCAGTAGCCAGCCATATCACGGCGCACTGGAAACGCTGGATAAACTCAAGCGTAAAGGCTTTAAGCTTGCGTGTGTGACCAATAAGCCGGAAAAATTCACACTGCCGCTACTGCATGCGGCAGGCCTAAGCGATTTCTTTGAAGTAGTGGTATCCGGAGATACGCTACCTAAAAAGAAACCCAACCCGATGCAATTGCATCATATCTGCAAAAAATTAGACGTGCTGGAAACAGAATCTATGCTGGTAGGAGATTCTGATACAGATGTAGTAGCCGCGCACGCCGCAGGATGCTATATTGTTACTGTGCCTTATGGGTACAACCAAGGTAAGGCCATTGATGAGAGCATGGTGGACGCTACCATCGACCATTTACCTGACTTAATTAATTTATTAAGCTAATTAATATTTATAAACATAACTTTTAAACATAACTTCGAATATGAAGCATATCGCAGACGACTATTTGTACGACAAGTTTCTTAATGATTCTTCTGGTTGGCGAAGCTCTTGGCAACGCTAATGTACGAAGGGCAGCGCATACATCACCGATGTGGCGTGCAGTTTTTTAAGAACACGAAAATATAGTCTTAGGAAGTTTATGTTAAATACGATTAATCAAGAAGAATTCAATGCCTTGGCAGCGCAGGGCTACAACCGCATCCCCCTGGTACTCGAAACCTTTGCTGACCTCGATACCCCGCTTTCGCTCTACTTAAAACTCGCTAACCAGCCGTTTTCATATTTGTTGGAGTCAGTGCAGGGTGGCGAACGCTTTGGCCGTTACTCCATAATTGGCTTGCCGGCAAAAGTGCGCATCGTAGCGCATGGCAAAAATATTCAGGTATTGGAAGGTGATACCGTAGTGGAGAGCGTGGAAAATACCAATCCACTAGACTTTGTAAAAAGCTACCAAGCACGCTTTAAAACGCCGCCTTACGAGGGCTTGCCTAGATTCACTGGCGGTTTGGCCGGTTACTTTGGCTACGAAACGGTGCGTTATATTGAAAAGCGCCTAGCCAACAATGTAAAACCTGATGCGATTAATACGCCAGATGTGTTGCTGATGGTATCTGAGCAACTGGCGGTGGTGGATAACTTAAGCGGTAAGCTGTACTTTATTGTGTACGCGGATGCTGCAGTGCCTGGCGCTTACGAGCAAGCTAAGCAGCGCTTAAATGAGTTGATGCAAAAGTTAAGAAGCACGGTCTCCATTCCTAAATCTGTCGCTACTGAAAAAACCACGGCCAGCTCAGAGTTCGGTGAGGACAACTTTAAAGCCGCCGTGAAACGTGCCCAGCAGTATATTTTAGATGGCGATATCATGCAGGTGGTGTTATCACAGCGTATGGCGCAGAAGTTTTCTGCACCGCCATTATCGCTGTATCGTGCCTTGCGTAGCCTCAATCCATCGCCTTATATGTTCTATTACGACATGGGCGACCATCATGTAGTGGGCGCGTCACCTGAGATTTTAGTGCGTTTGGAAAATGGCACCGTGACCGCACGCCCGATTGCCGGCACCAGACCACGCGGTAAATCCCGTGAGCAAGATATTGCACTGGCTGAAGAGTTATTGGCAGATCCGAAAGAGCGTGCCGAGCATGTGCAATTGATGGACCTGGGACGTAACGATGTGGGCCGTGTAGCGGTGACAGGTTCAGTGAAAGTGACTGACAACATGATGATAGAGCGCTACTCACACGTGATGCATATTGTGAGCAACGTCGAGGGTAAGCTCAAGCCGGGCATGGACGCAATTGATGTGATTAAAGCCACTTTCCCTGCCGGCACTGTGTCTGGTGCGCCTAAAGTACGTGCCATGGAAATCATCGATGAATTAGAGCCTAGCAAGCGCGGTATTTATGCCGGTGCCGTAGGTTACTTGGGCTTTAATGGTGATATGGACGTCGCCATTGCGATTAGAACCGGCGTGATTAAAGATAATATGCTCTATGTGCAGGCGGGTGCCGGTATCGTGGCAGACTCGGTCCCTGACAGTGAGTGGATGGAAACGCAGAACAAGGCACGGGCAGTACTCAGAGCTGCCGAGTTGGTGCAAGACGGTCTTGATATCAGCTAAGCGCCTGTGATGCAAAACGCTATTGCTCAATATCGTTTTTGGACTTTCAAAGGAAAGTTAATTACTTTTGTAGCAGTAGCGTTAGCTTATTTCATTACCGCCAGACTCGGCCTGCTGGTGCCTTACAAAGAATCTGTGGCAACCTTGATTTGGCTACCTACCGGTATCGCGGTTGGCTCTATCATGCGCTGGGGGCGTATCAGCATCCCCGCTGTTTTCCTTGCATCATTCCTTGTTGAGCTAACGGTGTTACCTGTCGGCACCAGTATGCTGATTGCAATCACCAATACGCTGGGGCCTATGCTTGCGGCGTACCTCCTGCCCAAATTTCATTTCAATCATCATTTATATAAGCAAAAAGATATTTTCCTGATGATACTGGTCGCCTTGATTGGTATGTCAGTGTGCGCGACCGGCGGTATGCTTAGCTTATATGTGACTGGGCTGGCTGCCCCAGATAAATTATCCAGTATCTGGTTTATTTGGTGGCTGGGTGACAGTCTTGGTGTGTTGCTCGCCTTGCCGTTGGTGCTTAACCTCGGCAGAAAAGGTACCTTCAGTTGTAATAATCGCTGCTATCAGTTGCTGGCGTGGATTATCTTGTTTGTTTGCGTTGAGCTCATCATCGTTAGCGCAGTGCCAGACCTCAACAAGCAGTTTATTTTATCCATGTTCGTGATTTTGCCCATGTTGATCTGGGCGTCAATGAGCTTTGGCCTGGTCGGCGGCTCGTTTTTTGTCATTATTTTATCCAGTATTGCGGTTTGGGTTACCTCACAAGGTAGCGGTAATTTCTATAGCCATGATTTAAGTGAAGGCGTGTTCTCTCTGTGGACCTTTATGGTGGCGCTGGTGGTGACCATGCTGTTGATTTCTGCGTTGCAGGCAGAGCGCAATTTGGCGCATATGACCATACAGAAAAATGATAAAAAGCTGCGCTCAGTGATTGATGGTGCGTTTGATGCCATAGTCACCATCGACTCTGCGGGATTGCTGGTTGAGTTTAACCCGGCTGCTGAGCGTATTTTTGGCTACAAAAGAGAAAATGTGCTTGGTAAGCCAATGGCTGAGCTGATTATCCCAGCACGCTACCGAGCTGCGCATCATACGGGGCATCAGCAATATAAAATGTCAGGCGTTACGCATATTTTTAACCAGCGTATCGAGTTGGTTGGAATGCGGGCGGATGGCAGTGAGTTTCCTATTGAATTAACACTCACCGCGTTAAAAGATGCCAATTTGTCTTTGGTTACCGGCTTTGTGCGTGATATATCCGAGCAGAAAAGAGCGCGGCAAGAAATTGAAAACTTTGCTTATTACGATGCACTGACCAGTTTACCTAACAGGCGTCTGCTTGCCGACCGCTATCAGCATGCGATGTCCATCGCGCAGCGCAACAAGACTTATTGCGGGCTATTATTTATTGATTTAGATAAATTTAAAATTCTCAATGACACCAAGGGGCATGATGTAGGTGACCAACTGCTGATAGAAGTGGCGAAGCGTATTCAAAATGCGGTGCGTGCGGGTGATACCGTAGCTCGGCTGAGTGGGGATGAGTTCGTGGTGATATTGGAAAGCCTGGACCCGAATGCCAGCGTTGCCTATCAGCAGGTCAGCGAGGTTGCACAAAAGCTACTGGCCGAGCTGAATCGAAATTACTACCTAAGCTTGTTTGAGTTTGCGACGACTGCCAGCATAGGTGTTACTTTGTTTAATGACAATGCGCTGACGTTTGAAGACCACTTACGGCATGCGGACACCGCGATGTACTTATCCAAAGATAGCGGCGGCAATACCTATCGTTTTTACGATCAATTAACGCAAGAGAGTATAGAAAAAAGCTTTGCCTTGGAAACGGCATTGGGTTTGGCGTTGGCGAACAAGGAGCTATATCTAAATTATCAGTCTATCGTGAATGCGGATAAACAAGTGGTCGCAGCCGAAGTGTTGCTCAGGTGGCGTCACCCAACTCTGGGTAATGTCAGCCCAGTAGAATTTATACCGATTGCAGAAAAGTCGAATCTTATTATTAAGATTGGGCATTGGGTGCTGGAGCAGGCATGCCTGCAACTCAAGGCCTGGGAGGCGGTTTCTGCCCTGAGTCAGGTTAAGCTCTCGGTAAATATCAGTGCCAAGCAGTTCTTGTATATCAACTTTGTGCAGGAGCTACGTGAGATATTGGCGCGAACTGCCATCAATCCTGGTTTGCTGAAGCTAGAACTGACTGAAACAGCCGTGATTGATAACATGGATGATGTTATCAATAAAATCAATATCCTGCGGCAGATGGGGGTGCGTATTGCGCTGGATGATTTTGGCATCGGTCACTCATCCTTGGTCTACCTTAAAAAGCTGCCAGTGACACAAATTAAGATTGATCAGTCATTCGTGCATGATGTGCTTACCGACTCTAACGATGCGGCCATTATTCAGATGGTGTTGGCTGTTGGTAAAACCATCCATTGCGACATCGTAGCGGAGGGCGTAGAACAGGTGGAGCAATTCGAGCTATTGCGTGACTTTGGTTGCGATTACTTCCAAGGTTATTACTTTAGCCGTCCTGTAGATGTGGCAAGTTTTGAGCAGTTGGTCAGCACAATTGGTCAGCAATAATGGCTGAGCTAAATTCATCATTTCTTAACAATTCAGCTGGTGGCTTAGGATATACTGCTCGATTGTTCTTTTTCTGCCATATATGTTTGCGTTGTGAGGCGTTGAGCTAAAATATATTTTAAATATATACATCTGTGGAAATTTACGTCGGTAGAATTTTACGCGGGTGGAATTTTTTTTACGCCTTGTGGTCAATTGAGCGTTCCACCTAAATTCCAGAGCAGCTCAAGATGGCCCCAAAATTGACTAAATAATAATCATAGCGAATAACAATGTTTAAAAAAGTTGCTTATATCTTAGCGCTCAGCTTTTTGAGCAATCTACCCGTTGCCTATGCTGAAGCTGATCTGGCGCATTTGACTCTGGAGGCGGCTCAGCATTTATTTCACGAGAATAACCGCGAACTCTTGTCTGCTAAGCGCATGGTGCAAGGGACTGAGGCCGATGCTATTACCGCCGCACAAAAACCCAATCCCAGTTTATCGGTTGGTGTCTCCAGTTTTAACTTGAATCGCTCAGCTGGTAACAGAAATCAGAACGGCAGCAATAGTCTGTCTGATCAAACGCTGAACTCCAGCGTGCAGGTGAGCCAATTGATAGAGCGTGGTGACAAGCGTGAGCTGCGCATGGCGTCCGCCAAAAATGCAATCAAAGCCTCTAACTACGATTTAAAAGATGCAGAGCGGCAATTACTACTGAATTTAAATGATGCCTATTACGACTTGCTGTTGGCGCAAGAAGCGGAAAAAATTCTAGCTAGCAATAGCGCCTCCTACGACAAAGCCATTCAGGCGGCTGAGTTAAGGTTAAAAGTGGGTGACATTGCAGCGAGTGACGTTGCCAGGATGCGTGTGGATTTGTTAAAAATACAAAATGATATACGTCAGGCAAAAGCCAACCGTGAAAAGGCACAGGCCAACTTAGCTTACATGATGGGGCAGGAAAATGAA
>NZ_CAMLGS010000040.1 GCF_946479685.1 uncultured Methylotenera sp.
GCTCAATTACTGGCTCAATTACTGGCTCAATTACTGGCTCAATTACTGGCTCAATAACAGGGCTTAATAATGGTGTGGCTTCTAGTATTGCTTCAGTCGCGTTGATAGCTACGGGTTCTAGCACATGCATTGTCTGCACGCTAGGCAACGGCGCTTTTAATTGCCACACAGGTAGCAATTCCAGCTCACGTAGCACTTCCTCACGCGTCATCAAACTCATATTGCCAGCCCCATTAAAATTGCGTCTTCACGCCCTTGATGCGCTGGGTAATAACCACGGCGCACCGCCATTTCATTAAACCCAATGTTCTCGTATAACGCAATGGCTGAGATATTGCTGGCTCTTACCTCTAAAAACATATTGGCTGCGCCCAATGCTCGCGCAATGCTGATCATGTGTTCCAGTAACAAACGCCCCAGACCTTGTTTTTGGTAAGCTTTACTGATGCTTAAGTTTAGCAAGTGTGCCTCATCCAGCACCATCATCATCAAAGCATAGCCCACGATTTTTTCATCATGCAGCAACACCCAGGCGCTATGCGCAGATTTAAGTGAGTCAGCAAAGTTGCCACGTGTCCACGGGTGTGAGTAAATGTGCGGCTCAATCTCCATGATTGCGTCCAAATCAGCAACTGTCATGGCACGGAATTGATATTGTGGCTTTGGTACTGCACTCATAAACGTAAGCCCTGCTCACGCTCTGCAGTTTTCAGTGCCACACGATTGCGTATATAAATTGGCATCGCATGCTCAGCCGACTTGGCCTCGCCTGCTGCAAATGTGGGTTGCGCTAAGGTAAGCACCGCACTGGCCATCGGCAATAGCGCTGGCTGCGTAGAAAGCACCTGTCCTCGGTAAGCCTGTGTCAGTATGTCGCCATAAGTTTGCCAGCCACTACCCACGCCCACCCAGTCATCGCCGTCAAGCGCAGGAACCGCGTCTGGTTTATATAAGCCCGGTGCAATCACCGCCTGCCAAACCGTAGCCTCTTTCACATATACCGCGTGATACACCTCACCCATGCGCGCATCCAAGCACGCAATCACTTTGGTCGCTGCGCTAGCCTCGGCCAATGCCATTAAAGTACACACCCCAACCACCGGCAGATTCGCTCCGAAGCCCAAGCCTTGCGCTACGCCAGCAGCAATACGCACACCGGTAAAGGAGCCAGGGCCAGCACCAAACGCTAAGCCATCTAAATCCTGCAGTTGCAAACCAGCTTGATTCAATAACTGCTGAATCTGCGGCAAAATAATTTGCGAGTGGGTTTGTCCGGCCAACACGTCGTAGTTAAACACAGTGTTATCGCGCGCGATGGCGAGTGATAAATACTCAGTGGAGGTATCAAAAGCTAATAGATTCATTGGTTAATTTTTTAAATGACACTGTTCAAATTACGCAGGCGTTAATGCGCTGGAGTTAATGCACAAGAACCAGCCGTGCCCAGATTGGCCTTAAATATATGTGAATCATCATCAACACAGCTAAGACAGCAATCACAGGAAAAACTCTGCGCACTACTCACCCGCTATTTTGCCACGCAATTGCTTTAAATGCCCGCGTTGTGATTTAGTTTCTAAGCGACGCAGTTTAGAGCCGTAAGTGGGGCGCGTAGTGTAACGCGTAGGTTTAACGTGATTAGCCGCATTAACAATCTCATGCAGGCGCTCAATAGCGTCTTTCTTATTCGCCTCTTGCGTGCGATATTGCTGCGCTTTGATTATCAACACACCATCTGCATTGATGCGATTATCCTTGAGGTGCAGCAGGCGCTGTTTCAGCCAGTCACTCAAACTTGAAGCCTGAATATCAAACCGCAGATGAATCGCGCTGGACACCTTATTCACATTCTGCCCACCTGCACCTTGCGCGCGAATTGCACTAAGCTCGTACTCACTTTCTGGAATCTGAATAACATGCATCGCGATAAATTTAGAGCTTAGATTAAAAAGGCAACTATAGAGCCAATCAGTTTAAGAGATGGACAAAATTAAAAAAGCCGACCCAAAAGTCAGCTTTTTTAATGTATTTACCGCACAACGGCAGTAACTGTGTATTTCAGTAGCCGCTTAAATTTGCGGTTTTTGGTTTGTAACCGTGCTCATCTTCACGTTTTTCGGCGCAGCTGTTTCTTTTACCGCAGCTTTAACCGCTGCCGGTTTAGCTACAGGCTGGCTACGCATATGAGCGGCCACCCCTGCACCAGCTTCGGCGGTACAGCCACCGCCCATCACGGTTTTATTGCAGTCGCCGGCAAAGCTCAAAGTTGACGCAGAAAAAAGTACAGTAGCAAAAAACGCAGATAACAAACGAGACATATTGAATTCCAAAAGTTTAAAACGTATGCAAAATTTTTAGCACCATATAAAAATGCCGCTAAAAACATAAAGGACGCGCATTTTAAACTAATTAGGAAAGCAAAAAAACGGAATTTGTTGGCACCATTACTTTTACCAAGCTTGCGTTTACAAGCTTACAGTTACAGGCTTGCCAGTTTAATGATCCGCAAAAAACGCCTGCACATCACTCAACACCCGCGTACGCTTGAATGGTGGCAGACTTTGCCAGATACGTTTACCGTACGTTTTGGTAATCAAACGCGGGTCACAAATCATCAGCACACCACGGTCATTTTCATCGCGAATCAGGCGCCCGGCCCCTTGCTTTAGGGTAATGACGGAATACGGCAGTTGGTACTCCATAAATGCATTTTTACCTTCCGCATTCAGCTTATCTACTCGCGCAGATAGCACCGGGTCATCCGGCGGCGCAAACGGCAATTTATCGATAATCACCACGCTTAATGCCTCACCGCGCACATCTACGCCTTCCCAAAAGCTTTGGCTGCCAACCAGCACGGCATTACCCAGTTTACGGAAACGCTCCAGCAGTTCGGTGCGTGAGGTATCACCTTGCAACAGCAGCGGGCTTTCAATGCCATTTTCCGCAAACGCATCTTTCAGCAAGGCATGAATCTCACGCATCGCGCGCAAACTGGTGGATAGTACAAACGCGCGCCCACCACTCGCCTGCAGCACTGGCAGCGCAGCCGCTACCACGCAAGCGGTATAGGATGGATGATTGGGGTCCGGCATATCGGGCGGCACATAAAACAATGCCTGCTCTTGATAATTAAATGGGCTTTGCCAGGAAGCGGTAGCAGCGGCCTGCAAACCCATTTGTGCTAAATAATGGCTGAAGTCATTCTTAACCGCCAGCGTGGCAGAGGTAAATATCCAGGCGCGCGGCTGTGCATTGAGCTGCTTACCAAAGCCTTCGGCCACACTGAGCGGCGTAGCATGCAGCTGTACAGATTGCGTAAACACTTCCACCCAGCGCACTAAGTTATTATTTTCTGCGGCATGCCAGCGGCTGAGCAAATCATATAGCGCCATACTGCGTTGCCAGCATTTTTCCAGCAGCGGGTCGCGCGCGGCTTGCGTCTCCAGCACCTTAGCCAAGGCTTGCAGCTGTTCCTGCATATGCGTAAATGTAGATTCAAAATTCTTTAATGCCAGCGCTTTTTGCACCGGCATGCGTGAACCTTCATACGAGAAAATCAACCTAAAGTCTTTGCACGCTTTTTCCAGTACGGGAATCACCTCACCTAGCTGCACGCAGTCTTTAGCCAAGCTTAAATACGCCGCGGTACAGTCGCGTGCCAGCTCAATTAATTGGCTGGTGGAAATATCCTCACCAAAGAATAAACCCGCCACTTCCGGCAATTGGTGCGCCTCGTCAAAGATAACGGTATTGGCGCTAGGCAGCAGTTCGGCCACGCCTTCGTCACGCAGCATCACATCCGCAAAAAATAAATGATGGTTTACCACCACCACATCAGCAGCGAGCGCCTGTTTGCGCGCTTCCATCACAAAACACTCTTTGTAGAAGTTGCAATCCCCACCTAGGCAGTTATCGCGGGTTGAGGTAACACTAGCCCATATCGTGGCATTTTCAGGTACGGTGTTCAGCTCGCCCTTATCGCCGGTTTTGCTGTTCTCAGCAAAAGCCTTGATGACATGCACATATTTAGCATCATCTCTCGCCAAAAAGCGCCCTTCGTTCGCAGCACGTTCCAGATGATAATGGCACACATAGTTGGAACGACCTTTTAGCATGGCAACCGTCACCGGTACTTTCAATGCATCTCGCACATTGGGCAGATCGCGGCTAAACAGTTGGTCTTGTAGATTTTTGGTACCGGTAGAAATAATGACTTTACCGCCAGTCAGCAACGCAGGCACCAAATAGGCGAAGGTCTTGCCGGTACCGGTACCAGCTTCTGCAACCAATTGGGTATTGTGCTCAATGGCATCGGCAATCGCCAATGCCATTTCCAATTGCTGGGTGCGCTCGTGATAGCCAGCAATGTGGGAAGCTAAAATGCCATCTTTCTCAAAAACCTGGCGGATATTGTGTTCACTCATAGAGTCGAATTATCCCATGAGTTAACGCGCTCATGTGTGCTTTTAACTTGAGTTAGCACCACATTTGGTACTTTTGGCTAAGTTTACTATAATGGGTCCGTGGCAAAATTCACTTACTACAATTATTTAGTTTGTTTAGTGCTTGCACTCGCCAGCGCATCTTGCGCGGCAACCCCTAATGGGCTGACCAGCACAAACACACTAACAGAGAAAGCTGCGCCTGCTGAACCAGCAGAGGCTCACCACGCTTGGCCGGAGCGTGCGCGTGAAGTATTAGTAAGCGCCCTCAGTCTCACCGGCATCACCTACAAATATGGCGGCACTTCACCAGAAACCGGTTTTGATTGCAGCGGTTTTGTGCGTTACGTGTACCAGCAAGCCACTAACTTAAGCCTGCCACATGGGGCAAAAGCCATTAGCCAGATTGGTAAGTCAGTATCTAAAAGTGATTTGCAGCCGGGTGACTTAGTGTTCTTCAACACACTTAAATCAACCTTTTCGCATGTAGGTATTTATGTAGGTAACAACCGCTTTATTCACTCGCCGAGCAGCGGTGGCGGTGTGCGTGTAGATGATATGCAGACCAGCTACTGGAGCAAGCGCTTTAATGGCGCCCAGCGCATCGAGCCTGAGCAAGATAAGAATTAAATCAAACCCAAGTAAACCAAACTCTAGCTAAACCAAACCCAAGCGCCAAAGGCCTGACGTCTTGAGCCAACAAGGTTAACCCAACCAACAAAAAAACTGGCGGACAAATGCCACCAGTCTATATTCAACGCTAAGCTTTACTTCAGCGTGCAACCTCAATTAAGCATGGAATTTAGCCAAATCACCAGGCTTGCGTAGCATTTTATCTACCTCACCCAAATGCAGCTCTTCTTGGTAAATCATTTCTCTGGCGTACTCTTCCAACATCACTGAATCACCTTCTACCAGCTTCAACAATGCTTTGTAGGCATTCAAAGCTGCGGTTTCGTGCGCTAAAGACTCACGCAGAATATCGCCGATATCATGATTATGGGTTTCTAATAATGGGCCAATGGCCAATGATGGGTGACCGCCTAAATGCGTAATGATCTCGCCCGCTTTATTTGCATGATCTAAAGACTCAGTTGCCTGACTGCGCAACCATGACACAATAGGAATACGGTTGTAACCAAACACCATCAACGAATAGTGGGTGTATCTTACAACCCCTGCTAATTCAAACTCTAAAATCGTATTGAGTGCGTCCACAATAGGACTGTTATCGTGATGATCTGCCATTTTGTAATCCTTTCTTATAAAAAATACATCGCCCGATGCTGAACCGGCCACGTTTACATACCGACGCATGCGATAGACGACTAACGCTAAAATGTCAGCGCTTAAGTATTAATCCTCAACAGTCGTTTTATCACTATGCCCCAAATGGCGGTCTGGGTCTACTCTATCACGCACCAGTTGCTTAATCTCTTTGGCTTCAGGGAACCGACCCGCCTCTTTTCTGGAGAAAATCAGCTCATCATTCAAGCGCACCTCAAAAATGCCGCCAGTGCCTGGCCGTAACGCCACGCTGTATAAATCCTGCTCAAACGTGGTTAGCAGCTCTTGCGCCAGCCATGCTGCGCGCAATAACCAACGGCATTGCGTGCAATAAGTGATTTCAACAATATATTTACTCAATTTGTATGTCCCGACTGATATAGTTTAATATGCGTAGAGCGCAATATAATGATCAAACTCTGAAACTAAAAAATATTTGGCAACTCATAGTTATCGCTAGGCTAGTGATTTAGCAGGGCAAATCTAGCGCAATGAACCCGAATCTATCTTTGATATGTCAACCAGATAAGGTTGAATTATTAAAGCGAGTTGAGATATTAAAGCATAAATCAGTTACTGTTACTTTTGTTAGGACACCTTACATTCATGCAAGTAAATAATACACATCACCGGCTTAAAAAAATTGGGCTAGTTGGCTCAGGCTTGATCCTTGGCCTTATGCTGAGCCTGACCTATTCTGCTGTTGCAGAAAAAATGGTTAAACCACAGCTGCCACTGGATGATCTGCGTGCATTTGCTGAAGTGTTTGGCAAAATCAAAACCGACTACGTAGAGCCGGTTGAAGACAAAAAACTCATTTCTGAAGCCATCAGCGGCATGCTGACCGGCTTAGACCCACACTCTACTTACATGGACCCGGATGCATTTAAAGACATGCAAGTTGCCACCCAAGGCGAGTTCGGCGGTCTGGGTATTGAGGTAGGCATGGAAGACGGCCTAGTCAAAGTCATTTCACCGATTGAAGACTCCCCTGCTTATGCAGCCGGCCTGAAAAGTGGCGACTTAATCGTTAAGCTGGATGATACGCCAGTAAAAGGTTTGACCTTAAATGACGCAGTAAAACGCATGCGTGGCAAACCGGATACCAAGATCGTGCTTACAGTTATCCGCAAAACTGAAACCAAGCCGCTTAAATTCACGCTGACCCGCGCGATTATTAAGAGCAAGAGTGTTAAATACAAATTAACTGAGCCTGGCTATGCCTATGTGCGCGTGACACAGTTCCAGGAGCGTACCGGTGAAGATTTAGCTAAAGCCATTAAAACCATGCACACCGAGAACAAAGGTGCATTTAAAGGCTTGGTGCTAGACCTGCGTAACGACCCGGGCGGTTTATTGAACGGTGCGGTTGGCGTATCGGCAGCATTCCTGCCTAAAGGCGAGCTAGTGGTTTATACCGAAGGCCGTGCACCGGATTCTAAAATGCAGCTTACCGCCACACCAGAAAACTACGTACGTGGTGGCGCAGCTAACGACTACATCCGTGATTTGCCAGCCGATATTAAAACGGTACCGATGGTGGTGTTGATTAACAGCGGCTCAGCCTCTGCCTCTGAAATTGTGGCGGGTGCATTGCAAGACCATAAACGCGCTGCCGTATTGGGCACACAAAGCTTTGGGAAAGGCTCAGTGCAAACCATTATGCCAATGAATAACGGCGCGGCAATCAAGCTTACTACCGCACGTTACTTTACACCTAAAGGCCGCTCTATTCAGGCCAAGGGAATTGTGCCTGACTACTTGGTAGAAGATGGCACCGACCAATCTGGCGCAATTCATGAGGCAGATTTATCTCGCCACCTTTCAAACCCGAAAGATGCTGAGGCCAACAAACCTGCAGACAACACGACTCACAACGATGCGGCTAAAGCAAAAGTGAATGAGAAGAAATTTGCAGAGCCTACTGCTCCAATTGAACCAGCAAGCAAAGATGATATTCAATTTACGCAGGCGATGAATCTACTCAAAGGTCTGCCAGTGGTGCAATCTACGCCTGTAGCGGCAAAAACAGAAACACCAAAAACTGAATAACGCATCGCTACAGTAGAGCTAAACTGACTTGTAAATAAAACCGCCTTGATCGTTAAGGCGGTTTTTTTACGCCCACATTTTTTACGCCCACAGTCGCGACTTGGCATAGTTTAAGAAATGTTGAGATTGAAAACGATTATAATGTGCACATGACGTTATCACTTAAAGAACTCACTGCTGAAGCGGACCGCTGCGTTGCATGCGGCCTGTGCTTACCGCACTGCCCTACTTATAGAAAGACGGGCTCTGAGGCAGATTCTCCACGTGGACGCATTCAGCTGATTCGTGCCGTATCACAAGATATTCTGCCGAATAATGCACGCTTTAAAGAGCATATAGACCTATGCCTAAGCTGCCGTAGCTGTGAATCCGCATGCCCCAACAGCGTCAGCTATGGCGCACTGGTAGATACCACGCGTGCGCTGTATATCAAGAAAGAAAGCCATTGGTTAAGCCTGGCCAAACCATTTATCCGTTATCGTGCGTTAAGCTATGTCGCCACTTGGCCACTTTGGCTGCTATCGAAAACCAGACTACTAGGCGCCTTAAAGCGCGCAGTACCAGCGGCTAAGCTATTACCGGCAATGCCTAAACCTATTGTGTGGAAAAACTTGTACCCAGCAACCCAGCAGCCTAAGCGCGGTGCCGTGAGCCTGTTTTTAGGCTGCGCTACGAATGCTTTTGATAACCAAACCTTAAGCGCCAGCATTTATGTGTTAAACGCACTGGGCTACGATGTGCATGTGCCTAAAGCGCAAACCTGCTGTGGCAGCATCGCCCGCCAAGCCGGTGATGCCGTTGAAGCCAATGCGTTAATTGCACAAAATGGTGCGAGCTTTGAGCGCAGCATGCCCATACTCACCACAGCGAGCGGCTGCGGCTCCGGCCTGCAAGATTACCTCAGTACGCATCAGGTACAAGACATCAGTACTTTCTTAATGCAATGCGATTGGTCTGCTGCGCAGATTGCACCGCTACAACAGCGTGTTTTTGTGCAAGACCCATGCTCGCTACGCAATGGGCAAAAAGCACAAAAAGCGGTATATGACTTACTGAAAAAAATCCCGTCTGCAGATATACAAGCATTACCCGGCAACGGCCAATGCTGTGGCGGTGCCGGCGCGTACACGCTGACGCAGCCTGAAATGGCAAATACACTACTCAATGATAAACTGGCAGCCATGCGATCCAACCAAGTATCAATACTGGCCACCTCCAACATAGGCTGCAGTTTGCATATCACGCAGGGATTACAGCGCGAAGGCCTAGAAACCCGCGTACTACACCCGATACAAATCGTTGCGAAACAAATGGGGTTTAATGCATAAGCCAGCAATATTGCTTAAAACCAATACCATCTGGCGCATGCCCGTTTCTGTCGCTAAAACAAAGCACGGAACACTAGCTTAGCCCAGATATTTGAGCGTAGAATAACTTTCATGAACAGATTACTCACTACAGACAAATTAATTTGTGCGTTTGACACTGGGTTGCGTACCCTGTTTGCCAAACCACATAGCGAGCGTGAATATCCGGATGCAGCGATTGAGGAATCACCACTGGATAATCAGCAGAAAAAACATGTGAGTGCATTGATGCGCGTTAACCATACTGGTGAGGTCTGTGCACAAGCACTGTACAGCGGCCAGGCACTTACCGCACAAAGTGCCGCCACCAGCATTACCATGCAACAGGCGGCACGCGAAGAAACCGAACATCTAGCTTGGTGCGAGTCCCGCATAGAGGCATTAGGCGGCCACACCAGCGTACTTAACCCACTGTTCTATGCTGGCTCATTTGCGATTGGCGCTGTAGCCGGCGCCTTAGGCGACAAATGGAGTCTGGGCTTTTTGGAAGAAACCGAAAAGCAGGTCGGTGCACACTTAGCCAGCCACCTTGACCAGCTGCCAGCAACAGATGAAAAATCGCGTCGCATTATTGAACAAATGCAAATTGATGAAGCCAAGCACGCTAACGATGCAAGACAACAAGGCGCAGCCGAGCTGCCAGCGCCAATTAAGTTCTGCATGACAAAAATGTCGCAGCTCATGACCAGCACCACCTATCATATCTAATTATTTTTAAGGCAATACCATGCAAAAATTTAGTGACGTACTACAAACTCTCGATGACGCTTCCAATGTGGAGCGCATCGAGCTTTACAAAAAAGACGGCAGTCCTGCTGGCGTGATTGAAAACAAACCAGGCAGCCAAGGCTCTATCAAGGTTTATAACCATTTAGCGCGCATGTATGGAGAAATCTCTTTAGATGCCGCAGTAGAAGGCCTAAGCCTGTATGCTGAGCATACCGAGGACGCCGAGAACTGCCCAGGCAAACATCCTAATGTAGACCGCTTACTGAATATTCTAGAAGACGAACAGCCTCTCACCATCAAAGTGATTGAGGCATAGGCTTAACGGGCTACGGTAGCAGGTTAGCGCAAGCTGGAAAAGGCCCGGCCAGGCTGGGTTTACGACTGGTTTTACCCAATAAAAAGTTTACCTAACAAAAAAAAGGGGGATGAAATTTTCATCCCCCTTTTGCATGTCTAGCGCATTACACTACTAGCCTTACCTAATATTGGCAGGCTAGCGCTTGATTTAGACTAACGATTTAAATTGGCGACTTAGACTGGCGCCCTAAGCAGCCGCACTAAAAGGTTTAATCTCAAAGCTGTGCGTAATATCTACGCTTTTGCTCAACATAATAGAGGCTGAGCAATATTTCTCTGCAGAAAGTTTAACTGCGCGCTCTACCTGTGTTGGGTTCAAGTTATCACCGGTCACCACAAAGTGCACGTGAATCTTGGTAAACACTTTTGGAATTTCATCCGCACGCGTCGCATCAATGTCAGCAACGCAATCAACAATAGGCTGGCGCGCTTTTTTTAGAATAGCCACCACGTCAAACGAAGTGCAAGCACCCATGCCAATGAGCAACATTTCCATTGGGCGCATGCCGATATTACGGCCACCATTCTCAGGTGCACCATCCAACACTACCGCGTGGCCAGTTTCTGACTCGCCAACGAAACTGACGCCATCTATCCACTTAATTGTAACTTTCACTTCTACCTCTCCCAAAAATGTAAATTCCCACCCCGTGTAATAACGAAGTGATTTAAGCAGGCAACCTGCAAGGCAGATGCCCGCAAAGGTACATTTTTATTTAACGCCAAGTAATTCCACATCAAAAATCAGGTCGGCATTAGGTGGAATTACGCCACCTGCACCACGTGCACCGTAACCCATTTCTGCTGGGATAATCAAGGTACGTTTACCGCCGATTTTCATGCCGGCAAAACCTTCGTCCCAGCCCTGAATCACTTGGCCACCACCTAAGAAGAATACGAAAGGCTGCTTGCGATCTACGCTGCTATCAAACTTTTTACCTTTGCCGTCTTTAGCAGACGCATCGTACAACCAGCCGGTGTAATGCACGGTAACATTAAAACCAGGCTCGGCTTCACGGCCTTCACCCACCAAGGTATCAATCTTTTGTAACTCTGTAATCTGTGCTGACATCGCTGCTGCTTCCTTTGCTGTTGACTTGTCTGATGTTGATTTATTTGACTCGGCTTGACATGCACCTAAGCTTAATAAGCAAACCACTGCGAGTAATGATCCTAATAATTTCATTGTGTGTCCTATAGCGTTGTATCTAAATAAATAACTTAATCCGTAATCATACTTTAAAATCAGTACAGCCGTTAGCTCAGGGCAGGCGATGCACCCACTCTACCAAGGCATCCTGCGCATCGCGGCTGCCACCCGCGTTAGGGTGATTTACCAGCATCACCATCACATAACGATGACCGCTAGCGCTCAGCACATAGCCGGCAATGCTGCTCACGCCGTTAATAGAGCCAGTTTTAAGGTGCGCCCTGCCGTTCACAACACTATCTTCCAGCCTGCGTTTTATCGTACCGTCTAACGATAAAATTGGCATAGAAGCCATGTATTCCGGCATCACCGGACTTGAGTAAGCACGTACTAACATCTTACCCAAATGCTCCGCACTAATGCGCTCCACGCGCGATAAGCCTGAACCGTTCTCTATCACCAGCTCTTTAAAACTAAACCCGCTAGCAACCAACCAATTTTGAATAGCGGACACGCCTTTTTGCGTGCTAGCTGGAGCACCTGATTTCTCCGCACCCAGCGTCAGCAGCAGTTGCCGCGCCATCAGGTTATTGCTCCATTTATTGATGTCGCGTACCACTGTAGCCAAAGGCTCAGAGGCCTGCTCCAGCAGTTTTTTAGCAGTACCGGGCACTGGCTGCAGCTTGAGTTTGCCATCAAAGCTACCGCCCAGCTCACGCCATAGTTTTTTAAAGGTAAAAAAGGCATATTGCGTGTCGTCAAACAAACTGAGTTCTATATAGCGCTCGCCACAATCAGCCGGATATACCCCTTTAAAAGTCACCACTGCTTTCGCAGCTTTAGTTTGAACGCCATTCGTCTGGATGTCATAGCTCATTCTGCCGCGCCAGTTACCGCAGTCGCCATCCGCCAATTTCATTTGATTGACGATGGTGACCTCTGGCAATTCAAACTCCTGATTCACGGTCACACCATTATCGCCAGCCATAAAGCGGAAACTGGTGCTACGGCCATTCACAGCAAACGCGCTTGGTTTTGCATTGTAAGCACGCCATTTTTCATCATCAAAGCTAATGCCGTTATCAATATCATCAGCAAAATAGCTTTTGTCTACCAGCAAATCTCCATTGATTTTTTTCACTCCGGCCTGCTTCAAGCTCATCAACAAGCGCCAAAAATCCTGCACTTTAAAACTGGGGTCGCCATAGCCTTTAATGATTAGATTACCATTCAACACACCGTCTTTAATCTGGCCGTCATGGTAAAGCTCGGTTTTCCAACGATACGCCGGCGTGAGCAGATCTAGCGCAGCATTGGTCGTCACCATTTTCATCACAGATGCGGGGTTCATACCCTTCTCTGCATTATGGCTCAGCGTTGGTACATGGCTATCCACCGCCTGCACGTAAATAGATACATCACTGGCTGGGACCTCAGACTGCGCCAGTTCGATTGCAACTGTTTTTGGCAGCTCAGCCTGCGCCTGCCCGCAGAGCAAAATCAGGCTTATCAATAATGCGAGTTTTTTCATAGAATCTGCTTAATCACCTGATAAGTATTGCGCACCATAAAGGCGATATCATCTGCATTGATGGTGTATGGCGGCATGTAATACACGGTGTTGCCAATCGGGCGCAACAGCAGGCCATGCTGCATTGCTAACTGGTAACACTGCTTAGAAAACTGCTGGTTATCGGTGACTACATCAAACGCGAATATCATGCCTTGATGGCGTAGATGCTGAATTGGCAAGTCAGTAAGCACTTGCATCTCGCGCACTACAGCCTCGGAAAGAGCCAAATTCTTTTGCACCACTTGGTCTGCTTTAAAGATAGCCAGTGTAGCCAATGCCGCACTGCATGCTAATGGGTTACCGGTATAGCTATGGCTATGTAAAAAACCGCGCACGGTGCTAGGGTCATAAAATGCCTGATAGATATTATCTGTGGTAAGCACCGCAGACAGAGGCAAATAACCGCCGGTAATACCTTTGGACAAACAGACAAAATCTGCAATTTCACTGACCTTACCTACTCCACTGCTAGCCTGAGCTCTTATGGCCTGCTCAGTTGCGAACATAGTCCCGGTGCGCCCAAAGCCCACTGCAATCTCATCGGCGATCAGATGCACTTGGTACTTGCTGCATATCTCGCGCGCTTTGGCCAGATAAACGGGGTGATACATCGCCATACCGGCGGCACATTGCACCAAGGGCTCAATAATAAAGGCCGCCAGCTCAGCATGATGCTGCGCTATATATTGCTCCAATTGCGCAGCACAACGTAATGCATAGTCTGCCGCACTTTCACCTGCCTCCGCTAACCTAAAGTCCGGGCTAGGCATTTGTACCGATTGCATCAATAGCGGCGCGTAGGTGTCTTTAAAAATGGCCACATCGGTCACGCCTAGGGCGCCTAGCGTTTCGCCGTGGTAACTATTTTGCAGGCTGATAAATTTGGTTTTATTGGCTTTGCCAATATTGCGCCAGAAGTGGAAGCTCATTTTGAGCGCAATTTCGGTGGCGCTGGCACCGTCACTGGCGTAAAACGCATGACCCAAGCCAGTCAGCTCGGACAACTGCTCAGACAGCGCCACTACCGGCTCATGGGTAAAGCCCGCCAGCATCACATGCTCTAAAGTATCTAACTGCTGCTTGATGGCATCTTTGATGCGTGGGTTATTGTGTCCAAACAGGTTTACCCACCAGGAACTGACGGTATCTAAATATTTTTTGCCATCGGCGTCATACAGCCAAACACCGTCGCCACGTCGTATTGGCGTTAGTGGAAAAGACTCATGTTGCTGCATCTGCGTACACGGATGCCACACAGACTGCATACTGCGGTTTAATAGATCTTGATTACTCATGGCTGAATTGTACGATAATTGCGCGAGGTTTTTCACCTGCGCAAAAATGAAATGTCGTCATAAGCTGTTGTTTAGTCTAAAATTCAACCTTGATCATCTATCGCTAGCCCCAAGTAAAAGTACCATGCAAAAAACTCGCCGCCATTTAGAACTACTCGCCCCTGCCAGAAATGCCGACTTTGGCATTGAAGCCATCAATCACGGCGCAGACGCAGTGTATATTGGCGGCCCAGCCTTTGGTGCTCGCGCCAAAGCACCCAACACCATAGACGATATTGCACGTCTGGTGAAGCATGCCCATCGCTACCATGCAGAGGTATTTGTGGCGCTGAACACCATTTTTCATGATAACGAGCTGGAAGGCGCACGCCAATTAGTACACCAGCTGTATGAAGCTGAAGTAGACGCGCTGATTGTGCAGGACATGGGCTTATTGGAGATGGACTTACCGCCTATACAGCTGCATGCCAGCACGCAAACCGATATCCGCACTGTTGAAAAAGCAGTATTTTTAGACCAGGTAGGCTTCTCACAAATCGTATTAGCACGTGAGCTGGACTTAAAAAGAATCAAACAGATTGCTGACGCCACCACCTGTAATTTAGAGTTTTTTATTCATGGCGCGTTATGCGTAGCGTTTAGCGGCCAATGCTTTATCAGCCATGCCCATACCGGCCGCAGCGCCAATCGTGGTGAGTGCTCACAAGAGTGTCGTCTACCGTTTACCTTAGAAGACCAAAAAGGCCGCATCATCGGCAAGGATAAGCACTTCTTATCCATGAAAGATAACGACCAAAGCGCAAATCTGCGTGCATTAATCGACGCTGGCGTAAGCTCCTTTAAAATTGAAGGGCGCTACAAAGATTTACCTTACGTCAAAAATGCTACCGCGCACTACCGTGAATTGATTGATGAAATTTTAAACGACAGGCCAGAGCTGGCAAAATCATCCTCAGGCCACGCGACTTACACCTTTACCCCGCAGCCGGAAAAAACCTTTAACCGTAGCGCTACGGATTACTTCGTGAATGGTCGCCAAGCTGATATTGGCGCGTTTGATACGCCCAAATTCTCAGGTGAAGCGCTAGGTAAAGTCACCAAAGTGGGCAATGACTACTTTGAGGTGGAAACCAGTATCGAGCTGCATAATGGTGACGGTGTATGTTTCTTTGATATCCACAAAGAACTGGTCGGCTTGCGCGTGAATACCGTAGAAGGCAAGCGCCTATACCCGAACGAAATGCCAACCGGTCTGACGCGTAACATGACAGTTTACCGCAACCGTGACCACGCTTTTATGCGCTTACTGGAAAAAGACTCCGCACAGCGCAAGATTCCAGTGGCGATGAATTTTTACGAAACAGCCAATGGTTTTGCATTAACCATTACTGATGAAAACGGCTTCAGCGCCACCGCCACCTGTGAAGCAGAAAAGCAAAACGCACAGAATGTAGAAAAAGCAGAATCCAGCCTGCGCGAGAACCTCAGCAAATTAGGCGGCACCGATTTCAGCACACAAAGCATAGACATCAGTACCGCACAAACCTGGTTTATCCCAGCTTCTATCATTAATAATTTACGCCGTGATGCCATCGAGCAATTGCAGCAGACCCGTGACTTAGGCTACCAACGCCCACCACGCCGCGAGGCAGCACAACCGCCAGCGACGTTCCCAGAAGACACATTGAGCTATTTGGCCAATGTGTACAATAAAAAAGCACGCCAGTTTTATGAAAAACATGGTGTCAAAATGATTGCGGCCGCGTATGAAGCCAACAAAGAGCTAGATGAAGTTCCGCTGATGATTACTAAGCACTGCCTGCGCTTTAGCCACGGCTTGTGTCCAAAAGAAGCAAAAGGTGTGATTGGGGTGCAAGGCACGGTGACCGCCGAACCGATGACACTGATTAACGGCAACGACCGCTACACGCTAAAGTTTGATTGCAAGCCATGCGAGATGCATGTGATGGGTAAAATCCGCAAAAACATTCTGCAACTAGCAGAGCCACAGCCGGTGAGCTTTTTTCCTAAGGCGTTTCAGCGCTAAGCTGCTAAAAACTGGCTAATAATGCTGCTCATTCTGGGCACGTTTATGCGCACGTTTGATTTCATACATGCGCAAGTCAGCCATATTCATCACGATGCTGCAATTATCGGGCTCTTCGTGGATAAACGCTGTACCCGCACTGACCCCAACCAAGGCGAAGCCATTGGCTTGCAGATAGGCCACGGTTTCATCCAGCATGTTGTTAATCAGCACTTCATCGCCTTTAGCTGAAGTAATCGCAAACTCATCGCCACCTAAACGGTGCAAAGTAGCAAACCCACTTAACTTAGCCTGTAAATGACTGCTAAAATCACACAACAGCTTGTCACCATAAGCATGGCCAAAATTATCGTTGTAATATTTAAGGCGGTCTAAATCCAATATGGTAATACTGCCGCTACTCGGCAATTCCTGTATCGCCGCATCCAGCGCAATACGATTAGGCAAGCCAGTTAATTTATCCATTTTGACTTGTGCCTCACTCATGCCCAGCGCGGCTAACACCTGCTCTTTTTCTCTATATAGTTCACCAAATTGGTGGCTCAGCACAAACGATAACAGCAGCGCTTCTACCGTCACTGCAATCAACCCCAAATGCTCAACATACAGCGTGTAACCGGCAAAATTTTGCGCAGTAATGGTTAAGCCACCTAAAACAAAGAAGGTAAGTATGGCGATCAGATAATAGCGCGCCGTCATATTTTGTTTGCTGCTAAGGTAAATACCACATGCCAGGCCCATACTAAGGAAAATACCAACACCATAACGCGCCATTTCCATCATCCAGTGCGGTGCATATATACCCCACGATGCAAACAACACTAATATAACCAGTGCGTATTGAACCCAACGATAAAGCTTAGGATTTTGCTCTTTGCTAATATTCAGCAATCCTTTCACAAAGAACACATAAGCGATATTTGAGAACAGGATAGGCAGCGCACTCAAATAAAAGTTATGGATGCCAAACGTATCAGAGAACACCAATAACGATGTACCCTGCATGAATAGATTACCTAGAATAAACAACGCATACATGCCATGCACCAACTGCATCCTGACCAAACCCAGCACCACGTAATACGCCATGAGCCCTACCAGCACCCCTAGGCACAACAAGGTAATCAGGTTGCCCAGCTTAATAGCCTGCTGGTAATGCGTTTTGGTGTCTAAATAAGGCTGCGGCTGAGCAATTAGATAAGGTGTTTGCAGCAAAGTCTCTAGCTTGTAGTTCCCTGCTTCCAGATATAGCAGCCGTGCATGCCTCAGGGTAAATGGGTTGGACTCGGCGCTGCTGATACCACCCTCTGACTCGGCCACTACTAGGTTGCGGCTATCCAGCACCATATGCTTAAATTTGGCAAACGTGCTGCTGCTTTTGAAATCAATGACATAATCGCCGGCTTTGCTAATATGCAAGGTGCCATTAAACACAAAGTTACCGCCAGTTAAGGGTAGCGTTTTAATCGCTGTAGCTGGCTGATCCGCGGCAGACCAATGCCCTTCAATCAGGTATGGCGTGCCATCATGGCTGGCATGGGCAGGGGTAATCACCAATACCAATAGACTAAACAGCAAGCCTAAATAAAAGGCTAACCCAGCAAATCCCGCGCGTAATTGTTGTGGATTAAACCTCGGCATCATTAACTGTCATATTGGTAGTGATTAATGTACAACCATAATATACAGACTAATATGCTTTTGTTGAAGCGCTCATTTGAGCATAGGCACGGTTTGCTCGCAACAGCGGCTCATTTTTACCTAAACGTAAGCAGGGGGATAGTCTGATATTACGGAAAAAAGCCTAGTTTTATACCAACTTTTTATTACGCCTTCTTTACAAACTCAGATTTTAGCTTCATTGCACCGATGCCATCAATCTTGCAATCTATGTCATGGTCACCATCCACTAGGCGTATATTCTTAACTTTGGTACCTACTTTTACCACTAATGATGAACCTTTTACTTTCAGGTCTTTAATCACAGTAATCGTATCGCCGTCCTGCAACACATTACCGTTGGCGTCCCTAATCACGCGCAGTTCATCTGCATTGTTGTCGGCATCACCAGCAATTAACCACTCGTGCGCGCACTCCGGGCAAACATAGCAGTCGCCATCCTCGTAGGTGTATTCAGATTGGCATTGCGGACATGATGGAAGCTGCGACATACATTACTTTCTAAATAATTAAACCAGTGTTAATAAGTAAACCATTGTTAGCAAACAATAGTTAGATTGTAATGCAGGCACTACGCCAGATAAAGACATTATTTAAAAAATGGTTATATAGGCACAGTCTCCTACTCACTAAGGAGCAGGATTCATCATGGTTAGATGCAACTGTTCAATCTCTTGCAGCACTTCTGGTGATAGTTTGATATCCCACGCGTCTATATTCTCTGTTAATTGCTGCATGGTGGTGGCGCCAATAATCGTGCTGCTGACAAACCAGCGGTGATACACAAAGCTCAATGCTAACTGCGTGGGCGTCAAGCCATGCGCCCGCGCCAGCTTGGCATAGGCTGCACTGGCTGGCACCACGCCTGGCTTTTTGTAGCGCTGTGCGTAGCCTAAAAACATCGTCACGCGCCCTTTGGCTTCAGGGTTATCAATGTACTTAGCAGTCAGGTGGCCAAAGGCTAGCGGCGAATACGCCAGCAAGCCTACGTTTTCCCGATACAACACCTCGCTCATGCCAAACTCCATGCCGCGGTTAATCAGGTTGTAGCAGTTTTGCACGCTGGCAATATGTGGCAGATTGTAAGTTTGTGCGGTACGCACAAACTCCATCACCCCCCACGGCTGTTCGTTAGATAAACCGATATAGCGCACCTTGCCCTCTTGCACCAGCTCGGCCAGCGTTTCCAGCTGGTTCTGTATCGACACCCAAGCTTTTTCTTCGCC
>NZ_CAMLGS010000041.1 GCF_946479685.1 uncultured Methylotenera sp.
TGTGGGCCTTGATCTTGTTGTTAGCCTTGACCGGCTGGCTGAGCCGTACGGATGAGTTCTGGGGTGAGGATTGGCCGGTAGATCTGCATGAAGCCTTGTCTTATACATTGCAAGGCATGGTGGTGCTGCATTTGCTGGCCGTGACAGTGTTATCTAAATTGCTGGGCAAAAACCTGATTGCTGCCATGATTCGTGGCAAATAACATGAGGCAAATAATCAGGCGCAAACAATCAGGCAAGAGATGTCTAAGTTAGCTCTTAATGTAACTTTGTAACTGCTTAATTAACTCTTGCTGGTAGGCAATGGTTTCTTTCACCAAGTCGCCGATTGATAGTACGCCTACTACCTTCTCATCTGCGACCACGGGTAAATGCCGGATGCGATGCTCTGTCATGAGTGACAAGGCATGATCTACCGAGTCATTGGGTTGTGCCGTCAACACCTTACAGGTCATCACTTCGCTAATCGAGGTGGTTTTTGATGATCTGCCTTTAAGTATCACCTCACGCGCGTAGTCGCGCTCAGAAAAAATACCGACTAGGTTTTGCCCCTCCAGCACAATTAAGGCGCCAATCTTGTATTCTGCCAGGATGACTAGCGCATCAAACACTGGGCGGTTTGGCGCGATGGAAATGACTTCTTTATACTTTTTACCATCTAGTAATTGTTGTAGTGTTTTCATGCTGCTCTCCCCTGTGATGCGTAAAAATACGTCCAAAAAGTGCCGTGCAAAAAACTGTGCAAAAAATACTGTATAAAAGAGTAAATATACACCAATAATTATTTTTACCAATGGGCTTAGAGGCTAAACCCAGATGGCATTTTCATCGTGCCTATGATGGTTTTAATCATCGCTGTATATGTTTAAGGTTATTTAGTTTTTGATTATCTTTCAGTTGCTTATGTTCATGTCGTTGCCTCTATGCCTGCTTGCGCTACCCTAAGTCAGACTTAGAGTAGCGTTAATCAGTTTGGATACGTTAAGTAAGCAGTTGCCATGCCATGCCTAGTATGGCGCCAGCCGCAATCACTAAGATCACATTGGCTTTGTATTTAAAGATAGCCAGCGTGGCTAAAGCGGTGAGGGCAACCGAGAGCCAGTCGATTGTGCCAGTCAGCCCCTGTGGTGAAAATACATGGTAGGCAAAGAACAGCGCTAGGTTCACGATAACACCCACCACGGCTGCGGTAATCGCACTTAATGGTGCCGTGAATTTCAGGTTGCCATGCGTAGTCTCGATAAATGGACCGCCCAGTAAAATAAATACAAAGCTAGGTAGAAACGTGAAAAAGGTAACAACCGTTGCCGCAACAAAAGCTGAGGCAAATAGCGCGTCAGCGCCAAATGTCTGCGTCACCCAGCCGCCAACAAAACCAACAAAAGTTACCACCATAATCAATGGACCAGGCGTGGTTTCGCCAAGTGCCAGTGCATCTATCATCTGCGTCGGTGTCAGCCAGTGGTAATGCTCAACAGCCCCCTGGTAAACGTAAGGCAATACCGCATAAGCGCCACCGAAAGTCAGCAATGCTGCTTTGGTGAAAAACCAGCCCATCTGTGTAAACGCACCCTGCCAGCCGTAATTGGCCATCAGTGCTGCCATGGCAACCAGCCATAGTGCTAGACCGCCTATAGCTACCTGCCATAACCTGCGCCAGCTAAATAATGCATGTGCTGGGGTTGGGGTGTCGTCGTCAATGATAGCTGCGCCATAGCTTTTTTGTGCAGCGCCATGACCGCCGCCTAATTTAAAATAATTAGGGTAACGATTGCCACCGATATAACCTAGTAAGCCCGCTGTCAGCACAATGACAGGGAAGGGCAGTTTTAGTGCAAAGATTGCTAAAAAAGCTGCTGCGGCAATGCCCCACATGAGCTTGTTTTTAAGCGTGCGCAAGCCGATTCTATAAGCCGCAAACATCACAATCGCGACCACCGCAGGTTTGATGCCATACAGCGCACCAGCAACTGCAGGTACTGAGCCGTAAGCCATGTAGATATAGGCTAGGCCAACTAGAATGAAAAATGAAGGCAGGAAAAATAAAGTGCCAGCCACGATGCCGCCCCAGGTGCGATGCATCAACCAGCCAATGTAGGTGGCCAGTTGTTGTGCTTCTGGGCCTGGCAGCAACATGCAGTAATTTAAGGCATGCAGAAAACGCTTTTCAGAAATCCAGCGTTTATTTTCAACCAAGTCATGGTGCATGATAGCGATTTGCCCGGCAGGGCCGCCAAAACTAATGAATCCGAGCTTGAGCCAGTAGAAAATAGCTTCTGCAAATGATACTGGGTTGGGGGCTGGGGTTTGGTTTTTATTGTTGTGAGCGTCCATAGCTTCTCCTCTAAGGCAATTATGCCATAAGATTTAGAGCAGGCCTTGGACGAAAATGTCTTGAAACGGGGAGGCTGCTAATTCCCCATAGGTAGAATGGTAATAGCTTTGCGGCGGGGCTGCAAGGTGCTTGAGTTGCAGGTGGTAAGAGGTTTGTGTTTAATCAACCGCAGCCGCTAGTTAAGTCTGCGGCTGCAATTGATTTTATTTCATAGTCTTTCAGGTCAGCGCAATGCTTAGCTGAGTTGTTGTATCCCTGCCAATAGCCATTTGTCTTGGACGTTGCTTGCACTTTTCTGTATGTACCATACTTCGTCTATGCTTTCCAATGCACCATTGTTTTCACGTAGTTGGCCAGTAAAGCGCACGCTGGCGATAGTGTAGGCATCTTCATTCACCACTTCCAATAGGTCTGCGTTGATGGCAACTACTTCTGTGGTTTGCACGCTGTTATCGCGCTCTTGCATTTGCATAGAGATTTCTGCAAATACTTCAGGCGTGGTGTACTCGCGCACATCGTTGATGTCTTTTCTATCATTCGCCGCTTGCAAGCGGATAAAAGAGGCTTTCGCATTTCTTAAAAAGCTATCTACAGGAAAATCATGCGGAACCTGATTGCTGCTTCTGGTTTGACTGCCGCTGCTGAGCGCTGGGTCGGTGCTTGGGGTTTGGTATGTGTTGCCAACACCAGCGTATTGCATATTGGGCTGCTGCGGTTTTCTGAATCTGGAGATTAGGAACATCACGGCGGCAGCAATAGCTAGCGCGATGAGTATAGAGCCCATGGCATCACCCATGCCTGAGCCTGCAAACATGCTGGCAAGCGCTGCGCCCACAGCTAAGCCTGCTAATGGACCTAACCATTTGCTGGCGCCAGATTGTGCTGGTTTAGGTGTAGCTTCTGGTTCTCTTTGTGACTGTTTTGTTGGGGCTGGTCTGCTTTTGCCAAAGCTGCTGCCGCCGCCAAAGCGTTTGGCTTCTGCCATTGAAGACATAAAACTTACACAGGTAATGGCAACCATTAATAACATCAAAAAGCGTTTCATTATGTTCCTTATTCAACCGGTAAAAATAGAAAAACCACTGCTAACAAATAACTGACTTCTTACATACTACAGTGTACTTGGTCAGTTTTAAGTTGCGTTAGTTTAAATGAAAAACTTATTTATCTATGTAATGGTCTGTAACTAAATCGTGTAATGCTCTGTAACTGATTCTTAAGCGGTTCTACTGCCGCATGTTTTCTGCAGCTAATGTTCATGCGCTTATGTGAGTAGTTTGGCCTGCAATGCTAATGGTAGCTGCGGATTATTTTGCGCATTAATAGCTTGGTTAGCATATAGCTACAGATTGAATGACATCCTGAGTATTCAATATCTTCTTGACATAGTTAGTCAACTAACTATAATGAGGCTAATTATGTTAGAACTAAAAGACTTACCTACAGTTGGCGTGCTCAATAAGTTTGCTGAGCGATATCCTGATGCGGATATCACTGCAATATCGAGCTTTTTACATCTGCTCCGAGTGGCAACCGATTTGTCTATCGCGTTGGATACTTGCCTGAGCAAACATGGTTTGCTACAGGGGCGATGGTGGGTGCTTATTTTACTGATGCGTGAGGAGTCCTATACCTCAATGCCATCGGTGTTGGCAGATAAGGCCGGTGTTACTCGTGCGACCATGACCGGGCTGATTGACGGCTTGGAGCAAAGCGGCTTGGTGGAGCGCGTGTTTACCAAAAGTGATAGACGCAGCGTGCTGATACACCTTACCGAAGCTGGCCAGGAAAAACTGGATGCCGTGATGCCTGACTATTATCAAAGATTGAGGCAGTGTATGCGTGGCTTAAATGAAACGCAACGCGAACAATTGCACCAGATGTTGGATTTAATCAATTTAGGTATTCCCGAGCTAACTAAGCAGAAATAACTAGCTAGGCAATAGTAACCAACCAAGCAAAAGTAAATCATTTTCACGAAATTAGGAGATCACATGAGCAGTATTCAGCAACAAATTAATGCTATCAACCAAAGTTTTGACCATGCATTTAACACTAAAAATGCAGTTGCGATTGGTGCACTTTATGCAGACAGTGCGGTAGTGATGCCAGCACCAGCCGGCGAGCCGGTAGTAGGCTCTGCAGCGATTCAAACATTCTTTGCTGGCCTGATTGAGGCTGGTGTTATCGAACATCAGCTCACATTGGTGGATGCGGTAGAAGACGGCAATTTAGCATTTCAGCGCGGTAACTGGGCGGGTGCGATGATCAATGCGCAAGGTGAAAAACAAACCTTTGGCGGCAATGTGCATTTGGTATATCGCAAGCAGGCTGATGGTAATTGGAAAGCGGTAACACATATTTGGAACTAAGCCGTTTGCACAGGCAATTGATGAAGGTACAAAACAGCGATGGACAATAGTACAAAAAAAACCATTAGCGCATTTGTTGCGCTAATCGTACTCACCATTATTTGGGGCTATAACTGGGTGGTAATGAAGAGTGCGCTGCAATATGCAGGGCCGTTCCAATTTGCTGCCTTGCGTGTGTTCTTTGGTGCGGTTGTGCTATTTGTCGTCATTTATGCCACCAAACGGCCTTTGGGGCTTAAAGAGTTCCCTACCATGCTGGTATTAGGCCTGCTGCAGACGGTAGGTTTTACCGGTTTGTTGATTTGGGCCTTGGTAGAGGGCGGAGCGGGTAAAACTGCCGTGCTTACTTACACTATGCCATTTTGGGTCATGCTATTTGCCTGGCCGATGCTGGGTGAAAAGGTGCAAGGCTGGCAGTGGCTGGCAGTCATTGCCGCGGTATTCGGCATGCTGCTGATATTCGACCCGCTGCATATCAAGGCGGATGGGTTCAGTATGTTCTTGGCTATTATTTCAGGCGTATCTTGGGCGCTGTCTGCCATTATTTCTAAAAAGCTACATAAACGTAGCCCGCACCTGGATTTGTTAAACCTGACTGCGTGGCCGATGCTGCTGGGTTCCATTCCTATGGTCGCCATCGCTTTTATGGTGCCTGCACCTACCATACAGTGGAGCGGTTATTTTATCGGTGCGGTATTGTTTAATGTGCTGTTGAGCGGTGCGCTCGCATGGCTTTTGTGGCTGTATGCTTTGCAGATTTTACCTGCTGGTGTAGCTAGCATGGCCTCTATGCTGGCGCCGGTGATTGGTGTGCTGGCAGCATGGATACAGCTAGATGAAGTGCCGAATCACATGGAGCTGATAGGTATGATATTGATCGCGCTATCACTGGTCATTATTTCGTTTGTCAGCATCAAGAAACACGCCCCGGTAGACCCCGCCGTTGGGCAGGAATAGGTGCTGATATATAGCGCTTAAGTATTTGATACTTGTCCACACTTGAGCTTGCTTGTCCACATTTTACCTTAGACTGCTGCATGCACAAGCCTGTAATTTGGGTGGCCGTATGTGATAAAATTCGCCTTATTTAGTTGGAATTTAGGATCTAAACATGGCAGGTCACAGTAAGTGGGCAAATATTCAACACCGCAAAGGTCGCCAAGACGCTAAGCGCGGTAAGATTTTTACTAAAATCATCAAAGAAATCACGGTGTCAGCTCGTCTGGGCGGCGGTGATCCTAATATGAACCCGCGTTTACGTGCGGCAGTAGCCTTGGCAAAAGAAGAAAACATGCCATCAGACAACATCACGCGTGCGATTAAAAAAGGTACGGGTGAGTTGGAGGGCGTGAGCTACGAAGAAATCCGCTACGAAGGCTACGGTATCAATGGTGCCGCTATCATTATTGATTGCTTAACCGACAACAAACAGCGCGCAGTGATGGATGTGCGCCATGCCTTAAGTAAACACGGTGGTAACCTGGGTACTGATGGTTCTGTTGCTTTTATGTTCAAACACTGTGGTAGCTTGGTGTATGAGCCTGGCACCTCAGAAGACAAAGTGATGGAAGTTGCATTGGAAGCCGGCGCTGAAGACGTGGTGACCAACGAAGATGGCAGTATTGAGGTGATTACGCCGCCAGCTGATTTTGTGGCAGTGAAAGAAGCGCTAGAAGCGGCAGGTCTTAAAGCAGTGATGGGTGAAGTGACCATGAAGCCTGATGCCGAGGTTATTATCACCGGCGACGATGCAATCAAAATGCAAAAAATCCTGGATGCGTTAGAAGACCTGGACGACGTACAGGATGTTTACACCTCTGCCGTGATTGAAGAATAAATCCGCATGATTAACGCAGCTTGGGGCGTGCTTTGAGTGTTACCCGAATTCTCGGCATTGACCCTGGCTTGCGGCTCACCGGCTTTGGCGTCATTGAAAAAGTGGGTGAGAAAATCACCTACATCGCCAGCGGTACCATCAAAACCGCCAGTGCAAAAAAAAGCAAGGTGGAAGGTGACCCCGAGCGAGAAGAGTTGCCGGCTCGCCTGAAAGTCATTCTGGATGGTTTGTTTGAGGTGATTGATACCTATCAGCCCAATCAGGTGGCGATTGAGAAGGTGTTTGTGAACGTGAACCCGCAATCGACTTTACTGCTTGGTCAGGCGCGCGGTGCGGCCATCAGCGCGGCCGTTATCCGTCATTTAAGCGTTGCCGAATATACTGCACTGCAGGTTAAGCAATCGGTAGTCGGTAATGGTCATGCGCAAAAAGAGCAGGTGCAGGAAATGGTGAAACGCCTGCTTAAATTGCCTGCCGCACCTAAACCAGACTCTGCTGATGCGCTCGCCTGTGCAATTTGTCATGCGCATGGTGGTCAAGGCTTAGGCTTAATGGCGACGGCAGGTTTCCGTGTGCGTGGTGGGCGTCTGGTCGGGTGATTACCTAGCTGAGCAGTCGCTTCCATTAGTTAGTTTTTCTCGTTTTATTTCTCCCTATTCTTGAGCTGTGCAGCTCGTATGCTCCCTTGGCTTTACGATGAGTAGCCGCAGTCTATCTCTGCCGTCTGTAATCTTAGTCTGTAATATAGGCTTGCTGGGATACGCAGCCATGCGTTATTGTTCGTTATTATTTTGTAATGGAATCTCCGATGATTGGTCGATTAAGCGGTACCTTATTAGAAAAAACGCCTCCATTAGTTTTAATCGATTGTAATGGGGTAGGTTATGAGTGTGAGGTGCCTATGAGCACGTTTTATAACCTGCCTGCCCTTGGCGAAAAAGTCGTGATGCTTACGCACTTTGTGGTGCGCGAGGACGCGCAGCTGCTGTATGGCTTTGGTACTAGCCAGGAGCGCGCGACATTTCGACAGCTGCTAAAAGTTAACGGTATCGGTGCTAAATCAGCGCTATCTATTTTAAGTGGCTTGTCCATAGATGATTTGGTGCAGGCTGTGGCACTGCAAGAGCCAAGCATGCTGACACGCGTGCCTGGGGTTGGTAAAAAAACAGCGGAGCGTTTACTGCTGGAGTTAAAAGATAAATTCACGATAGACGGTGTGGCTGCCATGAATGAGCACCAAGCCAAATCTGCTACGAGTGATGTGCTGAATGCCTTGCTGGCACTGGGTTACAACGAGCGCGAGGCGGTGGCTGCGGTGAAATTGCTGGATAAAGAAATCAGCGTGACAGACGGCATTAAGCAAGCTTTAAAATTACTTTCAAAGTAGGATGCAGTATGATGTAGGGGTGTGCTGTTTTAGTGGATATGCTCCCCATAACTTGAGTGCCCAACATGATTAACACCAACCAAATCGCCCGTGTTGCCTTGATATCGTTACTGATAGTGGGCTGCGTTTTTGTGTTGTACCCATTTATGGCGGCCATGCTGTTCGCCGCCATTATTTGTGTGTTTACCTGGCCGTTATACCAGCGCATCTGGGGGCTGCTTGGCCGACGCGATATGATTGCCGCTGCCATCATGACGCTGCTGTTGCTGATTGCGCTGATTATGCCGATGGCGTATTTGGCAGCAAATCTAGCAGATTCCGCTACTTTGATGCTGGATGAGGCGGAGGCCATGTTGCAAAGTATGCAACCGGTGGCACCAACGTGGATAAAAAACTTGCCTATCATCGGCGCACCCTTGGCTGAGTCTTGGCAGCGTGTCATTGCAAGCCATGAGGAGTTGATGCACTTGCTGAATCAGTATGCCGAGCCGATACGTGTGTTTCTATTGAAGGTCGTGCAGGTGGTCATGGGCGGCTTCGTGCAATTGGTGATTGTGGTGTTTGTGGCATTTTTCTTTTACCGGGATGGTGCAAAGTTAGCGGCCGCGGTCACAACCATCGTGCGGCGTTTAGGTGGTGAGTTAGGGCAGGAGATGTTGGCGCTATCATGTAATACGGTGAAAGGCGTGATGCTGGGTGTGTTCGGTACCGCGTTGGCACAAGCCAGTGTTGGTCTGTTGGGCTTTTGGCTTGCGGGTGCACCTGCGCCGTTATTGCTGGCGCTGGCTACGTTTTTCTTATCGGTGATTCCAGTTGGTCCGCCACTGGTGTGGGGTGGGGCTTCATTGTGGCTGTTTAATCATGGCGACCAAGGCTGGGCAATCTTCCTGCTGGTGTATGGGCTGCTGGTGATTAGCATGGTAGATAATATCGTGAAGCCCATTTTGATTAGTCACTCCTCACATTTGCCGCTGTTGCTGGTAGTGCTAGGGGTGCTGGGCGGTATTCTGATGTTTGGTTTTATTGGTATATTTTTAGGGCCAACCCTGCTGGCGGTTGGGCTCACACTCGTTTCACATTGGGTAATTTTGCAAAATAAGAGAGCAGATGAAGTTGTATGATAGAAACTGACCGTTTAATCGCTCCGGATGTCGTGAGCCCGCAGGAGGACGCGCTAGAGCGTGCGCTCCGCCCCAAAGTGCTGGATGAGTATATTGGTCAGGAAAAAGCGCGTGCGCAGCTGGAGATATTTATCAATGCCGCGCGTGGTCGTAGCGAAGCGCTAGATCACGTGCTGCTGTTTGGCCCGCCAGGCTTGGGTAAGACAACGCTGGCACATATTATTGCTAAAGAGATGGGCGTCAATATGCGCCAAACTTCCGGGCCGGTACTCGAGCGTGCCGGCGATTTGGCGGCGCTGTTGACCAACCTAGAGCCTAATGACGTACTGTTCATTGACGAAATACACAGGCTATCCCCGGTGGTTGAAGAGATTCTATACCCAGCAATGGAAGATTACCGCCTGGATATCATGATCGGCGAAGGACCCGCTGCCCGTAGCGTGCGTCTGGACTTGCCACCCTTTACCCTAGTTGGTGCAACCACCCGTGCCGGTATGCTGACCAATCCATTGCGTGATCGTTTTGGCATTGTGTCTAGATTGGAGTTTTATACTTCTGAGGAGTTGGGCCGCATTGTGCAGCGCTCAGCTGGTTTGCTCGATGTGGAAATGGTGGATAGCGGCGCATTGGAAATCGCCAGACGCTCCCGTGGTACGCCGCGTATTGCTAATCGCTTATTGCGCCGCGTGCGTGACTATGCGCAGGTGAAGGCGGATGGTAAGGTCAACGCCAATATCGCCGATGCTGCGTTAAAAATGCTGGATGTAGATAAACTCGGTTTTGACGTTATGGATAGAAAGCTGTTGCTTGCGGTGCTGGAGAAGTTTGGCGGCGGGCCGGTGGGCTTGGATAACTTGGCCGCGGCGATTGGTGAAGAGCGCGATACGATTGAGGATGTGCTTGAGCCGTATTTGATTCAGCAAGGCTTTTTGATGCGTACCCCGCGTGGCAGGGTTGCCACTAGCCAGTCCTACCAGCACTTTGGTTTGCCAGTGCCGGGCACGATTGCCAATGGTGAATCATGGCAGGAGCAGTAATGGCTTTAGCTAAATTTACTTGGCCGGTGCGCGTGTACTATGAAGATACGGATGCCGGCGGTGTGGTGTATCACTCTAATTATTTGAACTTTATGGAGCGTGCGCGTACTGAGTGGTTGCGTGCGTTGGGTTTTGAGCAGACAACGCTGAAGGATGAACTGGATATTATTATCGTCGTACACAGCTTGTCTATCAGCTTTAAAAAGCCGGCCTATTTTAATGACATGCTTGAAATTCACTGCGATATCGTTAAAATCGGCCACGGCAGCATAGAGCTAGCGCAGACCATTATGCGCAATGGCGAATTGCTGATTAACGCACATGTGAAAGCGGCGTTTGTAAATGCCGCAACCTTCAAACCTGTAGGGATTCCTGCACAAATAAAACAAGCAATGCTTGAGTAATGTCGCCTAGGCGCATGTGCTCAACCTAATACTGAACAAGGTATTAGATCAAAAGCGCTAAATAATGCGGTAGATAATAAAGTGGAGAAGTTATGAACGCTAGTAGTGATATGTCTTTTTTTAGCCTGGTAGCGGGCGCAAGCTTACCAGTGCAACTGGTGATGCTGATTTTGATCATCACGTCTTTATTTTCCTGGTGGTATATTTTTATCAAGGTGGCTACTGTCAAGCGCGCAGAGCGTGATGCGGAAGATTTTGAGGATACATTCTGGAGCGGTGGTGACCTCAATAAACTGTATGACAGCATTACGAGTCATCGCCGCAAACCGCAAGGCATGGCCAGTATTTTTGAAGCAGGTTTTAAAGAATATGCACGCCACAAGCAACAAACGCGCATGGATGTGTCTGATGTAATGGAAGGCGCCCGCCGTGCCATGCGCGCTGCTTACAACCGTGAGATGGATGAGCTGGATGCGCATCTGCCGTTCCTTGCCTCTGTAGGCTCAGTTAGTCCGTATATCGGTTTGTTTGGTACCGTGTGGGGCATTATGAATGCATTTAGAGGCTTATCCAGCGTTGGGCAGGCAACCCTTACCCAAGTGGCACCAGGTATTGCTGAGGCCTTGGTGGCAACCGCAATTGGCCTATTCGCAGCGATTCCGGCGGTAATTGCCTACAACCGTTTTGCCAGCTCAGTAGACAGGCTCTCCGTGCGTTATGAGAGCTTTATGGAAGAGTTTACTAATATTTTGCAGCGCAAATCTTAATCGGTGGTGCGCTGAATGCTTACTTTTAAACTGTTTGCAACAGGAGTTGCGTGATGAGTAGAACACGTAAACGCCGCATGATGAATCAAATCAACGTCGTGCCGTATATCGACGTAACCTTGGTATTGTTGGTGATTTTTATGGTCACCGCCCCCATGACCAACCCTGGTATCGTTGAGTTGCCAGGTGCTGGCCAGGCGCTCAATCAGCCTAAGCTGCCGCCAGTGGTGGTGACGGTAAAGAAAAGCGGCAGCATAGAGCTGGATAGCAAAGCCATGCAGCGCGATGAGCTATTGGTTGCGGTGCGGGCTACGCTTGCCAAGTCGCCGGAGCGTTCTGTCGTAATTGCAGCGGATAAAAACGTTAAGTACGAAGATGTGATTGGTGTGATGGATTTACTGAAAACTAACCATGTTGATAAAGTTGGTTTGCTGCTAAAGCCTGTCTAAGGCGTGTGCTCAGCTATTAATTATATGATGTTACGTCAGCGCGAAAATCCAGACTTATTCAAAGCCGGTGTGTTATCTGTCACTGTGCACGCCGTTTTATTGGGTGCCTTGTTGATTTCATTTAACTGGAAAATCACTCACCCTATCAGTGTAGCTGAGGTGGAGTTGTGGGATAGCCTGCCTGCCGCTAAGCCTGAGCCAGTAGTGACGCCACCAGTGCCTGAAGTAAAAGAAATACCTAAGCCCGAGCCAAAACCTGAGCCAGTGATTGAGCCTAAGCCGGAACCCAAGCCCGAACCTAAACCTGAGCCGGAAATCGCGATTAAACATGAGGCGCCGAAAAAGCCGGTGAAAAAAGAGCCGATTAAAGAACCGCCAAAAGTGCAGCCTAAAGAACCGGTCAAAAAGGTGGATCAATTAGCCGAGCTGCAAAAGCAGCTGTTGCAAGAGCCAGCAGAAAAGCCGAAAAAGCCGCCAGTTAACGACGCATTGAAAAAACTGCAGCAGGAAAGCTTAAGTGACTCTCCTGGTACATCAGCCGAGCCTAAAGTCAGCGCGGCTAAAGCCGGTGTTGTGGATGAGTTTAAGGCTAGGATACAAACCAAAATCCGCAACAACGTGAATAAATCCCTATGCGGTGATGGCAATCCTGAGTTGAGGTTTGAAATTTCCCTGCTGCCTACGGGTGAGCTGAGCGCAGCGCCTAAGCTTACTAAGTCTAGCGGTATCTCTGGTTGTGATGACGCAGTGGAGCGGGCAATTCGCGCTTCCGAACCTTTGCCGCTGCCTGATGATAAAACTTTATTCCCACAATTTAGAACATTAAAGCTTACATTCCACCCTAGTAAAGACTAAATACGGGGCGCTTGAAATGTAAGCAAGTGTAAATGCGCTGGCATCTATTACAGATTACAGTAAAATTTCATGAACTTTTTCAGACCTTACTGACCATACGCTATATGAAAAAAATGCCCAGTTTATTTCAGAGAGTGCTGCTTGCCTGCACAATCACCGTATCTGCCATGATGACTTCAGTAAGTCACGCCGCCTTAGAAATTGAAATCAGCGGCGGTAATGCACAGCAATTACCTATTGCCATAGTGCCGTTTAATCAGGATGCAGTTAAAAATCAGGAAAATATCGCTAATATCATCAGCGCAGATTTGCGTCGTAGCGGTATGTTTCGTGTGTTGGAAACTGCAGGTGTGGCGAATAAGCCCAGCGCTATCTCGCAAGTGAAGTATAGCGATTGGGCTAGTTTGCAGGCGCAGGCCATTGCCGTAGGTAAGATTGAAGCGCTGCCAGGTAACCGTCTTAAGGTCAGTTTTCAATTGGGCGATGTACTGAAGCAAACGCAGTTGGCAGACATGGACTACAACATTGCGCCTAATCAGCTACGTATGACTGCACACAAAATAGCAGACGTTATTTACCAAAAGCTGACGGGTGAGTCAGCCATTTTTGCCAGCCGCATTGCTTACATTAATAAATCCAAAGGCCGTTATGCGCTGCAAGTAGCCGATGCCGATGGCGTTAACCCGCAAACGGTGGTGTCGTCTAACGAGCCGATTATTTCACCGGCATGGTCACCTGATGGCACTAAAATCGCTTATGTTTCGTTTGAGAAGAAAAAACCTATTATTTTTGTGCAGTCCCTGATGACAGGGCAGCGCATTACATTGGCTAGCTTTAAAGGCAACAACAGTGCGCCAGCATGGGCACCAGATGGCAGCAAACTTGCTATCGTATTAACGCATGCGGCTAACTCGCAGCTTTATTTAATCAATGCAGATGGTAGCGGCCTTCAGCAGCTGACAAAAAGCAGTGCTATTGATACCGAACCAGTTTGGTCACCTGATGCAAAATGGGTTTATTTCAGCTCAGACCGTGGCGGTAGCCCGCAAATTTACAAAGTGTCTTCACTCGGTGGCGATGCACAGCGCGTGACGTTTGATGGCCCTTACAATTTAAGCCCGCGCTTTTCACCGGATGGTAAGTCGCTGGCAATGATCCGCAATGATGGTGGAAGGTACCGTGTTGCATTGCAAAATCTGGCAACAGGGCAAGTGCAGATTCTAAGCGAAGGCAATCAGGATGAGTCGCCTAGCTTTGCACCTAATGGCCGTGTGGTGTTGTATGCCACTAGGTCGGCGGGTCGTGGTGCGCTTGCTGCCGTGTCTGCAGATGGTCGCGTGAAACAGCGCTTAAGTGAGTCTGGCGGAGATATCCGTGAGCCAGCGTGGGGCCCGTTACTGAATTAGTGGTATGTAGTAGATAGATTTGATTTAACTAAAGGAGAGAGTAATGAATAAGGGAATGTTTAATAAAAAAGTATTGGGTGCATTAGTATTGGCAGCAATGTTATCTGCTTGTAAAAGTACACCAATGACAGACAAACCAGCAGCTGTGCAAGATAAAAGCCCAGCAGGTGCATCATCACAATCAGCTGCAAACAACGCAGCAGACACTTCAGGCGTGAAAGAAGTAGTGATTGATAGCAACGCTAACAATGGCAACAACCCATTGAAAGATCCAAACAACATCTTGTCAAAAAGAAACATCTACTTTGACTTTGATAGCGACGCTGTAAAAGCAGAATACCGTCCATTAGTGGAAGCGCACGCTAAATACTTGCTAGCAAACAGCAACGCTAAAGTAGTGTTACAAGGCAATACCGATGAGCGCGGTACACGTGAGTACAACGTTTCTTTGGGTCAGCGCCGTGCAGTAGCAGTTAAAAAATCATTTAACTTGCTAGGCGTGCAAGACAAGCAAATCGAAACAGTAAGCTTTGGTGAAGAAAAAGCATCACCAAACTGCGCTGATGAAGCTTGCTTCCAACAAAACCGTCGCGTTGATGTAGTTTACGAAAACGATTAATTTTTTAGGTATTACTTTAAAAAATGATGAAAAACCTGATTCTGTCTAGCGTATTTTTAGCAGCGCAATTATTTTCAATTAGCGGTCACTCGGCATTGTTTGATGACGATGAGGCGCGCAAGAAAATATTAGAGGTTGAGAAAAACATGCAAAGCCAGAATCAGGCGACGCAGTCTGCACTTAAAGATTTAAAACAATCGCATGAGTCAAGACTGACCACGCTAGAGGCGATTACCAAAAACGGCTTTGCCGATATGCAATCGCAAATCGATGCGTTGAAGCAAGAAAATGCAAGATTAAAAGGCGAGCTGGAAATTGCCAATCACAAAATTGAAACTGCATTGCAGCGTCAAAAAGATTTATATACGGATAGCGATGAGCGCTTACGTAAACTGGAGTCTGTACCAGCGGCAGCCGCTGCAGCGCCAGTAGCAGCGGTGGCTGAAAAAAACACACAAGAATCTCAGCTGTTGGAGTTAGCCAACGGCTTGTCTAAAGAGTCTAAACATAAAGACGCTTTTAACACCTACGATAAGTTCTTAAAGGACTATCCTAACAGCAGTTCTGTACCTGATGCGATGTACGGTTTAGGTTACTCGCAATTTGCGTTAAAGAACTATAAGTCATCAATTGCTACCCAGCAAAAGCTGATTGATACTTATGCTGATAGCCCTAAGGTGCCGGATGCGATGTTTAATATGGCTAATAGCCAGATTCAGCTGGGCTTGGTGCCGGGCGCTAAAAAAACATTGCGTGATTTAATTGCCAAGTTTCCAAATAGTGAGTTGACGCCAACTGCGCAAAAGCGCCTAAAAGCACTAGAGGCGATTAGATAAGCAATACAGAAAGTTGTTTATTTGCCTATATTTAGGTAAATATAGCTTTTAAGTTAAAATAGCGCCCATTATTAATTGGCGCTATTTTTTTGCGTTATTCACTGTTGGTGTGCAAAGTATTTAGATGAAACTTAAAATCCACGAAATTTTCTATTCGCTGCAAGGTGAGTCCTCACGTGTTGGGCTGCCTACCGTGTTTGTGCGCCTTACCGGCTGCCCGATGCGCTGCGTCTATTGCGATACTGCCTATGCATTTAGTGGCGGCAATAATATGGAGATTGATGACATTCTCACCAAAGTGGCAGAGTTTGGTACACCATACGTCACTGTGACCGGTGGTGAGCCGCTCGCACAAAAAGATTGCCATGTGTTGCTCAAGGCGTTGTGCGATCAGGGTTATAGTGTTTCTCTGGAAACTGGCGGTGCAATGGATATTGGCCCGGTTGATTCTCGCGTGTCCGTTATCTTGGATATCAAGACTCCTGACTCCGGTGAGTTGAAAAACAATTTATGGGGCAATTTATCCCATCTTAAAAAAGCCGACGAAGTAAAGTTTGTACTATGTGGCCGCGCAGATTATGAGTGGGCAAGAGACTTTTTAGCCAAAGAACAGCTCACGACAAAATGTTCAGTCCTGTTTTCACCGGTTTATAGTCAGTTAGCGCCAGCCGACTTGGCAGATTGGGTGCTGGCGGATAAATTGCCGGTGCGCATGCAATTACAATTGCATAAGATTTTATGGGGCGAGGTGCCTGGCAAATGACAAAAAATGCAGTAGTGCTACTCTCAGGTGGGCTAGATTCCGCGACTGTGCTGGCTTACGCACGCAGTCAGGGTTTTGAGTGTTATTGCCTGAGCTTGGATTATCATCAGCGCCATATCGCCGAATTGCAAGCAGCTAAGAATGTGGCCAAAGTTATGGGCGCAGCAGCACATAAAACGGCGCAGCTGGATTTGTCCTTGTTTGGAGGTTCTGCACTGACCGATGATGCGATTGCGGTGCCGGTCAGCGCTAGTGAAGGAATCCCTATTACCTATGTGCCGGCGCGTAACACCATTATGCTGTCGCTGGCATTGGCTTGGGCTGAAGTGCTGCAAGCTCAGGATATATTTATTGGCGTGAATGCCTTGGACTACTCTGGTTATCCGGATTGTCGTGGTGAATACGTAAAAGCGTTCCAGGATATGGCTAACCTTGCCACTAAAAGTGCGGTGGAAGGAAAGACCATTACGATTCATGCGCCATTGATCGATATGACCAAGGCGCAAATCGTAACGTTGGGCACCGAGCTTGGTGTAGATTATGCCATGACGGTTTCATGCTATCAGGCTGATAGTGCTGGTGAGGCCTGTGGTTTGTGTGATTCGTGCCGCTTGCGGCGCGATGGCTTCTTAGCCGCAGGGTTGGCGGACCCTACGCGTTATAAGTAGCATTTATAAATTTGGCTGCTAGTAATGTCGAGAATTTTTCGTATATAAACCATTGGTTGATAAGAAATATCGATAAATAGCTTGCCAAGAGGTGCAAAAATAACGTAAAATCCGCGCCTTTCTGCTTTAAATTTTTCAAAAGAGAACAAAGATTATGGTTATTATTCGTTTAGCTCGTGGTGGCGCGAAAAAAACTCCTTTCTACAACGTAGTTGTAGCTGATTCACGCAACCGTCGTGATGGCCGCTTTATTGAGCGTGTTGGTTTTTACAACCCATCAGCTAGCGCAAATGCTGAAGGTTTACGTATTGATTTAGCTCGTGTTACTCACTGGCAAAATAACGGCGCTCAATTGTCAGAGACAGTTGCACGCTTGGTTAAATTCCACGCTAAAGGCCCAGAAGCTGCTATCGCTGCTAAAGCAAAAGATGCTGCTAAAGCTGAAGCTGCTAAAGCCAAAGCTGCTGCTGCAGAAGCTGCAAAATTAAAAGCAGCTGCTGACGCTGCGGCTGCAGAAGCCGCTGCTGCTGAAGCACCAGCTGACGCTTAATTTAAAGGGCTTAGGTGTTATGCCTAAGCCATTAAAATGGCAGTGAATAACATGGTAGTAATGGGGCGCATCGTTGCGCCCTACGGCGTTTATGGTTGGCTCAAAGTGGTGCCTGATACGGAAGCCCTCGACGGTCTATTTGATTACGACTCGTGGTGGCTAGGTAAAGGCGATAACTGGCGCGAAATGGTAGTAGAAGCCGCTAAAATTCATAACGATGTGATTGTTGTGAAATTAGTAGGTATCGATGACCGTGATGCTGCATTTGCATGCAAAGGTAAGCAGGTTGCTGTACCTAGAGATCAGTTGCCAGAGCCAGACGAAAACGAATACTACTGGTCAGATTTAATTGGTCTGCGTGTTATCAACAAGCAAGGTGTTGAGTTTGGCGTGATTACAGAAGTGTTTGAAACAGGTGCTAATGATGTGCTTGTAGTTAAGCCTGATGCTGTAATAAAACCAAATGCTGAGACTGCAGATGCAGGCAAGGAAAAACCGCAGGAGCGCTTATTGCCATTTATTGCAGACGTTGTGCTTACGGTTGATTTAAAGGCTAAGTCAATGCTGGTTGATTGGGATGAAGACTTTTAGTTTTCGTTAAAATCAAACCATTAAAATTGAATCATGGCGTTTAAATTTGACATTGTGACCCTGTTTCCTGAAATGTTTGATGCCATCACTAAGCATGGTATTACCAGTCGGGCAATGCAGCAGGGTATTTATGAGGTTGGCTTTTGGAATCCGCGCGACTTCACCAGCGATAATCATAAAACTGTAGATGATAGGCCATATGGCGGTGGTCCTGGCATGGTGATGCTGGTGCAGCCGTTAGAGCAGGCGATTGGTGCAGCGAAAGCAGCACAGTCTGCAGAGCAAGATGGTAGCTGGGTGGTGCATATGTCGCCAGCCGGTAAACCGTTAACCCATCAGAAAGTGATGGAGTTAAGTAAAAAGCAAGGCTTGGTATTGCTTGCCAGTCGGTATGAAGGTGTCGATCAGCGTTTAATTGATGCTGAGGTAGATGAAGAAATATCGATAGGTGATTATGTGTTAAGTGGTGGCGAGTTGCCTGCCATGGCATTGATGGATGCGATTATCCGCCAGCTGCCAGGTGCGTTAGGCGATAGCGACTCTGCGATTGAAGATTCATTCGTAGATGGTTTGTTAGATTGCCCGCACTACACAAGACCAGAAGAATATAAAGGTGTGAAAGTGCCAGCGGTGTTAATGTCTGGTAATCATGCCAAGATTAAGCAGTGGCGTTTGAAAATGTCATTGCATAGAACCCGGGATCAACGTCCCGATTTATTGGCCGCAAGGCCGTTGACGAAAGAGGAAACACGGCTGCTGCAAGAAGATTAGTAGCAGGAACAAGTTTCTTCACAATTAAAAGGAACTCTGACGGGCAACCTGAGGAGATAAATAAGATGGCAGATATTATTAAAATGTTAGAGCAGGAAGAAATTGCGCGTTTAGGCAAAACAATTCCTGAGTTTGCACCAGGCGACACAGTTGTGGTTGGCGTAAACGTAGTTGAAGGTACACGTAAACGTGTGCAGTCATACGAAGGCGTTGTTATCGCTAAACGTAACCGTGGTTTGAACTCATCATTCATTGTGCGTAAAATCTCTTCAGGCGAAGGCGTTGAGCGTACATTCCAAACTTACTCACCATTGATCGCTTC
>NZ_CAMLGS010000042.1 GCF_946479685.1 uncultured Methylotenera sp.
GCTGTCGATACCTGAGGGCATTACATCGCAAGCGAGTGATAGCCAGAAACGTTATGTGCAGATCATCAGCGCTACCCGCTACTCAGAAGAAGATTTTTGGCATAAGTCTGCACTAGGCCTGTCGCTACATCGCCATTTAAAACAAGATAACGGCATCTCGATAAATGTGGCGTTTAATAACACGTTAGGGCTTTCTACGGTATTTAATCGCGCCATAGAACAGGCTGATGAGCGTGCGATTATGGTATTTGTACATGATGATGTGTGGATAGATGAAGCTAATTTTGGTGATACCTTAACGGCAGGTTTGGCGCAGTTTGATGTGATTGGGGTGGCGGGCAATAAGCGTAGATTACCCAACCAGCCAGCCTGGCTGTTTATTGATACAGCCATGACTTGGGATGAGCCTGAGTATCTGAGTGGCACCGTATCACACGGCCCACATGCTTTTGGTGAAGATAAGTATTATGGTGAAGTGCCCACAGCATGCGAATTGCTGGATGGCGTATTTCTTGCTGCAAAAAAATCTGTGCTTGATGCGGTACAGGTCAGGTTTGATCCGCAGTTTGACTTTCATCTGTACGATATAGACTTTTGTCGCAGTGCTAGAGCAGCAGGTTTAAGCTTGGGCACATGGGCTGTCAAGTTAACACACCAGAGCAAAGGTGCTTTTGGTTCGCCACACTGGGCGCAAAAGTGCCAGCTGTATTTAAACAAGTGGGAAAGTGACAGTGCACAGCAAGTCGCGCTGCATGATGCGATGCATGAGGTGATGCAGCTCGCTGACAATAACGAACAGCAAGGGCAATATGAGCAGGCTGCCTTGTTGTATCAGGAAGTCTTGCAGATACAGCCAGACCATGCGGCAGCTAACTATAAACTAGGGATACTAGAGTTTAACCAAAATGGTGTTGCTACGGCATTGCCAAGGTTTGAAGCCGCAGTGCAGGCACAACCAGAAAACGAGCAATATTGGGTTACCTATATCGATGCACTGATGCAGTCTGCAGATGTGGCTACAGTACTAGAAGCTTTAGAGCTAGGGCAGAAGTTTGGTTTAACGACAGAAACTGCGCAACTCATTGCGGCAGATTTTCTTGCGCAGGTGGATGCGCCAGTGCCAGCTGATGCAACGAGCTCTTTGTGCTCTAATGCTGTGATTAAAGAGCATTTAACCGAGGTGTTGAGCACCAATATCAATGCTATTGATATGGCATCGTCCAAAAGCAGTGTTTCTCCACTTTTGGATTTGTCAGCGTTTGAGCCCACCATCAATGCTTTGCTAGCTGATCATCAGCACAATGAAATTCTGGCGCTGATTTATAAGTCTATTAGCGCTATAAAGCTACAGCCAGAGTTTGTTGGCACTAAAGTGTTTACCCCATATTTTGATCAAGTATTAGAAAATATGAATTTTGGGCTTGGTAATATAGTAGCTAGAGAGCGCAAACTTGCCAATATCGTGATTGCTTCTGAGGTGTACGACTATGGCGGTCACACCAAAGTAATTCAGGAGATTCTGGCGTCGGTTGATAACCCCATTTTAATCATTACCGATATCTACGACCGGTTTGCAAAGAATCATTTATTTGAGAAAGTTGCTTCGTCATTTACATGTCCGGTCATGATATTGCCAAGTGAGGCCTACTTAGACAAGGCAAAAAGGTTAGCCGCTTTTATCAATAGTTGTGCAAAAAATGTATTTGTTCTGACCCATCATGAAGATGCTGTGGCAATTGCAGCATGCCAGAAGGCATTGGATGCCAAATATTACTTTGTGCACCATGCAGACCATAACCCCGCATTAGGTAATACTGTCGCACATTTTAATCATGTGGATTTATTTGAGCCTATGGCCAAGTTGTGTGCACAAGACCTGAATAAAGCAGTCACTTTTTTGCCGACCTCTGCCAATGATTTAGGCGCTAAGCAGTTTGCTTATCCTATCCAAGCATTTTCTACGGTGACTGCCGGCTCTGCTGGCAAATTTGTGTTGAGCGGTGAGCTTAGCTTAGGCAATATAGTGCGAGAATGCCTCAAAACTTGCGGAGGCAAACATTACCACTTTGGCGACTTGTCTGTAGAGCATTTGCAGGCAGTGCAGGATACGTTAGTACAGTCTTCGATAGACCCTGCCTTATTTGTGTACTTGGGCAACGTGCCATCGCTATGGGAAGGGTTGCGTACGATTGACGCCCACATCTTTATCGGCTCAGCGCCTACCCCTGGTGGAAAATCTAACATGGAAGCAGCGGGTGCTGCGTACCCGTTGCTCGCCTATATACCAACAGATGCGCCACGCTATCTTTATGTAGGGGCCGAAGCGCATATTGGTTTAACGTGGGCGACATTGGACGCGCTAGTGTCGGGCTTGGAACAAGTGAAGGCACAACATGCCCAGCTGTCTCAGCAATCCAGGCAGTTTTATGTAGCAAATTGCTCCAGTGATATGTTTAAACAAAAACTAACACAGTTGTGTGATGCATAAGCGTTAGTTCTAAATATTTAATATGAAGTAGTGATTAGGGTTGTTCATGTCAAAAAACATTCATCCACTCGCCGACTGCCAGTCTGAGCACATCGGTACAGGTACGCAAATATGGCAGTTCACCATAGTGCTAGCTAATGCAAGAATAGGCGCTAATTGCAATATCAATGCGCATTGCTTTATCGAAAATGACGTGTTGATTGGCGATAATGTTACTGTTAAGTGCGGTAACTACCTGTGGGATGGTATTACCATAGAAGATGATGTTTTCATTGGCCCTAATGTCACTTTCACTAATGACCGACATCCAAAGTCTAAAAATACCGCCTTCAAATTAGAAAAGACCATTGTTTGCAAAGGCGCGTCTATCGGTGGTGGTGCTGTGCTGTTGCCGGGTGTGAGAATTGGTGTCGGCGCGGTGGTTGGCGCTGGTTCGGTAGTGACAAAAGATGTTGCTGATCATGAGGTTGTGATTGGCAACCCAGCAAAGCCAATGAAAGGCTAGCATTAAATGAGTGATCATGTAGATAAATCAAAATTTGAGATTTTTGAGCTAGGGACGGTTGATGACACTGTTGCCAAGTTCGGTGGTGTAAAGTTAAAAGAACAAGTTACCTATATAACGCCTGCGATTCCCATGTTTGGCGAGTCGTGCGCAAACGCTAATGTATTTGAGCCACACACCTTAATACACCCCGCAATCTATTGTGCAGTGGTGAGCGATTTCAAGCTGATAGGTGGCGCCGCCTTCCCGATTATTCAAAATAAAAGCATCTGCCATCAATATTTTTCTACGGACTACTGGGAAACCTCAGAGCAGGCCACATTGAGTTGTTATATCCGGCAAGATCAACACATGATCGGCTATCGTAATATAAAAGAACGACACAGCTACTCATGTAGCATCATCAATCTAGTCGGCAATGGGTCATATAACTATGCCCACTGGATGACAGAGTTTTTGCCTCAGCTGGTATTACTTAAGGAAAAAGGAATCGATCTATCCGGCTATCAAGTGCTGGTTGATTCAAGATCATACCCCAGTATGTTAGAGGCTCTGTTTTTATTAGGGGTCACAGAAGATCAGCTGATTAAAATAGATGCCATGTCGTTAAATACCTTCCCTGAGGGGCTGTGGGTAAGCCCCGTGGCAAATATAGTATTTCAGCGACCCAATGCTATTTCTTCAGATGCCTTGCATCAACTAGCTGAGCCACAGCATGCGACTTTCCACCCGGATGCCTTAATCGCAACTAGGAATGTTTTTTTAGCGTTAGTGGCGCAAGGAAGCTGCGAAGCCGCGCCAGAGAAAATTTTCATCAAAAGATTTTCAGGTAGACAATATCATGCGCGATCTGTGGTGAATGAAGCGCTGATACAGGAAAAACTGGAGTCAGAAGGGTTCGTGAGTATTGACCCTAGTACTTTAAGTTTTACCGAACAAATTAGGGTGTTTAGCCGGGCAAAGTATATTGTGTCGGCTTCTGGTGCTGCCTTGCTCAATATGATTTGGGCGCCAGAGGGTGCAAAAGTTATTGTGTTGATGAATGATGCCAAAGTGGTCAATTATTGGTATTTCAGTAATATTGCTTTTGCAGTTGGGCATCAACTGAGTTACGTACTAGGTAAAGCTGTGCATACTGGGCATTGGAATGATATTAACCATGCGGACTTTGTGATTGACTACCAATGTGTTTGTCTTGCACTGAATGCGGCTGGGCTTAATGTTGCGTTAGCCGAGACTTTTTCCCAAGAAGCTTTAGATAAATTGTCTGTAACAGATGTATTGCAGTATGCAGTAAAGCTTCAGTATGACAGCAGGTATGAGCAGGCAATTGTTGCGTATAAAACTATTTTGGCAAAAGAGCCCAGCCACGCAGAGGCTAATCACCATTTGGGTGTCATCATTGCGCAGACTGTAGGTGCCATTGATGCGTTGCCCATGCTAGAAGCTGCAATTACAAGCCAGCCCGCGTGTGAGCAGTTCTGGGTGACTTATATTGATGCTTTGGTGATGTCTGGCGCAATAGCACAAATGATTGATGCATTAATATTGGGATTGAATTTTGGCCTCACCACGATAACTGCAGAAATCTTAGGGCAGGATATTTTTTCTCAACTGGATATTGCGCAGGTTGGTGAAGATAAAAAGCGATTACTTGCCTTAGTTATGCGCTTAAAGCATGCCAGATTGCTGAATGAAAGGCAGCAGAAATCTAAACTTAAAGTAGTATTTTTTGTATTGCAAGAAAGTGTGTGGAAGTTAGACTCAGTGTTTCAGGCAATGTTAAGTGACTCCTTGTTTGATCCTGTCGTATTGGTTTGCCCATGCGTTGCGTTTGAGAATGAAGAAATGCTGACGGAGCTCGATAGTACTTATCGGTATTTTCAGAAAAAAGGCTATCCTGTCATTAATTCATATATTCAAGATACGGATAGCTGGGTAGACCTACAGGCACTTGACCCGGATCTAATTTTCTTTACCAACCCACATGGCATTACCCGACCTGAGTATTATGATATGGCGTATATGAGTTACTTGTCTTGCTACGTACCATATGACCATCAGGTTTCTCAATATAAAGATTATCAAGAACAGTATAACCAGTGCTTTCATAATGCAATGTGGCAGATATATGTGCCACACGCGGAATCTAAAGATATCTTCACACATACGGCTGCGGCACAAGGTGTCAATGTGGTTGTAACGGGCTACCCAGCTTGTGAGCCCTATATTGATAGTTTCTTACCGAGTACATCGGCCTGGAAGCCGCAAGATACAAATAAAACCAGATTAATCTGGGCGCCACACCATACCATTGACTCCCCTGAGCTGCCGTATTCAAACTTCTTGCAGTATGCAGACTTGTTTCAGCAATTAGCTCAGCAGTATTCAGATGTAGTGCAGTGGGCATTCAAACCACACCCCATGCTGAAGTCTAGGCTTTATGAGTATGCGGGATGGGGCAAAGAAAAAACCGACGACTATTATGCATTTTGGGAAAACCAGCCCAACACGCAGTTGGAGAGTGGTGAATACCAGAGTTTATTCATAGAGTCTGATGCGATGATACATGACTGTGGTTCGTTTCTTGCGGAGTACCTATATCTAAAAAAACCAGTGTTGTATTTGGTTGCGGCGGCTAATATCAAAGATTATCTTAATTCCTTTGGCGTAAAAGCCTTTGATGCTTGTGAACATGCATATACAAAAGAGGATGTTATTCATTTCATCGATAACTATTCAAGCATATCGATGGTAAAGGTCAATGCATTTTATCAAAATCAGATCGCGCCTTATTTCGATATGGTTAAACCTTCAGCCAAGATAATAGCTAACATCAAACAGGATTTTGGCCATTAATCTATGTGCGGTTTTTTATTCCAGATTTCGGCAACAGCTCCTATCAATGAGCTGCTTTTCTCACAAGCGCTTAACTCCATGCGTTGGCGCGGCCCAGATGCGCAGAGTTTGATATCTGAACAGCAGGGCAGGGTTAAGATTGGGCACTGCCGCTTATCCATTATCGATCCGCTTGCCCGCTCCGATCAGCCTATGCTCTCTAGCTGTGGTCGATATCTGATTGCTTTTAATGGTGAAATTTACAATCACTTAAGTTTAAGGCGAGAGTTCGGCTTGCGGTGTAAAACTACATCAGACACCGAAACCATACTGGAAGCCTACGTCAAAATTGGTCAGCAGATCTTCCAAAAGCTGGAGGGGATGTTTGCTTTGGTCATTTATGATAAACACACAAACAAATGGATCGCCGCCAGAGATGCGTTTGGAATCAAGCCCTTATTTATCTCTAAGAGTAAAGACAATATCATCTTGTCTTCTGAGGCATCAGCGATTGCACTGATGATTCAGGCCAGTGTTTCGCAACAGTCCATAGCAGAGTGGCGTTTGATTCGCCGCCCAATTCCAGGCCAGACTTTTTTTGAAGGGGTGGATGAGATTCTGCCAGGTACTGTTGTTGATAGTGATGGTTACGTGACTAGCCACTGGCATTGGGAGCCATCAGAGCACGAATTTAATCAGGAAAAATTCGAAGATTTATTAACCAGATCCGTAAAAGCACATGAGTTAAGCGATGTTGAGAATGTGTCATTACTGAGTGGAGGTTTGGATAGTGCCCTTATTTCCGCGTTATCAAGTGTAAAAAAGTGTTATACAGTAGGGCTAGTTGAGAATAATGAGTTTTTAGGTGCGGAAGACACTGCGCAGTATCTGCAGCGTGATTTAATCAAAGTAAGTTTGCGTGAGGATGAGTTAATAGTGGCTTGGCAATATTTAGCCAAGCTGCGTGGGGAGCCTATAGGCTTACCAAACGAGGGGTTGATCTATAGTGTCTGCAAGGCAATGAGCCCGAATCAGAAGGTGGTGTTGACGGGTGAGGGGGCTGATGAATTACTATTTGGCTATGATGGTATTTATCGATGGGCGTTAGGTAGTGCGCCGCTAGATCCCGTTAGCTTTTTGAGCCGTTATGGATATTCACCTACTGCCGCTACAGAGCGATTAATCGACTATGTAAGTGATTTGATGCGTAACAAGCAAGCGATTGATTTCGTTGAAGACTTTTTCTATCAGCTACATTTGCCTGGCTTGCTACGCAGAATGGATTTTGCTTCAATGGCTGCTTCAAAAGAGGCGCGTGTGCCATTTGTGGATAAAGCGCTAGTGGCTTATATGTATCGTCAATCTGCGCAGATTAAAATTAACGATGAGCATTCAAAAATGCCGCTCAGATTGTTTGCGAAGAAATTAGGGTTGGATGGCGCCTTGAGTAGAAAGAAGATAGGTTTTAGTGCACAACTAAATCAAGCCGCTTCAAGATATGATGATTATGGCAGTTTTCAAAAGATAGTATTGGAGTCATTAAAATGGTAGTTGGCTATACAACCGGTGTATTTGATTTGTTTCATATTGGGCATGTCAATGTATTGAGGAATGCCAAGTCGATGTGCGATCGGCTGATTGTTGGTGTTACTACGGATGAGTTAGTTGCCTATAAAAATAAAAAGGCCGTGATTCCATATGAAGAGCGGGTGGAAATAGTTAGGGCTTGTAAGTATGTGGATTTAGTCGTGCCACAGCAAAATATGGATAAGATGGATGCTTATGATCGCTATAAGTTTGACATGGTGTTTGTTGGGGATGATTGGTATAAATCTGATAAGTGGAAAGAGTTTGACGATGCGTTTACTTCTAAAGGCGTGCGTGTGGTTTATTTCCCTTATACACAAAACGTCTCTTCCACATTAATCAACGAAACCTTGCTAAAACTTAGAGGCATGGATTAATTATTTTATTCACCGAACTTTTCATAAAGCTTAATTTAAAAGAGTCCAATCATGTCATTAGAAGACTGCAGAATTATTGAGTTACCCAAGATTCATAATCCACAAGGGAATCTAACTTTTATCGAAAGCGACTCACAAATTCCTTTTGCGATTCAGCGTGTTTATTATGTGTATGATGTTCCGGGAGGTGCTGAACGTGGGGGGCACGCACACAAAGAGTTGCATCAGCTGATTGTCGCCATGTCAGGTAGTTTTGATATTACGCTAGACGATGGTAAAAATAAAAAGACCTTTCACTTAGCGCGCTCTTATTATGGGCTTTATGTGTGCCCAATGATTTGGCGGGAAATCGATAATTTTTCATCTGGTTCTGTGCTGATGGTATTGGCTTCCAATAAATACACAGAAGAAGACTATTATCGTAATTACGATGATTTCATGCGAGCCAGGTGGGTGAAATAGGTGGAAATGTAATGAAGGAAGCAAAAGTTCCATTTTTAGACCTTAAGGCTGCTTATAGCGAGTTACAGCAAGAGTTGGATGAGGCAGTGCTTAGAGCTAGTCGCTCTGGCTGGTATATCGGCGGCCCTGAGGTAGAGCGTTTTGAGGCTGACTTTGCGGCTTACACTGAAGCTAAATATTGTGTTGGCGTAGGTAATGGCTTAGATGCTCTAACGCTGGCATTGCGTGCGCTAGACATAGGTGCGGGTGATGAGGTGATTGTGCCTTCGCATACGTTTATTGCCACATGGTTGGCGGTCAGTGCAGTGGGTGCTAAGCCCATTCCGGTCGAGCCGGCTGAGGGTAGCTACAATATTGACATTGCCAGTATCGAGCGTTTTATTACCCCTCGTACCAAAGCCATTATGCCCGTGCATTTATACGGCATGCCTGTGGATATGGATGCAATTTGTGCATTAGCCAAAAAACATGGTCTGGCTGTGGTGGAAGATGCGGCACAAGCACATGGTGCCAAGGTGCGTGGCAAGAAAATTGGCAGCCACGGTGATGTGGTTGCCTGGAGTTTCTACCCTGGCAAGAATTTAGGTGCATTGGGTGATGGCGGCGCCATTACCACTAATAATGAAGCCATTGCTTCCCGCGTACGTGAGCTTGGTAATTATGGCTCTGCAGTCAAATATTACAATGATGAACGTGGTGTTAACAGTCGCTTAGATCCCGTCCAGGCTGCGGCGCTTTCGGTGAAGCTCAAATATCTTGATGCATGGAATCATCGGCGTCAGCATATTGCAAAAACATATAGCCAGGTATTGGGCGGCTTAGCTTTAGGCTTGCCTCAGGTGCCAGCATGGGCAGAGCCAGTGTGGCACTTATATGTGGTGGCGACGCCGGCGCGTGACATATTGCAATCGCAATTAGCAGCGGCTGGCATACAAACCTTGATTCATTATCCAGTACCGCCTCATCTGCAAAAGGCCTACCATGCGCTTGATATCCAGGCTGGCAGTTTACCGGTGGCTGAGCGCTTGGCAAAGCAGGTGCTAAGTTTGCCCATGGGACCACATCTGACCGCCACTGATACCGAGTATGTACACTCGGTATTAACATCAGCTTGCCCCGTGTTAAGCCAATCATAATTTTTATTAACCCCATTGATATAGAAGTAATTTTTAAAAAAGAGAATTTTTGAATGAAAACGTTTTTACATGTGGGCTGTGGTCCTCTTCATCGTGACCCAGTGACGCAGCAACCTAGCCGCCCACAGGGGTTTGATCTTAATAGTTGGAATGAATTGCGTTTAGATATTAACCCGGCAGTGAATCCGGATGTAGTTGGTACAATGACTGATATGTCGGCCGTTCCTTCTGGTAGTGTCGATGCTATTTTCTCATCACATAATATTGAGCATCTATATCCACATGAGGTGCCAATCGCGCTGGCTGAGTTTAAGCGTGTACTGCGTCCAGATGGCTTTGTGGTGATTACTTGCCCTGATTTGCAGTCAGTCTGTGCTTTGGTTGCACAAGGTAAATTAACTGAGCCAGCCTATATTTCTGCAGCAGGCCCAATTGCCCCGTTAGATATTTTATATGGCCACCGCCCGCCGATGAGTCAAGGTAACCTTTACATGTCGCACCGTTGTGGCTTTACGCTTAATGTGCTGCTTGGTACTTTAGAGTCATCAGGTTTTGCCAAAGTGGTTGGTAGCTGCAGACCAGACTATTTTGATTTATGGGCACTTGCTTGCGTGTCAGACATCGGCAATGAACAGTTGTTAAATTTAGCGCGACAATACCTGCCTGAGCAGACGGTTGAAGTCAATCAAAGCGAGCAAGCTGCACAAGATATGCAACAAGCAATTCAGGATGTATTAAGCCTTGCGCAAACGCATCAGCAAAATGGCAACTTGGCCGAAGCACAAAGCTTGTATTTGGAGATACTAAATATTGAGCCACGGCACGCTGATGCCAACTATGGTTTGGGTTTAATTGAGGCGAATTTGAAAAGTGCGGCTGACGCGCTGCCTCGTTTAGAAATTGCAGTTGAGTCCAATCCAGCGGTTGAGCAGTACTGGGTATCCTATGTTGATGCTTTAATGCTATCTGGCATCACGCATTCTATTCCTGATGTGTTAACACTTGGTCAGCAACATGGGCTGCAGCCGGAAACTGCACAGGTATTGGCTAATGAGTTAGCCGAACTGTTAAAGGCTAAATAGCTTTTACGTATGCTGATGTCTGATGGATGTGGTTTATTAATATGATTCAGAACACTGAAGACATCACGCGAACACTGCATCAAGCAATACAGTTGCATGAGTCTGGCGACCTGCCTGAAGCAGAGCAACTGTTGCGTGCTATCTTGGCTGTAGACTCACAGCAAATACAAGCCAATTACCATTTAGGTGCATTGTTGCTTGAAAGCCTAAGGGCATCAGATAGCTTACCCTATTTCAATACAGCGCTGGAGGCTGACCCTCAGCAGGCACAGCACTGGCTGAGCTATATTGAGGCATTGATTGATGCTAACCAATTTGAAGATGCCAGGCTGGTGCTAACCTATGGACGTGATGCCGGCCTTGGTGGTGAGCCAGTTGATTATTTGGAGCAGTTGCTAACGCAGCGGCAAGAAGAAACCTTACAGGCGTTAGCCACGGCCCAAGAGCACGTACCCCTTACGCACATACAAGAAAAGTTAATTCAACTATTTCTCAGTAAACGTTATCAGTCCGTTGAAATTGCATTGCAACCTTTGCTAGCAACTTATCCAAAATGGCTGGTCGGTTGGAAAATGCTGAGTGATATTTTGCTAGTGCAGAAGAAAGATGCTAGGTCAGCTGCGGCACAAGCCTTAGCATTGAATACAGAAGATGCGCAGGAGCATTGTTATTACGGTTTGGTGCTAAAAGGGCAGGGCGATTTAGTCGGTGCCGCTGCCGCTTTTAAGCATGCGCTCAAGCTGCAGCCTGATTATGCTGCGGCCTATAACAATCTAGGCATTGTCACTAAAGATATGGGGGATGTAGCTGCGGCTGTGGCGTATTATCGTAAAGCGCTCGCTATTAATCCTGGTTACGCTAGCTGTTATAGTAATTTATTATTTTGCCTTTCACATTCAGATCTTGTCAGTGCCGACGATTTATTGACTGAGCACCGTAAATTTGGTGCTCAGTATGAAGCTGTATATAAGGCTGCTTGGCCTAAGCACTCTCATCAATTCAGTGTAACTAAATGCCTGAATGTTGGTTTTGTGTCTGCCGATTTTAGAGAGCACTCTTTAGCCAACTTTTTTGAGCCTGTACTCAAACATCTGTCGCTAGAGGCTGGTATTGTATTGTACGCTTACGCGAACAATGCAATTGAAGACGACGTTACACTACGACTTAAGCCCCAATTTAAACAGTGGCATAAAGTTGATGCATTAAGCGATGCAGAGCTCGCTACAAAGATTCGTAGCGATAAAATTGATATCCTCATTGATTTAGATGGGCATACCTCTGGTAATCGGCTAATTAGCTTTGCGATGAAACCTGCACCCATCCAAATTAGCTGGCTGGGTTATCTCGCTACCACTGGCTTGACGGCGATGGATTACTATCTGGCGGATGCCTATCTGTTACCACCAGAGCGATTTGATCAGCAGTTTACGGAAAAAATAGTGCAGTTATCTGCCAATGCACCGTTTACTCCATCAGTTTTGTCACCAGAGGTGCACGCTTTGCCTGCACTTAATAATGGCTTTATCACCTTCGGCTGCTTTAATCGTGTGGAAAAAATCACGCCTAGCGTCATTAAGTTATGGTCAGCGTTATTAAATGCGGTGCCCAATGCAAAACTATTATTAGGTGCAATGCCAAAAGACGGTAGTTATGATGGCTTGATGAATGAATTTCTCAGTCATGCCATTACTATGGATAGGATAATTATTCATCCTCGCAGTAGCATGGAGAATTACCTGAAGTTGCATGATCTAGTTGATGTTTGCTTAGATACCTTTCCATCAAATGGAGTGACCACAACTTGTCACGCGGCATGGATGGGGGTGCCAACTCTATGCGTAGAGGGGCAAAGTCTTATGAGCCGTGGCGCAATGGCCGTGATGTTGCATTTAGGTTTGCCTGAGTTTGTGGTGCAATCGCATGAAGAATTCATCAATAAAGGTATTTATTTAGCGGAACATTTGCAATATTTATCTGAAGTGCGCGCAGCTTTACGCGAGAAATTTAATGATTCTGCACTGAATCAGCCGCAGAAAATTAGTGAGAATTTAGCAACGGCATTGCGCGTAATGTGGACTAGATGGTGCAAAAACCAACCTGTTATGTCCTTCAAAGCGTCAGAATGAATAATACTGTTAAATAATATAGTCATTAATAATCAATGGTTTGTTTTTATTTTCTGTATTATCTCCACCATCAATCTCTAAATTCTTGCTAAATTTACATTAAAGATTTTTTTAATTGAACCGATATCCTAAACATCAGGATTGCTTAATCAACAGCTGATATAGAAAGTGTAATTAAAGAAATTCAGAATTTAAAAAATATTTAAATCTGACCCTAAACTTTCTAAAAAACTGTCCGATAAATGAAATAACAGCAGCGCAAATTGAACTGAATCTGCAAAGCTAAAGGCAATAAGATGTAGTTGTAATTAACTAAATATTAGGAGATTTATCATGGCTTCAGTTATCAATACAAACATTGCGTCATTAAACACACAACGTAATTTATCATCTTCACAAAGTGCATTAAATACATCATTACAACGTTTGTCATCAGGCTTACGTATCAACAGCTCAAAAGATGACGCTGCTGGCTTGGCAATTGCTACACGTATGGACTCACAAGTACGTGGTCAACAAGTTGCAATCCGTAACGCAAATGATGCAATCTCTTTCGCACAAGTTGCTGAGGGTGGTTTAGCTAAACAAACTGATGCATTGCAACGTATGCGTGAACTGGCTGTGCAATCACTAAACGGTACTAACACAAGTACAGACCGTGCAAACCTAGATGCTGAATTTACACAGTTATCAGCTGAGGTGACACGTCTTTCAACCGCAACTAAATTCAACGGTACTTCAGTGTTCGGTGCTGCTCAAACTTTCCAAGTAGGTGCAGACGCTGGCGACACCATCACTACTGCATCTGTAGCAGCAGCGACTATCTCAGGTAACGTTTCATCAGTAGCTTCTGCATCTACAGCGATTACCGCAATTGATGCTGCATTGACTGCTGCAAATACTAACCGTGCAACATTGGGTGCGATCCAAAACCGCTTTGAGTCTGTAGTAAGCAACTTGCAAATCTCAGTTGAGAACCAAGCAGCAGCTAAATCACGTATCATGGATGCAGATTTCGCAGCAGAGACAGCTAACTTGACACGCGGTCAAATCTTGCAACAAGCAGGTACAGCGATGTTAGCGCAAGCAAACTCACTACCTAACAATGTGTTGTCACTGTTAAGAGGTTAATAGCCTAGTAGGACCCTTAACACCCCACAGGACTGATCATCCTGTGGGATTTTTAGGAGGATGAAATCATGTTTAGTACACCAATAGATGGTTATGGTGCAGTAAAAAATCAGGCCGCCGCGCAAAGTATTGCCGGGGGCCAAAATGCTATTTCAGGCCAGGCAGGCGCTAAGGCCGTGGAAAATGTCAAGCCGGAAGTCAGGCAGTCTGCAGAAGTGGATAAAGCAACTTTAGCAAATGCGGTGAATAAGCTGAATGAGCTTGTTGCGCCAGCGTTGCAAAGCGTTCAGTTTAAGATGGATGAAGAATCTGATCGTGTAATCGTTCAAGTTGTTGATACAGCGACCGATAAAGTATTAAGACAAATACCTAATGAAGAAGTTTTAGCATTTTCTAAAACTTTAGGTAGATTGCAGGGTCTAGTAGTTAGAGAACAAGCCTAATCGGCAATAAGAAGCTTATTTTGATGCTTTATTAGGTAAATGAATTGTTGTTTATAAACTATGCTTGTTAAATTAAATGGTTTTGTGTTGTTTAGTGTGCGAAATGTGACAAACATTTAACGAGTAATTTTAACGAGGAGAATCAATATGGCTACAACTTCAGGAGTGGGTTCCGTCCTTGATGTTACTAGCATCGTTTCTAGCTTGATGAGTGTTGAAAAAGCTCCTTTAACTAAAATTGCTACACAAAAAACAGCATACCAGTCACAAATTTCAGCATATGGTACGCTTAAAAGTGCGTTGTCTACGTTTCAGACTTCTGTAAATGCCCTTTCAAGCCTATCAAAATTTAATGTACAGAGTGCTACATCGAGCAACACTAGCGTATTAACCGCTACCTCAAATGGCAGCGCGACAACTGGCAGTTACGATATCAGCGTTAGTCAGTTAGCTAAATCTCAGAAACTAAGTGTTGGTGGCTTTGCTAATGTTTCAGACGTGGTTGGTACTGGCAGCCTTACCATTTCGTTCGGTACATTTACACCGGAAGTGGCAGTTCCGTTTACCGCGAGTTCTTTTACCCCAAACGCAGCTAAATCCAATATTAATATCACCATCGATAGCTCCAATAATACGTTGGCAGGTGTGCGTGATGCGATTAACGCGGCAGATGCCACGGTTAACGCAACTATCGTGAATGACGGCACTACTAATCGCTTGGTGATCACCTCAAAAGACACTGGCGAGGTTAATAGTCTAAAAATTTCAGTGACTGATGATGATGGAAATAATGTTGATGCATCAGGTCTGTCTAAATTGGCGTATGACCCACAAGCAACTGCGGGTAATGGTAAAAATTTAACAGTATTGCAAGATGCTAAGAATGCGCTTTTAAAAATTGATGGCATTGATATCGTTAAATCCAGTAACTCAATCTCAGATGCAATCGATGGCGTGACACTAAATCTAGTTGGGCTGACTTCTGGAAGTGCGCTGAATCTATCTGTTACCACAAATCAGGATGCGATTAAAACCTCTGTCAATTCCTTCGTTGATGCTTACAATAAGTTAGACACCACTTTACGTAACCTGACTAAGTTTGATGAAACTGGTCAGGCGAATGGTGCTTTATTGGGCGACTCAACTGCGCGTTCCGTGATTACTCAAATCCGTGCAGTGATGAATACAGCGATAGCTAACGGTAGTTCAGTGAACTCGCTTACACAGATCGGCGTGAGTTTTCAGCGAGATGGTAAGTTGAGTTTAGATAGTACTAAATTTGCTAATGCCGTGAGTAGCAATTTTGATGATATTGCAAGTTTGTTTGCGGCCTCTGCGAGGGCGACTGATCCACAGGTGAGTTTTGTCAGCAGTACGTCTAAAACAAAAGAGGGTACTTATGCCCTTATTGTGACGCAGCTTGGCTCTACTTTGGTCAATGCGCAAGGGACGATTAATGGAGCAGCAGCATCTGGTAGTAACGCCACCTTGAGAGGTGCTGTGGGAGATGATAGTGAAGGTCTAACCGTTAATGTGGCGGGTGGCGCACTAGGCCCACGCGGCACTGTTAATTTTAGTCTAGGCTACGCCGCTAAATTAAGTACGCTATTAGATAGTTTGCTGAGTGATGATGGTATCTTAGCAGCTAGAACTGATGGCATTAATAGTTCAATCAAACGTTTAGATACGCAGAGTGAGCGTATTAGCTCCCGTTTAACTGCGGTTGAAGAGCGCTATAGAGCGCAGTATTCTAGACTGGATGTTTTACTCACGAGTATGTCGTCTACTAGTACTTTCCTTACGCAGCAAATAGCGGCACTTAACGCAAAATAATCAACAGGAAAGGTGATCGTTATGTTTGGACTAAACCAAAAAGGTGTTAACGGATATGCCAAAGTTGGTGTGGAAACTGGTGTGCTTGCAGCAAGCCCGGTTAAGTTAATTGTGATGTTATACGATGGCGCCATTTCTGCGTGTCATAGTGCAATTGCCAGTATGCAGCGTAAAGATATTGAGCAAAAAGGGGCGATGTTATCTAAGGCGATTATGATCATTGAAAGTGGTTTGCGCCTGAGTTTGGATAGAAAAGCCGGTGGTGAGATCGCAGAAAGTCTGGATGCACTGTATGTTTATATGAGCGGTAGATTGGCTGCGGCCAATGTGCGTAATGAACCGGCACCAGTACAGGAAGTGATTAAATTGTTACTGGATTTAAAAGGGGCATGGGAGGCGATTGATAATAACAAAGCAACGGCTCAGGTGTTAAATCAAGCAAAAAGTACCCAGCAGGGGTTAGGTGCTGCGCAAGGGTACACGCAGCAAGCTAAAGTTTAGTGAGGGATTAAAGTAATGGAATATCAGAATACTATTCAGCTTTATGAAACGGTTGCTAAGATTATGCAGCAGATGTTGCATGCTGCAAAAATGGAAGATTGGGATAAATTAACAGAGCTTGAAGCATTTTGCGCACAGCACGTTGCAACCTTGAAGGCTATTGAAAATGGGCAGCCTTTGCCAAAAGATGCGTTGAACCGCAAAGTGGCGAGTATTAAAAGTATACTGGCTGATGATCGTGAAATTCGTAATTTAATTTCACCTTGGATGGCAAAATTAAATGCCTTAATGAATGCTAATCAAACCGAAAGAAGACTGACACAAGCCTATAGTCAGTAATTGTAATTCTTATGCTTAAGCTACCAGACAATCTGAGCATTAGTCCTGGTCCAGTGCCGGTTGGTAGGGTAATACCTGTATTAGCAGTTGATAATATTGGGGCTACGTTACAAGAGTTAAGCGCCAGAGCTACGCAGTTTGTCATAGGCCGTGAATATGCTGCACAGGTTTTGTCTAAAGTAGACGACAGAGCTTACCTGGTAAAAATAGATGACGCGGTGTTAAAAATGGAGTTAGGCAACACAGCGCAAGCTGGTCAGTCTATTAATCTGCGTTATATCAAAGATGGTCCAGCACCTACTTTCTTCTTTATGCCCCCTGCAAGTGTACCCACCGAGGGAGCACCTGAGATCAGTCAGGGTGCGCGTTTAATTGGCCAGTACTTGCAAGAAGCCGAAAAGCAGGGCGTATCCAGCAAGTATGAGGCAACGGCAATTGTCACCCATACTCCTAAAGAACCACAAATGGTGGCGCATGGCTTAAAGCAGGCGATTAGTAATAGCGGCTTGTTTTACGAGTCTCATTTAAGTGAAATGCTGCAAGGTGGTCGCTCTGTAGCCGCCATGATGCAGGAGCCGCAAAATCAACAGCAGAGTTTGACCCAGATAGCCACTTTGACTTCGCAGCAGTTGGCAATATTGGAGCAAAATCGCATCAATTGGCATGGCGAGGTGTGGCCTGGGCAGATGATGGATTGGGAAGTTTATGCAGAGCCGCGTGATGAAGATCGCGGTGAGCGAGCAGAGGTGCGTGAGGGTGATGAAAGGCCCGTAATTAGTGAGGTTAAGTTGGATTTTCCTAACTTGGGCTTGGTTGCGGCCAAATTAACGATTGTTAATGGCTATGTCTCCATTAATCTGCGCGCGGAGCAAGATGCAACAATCGACGAGCTTAGGAGTAAAGGCCGTGCTTTAACTCAGGCAATTAATGGTACTGGCTTGAAGTTAGATGGTTTGATTATTTCAGCATATGAATAAAGCGGACGAAAATAAACGGCTTAGTCCTACTTTGGGTTTGGCGCCCAATCGACATGCGCCTCCTAACCCAAATCA
>NZ_CAMLGS010000043.1 GCF_946479685.1 uncultured Methylotenera sp.
CCTTTACCGATCACATCACGGATTTTCTCAGGATTGATCTTCATGGTGATGATGCGTGGTGCAAATTGTGACATTTCTGTATTCGCGCCGCTCACCGCTTGTTTCATGATGCCCAAGATATGCGCACGGCCTTCTTTAGCTTGCGCTAAAGCCACTTGCATGATTTGTGCAGTAATACCGGTGATTTTGATGTCCATTTGCAACGCAGTGATACCATCTTCTGTACCCGCTACTTTAAAGTCCATGTCACCCAGGTGATCTTCGTCACCCAAGATATCAGTCAACACTGCTACGCGGTTACCTTCTTTGATCAAGCCCATTGCAATACCTGCAACGTGATTTTTCATCGGTACGCCAGCATCCATCAATGCCAGGCAGCCACCACATACTGATGCCATAGAGCTAGAACCGTTAGATTCTGTAATCTCTGACACTACACGCATGGTGTAATCAAAGTCTTCTTTAGCTGGCAATGCTGCCACCAAAGCACGCTTAGCTAAACGGCCATGACCGATTTCGCGGCGTTTTGGTGTACCTACGCGGCCAGTTTCACCAGTTGCGTACGGAGGCATGTTGTAGTGCAACATAAAGCGGTCTGCGTACTCACCTTGTAGCGCGTCGATGATTTGCTCATCACGACCAGTACCTAAAGTCGCCACTACCAACGCTTGTGTTTCGCCACGGGTGAACAATGCTGAACCGTGGGTGCGTGGTAATACGCCTGTACGGATGCTGATAGGACGCACAGTGCGTGTATCACGACCATCAATACGTGGCTCGCCATTTAGAATTTGGCTACGTACAGTTTTCGCTTCTAAATTAAAGATTTCGTTTTTAATTTTGTTCGCTTCTGTGGTTGAAGTTTCTTCAGTCACCAATTCTGCCAACACACGGTTGGTGATTTCTTCCAACTTAGCAGAGCGAGCGCCCTTAGCTTTAATCTGGAATGCAGCATTAATATCAGCAGCAGCTAAGCCAGCTACTTTTTCAATCAATGCAGTATCTGGCTCTGGTGCAACCCAGTCCCAAGCATCCTTACCAGCTTCAGCTGTTAATTCGCTAATCAATTTAATCACTGCTTGCATTTGCTCGTGACCGTAAACCACCGCGCCTAGCATCACTTCTTCTGAAAGCTCTTTAGCTTCAGACTCAACCATCATTACAGCGCCTTCAGTTGCTGCAACCACCAAGTCTAACTCTGTTTCTTCTAACTGAGCTTTCGTTGGGTTCAATACATACTCATCATTGATATAACCAACACGTGCCGCACCTAGTGGGCCGTAGAATGGAATACCTGATAATGACATCGCTGCTGATGCACCGATAATCGCAGGAATATCTGCATCGATTTCTGGATCTGATGACAACACTGTTGCCACCACTTGCACTTCGTTATAAAACGCTTCTGGGAATAGAGGGCGCAATGGACGGTCGATTAAACGGCTAGTCAGGGTTTCCTTTTCTGAAGGACGACCTTCACGCTTGAAAAAACCACCTGGGATTTTGCCCGCAGCATAGGTTTTTTCCATGTAATCAACGGTCAACGGGAAGAAGTCTTGACCTGCTTTAACTTCACGCTTGCTGGTAACGGCCACTAACACTACCGTATCACCGTAGCTCACCATCACCGCAGCATCTGCCTGGCGTGAGATTTCACCGGTTTCAAGGGTTAGCGTGTGCGCACCGTATTGAATACTCTTAGTAAATTTATTAAACATTTATTTTCCTTTTTCAACAGACTGTTATTCACTACCCAATAACAATCTAACAATAAAAAAAGCCGACGCATTTCGATGCAATCGGCTTTTTACAGCAATTATATAAGTGAAGCCAAAAAGCTAAACACTTGTATAACTGTTACTTACGCAGACCTAAACGTTGAATCAATGTTTGATAACGGCTAGCGTCTTTACGTTTTAGATAGTCTAACAAGCTACGACGTTGGCTAACCAAAGCTAACAAACCACGACGTGAGTGGTTGTCTTTTTTGTTAGATTTGAAGTGCTCTGTTAGATAAGAGATACGGTTTGTTAAAAGTGCAACTTGCACTTCTGGACTAGCTGTATCATTTGGTGCGCGTTGATATTCTGCAACGATTTTCGCGGTATCTTGTGCTGTAACTGCCATAACTTTTTCCTAAATTAGAGGTTTTGCGTCAATACAAAAGTAGCCCAGAATCTGATTTAGATGCCAACCCACAATTGCATTCATTTACATGAACCGCACATTATAGTGACAAGTTCTCCGCTTAACAAGTAATTTCAACAAACAAGCTAATTATTTACTTGCTGCATCAAGCGCTTAGGTGCAATTTTGCCGTCGCTTTGCTGTTCGCCCAAGCCCAGAAACACCTGCTTATCGTCATACAGGCGCAGCAAGCCCGCTGGCACTTTGCCGCTCTGCCACACCGCCTGACCCTGCATTAAATAAAAAGCGCTATCTGCATCCAGCACAATGGCTGGCAAATCATCCACTGCCGTATCCGGTGCCGCCAAGGCAGCTAGGCGCTCATCCTCACTCATGGCCTCAAACTGCGCCAGGGTGATGGCTTGGGCAATATCGTAACCAGCGGTATAGGTTCTGCGCAGGCCAATCAAATGTGCACCGCAGCCTAAACTGGCGCCAATATCCTCCGCTAGGGTACGAATATAAGTGCCTTTACTGCAAGTGACGGTAATTTCTGCAACATCCCCAGCAAAGCTCAGCACTTCAATAGCGTGGATATGTACGGTACGCACCTTGCGCTCTATTTCTATACCCTCACGTGCGTATTCATACAAGGCCTTACCCTCGTGCTTTAACGCAGAGTACATAGGTGGGGTTTGATTGATAGTGCCGATGAACTGCACGCAGGCCTGACTAAACTGCGCAGCATTTACCTGTACCGGCGCTTGCTGCAACACTTCACCTTCAGCATCGCCAGTAGTGGTGGTTATGCCTAATTTAAGTGTGGCGTGATAGGTTTTATCTGCATCGGTCAGATAGTGTGCAAACTTAGTGGCCTCACCAAAGCACAATGGTAACAAGCCAGTTGCCAATGGGTCTAATGTGCCGGTATGGCCAGCCTTAGCCGCTTGCAACAGCCATTTCACCCGCTGCAAAGCTTGGTTAGAAGAGAAGCCCAAAGGCTTATCTAATAACAAAATACCATTGATGTTTTTTTTGACTCGTTTGAATTGCAAAGTGAGATGAACTCTAAGGCGTTAAGTCTTAACTTGAGTTAGGACTGGGTTAGGACTCGGGTTAAGACTTGGTTTTATCTGAAGCAATCGCGGCATCAATCAGCTTGGACATCATCATGCCGTTATCGATGGACGCGTCGTACACAAAATGCAATTGCGGCACGGTGCGCAATAACATGCGCTTTGCCAGCTGCGTACGCAAATAACCGGCAGACTTTTCCAAGCCCTGCTGGGTGCTATCGCTTTGCTTAGCAGCACTGTAGAAAATCTTGGCGTGCGCCATGTCACCAGTTACCTCAACTGCAGTAACGGTAACCATGCCTACACGTGGGTCTTTAACTTCGAACATCAGCAAATCCGCGATTTCGCGCTGCATTTGTTCTGCCACACGGTGGCTACGTGAAAAATCTTTGGCCATATTTAACTATCCTATAACTTAAAAAGTCTAAATGAGACTAGGCGCGAAACAAAAAATTGAGCGTGGCATACGAGTTGTATGTAAGCGAAATTTTTTTGTTTCGCAACGACGTATCATGACGAATTTTTCAGTTATAAAGTACGCGCTACTTCAACCATTTCGTACACTTCCAGGATATCACCAACCTCAATATCGTTGTAACCCTTCAATGACAGACCGCACTCAAAGTTATTTTTAACTTCTTTAACGTCATCTTTAAAGCGTTTCAGTGAATCCAGCTCGCCAGTATGCACAATCACGTTGTTTCGTAGGACACGTACTTTAGAGTTACGTTTAATCATACCGTCTTGTACGTAGCAACCAGCAATCGCACCGATCTTAGAAATACGGAATACTTCACGCACTTCTACAGTACCAATCATTTGCTCCTTCTGCTCTGGCGCCAACATACCACCCAGCGCGGCTTTGATTTCGTCTACTGCTTCATAAATAATGTTGTAGTAACGAACATCCACGCCTAAAGTATCAATCAATTTACGTGCACCAGAATCTGCACGCACACTGAAGCCAATTAACACCGCTTTAGAAGCAGCAGCCAAGTTCACGTCTGACTCACTAATTGCACCCACGCCAGTGTGAATAATGTTTACTTTCACTTCGCTGGTAGATAGTTTTTGCAAGCTTGTTGCCAACGCTTCGTATGAACCTTGTACGTCTGACTTGATAATTAAACCAAGTGTTTGCACTTCGCCTGATTCCATTTGCTCAAACATATTTTCCAGTTTGGCCGCTTGCTGTTTAGCAAGTTTCACATCACGGTATTTACCTTGGCGGAACAATGCAATCTCACGCGCTTTACGCTCGTCGTTCAACACAATCACTTCTTCACCCGCGCTAGGCACGTCAGACAAACCTAGAATTTCCACTGGCATAGATGGACCAGCTTCTTGAATATCTTTACCGGTTTCGTCCAGCATCGCACGCACCTTACCAAAGGTGGTGCCAGCTAGAATCATATCGCCGCGCTTTAAGGTGCCAGACTGCACTAGAATCGTTGCCACTGAACCGCGGCCTTTATCCAGGCGACCTTCAATCACCAAGCCTTTTGCTGGTGTATTTTTAGGCGCTTGCAACTCTAAAACTTCCGCCTGTAGCAACACAGCCTCTAGCAAGTCATCAATACCTTGACCGGTTTTCGCTGACACAGCACGGAACATGGTATCGCCACCAAAATCTTCAGGCACCACTTCCTGGCTAACCAACTCCATTTTTACGCGCTCTGGGTCTGCATCTGGCTTATCAATCTTGTTGATTGCCACTACTAGCGGCACGCCCGCTGCTTTGGCATGGTGAATCGCCTCAATAGTCTGTGGCATCACGCCGTCATCGGCTGACACTACCAGAATCACGATATCGGTTGCTTTAGCACCACGCGCACGCATGGCAGTAAATGCCTCATGGCCTGGTGTATCTAGGAACGTTACCATACCGCTAGGAGTTTCCACGTGGTAAGCACCGATGTGCTGCGTAATACCGCCAGCCTCACCAGTTGCCACACGGCTGCGGCGGATGTAATCCAGTAATGAAGTTTTACCGTGGTCAACGTGACCCATCACAGTCACCACAGGTGGACGAGTCTCCATCACCGCTTCAGCATGTTCAGCTTCTTCGATAAACGCATCAGGATCATTTGGTGCGGCCGCCTGAGCTTTATGACCCATCTCTTCCACAATAATAATCGCGGTTTCTTGGTCTAACACTTGGTTGATGGTTACCATCATGCCCATGCCCATCAGGGTTTTAATCACCTCACCTGACTTAACAGACATTTTGTGCGCCAAATCAGCCACCGTAATGGTTTCTGGCACTAATACTTCATACACCAGCGGCTCGGTTGGTGCAGTAAATGCGTGTTGCTGCTCTTCATCATGATGCTTGCCGCCCTTGCCTTTCGGCGCACGCCAGCCAGTTTTGCCACCAGTAACATCGCCACGTGTTTTTAATCCACGCTTCTTGTTCTCGGCTTCGGTCCACTCTTTATTATTGCCTTTACCTTTTTTCGCGTCTTTTGCTGCAGGTTTTTCTGCACCTTCTTTGGCTACAGGCTTATGCAATGTACCTTCTGAAAGTTTAGCCGCTTTAGCTTTCGCCGCTTCAGCTTCTGCTAGCTTTCTAGCCTCTTCGTCTAAACGACGTTGTGCCAATTCTTCTTTCTTGCGCTTATCTTCAGCTTGCAATGCTAACAACGTCGCATGGCGTTTAGCCTCTTGCTCACGCAACGCGATTTCTTCTGCGCCCAGTAAGTCTTTACGGCTAATAGTTTGTTGTCTTACCACTACTTTTTCAGGCTCAGCCACTGGCTCTGCTGGCGCTTCAGCAGCCACTGGTGCAGCTACTACCGGCTCAGGTTCAACCACAGGTTCTACAGGCGCAGCTACTACAGGCTCAGGCTCAGCAACCACTTCCACAGGTGCTTCAACGATTGGCGCAGGTGCCTCCACTGGAGCTTCCACCACTTCAGCCACAGCCTCTACCACCACCTCTTCTACGGCATCCTCTTCAGGCAAGCTCGCGTCATCACGTTGCTCAATCACGCGTTTTTTACGCACTTCTACTTGAATAGTACGTGCTTTACCGCTGTTATCGGTTTTTTTAATTTCTGAGCTTGATTTACGTGTGAGGGTAATTTTGTTTTTAGGAGCAAGCGTACCGTGCTCTTTACGCAAATGATCTAGCAATGCTGATTTATCTTGTTCGCTCAACTCATCTTCTGCGCTTATTTTATGCACGCCAGCACTTTTAAGCTGTTCTAATAACAATGCCGTTGGCAGCTTTAATTCGCCGGCAAATTGTTCTACGGTTGTTTGTGCCATCTTGTTGCTCCAGTATTCTTCTTCCTAAGCTTTATTGCTTAGCATTACCACTCATTATTACTACGCTGCAGATCGGCCAATTCAACTGACCGACCATCAAGCGCTACATTTATATTACTTAAACCATACTATTTAAACCAAAACTACTTAAACCAAGGTGCGCGAGCTGTCATGATTAGTGTTTTTGCGCGCTCTTCGTCCATATTGGTTAATTCAACCAACTCATCAATCGCCAACTCAGCCAAGTCATCCATGGTTGAGATGCCTTTTGCCGCTAATTGATGTGCAGTTGCATCGTCCATACCTTCTAGCGTCAATAAGTCTTCAGCAGCCTCTTCCACTTTTTCTTCTTTGGCAATCGCTTCGGTCAACAACGCAGCACGAGCACGTTTACGTAACTCTTCTACCGTGTCTTCATCAAAAGCTTCGATTTGGTTCATTTCCGCCAAAGGCACATAAGCGATTTCTTCTAAGGTGCTAAAGCCTTCTTGCACCAAGATTTCAGCCACTTCTTCGTCAACGTCTAGTTTTTCCATAAACAATTGACTCACACCAGCGTACTCTTCTTGGTTTTTCTGTGCGGCTTGGTCAACTGTCAAGATGTTCAATGTCCAGCCAGTTAACTCTGAAGCCAAGCGTACGTTTTGACCGCTGCGGCCAATCGCCAACGCCAATTGCTCTTCTTCTACCACCACATCCATGCTGTGCGCGTCTTCATCTACCACGATGCTAGAAACTTCAGCTGGTGACATAGCGTTAATGACAAACTGTGCTGGCTCCATGCTCCATAACACGATATCCACACGCTCACCGGCCAACTCGCCAGTCACCGCCTGCACACGTGAACCACGCATACCCACACAAGTACCCACTGGATCTAGGCGCTGATCGTTGCTCTTCACTGCAATTTTTGAACGCAAACCAGGGTCGCGCGCTGCAGAACGAATCTCTAACAAGCCCTCTTCAATCTCAGGCACTTCTAACTCAAACAAGCGCACCAAGAACTCAGGAATGATTCTAGACAAGATCAATTGCGGGCCACGGCCACTGCGTTCGATACGTAACAAGTACGCACGCACACGGTCACCCACACGCAAGTTCTCTTTTGGAATCATTTGCTCACGTGGTAATAATGACTCGATACGACCCACTTCAATAATCGCATTGCCTTTTTCCATGCGTTTAATTACGCCGGTTACCAGTTTTTCATCACGCGCCAAGAAGTCTTGCAAGATTTGCTCACGCTCAGCTTCACGCACTTTTTGCAAAATCACTTGCTTAGCAGCTTGTGCACCAATACGGCCAAACTCTAGGTTCTCTAACGGCTCTTCGTAATAGTCACCGATAGTCAAACCTTTAGAGCGATCATCTTCTTCATCGATTTGATAAGCAGAGTTTTCTAATAAGTCGTAATCCACGTACTGCCAGCGTCTAAATGTTTGGTACTCGCCTGACTCTCGGTCAATAGCTACGCGCACATCGGCATCATCGTGATGTTTTTTCTTTGTAGCCGAAGCCAAAGCAAGCTCTAGCGCGGTAAATATAACGCTTTTATCAACGTTCTTTTCATGCGCCAAGGCATCTACCAACAGTAAAATTTCACGACTCATTTTCAATCTCCGACTATATATTGCAGATTAACTGCCTTATTTATTAAATACTTACCAACACGCTCACTTGCGTTTAAAACACCGGGCTTAATCGTGCTTTATCAATATTGCTGAGCGCCATTTTGTAGGTGAACCCTTCAAAATCCAGTAGCAAATGCCCGTCTTCTACACCTTGAATCAAGCCTAAAAAGGTTTTGCGCGGCAAAGTGGTTTCTGTGGCGTTAGGGCCTTCATCTTTGATACCCACACGCAACTTGATTGATACGCGCTCGCCCACAAACCTGACGTAGTCTGACTCTTTTTTCAATACGCGATCCATACCTGGAGATGACACTTCCAAACGGTCGTAATCAATTTCATGCTCAACCGCCAGCAAGTTACCTAACTGATTACTTACCAGTACGCAGTCATCAATATTCACGCTATCTTTACTATCGGCAGGATTCAGCTTATCAATAAACACACGCAACAATTTGCCTCGATTAGAAATCTCCAAATCAACAAGCTCATAGCCTAACTGGCTTACCGACTTTTCTATTAACGTTTGCAAATCCTGCATAAATCGACCCTTCACTTTCACTGCACCAATCTAACGCATACCTCATGCATGCGCAGATTGCAGAAACAAAAAATGGGCTCAAAGCCCATCAAAAAATTCATCCGCATTATACCAATCAATTCAATGAATTGGAAACACTACAGTTAATAAAGTGTGCTTTTTACACTTTTTACATGAATTACCACCTTATATTCCTTTTAATTATAAATTTATGACAATTAATTATTTTTAATTATTAAACAGTTTATTTATAGTGCGTACCTCTTAGTAATTAAGTAGTTAAGCGCAGATGCCAAACAACCAAACCACCAAAACTGTTACACAAGAAATCCTACGTGCAGTGGAAGAAATCCGTGGTGGCACAGGATTTGGATCGATTGAAGTCACCGTGCACGAAGGGCGTGTGACCTTTATCGAGAAGCGCGAGAGATTAAGGGTTCAGCACACTTCGATCTCAGGAAAAATTAGCAAACTTTCGTAACTGCACCAGCAGCGCAATAAAACTATTAATTAAAAACCATTAATTTAGATTAGCTGACCAGTTAACTGGAAGTTTGACTCAGGAGATTTAGTATGCAATTCCAATATTCAAAATTTGCCGTCGCACTATTGTCAGCGGGCATCTTATCATCGCCAGCCATTGCTAACGCTAATGATAGCAATGAGCTTGAAGAGCTACGCGCTTTGGTTCAAGAACTTAGCCAAAAAGTAAAAGTGATTGAACGCAAAGATGAAATCAATGAAGAAGCTGCAGCTGCAGCTAAAAAAGAAGCCCCTGTGGTGAAGGCGAGCGCTAATGGATTTGGCATCGAGTCAGCAGATGGTAAGAACTCAATTAAATTTAGTGGCTTGCTACAAGCGGATTACCGCTCGTTTCAAGATGGCGCTAACGATGTACGCAACAGAACCAACAATCGCGCAGGTAACTTAGATGCAAATGGTTTCCATGACGCGAACGACACCGCTTTACTACGCCGTATTCGCCCAACTATCCAAGGTACATTATTTGGCAAATATGATTTCCGCTTCACACCTGAATTTGCTGGCGGCAGCGCATCTGCAGTAGATGCTTACATTGACGCACGACTAGACCCAGCTTTTAAAATTCGCGCAGGTAAATATAAACCATTTGTCGGCCTAGAGCGCTTACAAGGTGGTAGTGATATTAAATTCGTAGAACGCAGTTACGTTACTAACGCTATTTTGCCAAACCGTGATGTCGGCGTTTCCGTATACGGTGATGTGTTTGGCGATAAACTAAGTTACGCATTTGGTGTGAATAATGGTGTAGTCGATGGTGGCAACGCAACGACAGGTACCGAATTTGACGGAACAAAAGAAGTAACAGCACGTTTGTTCACAACACCATTTAAAGATGATGCTAACGCACTATCAGGCTTGGGCTTTGGTATCGCAGGCACATTCACCAATATTGACGGTGAGAGAAACCTAGATTTCACCAATACAACAGCAGCTGATGCAACCAGAAATGGCTTGCCAAGCTACCTGACAGATGGTCAACAAACATTCTTCCGCTACGGCTCTGCATCTGTTGCCGATGGTAAACGCACCCGTATTACTCCACAAGCTAATTACTACTATGGTCCGTTTGGCTTAATCACTGAGTATGCAAGAGTGAATCAGGATGTCAGCTTGCTAACGAGCACTACAAGTAATGCGCCTACTGTTATTGCTGCAAACTCCAATAAAACACTTAGCCATGACGCATGGCAAGTAGCTGTTTCATACTTATTGACAGGTGAAGATGCTTCATTCAGAGGCGTAAAACCAAAAAATAACTTTGATATTGATAAAGGTGGTTGGGGTGCTTGGGAGTTAGTCGCTCGTTACAGCGAGATCAATTTGGATGATGACACCTTTAGAAACAAAAACACCGGTTCATTCTCAACTGGCACCTATGCCAACTTGTCAGAAAGTGCAAAGTCTGCAAAAACCTGGACAGCTGGCGTGAACTGGTATTTGAATCAAAACGCGAAAGTGCAACTGAACTACTCACACACATCATTTAATGGCGGTGCAGGCGTTGGCATTACGGCAGTAAACGCAGCAGGTACCAATATCCGTGACCGTGAAAGCGAAAATGCATTGCTGGCTCGCCTCCAACTAGCATTCTAAGCTTAACTGCAGTGGGTATGGATTCAGTCAGTTTGACTTGATTTAAATAAAAACATCAGCCGCCCTGATTAACTAGGGCGGCTGATTTAAGAAGTAAAGGACATAAAAATGCCTTGTTGTTCACCAATAGAAGATACATAAACAAATCACTTAATTTTTAATAAGGATATAAACCATGAAAAAATCATTACTCGCACTTGCAGTACTCGCAGCAACTCTTAGTTTTTCAGCACCGATCACAGCGTCCGCCAAAGACATCACCCTGCTCAACGTTTCTTACGACCCTACGCGTGAACTCTATCAAGACTTCAACGCAGCATTCAGCAAATATTGGCTAGCCAAAACCGGCGACAAAGTGACGGTAAAAGCCTCACATGGTGGCTCAGGTAAACAAGCTCGCGCCATTATTGACGGCTTAGATGCAGACGTGGCAACACTTGCTTTAGCCTACGACGTAGACCAGCTGCATGAAAAAGGTAAGTTAATCCCTAAAGATTGGCAAAAACGTTTAGCGCACAATAGCTCACCTTACACCTCAACCATCGTTTTGTTAGTGCGTAAAGGTAACCCTAAAGGCATTAAAGATTGGGACGACTTGGTAAAACCAGGCGTTTCTGTAATCACACCTAACCCTAAAACATCAGGTGGCGCACGCTGGAACTACTTAGCCGCATGGGCATTTGCACAGAAAAAATATGGCGGTGATGAAGCTAAAACCAAAGAATTTGTTGGCAAGTTACTTAAAAACGTACCTGTGCTAGACACTGGCGCGCGTGGCTCAACCACTACATTCGTTGAGCGCGGCATTGGTGACGTATTGCTGGCTTGGGAAAACGAAGCATTCTTAGCGCAAAAAGAATTAGGCGTAGGCAAATTTGAAATCGTGGTGCCATCACTGTCTATCTTGGCTGAACCGCCTGTGACTGTGGTAGATAAGTTTGCCAAGAAACATGGTACAGAAGCTGTAGCTAAAGCTTACCTAGAGTACTTGTACACAGAGGAAGGCCAAGAAATTGCAGCTAAGAATTACTACCGCCCAACCTCAGAGGCCGTTGCGAAGAAATATGAGAGTCAATTTCCAAAAGTTAACTTGATCAAAATTGATGAAGCTTTTGGCGGTTGGCAAAAAGCACAAAAAACGCACTTCTCTGACGGCGGTACTTTTGATCAGATCTATCAAAAGTAACAATTAATTCGCCTGCACTAAATGATATAAAGGATACAAAAATGACAGTACCAGCAAACAACGCAACTTCACCGATTGAGCAACTAAGATTGCAACTTAAGGAATCATTATTTTTAGATTTAGATGATTACGGCTTGGTTGAACAATCAACCGGTGAATTCAACAGCACTTTTTTAGGCGTTCAGTTAAACACTGCATTTCAACCTATATATGACATTCAGGCAGGCGATTTAATTGGTCACGAAGCACTATTGCGACCATCGCTTGGGGGCGAGCTAACCAGTACACCTGAGTTCGCCTTCACCTATGCCGAGCAAACCGGCAAGCTCGTGCAGTTTGATCGTGTCGCCAGAACCTTGCACGTATTAAACTTTAAACAAATCTATGCAGAAAACGGACTGCTGTTTTTGAATGTACACCCTAAGCTACTTGTTTCAGTGAATACACACGGCAAGGTGTTCGAGCGCATCCTGCATGCTAACTCAGTGCCAACGCATCGCGTCGTTATCGAAATTAAAGAAAGTGAAATTGAGCAAGACAAGCAGCTGTCAGAAGCCATCGACAACTATCGTGACCGTGCCTATCACATTTCGATTGATGGCTTTGGCGGCAAAAAATCACATATTGATCGCTTGTGGAAACTATCACCAGATTACGTTAAGTTGGACTTAGGCATTATCCAGCAAGCTGAAGGCAATCATCGCGTACAAAAAATATTGCCTGGCCTCATTAATTTAATCAATGAAAGCGGCGCACAAACCATTATTACCGGGATTGAAACTCAGACCCAGCTAGATATTGCCATTGAATCAGGCGGGCAATTCGTGCAAGGCTACTTCCTAGCAAGGCCGGTAAACGCGAAAGCCCTGCAACCATCCTCAGCTTTAAACAAGCTATCTGCACTACATAAAGTCGCTTAACTACACAAAGTCGCTTAAATCCAGCGCAGCTAACGCTGCGCCGCCATACAAATAACAATTAAATATATAGAAACAACTAAATATTATTTAATTGTTATTTAACTATCGGTTAAATTAACACGCATTCACAACACAGAACAAAACTATGGCCAAGCAAAAAAACATACTTCCAGGCTTTAACCTATCACTAGGTTTTACAATATTTTACTTAAGCTTAATTGTGCTTATCCCGTTGTCGGCAGCCTTCATCAAGACTACCGAACTAACTGCACCTGAGTTTTGGGAAGTCATCACCGCACCACGTGTAGTGGCATCGTACAAGCTCACTTTTGGCGCATCGCTGGTTGGTGCATTAATTAACGCAGTATTCGGCCTGCTCACCGCATGGGTACTGGTGCGTTACAAGTTTCCGGGCAAAAAGCTGATTGATGCCATTGTTGACCTGCCTTTTGCCTTGCCAACGGCAGTGGCTGGTATTGCCCTTACAGCAGTTTACTCAGCCAATGGCTGGATAGGTTCATGGTTGGAACCGCTAGGAATCAAGGTTGCATTCACTCCGCTTGGTGTGATTGTCGCCCTTACATTCATTGGCCTGCCATTTGTCGTACGCACAGTGCAGCCGGTATTGGAGGATTTGGAAGCAGAAACTGAAGAAGCCGCAGCCAGCCTAGGTGCAAACCGTTGGCAGACGTTCTTCAAAATCATTTTCCCTGCAATTGGGCCAGCACTGCTCACCGGCTTTGCTTTAGCGTTTGCACGTGCCATCGGTGAATACGGCTCTGTAATCTTTATTGCCGGCAATATGCCTATGGTTTCAGAAATCACGCCGCTGATTATCATCACCAAACTAGAGCAATATGATTATTCAGGTGCAACGGCGGTTGCCGTAGTTATGCTAGTGATTTCGTTCCTGCTGCTATTTGCTATTAATGGCTTGCAGTGGTGGTCTAATCGTAACCGCACTGCAGCTAACTAATTTAGCTAGTTATATTAATTTACTAGTCATATTAATCACCAATTTTATTAGGACATGTATGTCAGGAACCGCAACAACACAATATAGCAGCTATCGCAACAAGGTTGAGCGTAGCCGCGCCACCTCAGAGCCGGTATGGATACGCTATACATTAACTGCCATTGCACTCGTTTTTTTAACCCTGTTTCTCTTTGTGCCATTGGCCGCGGTATTTACTGAGGCCTTACGCAAAGGCTTTGACACCTACATTACCGCACTGGTCGACCCAGATGCTTTGTCGGCAATTAAACTCACGTTTATCGCCGCACTGATTGCCGTGCCACTTAACCTCGTGTTTGGCGTGGCTGCAGCTTGGGCCATCACTAAGTTTGAGTTTAAAGGCAAGAGTATCCTCATCACCTTAATCGACTTACCGTTTGCAGTATCACCGGTAATTGCCGGTTTGATTTATGTGCTGATATTTGGCATCCAAGGCTGGTTTGGCTCAGCATTAGTCGATCACGATATCAAAGTCATCTTTGCTATCCCAGGCATCGTATTAGCCACCATTTTTGTCACCTTCCCTTTTGTGGCCAGAGAGTTGATTCCACTGATGCAAGCGCAAGGCAAAGATGAAGAGGAGGCTGGCTTGGTACTGGGCGCTTCTGGCTGGCAAATCTTATGGCGCATTACACTGCCTAATGTGAAGTGGGGCTTGTTGTATGGCGTTATTCTGACCAATGCACGTGCCATGGGTGAGTTTGGCGCGGTTTCTGTGGTATCTGGCCATATTCGCGGCATGACCAATACATTGCCGCTGCATGTAGAGATTTTATACAACGAATACAACTACGCAGCTGCGTTCGCCGTAGCCTCATTGCTGGCATTACTTGCCTTAGTGACTTTAGCACTCAAAACTTTTGTTGAGTGGCAGGTTGCTAGAAATGCCATACAGCATGAGTCTGCATAGCACACGAATTATTCATTATCACTCGCACAACCATTATTTTGGAATACAACTATGAGTATAGAAATACGTAATATTAAAAAGAATTTTGGACAATTTAGCGCACTTAACGATGTAAGCCTGGATGTCCCTAGCGGTGAACTTGTTGCTTTATTAGGCCCATCTGGTTGCGGCAAGACTACGTTGCTACGCATCATCGCCGGTTTAGAAACGCCAGACTCAGGCAATATCTTATTTCATGGCAACGATGCCACAGACCGCCAAGTGCAAGAGCGTGAAGTCGGCTTTGTATTCCAGCACTATGCCTTGTTCCGCCACATGACCGTATTTGAGAATGTTGCCTTTGGCTTGCGTGTGCGCCCTAAACATACACGTCCATCGGATGCAGAAATCAAACGTCGCGTACATGAGCTATTAGAGCTGGTACAGTTGGATTGGCTGGCTGACCGTTACCCACCGCAACTATCAGGCGGCCAACGTCAGCGTATTGCTTTGGCACGAGCGTTAGCAGTAGAGCCTAAAGTATTGCTGCTAGATGAGCCATTTGGCGCCTTAGATGCAAAAGTGCGTAAGGAGCTACGCCGCTGGTTACGTCGTTTACATGACGAGCTGCACATCACCAGCATCTTCGTTACCCATGATCAGGAAGAAGCTTTAGAGGTAGCAGACAGAGTAGTGGTGATTAATAAAGGCCAAATCGAACAAATCGGCACACCTCAAGAAGTATACGACCACCCGGTATCACCTTTTGTCTATCAGTTCCTGGGTAACGTCAATCAGTTCGATAGTCACATCCATCAAGGCTCAGCACAGGTTGCCGGGGTAGATTTAAAACTAGATGCGCATGCTGACACGCAAAACACGCCAGCGCTTGCTTTCGTACGCCCACATGACATTGAAATCTACAATGCACAAAAACCTGACCGTGTAGGCTTTGAGGCGATTGTACGCTACGTGAATGCAGTTGGCCCACTAGTAAAAGTGGAGTTAGAGCGTAATGACCACACCGAGCTAATCGAGGCAGAGCTTACACAAGAGCGCTTCCGTGAGCTCAATCTCACGCCTGCGCAGCATGTACATGTCTACCCTAGAAATGTACGCGTGTTTGCTGCCTAACTAGTAATAAAATCCAGCAATAAAATAAAGGTAGAAATCGTTAAGCAATACGATTTCTACCTTTTTCTTTGGCTTGATACAACTGCCTATCTACCGCAGCAATAAAATCAATCGCCTGGTCGCTGTGCGTAGGAATAATAGTACTCACACCGATACTCACCGTGAGCATCTGGCTCACCAAAGACTTCTCATGCGGGATCTGCGCCTTAAAAATCAGACTACGGCAACGCTCAGCAATCATATTGGCTGCCGCTGCGTCAGTTTCCGGTAATACGATAATAAACTCTTCACCGCCGAATCGCGCAAAGAAGTCACGCGACCTGGTGCCTACGCTGCTTAATGCTTTAGCCACACGCTTTAAACACTCGTCTCCATGGATATGGCCATAGTGATCGTTATATTGCTTAAAGTAATCAATATCTAACATCAGGAGCGAGAGCGGCTGATGGTTGCGTTTAGCATTGGCCCACTCCACGTCCATTACAGAATCAAACATGCGGCGATTATATACGCCAGTCAGCGCATCTTTGAATGAGAGTTCTTCCAGCTCTTTTTGCAACACAATCAGCTTTTGCTCGGTGTTTTTACGTTCGGTAATATCGAACATAAATCCAATCAAGGCCTCTACTGTGCCTTCTGCATTGCGCACTACATGTACCACATCACGAATCCATACATACTCGCCATCTTTGGTCAGCGCGCGATAATCAGCCTCGTGATCAGTGCCAGATTTAGACTGCGCTACACAATAATCCACCACCCAGGCGCGGTCTTCAGGATGCATCCTGGAAGCCCAGTCTTCTACCGTTACCCAACTAGTTGGTGCCCAGCCCAGCAACTGCTCGATTTGTGGCCCAATATAAGAGAACTGCAGCGTGCTCCAGTCTATCTTCCAAGGAATTGCCTTGGTGGACTCCAGCAATGTTTTATAAACAGCACTGTCTGTTTCAAAGTGATCGTTAGAAGTTGTCATAGCTTATCCAGTATCAAGCCAGAACAAATGCAGCTGCCAAATGCTAAAAGCAAGCACTAAATAAGCAAAAGTTAGACAAAGCAGTTTGTAAAGACTATTAGAATTAATAGAAGCAATTCAATCACTTGGGATATTAGCACAGAACACTTAACTACAATCCCTATAGTAAGAATCACGTACAGCAGGCTAAGAAATCATAGGCCGAATATATAGAGGTAGCAGGTAGCTAGTTTTACATACCCCAAACTACAGCCCTGTAGCCAGATAGGTGCATACCACATGCTTTTTTTGGGGATAGGCACG
>NZ_CAMLGS010000044.1 GCF_946479685.1 uncultured Methylotenera sp.
CGCCGCTCGGTATTTTGCGCTCGTCTGCACAAGTGCTGGAGCGTGAGAAAAATCTGAGCGCAGAAGGGCAGGAGGTCGTTGCGTTTATTCAGATGGAAACCGAGCGTTTGAATAAATTGGTGTCTACGCTGGTGGACTCCGCCCGTCCGCGCCAGCCTGAGTTTGCCATACATGATATGGTGCCTATGGTGGAGCATGCGGTGGCAATGCTACGTATGCAGGCCAATAAAAAGGGTGTTAACCTCGCCGTGGTATTGCCTAAACCGAGCGCCAACGAGGCGCAGAGCCGGGTGTTGGTGGAGTGTGATGCCGAGCAAATGACGCAAGTACTGCTGAATTTGCTGTTGAATGCGATTCAGGTGCTGCCTGCCGGTGGTAAGGTGGTGGCATCTATCTTTGATGCGGCAGACCGCGTCATTATCAGCGTGGCCGATAATGGAGCCGGGGTGAGCGAGGCACAAAAGGAACAGATATTTGACCCCTTCTTTACGCAGCGGCCTGGCGGCATAGGTTTAGGGTTGGCAGTGTCAAAACAGATAGTAACTGCTCACTTTGGCACACTTTCTGTAGAAAAAAGCACCTTAGCCAACAGTGGCGCAGATTTTAGAATTGAACTCCCGAAACGACAGCTGCTCAATGATGCAGCGCCATAAGCAAAAGTAGAGTCGCCAAAAGTAAAATTGCCCAAAAGTAAAATCGTAAAGTTGAGATTATGTCAGACAGTACCAAATATATATTAGCGGTAGATGATGAGCCCAGCATGCTGCGCTTGCTGGAGATTAGCCTGCGCCAGGCGGGTTACCAGCCGCTCACCGCCAGAGATGGGCGCGAGGCGCTAGAGGTGATTAATGCACAGCAGGTGGATTGCGTGGTTACCGATTTACACATGCCGCGCATGGATGGCCTGCAGCTGCTGAAAGAAATACGCAAAACCGATGCTGAGCTGCCGGTGATTATTGTGACGGCACAAGGCGAAATTAACTCAGCGATTGAGGCCATGAAAAATGGCGCGTCCGATTACATTCTGCGCCCGTTTGATTTAGCCGAGCTGGAGCTGGCGATTAAGCGCGCACTGTCTTTCTCGCGCCTGGTGGTTGAAAATAGATTCCTGCGCGAAGATAAAGCAGACACGAGTGGCCTAATCGGCAATAGTCCGGCGATGCAGCATTTGGCAGAGTCTATCCGCCAAGTCGCACCAGAAAAGGCAACTGTACTGGTGGCGGGTGAGACTGGTACCGGTAAGGAGCTGGTAGCGCGTGCGATACATGCCGCCTCTCCACGCAATAATGCATTGTTTGTGGCGGTGAACTGTGCGGCGATTCCACATGAAATGCTGGAGTCCGAGCTGTTTGGGCATGAAAAAGGCGCGTTTACTGGCGCGGTGAAAGAGCGTATCGGTAAGTTTGAACTGGCGGATGGTGGTACTTTGTTCCTGGACGAAGTAACAGAAATGCCTATGCAGCTACAGGCCAAGCTGCTACGCGCGCTGCAGGAAAATGTGATTGAACGTTTGGGCGGCAACCGCCCCATTGCCGTGGATATTCGCGTGGTGGCAGCCACCAACCGCAACCCGCGCGATGCGATTAAAGACGGCAAACTGCGTGAGGATTTATATTACCGCTTGAACGTGTTCCGTATTGATTTACCTGCACTGAAAGCACGTAAATCAGATATCGAGCTGCTGACCACCCACTTTTTGGCCAAGCGTCGGGTCGATATTTCAGCACAGGCAGTACAGGTGCTGATGCAGTACGACTGGCCGGGCAATGTGCGCGAGCTGGAAAACGTGCTGGAGCGTGCCGCCATTATCAGCGGCAATCGGCAGATACAGCCGCACCACTTGCCGGCAGAAATGCTCAATAGCAGTGGTGAGCTGGCAGCGAGCCCAGCGCATGAGGCGGTGAGCGCCGAAGCGGTACATAACCCATTGAGCTTACCAAATGCGGTAGAGCAGCTGGAGCGGCAGCTGATTGCTAAAGCACTGGCGCAAACCAACGGTAACAAAAGTAAGGCGGCAAAAGTGCTGGAAATCAGCGAGCGCTCCTTATGGTACAAGTTGAGCCAGTACGGCATCAGCTAGTGTGCATGCATCAGCGCGCAGGCATTCGCGTAAAAGTACCTTAGCCAATAAGCACTTGCGTTATAATCAATATTAAATAAAACCCATTTAGAGTAATCAATATGACACAAACAGCTAAAGCAGTAGAAAGTGCTCAATTCAACATTGGCGAAGCTAGGTTTAACATGATTGAGCAGCAGATTCGCACTTGGGAAGTATTAGATCCTGTTGTGCTAGCAGTACTAGATGCAATGCCACGTGAAAAGTTTGTTGCAGAGTCTCAAGTGGGTCTGGCTTTTGCAGATGTAGAGCTACCTATCGGTGAAGGTCAAACCATGCTGTCACCTAAGCTGGAAGGCCGTATTCTGCAGGCACTGAGTATTAAAAAGACCGATAAAGTATTGCTCATCGGCACTGGCAGCGGCTACTTGGCAGCGTTACTGGCAACTTTGGCACAGCATGTACACGCGGTTGAAATTTACCCAGAGCTATCAAACACTGCGCAATACCGTTTGCAAGCGCAGGGCATCCATAACGCTACCTTGTACGTAGGCGACGGCGTGAATGGCTTTGCTGCCGCTGCACCGTACGATGTCATCGTGTTTGCTGGCTCATTGCCATTACGCCCGGTTGCCGCAGAAAAAATGCTCAATGTTGGCGGCCGTCTGTTTGCTGTAGTGGGTGAGGCACCGATTATGGAAGCCACAGTGACCGAGCGCGTGAGTGAAACCTCATTCCGCCATGAAACGATTTTTGAAACCTGCTTGCCAGTGTTGGAAAACGCGCCACAGGCCAGCAAGTTTGCTTTTTAATCACTAATTAAGCGTTCAATTTCTATGCTTAAAACCTTTATCCAATGCATGGTGTTGTGGTCAGTATGGGCGAGCTGCGCCCATGCGGATGACAAAGCTTATTCATTGCTAGAGGTGTATCAGCAGGCGCTGGCCAATGACCCCACGCTGGCTTCGGCCTTGAGTGCCAACCAGGCGGCGCAAGAAACCATAGAACAAGCCAAGGCCTTATATCGCCCCACGGTGAATCTAAATGCGGCGGCTACTGCTACGCAGACTGATCTTAAGTATATATCCGGCGCTAGCCCGTTTAGAGTGCAAGGGCGCTCAAACTATGAAGGCTATAGCTACGGGGTAGAGGCGCGCCAGCCGATTTACCGTAAAGATAGCTTGGTGCAGATTGACCAAAGCAAAGTCAAAGTAAGCCAGGCCGATAAGCAGCTGAATTTAAGTAAGCAGGATTTGATACTGCGCGTGACTCAGGCTTACTTTGATGTATTGCTGGCGCAAGACAAAATAGACCTGATTATTGCGCAAAAAGCCGCCATCCTCAGCCAGCTGGAGCAAGCCAAAGCTAATTTTGAGGTAGGGACTGCCACCATTACCGATGTGAACGAAGCACAGGCGCGCTATGACCTGGTGTTTGCTCAGGAAATTGCAGCGGTGAACGAGCATCAGATTGCGCAACGCGCGGTGCAGGCCATTACCGGACAATATGCACAGCGCCTGGCAACGGTTAAAGCCGATATGGCGACCACCAGCCTGGCGCAAGGTGTGGATAAGTGGTTAGAGGTTGCCAGCCAAAATAACTTAAACCTGCAAATCCATCAGGATGCATTGGCCCTTTCGGCACAAGAGGTAGAGCGTTTAAACGCAGGGCATTTACCCACCTTGGATGCGGTGGCGAACTATAACGACAATTACAGTAATGGCAGCGCTAACGGCATCGGCAGTGAACTTAAAACCGCTGTTATCGGCTTGCAGCTGCAAATTCCGCTGTATCAGGGTGGTGCCGTTACTTCACGCGTGCGCCAGGCCGTGCTTAATCAGCAAAAAGCGCAGGACGATGTGCAAATTGCACGCCGCAGCGCAGAGCTGGAAACGCAGCGCGCTTACCTGAATTTAAGCTCCAGCATTGCGCAGGTCAAAGCCTATGAGCAGGCGCTGGTGTCTAGCCAAAGTCAGGTAGATTCTACCAAACTAGGCTATGAGGTAGGCGTGCGCACCAGTGTGGATGTGTTGAATGCACAGCAGCAGCTGTTTAGCGCCAAGCGTGATTTATTGCAGGCACGTTATAGCTATCTGGTGAATATCATCCGCCTCAAAGCGGTTTCTGGCGTAGTGGCCGAAGTGGACTTAGCTGATATCAACCAGCAGCTGGTGGTTGCAGGAGGGCTGTAATATGGATGTTCACAATAAAGCGAGTGTCGAGCTAAGTCAGCTGGTAGTGGTAGACGTGCAAACCAAGTTGAGCGCAGTCATGGCGGCTGATGAGATGCAGGCCGTGCTTAAAAATTGCGGCATCTTGCTGCAAGCGGCCAGTATGCTCAATGTAGCAGCTATTATTACTGAACAATACCCACAAGGCTTAGGCCATACCGTGCCTGAGCTGGCTGCGGTCAGCCAGCATACCCACGCAGTAGAAAAAGTAAGCTTCTCTTGCTTAGCCGAGCCTAAATTCAGCCGCCAATTAACGCGTGATCATGTGCAAGTGGCGTTGGCGGGGATGGAGGCGCATATTTGCGTGCTGCAAACCGCACTGGACTTAATCGCCATCGGTAAACAGGTGTTTGTGGTGGAAGACGCTATCATTTCACGCAATCCGGCCAATAAAGCTAACGCTATTGCGCGTATGCGCAGCGCTGGCTGCATCATCACTAATACCGAATCGCTAGTGTTTGAGTGGTTAGGGGTGGCGCAGGGCGATGCCTTTAAGGCGATTAGTAAGCTGATTCGCTAACTTGGGTCCGGCTCTCTAAATCCTACGCTTTAATATAAGCTTGCAGTACGTTTAAGGTTTTTTGTGTGGCGCCGCGGTTCTGCTCGCTAAATTGAATGCTGGCATCGCACATGGCTTGTCTTTGCTGCATATTTGCAAATAGCTGCTGTAGCTTGTGGCTGAGCTCTTCTAAATTCTGCACCCGGTTGGCTGCGCCAGCTGCGATTGCCATTTTGGTCGCTTCTTCAAAGTTAAAGGTATGTGGCCCTACCAGTACCGGTTTGCCCATGCTGCAGGCTTCAATCAGGTTTTGCCCGCCCAGTGGCAGCAAACTGCCGCCGATAAAGGCAATATCGCAACTGGCGTAATAAGTGAACATTTCCCCCATTGAATCACCTAATAGGTAACGCGTGCTACTTGGTACGGCTGCGTCATTAAGCGCAGAGCGGCGCATGAAGGGCTGGTTAGCTTTTTTCAGCAGCTCGGCTACGGCATCAAAGCGCTGCGGGTGTCTGGGCACAATAATGGTGAGCAGGTCTGGAATATTGGCTAGGCTCACTGCTTGTATAATCAACTCTTCTTCGCCATCACGCGTGCTGGCAGCTAAAAACACCGGGCGCGTTGTGCCTAACTGCTCGCGTAACTGCGCACCTAAGCTGTGTGCGGTAGGGTGCGGGGCAACGTCAAATTTGATATTGCCGGTAATGCTTACCTCGGCTGCGCCCAAGCTTTGCAAGCGGCTGGCATCGGCCTTGGTTTGTGCGGCAATCGCGCTTAGCTTTTGCAAGCCTTGCGTTAAGAGCTGGCCTAGTTTGGCATAGCCTGCGGCAGATTTCTCGGAGAGCCTGGCATTGACCAGCAGCACGGGGATATTGCGTTGCTTGCAGCCTGCAATCAGGTTAAACCATAGCTCGGTTTCCATCAGTGCGCCTACCACTGGCTTAAAGTGCTGCAAAAAGCGAGCAACGGCAAACGGCACGTCGTAAGGTAAATAAACTCTGGTCACGCTATCGCCGAACAGTTGCTCGCTGGTGGCGCGCCCAGTGGGGGTGGTGTGCGTCAGCAGTATCTGGTGTGCTGGGTATTGGCTCAATAAGGCTTTAATCAGGGGCTCTGCGGCACGTGTTTCACCCACGGAAACACAGTGCAGCCAAATCACCGGCTTTTGTACCGCTGCCTGATAAAAACCATAGCGCTCACGCCAGTGCTGTAGGTATTCCGGCTGCTTTCTGCCGCGCCAAAGCAGCTTAAGCGGCGTGAATGGCAGCAATAGATAAAGTAAGCAGGTGTAGAGGTTGCGCGTCATGTTATTGATTCGTGTTCGGCGGGTGCAATATAGAGTTGTTGTATTTTCGCATAAATTTTTTCATATGGTTTTTTAAGGTGGATCAGGCTAGATTTAATTTGCCGGATTGCCCCAAGCCAACACCGATGCGGCCTTGAAATTTGGCAAGAGAAATTTGCACTTTTAGGCAAAAATATTTATCGAAAAACAGCTTGACCTACCACTACAGAATGATTAAATTAACAAAAAAACACAATATATAGTGGTTGATGCCTGGTTGTGGTGGTGTTTCAAAGTTAGTGTGCGCTTACCACCTCCAGCTGCGTTACCGTTAAATAATACAGACTTATCTCATTGTTTTATCGCTGATTTAAGACTACTAATAAGAGGGTTAAATAATGCTAAAAGCCGTAGACGCTGCTAAGAATTCAAGTACAGATGTTGAAAAAGAAATTCCGGTTCAACCTGTTTCTCTGGATATTTGGGATAAAAAATATCGTTTGAAATCTAAGCAGGGCGAAAATGTTGATGCTGACATGGATGCTTCGTATCTACGCGTAGCACGTGCTTTGGCTGATGTAGAAACGACAGATGAAAAACGTGCAGAATGGCACGAGAAATTCCTATGGGCATTGCGCCGCGGCGCTATCCCTGCTGGCCGTATTACTTCTAACGCAGGTGCGTTAGAGCATAAACCAGCTACTTCTACCATCAACTGTACTGTTTCTGGCGTAATCTCAGACAGCATGGATGATATTTTAGGTAAAGTGCACGAAGCTGGCTTAACCCTCAAAGCCGGTTGCGGTATTGGTTACGAGTTCTCTACCTTGCGTCCAAAAGGTGCGTTTGTAGCCGGCGCCGGTGCTTACACCAGCGGCCCATTATCTTTCATGGATATCTACGACAAGATGTGCTTCACCGTATCTTCTGCGGGTGGCCGTCGTGGTGCACAAATGGCAACCTTTGATATCTCACACCCAGATGTGACAGACTTTATCAAAGCAAAACGCGAAAATGGCCGTTTACGCCAATTCAACCTGTCATGCTTAATCACTAAAGAGTTCATGGAAGCAGTAAAAGCGGATGCTGAGTGGAAACTGGCATTCCCAGTCACAGAAAAAGAATCCATCATTGATGGCTTGAATGTAAACGACGAAAGCCAAGTGGTATGGCGCGAGTGGCCAATTAAAGGTAAATACCTGACTAGGGCCGATGGCGTAGATGCTGGTAAAGTAGCATGCCGTGTGTACAAAACTATCAAAGCACGCCGCTTGTGGGATGTGATTATGTCCTCAACCTACGACTTTGCTGAGCCAGGCTTTATTTTGATCGACCGCGTGAACGAAATGAACAACAACTGGTTCTGCGAAAACATCCGCGCAACCAACCCATGCGGCGAGCAGCCATTGCCACCATACGGCGCATGCTTGCTAGGCTCAGTTAACCTGACCCGTTTTGTGAAAAAACCATTTACCGATGAAGCCTACTTCGACTGGAAAGAATACCGCGAAGTAGTAGCAATCTTCACCCGTATGCTAGATAACGTGGTGGAAATCAACGGCTTGCCATTACAGCAACAGCGCGATGAAATCATGCGTAAACGCCGTCACGGTATGGGCTACCTAGGTTTAGGTTCTAGCCTCACCATGATGAAAATGAAATACGGTGAAGAAGATTCAATCAAGTTCACAGAAGAAGTAACACGCGTGATGGCTGAAGAAGGCTGGAGCGTAGGTGTGCAATTAGCCGAAGAAAAAGGCGCGGCACCGATTATGGACGAGAAGTTTGAAGTAACTGCAGACATGCTGGCAAAACGCCCAGAAATGGCGGCAGACGGCATTAAAGTAGGCCAAAAAATCGCAGGTAAAGTATTGCTAGGTAAATACAGCCGCTATATGCAGCAGTTCCCAGAAGGCTTGCGTAACCAAATCGCAACTAAAGGCGCACGTTTCACGCACCATAGCTCTATCGCGCCTACCGGTACTATTTCACTGTCATTGGCTAACAATGCAAGTAACGGTATCGAGCCATCATTCGCGCACCACTACGCACGTAACGTGATTCGTGAAGGTAAAAAATCAAAAGAGAAAGTAGACGTGTTCTCTTATGAGTTGCTAGCTTACCGTGAGTTGATCAACCCAAATGCAATGCCATTTAGCGACAAGCCAGAAGAACAATTGCCAGATTACTTCCTGGATTCTTCAACCATCATGGCAAAAGCGCATGTGGATATTCAAGCGGCATCACAAAAATGGATTGATAGCTCAATTTCAAAAACCATTAACGTGCCTACCGATTATGATTTTGAAGACTTCAAGAGCATCTATCTATATGCATACGATAAAGGCCTAAAAGGTTGCACCACTTTCAGATTCAATCCTGAAGCGTTCCAAGGCGTGTTGGTAACAGAAAAAGACTTAGAAAACACCACCTACAAATTTACCTTAGAAGACGGCACCGAGATTGAAGCCAAAGGTAATGATGAGATTGAGTATGATGGTGAGATTCATAGTGCAGCGAACTTGTACGATGCATTAAAAGAAGGCTACTACGGTAAATTCTAGTGTTTGCCTACTGCGCTCACCATTGCGGTGTTGAAAAGCAGTTTTAAATCCTCATGTACTATTTGTACACTCCGGTTTAAAACCGCTTTTCGCCTAGCACTGGCATCGCTCGTAACGGCAACCATCTAGCATTTAAAAATAGCAATAAGCCGTCATTGACTTAAAGCTAGACAACAAGCAATTAAGGAACGGGAAAGCCAAAAAGACCCCACAGGAGACCAAACATGGCGATTAAAATTGAAAAGAAGATTGTTAGCTACAACCTAGTGTCAGAAGAAGACAAAGCAAAAGCTGCCGAAGCCAAAGTAGCAGAAGCTGCAACTAACGTTGTGCAACTAGGCGAGCCACTAGGCCGCCCAGAGAAGTTAGTAGGCAACACCTACAAAATCAAAACACCGGTTACCGAGCACGCGCTTTACATCACCATTAACGATATCGTGATGAACGAAGGCACGCCACAAGAGCACCGCCGCCCGTTTGAAGTGTTTATCAACTCCAAAAACATGGAGCACTTTCAATGGATTGTGGCGCTAACACGCGTGATGTCAGCTGTGTTCCGTAAAGGCGGTGATGTGACTTTCTTGGTAGAAGAGCTTAAAAGCGTATTTGAACCAAGCGGCGGCTACTTCAAAAAAGGCGGCAAGTTTGTACCTAGCCTAGTGGCTGAAATCGGTGAAGTGGTAGAACAACACCTGCAAGAAATCGGCATGCTTAAAAAGCCAGGCCTAGACGAACACCAACAAAAATTGGTAGAAGAGAAAAAAGCGGAATACCTTGAAAAACACGCTAAATCAGGCGAAGAAGTAAACGAAGAAGGCTTCCCAAAAGGTGCGCAGCTTTGTAAGAAATGTAATACCAAAGCTAGCATTATTATGGATGGTTGTTTGACTTGCTTGAATTGTGGTGAAAGTAAGTGCGGTTAAATTAAATGATAAATATAAGGCCAGCTTAGCTGGCCTTATTGTTTTTAGAGGGCATATATGACTGAATCAGAAATATATATAAATTTATTTTCAGACCTAAACACAGAAAATGATTATCCAAATGTTAAACCATATCTTGCTCACTACACGACACTAGCTAATTTAGAGAAAATCTTAGCAAACAATGAGGTTTGGTTTTCCAACCCTCTATTTATGAATGATAAAGAAGAGCTTAGGTTTGGCTTAAATGAGAGTTTATGGGCACTTCGTGATAGTGAAGACATCAGAGTCCTAAAACAGAGCGATAAGTTGCTTTATTACTTTGAGCATTTATATAAAGAGTTTGATGAGAATGATGTGCTAGATACATACGTTTTTTGCCTTTCACACCACGAAAAAATTGAGGATAACGATGGGTTACTATCAATGTGGCGAGGTTATGGGGAAAATGGTGGAGGCGCGGCGCTTGTATTAAATACTTCAAAATTTGAAGCCATCAATGACAATGGCTTGATTATTGCTAAAGTTTTCTATGCCACAGCAGAAGAGCGTATTAAATGGATTAAAAATAAGCTGATTGAATTCGTAAAATTAATCAATCAAAATAACTTTGATGATAAGGGCTTATGGTGTGCAGTTTATTATCTATTTGAGCGTTTTAAGTTGTTCGCATTATTTACCAAACATAAAGGTTTTATAGAGGAAAAAGAATGGCGAGTTGTTTACGAAAAGAAAAGGGATGCACAAAAGAAATTTGAGGCTATGTTTAGTTATGCAATGACGAAAAACGGTATAGAGCCTAAATTTAAATTTAATGTAAATTACAATAATAATTTGGCCCTAGAGAGTTATATAGAGAAAATTATTTTAGGGCCCTCATATGCAAATAACCTATCTGTAGCATCAGTAAAGCGTATGTTAAGAAGTTTAAATAAGCCAGACTTAGTAGAAAAGGTCTTTGCATCTACAATTCCTTTTCGCTCTTAGGCAGGTTACTTGAATTGTGGTTAAAGTCAGTACGGTTAAATTTAAAAAGGAGCTTAGGCTCCTTTTTTTGCGGGATTGTAGCTTTTCTAAGTTCTATTAATAGACAAACCACCATCTACTAAAGAGGCTGTTCCGCTGACAAATGATGAGTCGTCAGATGCGAGGTATAGCACAGAGTTTGCAATCTCCTCAGGCTTCCCTACACGTTTTAGGGCATGCATGCCGGTTAAAAATGCTTGTGATTCAGCTGTGTTATTTTTCTCGCGATACATATCAGTATCTACAGCCCCTGGTAACACAGCATTGACTCGCACACCCTTAGCGCCATACTCAACAGCCAATGCTTGTGTAAGCCCAATCAAGCCAGATTTACTTGCAGCATAAGCTGCAAACTCAGGAAATGCAGCGCTATATCCCACAAAAGTTGATGTGAAGATAATTGAACCGCCGCCTTGCTTCACCATTTCTGGGATTTGATATTTTGCACCTAAGAATGCACTAGTTAAATTAATGGCCAATGTGTCATTCCAGCCCTTTTCAGATACGTCAGTTGTTGGGCCAATCTCTCCCAAGGTACCTGCATTATTAAAAGCGATATCTAAACGACCAAAACTTTTAACGGTAAGTGCTACTAATGACTTTGCAAACTCCTCTGACTGCACATCACCGGCAAAAGCAATCGCTTCACCTCCATCAGCCACAATTTCAGCAACCAGTGTCGCTAGCTCAGCTTCACGGCGAGCTGCAACCACTACCTTAGCGCCATGTTGTGCAAATAGTTTTGCAGTGGTACGGCCGATGCCTGAACTAGCACCAGTCACGATGGCGACTTTTCCAGCTAGACGTTGATAAGATTTATTTGTTAATTTTGTATTTAAGTTACTCATGATAAAACTCCTTATTGAATGATTAATTTGTTTTAGCCCTAAAGCATGAATGCAGTATGAGCCTTTAATTACTCAATAATAAGTCGTGTATTATGATAATTACTTTATACCAATGGTAGAAGATAGCTTATGGAAACCTTGAGCAGTATCGAGTCATTTGTGCGTAGCGCCGAGCTTGGCAGCTTCTCAGCCGCAGCCAGAAGATTAAGCCTGACCCCAGGTGGCGTAAGTAAAAACGTTGCTAAGTTGGAGGCAGATTTAAATGTGCGCTTATTCCATCGCAGTACGCGCAGCCTCACGCTAACAGAAGCCGGTGAACAATTTTTAGCACAAGTGAGTGGTGGTTTAGATTCTATTCAATCGGCCATTGCCAATACAAGCAATGCTGGAGGCCAACCTGCCGGCACACTAAAAGTAGGCATGGCAATGGCTTTTGGTCGTGACCATATTCTGCCTTTACTCGGCGAATTTTTAAGTTTGTACCCAGCAATCAAACCCGACTGGCGCTTTGATAATCGCCAAGTAGATTTAATTGGTGAAGGTTTTGATGTGGCCATTGGCGGCGGTATAGAGTTAGCACCAGGTGTGGTTGTACGTGAGTTAGCAAAAGTACATTTAGTCTTGGTGGCTTCTCCGGCTTATTTAGATAATAAATTCATTCCGAGAACACCTGCCGAGTTAGATAAATTTGATGCTCTTATTCGATATTCACAAACCACTAATCGCACCACACCTTGGCATCTCAAAAGTTTAGCGGGAGAACAGGTGACTATTGAACTGCCTCCGCGAGCAACTCTCAATGACCCGGAGGCTTTGTGCAACGCTGCAATTGCAGGCTTGGGCATTGCACACGTGCCTATGCCGCATGTGTTGAAACACTTAGAAAGCGGTGCATTAGTAAGAGTGCTCCCAGATTGGTACACGGAGATTGGCGTAATTTCACTTTATTTTGCTGCAAAAAAACTTATGCCAGCAAAAACAAGAGTCTTCGTAGACTTCATTGTTGATAAGTTTCGTAGCCAACAACTTTCAGAGAAATGGTCTGCAATAACGAAAACAGGATTATGATTTGAAAGACTAGTCTATATTTCAAGCTCCCAGCTTGCTCGTTCAGTACCTTTGTTAGTTAGTGTTGATGAGTCATAATTGTGGCCAACTTAAAAAATGGCATTCTTGAAATTCACTGCCAAAATCAGCAGCATCTAAAGTCGCGAAAAGTTGAATGATTAAGTTTTCCGTTCAATTACTGGCCTGTTTTATTCGGCTTATCGAACATCCCCATCTACACCTCATTCATTGTAGTGAGAAACTATCTCTCGTTTGTGCATTCAAATAGATTATTAAGTAAAGCATCTAAAGGCTGCTTAAAAGTGTTTTGAGCACTTTAGTTTCGCTGGCTTAGTAGGGCGCGGATAGTTTGATGGAGTTTTTAAGCTTCGCCCTAAAGGAGAAGTCAAATGTCTAAAATGCGTATTGTTTTACCACTTGCGATTTTACTATTGGGTGGTTGCGTGGTTACCCCCGCAGATAGGGTGGTAGTAGCCCCGGCTTTGCCAGTGGTAGTCGAGTTTGGTGCTGAGCCTTATTATTATCAACAAGGGTATTACTACTATTACGATAATAACTACTGGCGTTATTCACATTCACGCTCAGGCCCTTGGTTAGACTTGCCTCGTAGCCATTATCCTAAAGAAATAAGATATAGAGGTCGCGGTGGTGATGGCAGAGACCGAGATGGCGACAGGGATAGATATAGGGACCGAGACAGGGACCATGACCATGATGGCGGCTACCACGACCGACGAGGAGGGTATTAATACGGTCGCTTTTTCTCAACGGTATTTTGCCTAAAACAACCTATGTTAAGCCGCTAAGTTAGCGGCTTTTCTCGTTTCTTACGCGCTAATGTTTTCAGTATTGGTGCTAGCATAGCCTTGTTTTATTTAACGGATGAGTACCATGAGCGCGCGTATTGTCAGTTTTGAGCCGATAGCAATTAGTTCTGCCCGCATACTGATACTTGGCAGCATGCCTGGTGAGGCATCTCTTAAGGCTGGGCAATATTATGCGCATACGCGCAATACGTTTTGGAAGATTATGGGCGAACTGATAGGGTTTGATCCGCAGGCGCCCTATGCGCAACGTGTTGCAGCACTAAAGCTTGCTGGTATCGCATTGTGGGATGTTTTGCATTCATGTTACCGTGAAGGTAGTCTGGATTCTGCGATTAAAAACGATTCTATCGTGGTGAATGATTTTAATGCGTTTTTAGCGCAGCACCCGCATATTACAAGCGTGTGTTTCAATGGCGCTGCGGCCGCACAGTGTTATCAAAAGCACGTATTACCCACATGCAAGCATACTGCTATTCACTATACGCGCTTGCCATCAACCAGTCCGGCACATGCAGCATTATCATTTGAGCAAAAAGTGATAGCCTGGCGTGCAGCCATCGATACTGCGCATGCCGTGCATGATTGAGGTTTACTTGAGTAGTCAAGTAGGGTGGCTGTCGGTTGTTAAAGTAATTCTTCTACCTGTTTTTTAATATTCGCGGCCAATTTTTTGGTGGGTAAGTCGTTATCGTCGCCGCCAAACGGGTCTTCAATTTCTTCCGCAATCAGTTCTAAACTGGCTAACACATAGAAAATAAACACTACGACTGGAATCACGTAGTAGCCCAAGTTAAACACGTAGCCAAATGGTAGCGTCATTACATAAAAGAAGATGAATTTCTTAATAAATGCGCTGTAAGAGTAAGGAATCGGTGTGTTTTTAATGAGTTCGCACGCGCCGCAAACCTCGCTGAAGGATTGCAGTTCATCTTTAATAATAAAGAATTGGTCGCCTGTGATTTTGCCTGTGGTATATAGCTCGTTGGTTCTGTTAAACAATAGCTTAGCCACTTGCAGGGGGCTGTGTTTGTGGTGGTCAATGGCTAAATCTAGCCCTTCAAACAGTACTTGGCTGACTTCTTCATTGGCTAAATGTTTAGAAAGCACCGAGGCATAAATTGGGATGGCTTTTCTAAAGAAGTTGCGGTCGCTCTCGTCGGATAAGTAAGCAGAAAGTTTAAGCGCCAGGTTACGGCTGTTGTTGACTAAGGCGCCCCATTGTTTTCTACCTTCCCACCAGCGCTCGTAGGCGGTGTTGGTTCTGTAAGCCAGTAATAATGACAGTACAAAACCAACGGTAGTGTGCATTAACGGGATGTTCCTCACATGGCTTTTATCGGAGAGTTGCCAAAACTCTAATTCCAAATAGGCAATGCCGCCGGCGTATAGCCCTATGAATATCATCATGGGGATAAGCCGTCTAAAGGTATCCGATTCGTGAAAACGGAAGATAAAAATAATCCAGTCTTTTGGGTTATATTGAATCATTGTTTTGGTGACGATGCATGTAAAAAGTTTGAGGCGAGTATAGCATGTCCGCAATGATAGGCTGGTAAGGTGAGGCTGCGGTTAAGTAGGGCGGGTAACTTGTTACCTACACGTAACAATCTAAATCTTAAGCATTCCTTTTCGCCTCTAGGCGAGTTACTTTCTTTTGCTTGCTCAAAAGTAAGTAACCAAAGAAAAGAGCACCCCCTGCCGCTTGTTTCCTGTGCTGCTCAGCTTTACGGGCGGCAAGCTAAAACTCGCTTCGCTCAAACAGTCGCTTGCCGAAAGCCCCCATAAAGCTTGCGCTGCTCGACGCGGCAAAGGGGTTGAAAAAGACTATGCAGATGTTATCCAAGAGGGGGGGCGGTTTTGTTCAAGCGTAGGAGTCTCTCAATATTCACCATACCTTAGCGCAACGTAATATTGCTTTTACCAAGAGCTACCAAATAAAACTCACCCAGGTAGCGAGGTAATCAATATCACCGCCGCCAGCTTTTTCCACTTGTGAGCCTGTGTACATATGCACATAGGATGCGGTGGCGACCATGTGCCGGTTAACTTTCCATTGCGCGGCGGCTTCTAGGGCGGTGCCCACATATTTAGATGCATCTGCAGCAGGTAGCAGCACGCGCCCTGTGGTTGCATAAATGGCATCTTGCTTGGTATGTTTCCAGATAAAGTCGCTGCCAAATGTGATAGTCAGGTCTTCTCTGGGCTGCATCTGCAGCGAGGCATGAATATCGGCCAGATTGGCTGGGCGAAAGAATGCGGCATCGTTGAAGTAATTGGCTTTAAAAAATAGTGGGTTAAAGGTTTCTAATTTGCCATCTTTTTTATTGCTGTCGCCGCTTGCGATATCTGCTTTGATGCCGAGGCGTGGGCGCCAGGCGGTGTCTTTAAAGGTGTAACCGGTATCGCTGGCAAAAGTCCAGGCGCTAATGTCTTTGTCGCCTACCTCACCTAGTTGCGCCACGGCTTCCCAGTCGTAGTCCCATTGCCCGCTCTTGCCAAACCAGCGCATGCCTAAAGTATGTCTATTCTCAACACCTTTTGCTCCCACGTAAGCAGCTTCTTCGTTACGGTAATTTAAGTAGTAGGCATCTACATTAGCGCCGGATATTGCGTCTAGTGGGGTACTGGCATAAATGCCACTGAAAGTTTGTGCCTGATTTGGCCTGTCTGCTTCGTATCTATCTTCTTTTACCGGACGGGACACAAACGCATACAGTTTTTTATTGCCTTCATTCGAGTGAATAAACTGCAAGCCATCAAATTTAAGTTGGGTATTGGGGCCGGCGCGTGTGGCAATTAGTCGCCCAGAGCCGTAACTCATGGAGAACCTGCCGGCGCGGATGGTTTGCCTATTGCCATTAGGGCTGGGGTCGCCAAAGGTGTAATCGATAAAAGCTTGTTGCAGATCAAGCGGGTTTTGATTCACGTCTAGTTTTTGCTCGCCCCCAAACTGTATGCTGGATACGCCCTGTACAAAAAATCTGAGGCGTTCATTGGCATGCAGGTCTGCATGCAGCATGATTCTTTGCAGGCCGTAATGGTCACTATCTGCACCCTTGATGCCAAAAGCCTGATTGTGAGACTGTTCGTAGCGCTCGCGGATTTCACCGCCGAAGGAAAGATAGCTTTCCGGGTTGTCAGAATCTAATGGAATGTATTTGTACGTATCAAAAGGGTCGGTACGTTTTGCCGGGTTTGCCAGATAGCTGTAGCGCTCGGTGTAGCGCAAAATGGTATAAGGCGGCGGCTTGGCGTTTGGTGCGCCAAACGGTACATCTTCTGCCAGTATAGATTCATGCGGGTGAACGGCTTGTGTTTCTGTCTCATGGCTATCATGCGCAATGTAATCAGCGGCCAAGGCTGGGGAAGTGATAGCACCGGCCATGATTGCAGCTATCAAGTGCATGGGTGTCACGCTAGAGGTTTGGGTTGTTTTGTTCATGGTTTTATCAACTTCTAAGCTGCTGGCTGTAATAGCAATTTAATTTAGAAAGGTCACAAGCTGGCAGGAGGGGCATGCTCCCCTCCTGATGCCGTGTCTGAAACTATTTATTACCGCTTAACGCGTTATATGAAGTAATCAGATTACGGTAATCCGGAATATGGTTAGATAACAAAGTCGCCAAACCTTCTACATCATTACGCCAGTCACGAT
>NZ_CAMLGS010000045.1 GCF_946479685.1 uncultured Methylotenera sp.
GCCAAACTGGCTAAGGCTAAATTTTAGTTTCCTGATTTTTGACTAGCGTATAGGCACATGCTAGAGTTGCGCACCTGAGCCCCCTTATTGTTACCCTAAGCCTATGAAACTCGCTACCTGGAACGTCAACTCGCTGAATGTGAGATTACCGCATGTACTTGATTGGTTAACTGCAAATCAGCCAGATGTGCTGTGCTTGCAAGAAACCAAGCAGGAGGATAGCAAGTTTCCTTATGCAGCATTTACTGAGCTAGGCTATCACGCTGTGCATATCGGCCAAAAAACCTACAATGGTGTGGCTATCTTGAGCCGCCATCCTATATTGAATGTGCAGCACAATATCCCTAACTTTGATGATGATCAGCAGCGTGTGATTGCTGCGGATATTAATGGTGTGCGTGTAGTGTGTGCTTACATTCCGAATGGTCAGGCGGTGGATTCAGACAAGTATCAGTACAAGATGCGCTGGCTGGCAGCGCTAAATGCCTGGCTAAAGGCTGAGTTGGCGCAGCATGCTAAGTTGGCACTGTTGGGTGATTACAATATTGCCCCTGAAGATAGGGACTGTCATGATCCGGCGGCTTGGGAAGGGCAAATCTTGGTTTCGCCGCTGGAGCGCGAAGCGTTTAACCGCTTAGTGGATTTGGGCTTGAGTGATAGCTTCCGGCTATTTGAACAGCCGGAAAAAAGCTTTAGCTGGTGGGATTACCGCATGATGGGGTTTCGCCGCAACCTAGGTATGCGCATCGACCATATATTGGTGAGTGATGCACTGAAGGCGCTGTGTGCCGCCGCTTATATAGATAAGGCGCCGCGCAAGCTAGAGCGCCCATCCGACCATACCCCTGTGGTGCTGGAGCTTAATGCGGGTTAAGTAGCTGCTGTGCCTGGTCTGTAGTTTTATTGCCCGTGTCTGCAGGCTTAGCAGATCTGCCTGCGTTCGACTCCCTAAGCCTTGCTGCCTGATCTTGCGCCTTAGATGCACCACTTCTCGGCAGCAGTGTAATATCCGGCTGCAGCATCTGCTGCGGCTGACTTAATGGCAGGGCTTCGCCGCTATCCTGCATGCCTGGTGACTCGGTTTCTACCTCGGGTGGCGGATTCTCGTGATAGAAGTACTCGTAAATACCATTCTCGTCATTGTCTGCTCTCACGCCCGTAGTTGGATCTATGCGCAGTGCCATCACCCCATCGGGTACAGGCATCTCGGTTTCCGGTACGTTTCTTAACGCGCTAGCCATATATTTAATCCAAATAGGCAGTGCGGTGGAGCCGCCGGTTTCGTTGCGGCCCAAGCGTTTAGGTTTGTCGAATCCCACCCAGGTGACAGCTACCAGTTTAGGACTGTAGCCAGTAAACCATGCGTCATAGTGGTCGTTGGTGGTGCCGGTTTTACCTGCGAGGTCACCACGGCCAAGTTGCGAAGCTTTGGCGGCAGTGCCGTATCTCACTACATCTTGCATCATGGAGTTCATGATGAATGCGTTGCGGGCATCAATCACGCGTGGCGCATCAACTTTGGCTGTTGTGAATTTGCTTTGGCTGATGACTTTACCGTTCTGATCAACAATCTTGGTGATGAGGTAAGGGGTAACACGGTAGCCGCCATTTGCAAACACCGCATAAGCGCTAGCCATCTGCATAGGCGTGGCGGAGCCAGCACCTAGTGCCATTGTCATATATGCGGGATGATTCTTGGCAGCAAAGCCAAAGCGTGTGATGTAGTCCTGTGCGTAATTTGGTCCTATGCTATCCAGCACGCGGATTGCCACCATATTTTTTGATTTAGCCAGCGCTTGCCTGAGCCTGATCGGGCCGTCAAAGGTGGCGTCATAGTTCTGTGGCGTCCATTCTTTATTGCCGGTCTCTTCAGATGAAAAGCTCAGCGGTGCATCTTCCACAATAGTGGCAGGTGTGTAACCTTTTTCTAAGGCGGCAGAGTAGATAAAAGGTTTAAAGCTGGAGCCTGGTTGGCGCCATGCCTGCGTGACATGGTTGAATTTGTTATGGTTAAAGTCAAAGCCGCCAACTAACGCACGAATGGCGCCAGTTTCTGGGTCTATAGAAATGAGCGCAGACTCCACTTGTGGCAATTGAACTACACGCCATTGACCCGTTTGGGTAGATGGTGCGTTGTTTAGAATACGAATTACCGCGCCTACTTTTAGCAAACGCTTTTCAGGCTTCTTCTCATTCAGGGTGTTTTGAATCAATGCCAGGCCTTTGCCGTTGATCTCTACGTCATCCCCGTATTTGGTATGTACGGTAATAGATTTCTCTGAAATTTTGGTAATCGCCGCTGGAATTAGTCCATTCGAAACATCAATGTCGCTGAGTGCCTCGGTAATCTGCTCTTTGTCGGCATCTGTTACTACCGAATTAAGATTAAGTATCTTTTCTGGACCACGGTAGCCTTGACGGGCATCGTAATCCAAGATGCCATCTCTCAGTGCGGTGTTGGCCGCTTCCTGATTGTTCTTACGTACGGTGGTGTAGACCTTTAATCCGCTACTATAGATTTCATCTTGGTAGGTAGCGTACAAGCTTTCTCTCACCATTTCTGCCACGTAGTCAGCTGATAGATCTCGCGCCTGTCTAGATGCTTTAAATCTAAGTGGTTGATTCAGCGCCTTTTTGTAAACAGACTCTTCAATAAACCCATAGCGCTGCATATCGCGCAATACTTCCATTTGGCGTGCCAGTGCGCGTTTGGGGTGCAGGTAAGGGTTGTAACCAGATGGTGCTTTAGGTAGCCCCGCAAGCATGGCGGTTTCCGCCAAATTAAGTTTCTCTAGTGGCTTGCCAAAGTAGACCTGTGCCGCTGCGGCAAAGCCGTAGGAGCGCTGTCCGAGGTAGATCTGGTTAATATAAAGCTCAAGAATTTTATCTTTGCTTAAGTTGTTCTCGATTTTGATGGCGAGTAAAGCCTCGTTGATTTTAGTGGTTAGTGTGCGTTTTCCGTTGGGTTTGGTGAAGAAGTTCTTGGCAACCTGCATGGTAATGGTGCTGGCGCCTTCATGGCTTACGCCGGTGATATTGTTCTTAATCGCACGCAAAATGCCTTTGGTATCAATGCCGCCGTGTTGGTAAAAGCGACGGTCCTCAATTGCCAGTACCGCATCTTTCATATTCTTCGGCACATCTGCGATTTTGACGTAAGCGCGGCGTTCTTCACCAAACTCCTCAATTAAATAACCATCTTCAGAGTAAACTCTCAATGGTAGTTTAGGGCGGTAGTCGGTGAGTGTCTCAAGCGATGGTAGGCTAGGATAAATGATTGCGATGGCAATCCCAACAAAGGCGATGGCAGATAGGGCGCTAACGATTACAGTTAACAAGAGATAGTGCCACCATTTATTTGGAGTCATAGGTGATTCGATTTCTAGAAAAAATGTAGGACTATTATAAATTGCTATAGTTGCTGGCGTGCATAAACTGAGTGATAAAGCTTAAAAAAATGAATAAATTAAAAATTGCTTTACAGGGTTTAAAGTTGTTGCTAGGATTTAATGTAAATTATTAGAAATGTTCGTAACTAACGAAATCAGAAAAGGAATTTCAATTTGAAATTCAGCTTTTTTACAGAATCGGTACCCCCGCTAGTCGGTATAGATATAAGCTCAACCTCGGTAAAGATGGTTGAGCTTATTAGTGATGGGCGTGGAGGTTACAAACTTGAGAATTATTCAATCTCCCCCCTCGCTAAAGATGCCATCTCTGATGGTAATGTGGGCGATCTTGAAAAGGTCGCTGATGCTATCAAGTTAGGGTGGAAGCTGCTCGGCTCACGTGAGAAGCGCGTTGCATTGGCGTTACCTTCTTCAGCGGTGATTGCCAAAAAAGTCATCATGTCTGCAGATCTGCGCGAAGAGGACATGGAGGTGCAAGTCGAAGCAGAGGCCAATCAATACATCCCCTTTTCACTCGATGAGGTGAATATTGACTTTCAGGTCATCGGCCCTGCTCCCAATAATCCAGATGAAGTTGAAGTGCTGATTGCTGCTGCACGTAAAGAAAAGATCGAAGACCGGGTAGCTGCTGCGGAAGGTGCTGGGTTGAAAGTCATTGTAATGGACGTGGAGTCTTATGCAACTGAGGCCGCTTACACATTAGTCTCTAGCCAGTTACCTAATGCAGGGCGTGAGCAGACGGTGATGATTGTGGACGTGGGTGCGACAATGATGCATATCAATGTGCTGCATAATAATGTGCCTGTTTATGCGCGTGAGCAAAGCTTTGGCGGTGCGCAATTGACACAAGAAATTCAGCGCCGCTTTGGCTTGTCGCAAGAAGAAGCTGAAATCGCAAAACGTAAAGGCGGCCTGCCTGATAGTTATGAAGGCGAAGTGCTGCAGCCTTTTGTGCAATTGCTGGCAATGGAGGTTGCGAGGGCGCTGCAATTCTTTACTAGTTCTACGCAATATAACCGCGTTGACCATATTGTGCTGGCTGGTGGTTGTGCTTCGATTGCAGAAATTGCTTTAACGGTGCAAGACCGCACCCAAGTTAACACCATCGTAGCTAATCCGTTTCATAGTATGGCGGTGGGCGCAAAAGTACGTGCGCAGCAGGCCGCTACAGACGCACCAGCCTTGTTAATTGCTTGCGGGCTTGCCATGCGGGGGTTTGCAGTATGATACGAGTCAATCTATTACCACATCGTCAAATAAGGCGTGAAGCCAAGCAGCGTGAGTTCGGATTGATGGCGCTGTTCAGTGCGGTTGCCGCCTGTGCGATTCTGTTCGTGGCTTACACGATTATCAATAGCAAGGTGGAGTCTCAATTAGAGCGCAATCAGCGCCTAAATAACGCGATTACCAAGTTAGATAAAGAAATCGCAGATATCAAAGATTTAAAAGAGCAAATCAGTGCCATGCTTGAGCGTAAGCAAGTGGTTGAGAATCTGCAGACCAATCGTAGTCAAGCTGTGGTCGTCTTTGATGAGCTTAGCCGTCAACTGCCAGAAGGTATGTATTTCAAGAGTATTAAGCAAGAAGGTAAGGTTATCACTCTGGAAGGTGTTGCCGATACGAATGCCAGAGTAGCGACATTGGTGCGTAACTTTAATCAATCCAATTGGATGGAGTCGCCTATCTTGATCGAAATTAAGGCCATTACCGTAGGCGCGCAGAAGCAAAATCTATTTACGCTCAAAGTAAGTTTGAAAACGCCAACCACAGAGGTGGATGATACAGGTGCTAAAGCGAAAGCTGGAAGTGCGAGAAAATCATGAAGTTAGAAGACTTTAATAATATCGATATCAACAATGCTGGCAGTTTGCCGGCGCCAATGAAGGCTGTGCTTCTAGGCGTGGTATTTGTGGTGTTGCTTGCATTAGGGTGTTACCTGCTGTTAAGCCCAACACTGGAGACTTTGGATGCTGAAAAGGCAAAAGAAGAGGAGCTGAGAAAGGTTTATTTCGATAAAAAAAGTCAGGCAATTAACTTGGTCGCGTATCAAGCGCAGATGGTTGAGATTGAGAAGACGTTTGGCGCGTTGCTGAAGCAGTTGCCGGATCGTTCACAAATTGACGGTTTGTTGACTGATATTAATCAGGCTGGTTTAAGCCGCGGCTTGGAATTTGAGTTGTTTAAACCGGGCCAGGAAACTCAGGCAGAGTTTTATGCTGAGATGCCAATCTCTATCAAGGTTACTGGCAGTTATCATGACTTAGGTAACTTTGCTACTGACATATCAAAGCTGTCGCGCATTGTGACGCTGGGGGAGCTTTCTATTGTTGGTAAAAATAAAGACGCTAAGCCAGGTTCGGATGCTAAACAAGGCCCCAATGATGGTGGCTTGGTGATGGAAGCTGTAGCAAAGACTTATCGATATTTGGACGCGAGTGAAATCGCAGAAAAACGGAAAGCTGAGAGCGAAAAAGCTAAAGCAGCTAAGAAAGGGTAGTTAATAACCGTGGCTGAGATTATAAAACGAATATTTGCCTTGCCGATTGCTATGCTGGTTTGTGGAGCGCTTGGTGTGGGTCTTGCTGGCTGCAGCTTTGAAGAGGGCGACGACCTTGATCAATATATGCGCGATGCGACTAAGGATGTAAAGCCGAGAGTGAAGCCTTTACCAGAAGTGCAGCCATATATGGCGTTGCAATATAACGCTGATGGCAGCTTGGTTGATCCATTTCGAGCTCGTAAAGCAGTGAATAAGCCGAGTGCACTACAGCCAAATTTGAGTAGGCCTAAAGAGCCAATGGAGGCTTATCCGCTTGAAAGCCTGAAATATGTTGGTTTGTTGTCCAAAAGTAAGTTGATCTATGCCTTGCTTAAAACGCCAGATGAGACCGTGCAGCAGGTTAGATTGGGTAATTATGTTGGGCAGAATTTTGGTAGAGTGACCCAAATTAAAGATAGTGAAGTTGTGTTAACTGAGATCGTGCAGGATGATCTTACCGGTGATTGGGTGGAGCGTACCAACAGTTTGGTGTTGCAGGAGTAGTGGGATTGGCCTGGCATGTGTTGCCCTAGAGTAATCTTTAGCTTTGTGTGATGTAGTCGATAGTGTATGTAGTAGTTCGTTTGAAGATGGTCAATTTATTGTGATAGCGCATTAGGCCCTAAAAGTTTTTATATTTTTAGGAAGTAGGATTTAAGGTGAAATAATGAAAACGAATATTTGGATATCAAAACTTTTGCAGGCAACTATGCTGCTTAGCCTAGCTCTAGGTTCCGTATCTGCTATAGCTGAAGATCAGTCAGGCTTAACTAATAAAATAGAGAGTGTTGATTACTCAACGCTACCTGGTGGCCGTGTCAGTATTCGTGTAAAAACAACGCAACCATTAGCAAACCCGCCGGCTGGATTCACACTAAATAATCCGTCACGTATTGCATTGGACTTTCCTAAAGTTGGTAATGGGTTGGCAAAAAACAATATTCCGGCAGAGGCTGGCTCACTGAAGAGCGTGACTTTGGCGCAGGGCAAAGAGCGTACTCGGATGGTGCTGAATTTAACAAAAAGTGTAGGGTATAGCGCAACGGCAAAGGGAAATGAAGTAACCATTCTGCTGCAGGCAAATGAGGCATCTGCTGGGTCTGGCATCGAGACCAAGTTCTCAGAGCCGGTGTTGGGTAATAAAGCAGTTGCCATTAATAATATAGACTTCATGCGCGGAAAAAATGGTGAAGGTCGCATTATTGTTGACTTGTCAGATGCGTCTGCAGGAATCAACATCAAGCAAAAAGGTAAAACCATAGAGGTGGATTTTATCAATACAGATGTGCCTGCTAATTTGCAACGTCGTTTGAATGTGGTTAATTTTAATACGCCAGTACTGTTCGTAGATACTATGAAGCAAGGCAGAAATGGGCACATGACTATTGAGCCAAAGGGTAACTGGGAGCAGTCGGCTTATCAGGCGGATAAAAAGTTTATTATCGATGTGCGCCAGGTGGTGGAAGATCCTAATAAACTGGTGCGTGGATCAAAACCTGGTTATGCCGGTGAGAAGCTGTCTTTAAATTTCCAGAACATAGAAGTGCGTGCGGTATTGCAAGTGATTGCTGACTTTACCGGCCTTAATATCATTACCAGCGACACAGTAACCGGTAATCTGACATTGCGCCTCAAGGATGTGCCATGGGATCAAGCGCTTGAAATTATTATGCAAAGTAAGGGCCTGGATAAGCGTAAAAATGGCAATGTAATTCTAGTGGCGCCTGCGGATGAAATTGCGGCTAAAGAAAAGCAAGCTTTTGAGAGTCAGCAGCAGATTGATGATGTAGAGCCAATGCGCACTGAAGTGTTTACTTTGAAGTATATGAAAGCTGAGGCGTTAAAAAATATTTTAAGTGACCCTAAGCAAAAAATCTTGTCCAAGCGTGGCAATGCGGTGCTGGACCCTCGCACCAATACCGTATTTGTGCAAGATACGCCTAAATACTTGGATCAGGTGCAGGCTATCATTAACAAGACGGATATTCCTGTTAAGCAAGTGATGATTGAGTCGCGTCTAGTGATTGCGGATGATAAATATAGCAAAGCATTGGGTGCTAGGTTAGGCGTTACTCAAACAGGTAGACCTGGCAGCAGTGTGGCAACTTTAAGCGGTAGTTTGGGTAATAGGCCAACTGCAGTGTCAGCTACTGGGGTAATCACACAAGGTACTCACAATGGTTCTGTGCAAACTGCGCTAACAGACGGCACAGTGTTTACTAGCTCTGACGGTCAGCCTGACTTAATGTCGAATCTTGCTGTTGCCAATGCAACAGGGTCAATCGCTTACAGTATTTATAATGTGGCGGCTGGCTTATTGCTCAATTTAGAGTTGACTGCGATGGAGACTGACCAGCGAGGTAAGATTGTGTCTAGTCCACGTGTGATTACCGCTAACCAGCACAAGGCGAAAATCGCTGCAGGTACGGAGATCCCATATCTGCAGGCATCAAGCAGTGGTGCTACCAACGTAGCGTTTAAGCCAGCAGTGTTGAGCTTGGAGGTAACTCCGCAAATCACACCGGATGAGAAAATCATCATGGAGCTAGATATTAAAAAGGATAAAGTCGGTCAAATCTTTAATGGCGTACCATCTATTGATACGCAGAATATTAATACCCAAGTGTTGGTGGGCAATGGCGAGACCGCTGTACTCGGGGGGATTTTCGAGCAAATCGAACGGGATGATGTAAGTAAAGTGCCATTCTTCGGGGATTTGCCACTATTTGGAAATCTGTTTAAGAAGAAAACGCGTCAAAATGATAAAACCGAGTTGTTGATATTTATCACCCCTAAGATAGTTGATGAACGATTGACGCTGCAATAATCGTTAATGTTGATGATGCCGTGATAATGTAGTCCATAGTTTTGATAAAATGCCCATCTGCAATAAGATGGGCATTTTGTTTTGTAGGCCTTGGCGTGATGGTACGCAGGGTGTATGCGGATGGCGCAAACGAGTTGCCAAGCAATAAGGATGGTTTTAATTTGAATAATATCTATTTTATAGGTCTGATGGGCGCAGGCAAAACCACCATAGGGCGCATGCTATCTAAACAGCTCGATAAGGAATTTTATGATTCTGATGTTGAAATTGAGCGTAGAACCGGCGTAAAGATTCCGCTTATTTTTGAGTTGGAAGGTGAGGATGGTTTTCGTAAGAGAGAAACCCTTGCGTTAGAAGAGCTTTGTCAGTTGAATGATATGATTATGGCTACGGGTGGTGGTGCGGTGTTGATGCCTGAGAATCGTGTGCTGTTAAAAAATAGCGGAAAAATCATCTATTTGCGCGGCAAGGTTAATGACTTATATCAGCGTACTCGGCATGATAAAACCAGGCCTTTACTGCAAGGCGGCAATATGAAGCAAAAGTTGGAGCGTTTGTATTTAGAGCGTGACCCTATCTACACTAGTTTGGCTGATTATATTGTTGACACTGGCGCCCAGTCTGCCCTTGAAATTACGAGTTATATTGAAGATTTATTGAAAAAGTAAACAGTTTATGCAAACACTAAAAGTAGAACTAGCCGACAGAAGTTATCCTATTTATATCGGACGCTCACTTATCTCCAATGCTGAGCTGATATTGCCGCATTTAAAGCGTAAACATGTAGCGGTTGTAACCAACACAACAGTAGCGCCGTTATATCTAGAAACTTTAAGTAATGCACTGCAGGCTGCGGGTGTGACAGTAATCCCGATTATATTGCCGGATGGAGAGGCATATAAGAATAGTGAAACACTTAATTTAATTTATGATGCGCTATTGCAAAATCGCTGCGAGCGTAGCACTACATTAATTGCACTAGGTGGTGGCGTAATTGGCGATTTAACTGGCTACGCTGCTGCGACATATCTACGCGGCGTCCCTTTTATCCAAATCCCGACCACGCTGTTATCGCAAGTGGACTCGTCAGTGGGTGGAAAAACAGGTATCAATCATCCGCTTGGCAAAAATATGATAGGTGCGTTTTACCAGCCACAGCTTGTGCTGGCAGATATTGATACGCTACAAACATTACCTGCGCGCGAGTTCTCTGCAGGGATGGCCGAGGTGATTAAGTATGGCCTAATTCGGGATGCAGAGTTCTTTGACTGGTTGGAAGCGCATATTGAGCAATTAATGGCATTAGATGAGAAAGCCATTACCGAAGCTATCTATCGTTCATGCAAAAATAAAGCAGACGTGGTGGCTCGAGATGAGCACGAAACCGGTGAAAGGGCGTTATTGAATTTGGGCCATACCTTTGGCCATGCCATAGAAAATGCAATGGGCTACGGTGTTTGGCTGCACGGTGAGGCTGTGGGTGCTGGTACCATGATGGCCGCAGACTTGTCCCAACGTATGGGTTGGCTAACTGTAGATGAAGTGAAGCGAATTCATCAGCTGTTAACTGCGGCCAAGCTGCCGCTGGATGCGCCAAAACTAGGTCCAGAAAAATACCTGAATTTAATGCAGTTAGATAAAAAAGTTGCTGATGGGAAAATCAGGTTAGTGCTACAGCAAGCGATTGGTAAATCGGTGATTACCAGTGACTATGACGCCGAAAAGCTAAAAGAAACGCTTTCCTTATCATCCATGTAAATAGTGCTTATTAGCCCTCATCTGGCCTTGCTGGATGAGGCTGGCGCTCGCAAGACAAGCTGATGTGTCAGTGCCAGGCTACGCGTAAGTAGTTGGCTTGCTAGAAACAGTTTAACTATATAAGATTGAAGCATGAATACACTAGCCCCTTATGCTGCCAATCCAGACCAATCTATAGGGCGGCATCATGCTGAGCCCGCCTCGTCAACGCGCAATGCATTTCAGCGCGACCGTGACAGAATTATTCACTCAACAGCCTTCCGGCGCTTGGAATATAAAACACAGGTGTTTGTGAACCATGAAGGCGACCTGTTTCGTACACGGTTGACACATAGCCTAGAGGTTGCGCAAATGGCGCGCGGTATCGCAAGAACGCTGAATCTACATGAAGACCTCACAGAAGCAATCGCACTGGCGCACGACCTTGGTCACACGCCGTTTGGCCATGCCGGGCAAGATGCGCTTAATGATTGTATGCGTGACTACGGTGGCTTTGAGCACAATTTACAGTCGTTGCGCGTAGTTGATCAGCTGGAGCAGCGTTATGCGGAGTTTGATGGTTTAAACCTCACATTTGAAGTAAGAGAGGGCATACTAAAACATTGCTCAATTAGGAATGCTAAACAGTTGGGTGATGTGGGGGTGCGTTTTCTCGAGAAAACCAGCCCTAGCTTAGAAGCACAGCTGACAAATTATGCAGATGAAATTGCTTATAACAACCATGATATTGATGATGGTCTGCGTTCAGGCTTAATCACTATCGAACAACTGTCGACAGTGGAGTTGTTTGCGCAGAATCTGGCTGAGGTTAAGGCGAAGTACCCGACATTAGAGCAAAAACGCCTAGTGCACGAAACCATACGTCGCATGATTAACACTTTGGTTGTGGATTTATGCACACAAAGTGCAAAAAATATTGCACAACACCAGCCTGCCAGCCTTGCTGATATTAGGCGACTGCCACAACTAATCGGATTTAGTGAAGGTATCGCTAAACAAAATTTAAAGCTTAAACAATTCTTGCGTAAAAATTTATACCAGCACTATAAAGTGAATCGCATGAGCGCAAAGGCGGTCAGAATTGTGCGTGAGTTGTTTGCGTGCTTTTATGAAAACACAGGATTATTGCCAAGTGAGTTTCAAGCCTATGCGGAAGTAGATAAGGCACGTGCGGTAGCAGACTATATTGCTGGGATGACAGACAGGTTTGCTATAAGAGAACACCGTAAGTTATTTACCGTGGAAGAATATCTGTAGGCTTAGGTATCAATATGGCTATGTTTCTTCTGAGCAAGCTTAAGCCAAGTTTATAAGCCTGCACGGCCTTTGCTGTTAGCCACTAATTAGCGCTCTCGTCCTATCAGCTCAACGGGCACACAAGTCCATCAATGAGTAATGGTGCAATAAAAACCTAACTATAAAATGCTGTGTTGCAAAATTACAACAAATGTAAGTAATTGTGACAAAAAGCCCAATTTTTAGTTGTAAGCCCAAAAATCTTTGTGCATACTACGCACTACCTTCTTAGTGAATGCTACTTAAAGTAGTAAACGTTGAGAGAGTTTGCAAACTTTCTCTTTGGTTTGGTTGCCGTAGAGGTAACAAACTGATGGGGTAATCGAGTTATAAAAATAGTAATATTTTTTAGGAGATTTATATGAAAACAACAATTAAATTAGCAGTTGCTTCAGCTTTAGTAGCTGCAGCTTCAAGCGCACAAGCTGGTATCACAATCCCAGCTGGCGATTGGACATTGGACATCGGTGGTGTTGTAAACGCTTACTACACAACTACTAAATACAGCGGCGATAACGGTGGTACAGCAGCTTTAGGTTTAGGCAATGGTGACGCAGCATCATCAAACAACATCACTACTGGCTTGTTACCAAACTACTTATCAGTTTCTGGTAAAACACGTCAAAACGACTTAGATGTTGGTTTCACAATCAGCTTAAACCCAGGCGCTTCAACAGCAGCTTCAGGTAACCAAGCAGCTCAACAAGAAAACCGTCAAGCATTCTTGACATTTGGTGACAAATCATGGGGTTCTATCAAGTTAGGTAAAGATCTAGGTATCTACGCTTCTGACGCTATCTTGAACGACATGACATTGTTAGGCGTTGGTGGCGGTGCTGGTTCATTAGCTGGCAACACAACAACATTAGGCCGTATCGGTTCAGGTTTCATGTACGCTGACTGGAAATCACAAGTTGCTTACTCATCACCAAACTGGAATGGCTTCAGCTTCACAGTTGGTTTGACACAAGGTTGGAATTCAGTTGCAGCAGCTGAAGGTGCTGGTATTGCTAGCTTAGCAAGTACTGGCCGTAGCGGCGCAGGTTCAGCATACGAAGGTAAAGCTTCATATGAGTGGGCTGGCGATGTAGCTGGTAAAGTTTGGGCTTCTGGTATCTACCAAAAAGTATCTGGTTTCGCTGGTGCTCCAGGTGCTGACAATGCACAAGCATTCGACATCGGTGCTAATGTTAACGTTGCTGGTTTCGGTTTAACTGGTTACTACGGTAAAGGTGACGGTATCGGCCAAACATTCCAATTGCGTAACGGTTTCGACGCAAATGGTAAATCACGTGATTCAGACCAATGGTACGTACAAGGTACATACACACTTCCAGGTGTAGGTACTAAATTGGGCGTTTCATACGGTGAATCAACTTTAGATGGCAACCGTTCAGCTGACACATGGAAAGATCTTACAGATTCAATGTGGACAGTTGGTGCTTACCACCCACTTACAAAACACTTGAACTTGGTTGCTGAGTACTCAGAATCTGAGCGTGATTTAGACAACCGTGCAGCAGCTGATGTTAAAGCTAAAGCAAAAACTATCTCTTTAGGCGCGATCTTATTCTTCTAGGATAAGGCAGGGGTTACCCTGTAGTGTTTAAGTAATAGATAAAAACGGCAACTTCGGTTGCCGTTTTTTTATAGGTGACATTTATGTTGTCAATTGGAAATGCTTTGCTATGAATTTATATCCGGTAACCGTTATTAATGGTTTTTATGAAAATCCTGATGAAATCAGGAGGTATGCACTTTCTCAGAAGTACACCTATCGTCATGAGATGGTGGATGCCAGCTACGTTTTCCCAGGGTCTCGCACGAAAGATTTACGCGATATCAGTACGTCACTTTATGATAAGGTATGTAAAAAATTAATTAGCATATTCCATATTCCTGAGCATGATGTGATGCGCTGGCAGATTAGCACTAGCTTTCAAATTGTAGGGGCTGAATATGGATCTGGTTTGATTCATCAGGACCATAATACCGTATTTGCTGGTGTTCTATATCTAACACCGGATGCACCATTGGATGCAGGGACCTCATTGTTTAGAAAAAATGCTACCTATAATGAGGATTTATATTGGAAGATAATCAAAGAAAATGATGAGCACTTTAAGAATAATGAACCGATAGATTTTAGTTATCACAGCATGTTTGATGAGGTGATAAGGGTGAACAATGTATATAACACTTTAATACTGTTTGAAGGTGATATTCATCATTGTGCTAACCAGTTCTTTGGCGATACAAACACTAACGCGCGGCTAGCGCAGGTGTTTTTTATCAATAAAATTGACGCGAACAAACAAAGTTCATTTCCAGTTATGCGAGTGAAAAGCCACTCGATTTAATAATTGACTCGGTAACTCAATCGTTTTATGGCTTATCTAGCTAATTGTAAATAGCTAAATAAGCTTCACAAACTTACTCTTCGATACCCAGCTCCTGAATTTTTCTAGTTAAGGTGTTACGACCCATTCCAAGTTGATTGGCAGCTTCAATTCGGCGGCCGTGGGTGTGTTCTAGTGCTTTCTCGATTAGGATGCGTTCGAAGATTTGCGTACGAGATTCCAGCACATTTTGTTCGCCTCGGTTGAGTGCGTCGGTCACCTCTGCTGCAAGTGCTTCTTGCCATGAACCGTTAGCGTCAACTTTATTGCCGTCTTGTTTTAGCTCTGGCGGAAGATCTGCGATGTCAATGTTCTGGCCTGGTGCCATTACTGTGAGCCAGTGGCATACGTTTTCTAATTGGCGTACGTTGCCGCTCCAGTTGACTGCACTTAAGAACTTGAGTGCGGCAACTGACGGTTGTTTTGCCTCTACGCCTAGTTCGGTCGCACTGTGTTGCAGGAAGTGCTTGATCAGTAGCGGGATATCCTCACGACGTTCGCGTAGCGCTGGCAGGCGTAAGCGAATGACGTTTAGGCGGTGAAATAAGTCCTCGCGGAATAGGCCGTTTTTAACGCGTTCTTCTAGATCTTGATGGGTTGCTGCAATGATGCGCACGTTGACTTTAATCGGCTGGTGTCCGCCAACACGATAGAATTGGCCGTCGCTGAGTACGCGTAGTAGGCGCGTTTGCAGGTCTGCCGGCATGTCACCGATTTCATCTAGGAATAAAGTGCCTGTATCGGCCTGTTCAAAGCGGCCGCGACGGCCGGCAGCAGCGCCGGTAAAGGCACCGCGCTCATGACCAAACAGTTCTGACTCTAGTAGATCTTTAGGAATGGCTGCAGTGTTGATTGCGATAAACGGTTTGTCAGCGCGCGGGCTGTGACGATGCAGGGCGCGTGCAACTAGCTCTTTGCCGCTGCCAGATTCACCATTAATAAGTACCGTGGCATGTGAGCGGCTTAAACGGCCAATTGCCCTGAAAACCTCTTGCATGGATGGTGCTTGGCCAATGATTTCGGGTGTGTCTTCTGCCACTGAGCTGAATGCACTTTCAGAGGCTTGCCTGGTGCTTTCTTCTACAGCGCGTTTGATGATGTCAATAGCTTGGTCAACATCAAAGGGTTTAGCTAAATATTCAAATGCGCCACCTTGAAACGCAGCTACTGCACTCTCCAAGTCAGAATAGGCGGTCATGATGATGACCGGAATATCCGGGTGTCTGCGCTTTATCTCGCTGAGTAGGTCTAAACCTGAGCCGTTGGGCATGCGGATATCGCTGACGACCACCTGTGGCTGTTCGTGACCTAGTGCGTTGAGTGCTTCAACCACGGAGGAGAAGGTTTTGAACTCGAGGTCGGTGCGCGCAAGCGCCTTTTCAAAGACCCAGCGTATAGATTTGTCGTCGTCAATAATCCAGATTGGTTTCATAGGTTTCTCATTTATCAAGTGTGCGATGCATGCTGCACATATTTTTGCTTATTCTTCTTTGTTATTACACTTTACTTAAACGGTGCTGTAAATTTAACTGCACTGTAACTCACTTCAATTCACTCCGAACTTGTTGGTTACAAATTCGATCATTGCATCTTGGCTACTGGTTTAATTGCGGTAGTTTCAATTGGTAACAGTATTGTGAATCGGGTATTGCCAGGCGTGCTATCGCAGTCAATCATGCCGTGATGCTGCGTGACAAAGGTTTGAGCAAGGGTTAAGCCTAGGCCAGTGCCGCCTTCGCTGCCTGATACCAGTGGGTAGAAAATACGGTCACGTATATCCGCCGGGATGCCAGGTCCGTTATCGATAATTTCCAATTTAATGGCTACGCGGTAGCGTTTTCTGGCTAGCGTTACTTGTCGTTCAGCGCGAGTCTTAAAGGTAATCTGGCTGTTAGGCGTTTTGCTTGCTTGCATAGCCTGTACAGCGTTGCGTGCGATATTTAACACTGCCTGAATCAGTTTTTCACGGTCGCCGATAATCTCTGGCAGGCTTAGATCATAATCGCGCTTAATCAATATGCTGCGCGGGGATTCTGCGAGAAGTAAACTGCGTACGCGCTCTAACACTTCATGAATATTGGTTGGCTGGTATTTAGGTACGCGGTGTGGGATTAACAGTCTATCCATTAACGCCTGCAGCCTGTCAGCCTCTTTAATGATTACCTGTGTGTATTCGCGTAGGCTAGGCGATGGCAACTCATGTTCTAGCAGTTGTGCTGCACCACGCAGGCCACCTAAAGGGTTGCGGATTTCGTGTGCTAAATTACGTAATAGCTCAGCATTGGCTTGTTGCTGAATCAGCATGCGTTCCTCGCGTGCGATTCTTAGCTGCGCATCCATGGGCTGGAACTCAAGAATTAAGCTTGCAACGACGGACTCGATGGGGGTCACCGTGCAGGTGACGGCAAAGGAGTGATGCCTATGGGTGCTGATGGTGAACTCATGCTCACGGAATGGGCTTTGTTCTTTAATGGCATTGTTTACTGCCAGCATCAGTATTTCGCAGTCTGGGAACACCTCATTGATGTGCTGGCCCACGATTTGAGTGGCACTAAAGGCAAATATAATTTCGGCGCCAGGGTTAACGTAGGCAACGCGGCAACCATCATCCAAAAGGATGATAGCGGTTGCTAAATGCTCTAGGCCAGCAAAGTGGTCTGGCGTTGGTTGAACCATAATAGTGCTTCACTCGTCATTTCATT
>NZ_CAMLGS010000046.1 GCF_946479685.1 uncultured Methylotenera sp.
GCAAAGGTGTACATCGGGTAGATGCACCATTGGTCACCGGTATTGTGGTGGTGCGCACGACGCACGCGGTAAATCGCAGGGTCGCGCATATTGATGTTAGGTGACGCCATGTCGATTTTAGCGCGCAATACCATGCTGCCATCGGCATGCTTGCCATCACGCATTTCACGGAAGCGCGCTAAGTTTTCGGCAACAGTGCGGCCACGGAAAGGTGAATCTTTACCTGCTTCGGTCAGTGTGCCGCGATTAATGCGCATTTCGTCTGCGCTTTGCTCATCCACGTAAGCATGGCCATGCTCAATCAGGCTTTCAGCCGCGCGGTACATAAAATCAAAATAGTTGCTGGCGAAATACAGGTTGCTTTCGTTAGCATTATCCCAGCCAAAGCCTAGCCATTTCACTGCATCTGAAATGCTATCTACGTACTCTTGGCTTTCTTTTTCTGGGTTGGTGTCATCAAAACGTAAATGACAGATACCATCAAAATCACGCGCCAAGCCAAAGTTTAAGAAAATAGACTTGGCGTGCCCAATGTGCAGATAGCCATTAGGCTCTGGCGGAAAGCGCGTGCGGATTTTAGCCGCATCTACAATCCCGGTGTCCTGATGTGCAGCATCACCTGGGCTACCGGCCCATTTTTTGGTGGCATATTTACTTTGTGAGAGGTCTTTCTCAATAATCGCACGGATAAAATTAGAGGCGGCAGGGATTGGTGTTTTTTCAGATGACATAGCAACAAATTAAATTTAAGTTGCCGTTATTTTACACCAGCTTACTTACTTGTATGCGCACCTGTAGAACATTCAGCTTATATACACGCCTATGCTAAACTTAACCCATGACAAACAGCCTGACTTTTCCAATATTAAAACTGCTTGCTGATGGCAAGTTTCACTCTGGCGAGGCCATTGCGCAGCATTTTAACGTGAGCCGCGCAACGGTGTGGAACGCATTGCAGCATGCAGAAAGCTTAGGCGTTGGAATATTCTCCGTGCGTGGGCGCGGCTATAAGTTAGCGCACACACTCACCCTGCTAGATAAACCAGCCATTACCAGCCATATGAGCTCACAGCACTCATGGCTGAATGTGGAGGTGTTTGACACCATAGATTCCACCAACAGCTATTTGATGCAAAACATGAGCGCCAAAACCCATGGCACTTGTGTAATAGCCAACTTGCAAACCAATGGCCGTGGCCGCCGCGGCCGTGAGTGGCAAGCCAGCCTGGGGGCGAGTTTGACCTTTTCACTGTTATGGCGCTTTCAGTGTGGCGCAGCTGCATTATCTGGCTTAAGTTTAGCGGTAGGCGTTGCGCTGATTCGCGGCCTGCATGAAGTGGGCGCTACAGCAGCACAGCTCAAATGGCCGAACGATATATTGGTCAACCAGAAAAAACTAGCCGGCATACTGATTGAGCTACAGGGCGATATGGAGGGGCCCAGCACCGCGGTGATTGGCGTAGGAATTAACCTGCACTTGCCTGAGCATCTGCTGCAAAAAATTGACCAACCAGTGACAGATTTAAACCACGCTACGCCATCTAGCGTGAACCCTAACGCTATGATGGCAACACTGCTCAAGCACCTAGCCGAGGTGCTGGCGACTTTTGAGCAATCTGGCCTTGATACGCTGCGCGAAGAATGGACAGCGCACCACGCCTATCACCAGCAGCCAGTGCGCATGCTGATGCCGGATGGCAGCGTAGTAACTGGCGTAGTACAAGCGATTAGTGACAACGGCACGTTGATTGTAGAAACGGCTAACGGCCTGCAAAAATTTATGTCAGGCGAAATCAGCCTGCGTAGCGCCGCACCGGCCGCTAGCGCTTAATGCGAAAACACATGGGCAGAAATACTTAGTGCAAAAATACTTAGTGTTAGAATAGTACGCAATTATTATTTTCTTTAGCCTATATTTCTCTTTATCTATGCCGCACCACAAAGCCATTATGATGAAGTTGTGCAAACTACCAGCGCTGGTTAAGTCATTGGCATGCGGCAAGCTAGCGCATTGGTGTGCATAAAATGGTGCTAACAATAGACGCTGGCAACACAAAAACAAAATGGGCATTGTTTGATGCTAGCGGTAACATCCGCCATCAAGCTGCGTGCTTAAACGCAGAGATTACTACCGCCAAACTACTGCCCGACACGCTAACTTGTACACAAATCGTGATTTCCAACGTGGCCGGTACGCAACATGCAGAACAGTTACAGCAACGCATTCAGCCATACCAAATCGCTGCCACTTGGGTAAGCTCCAGTAAGCAAGCGGCGAATGTCATCAACAACTACGCCAAACCTGAATCACTGGGCACAGACCGCTGGGCCGCGCTTATCGCGGCATGGCACTTACAGCAAGCAAGCTGTGTAGTGGTGAATGCTGGCACCGCCACCACTATAGACGCCGTGATTCACCGCGAGGCTGACGGCAAAGCCTACGGTGAGTTTATTGGCGGCATGATATTGCCCGGCATTGCGCTGATGCAAACAAGCTTAGGCGCAGCCACCGCGCAGCTACCCAAAACTGCGGCCACAGCCGGGCAACTAGATTCTGCAACTATGCAGCCATTTGCTACCAACACCAGCGACGCCATTTACAGCGGGGCAATCCACGCCACGTTAGGCGCCATTACGCAGATGCTACATGCGCTTGAACAGCAAAGCCAAACCCCCACCTTAATACTGAGTGGCGGCAATGCTGGCGCGATAAAGCAAGCCCTCACTCAGCAAGACTCCAGCTACCGCGCTACGCTACACGGCAAAAAAACTGTTACCATCGTAGAAAACTTAGTACTGCAAGGCTTGTATCTACTAGCGCAACCTGCAATTAACAATAACTCATCAAGCACATCGTCATGAAATACCTTTTTTGGCTATTCGCATTTATTAACATTGGGCTGTTTGGCTATTTTAATCGTGACGTGATCTTGCCACAGCCAGCAACAACCCAACAGGCAGAGATTTCACCAGAGAAAATCAAAGTATTATCCCAGCAGCAAATTGATGCCATGGCCACTAAAGAAAAGACGGTAGTGGCAGCAGCCAAACCTGAGCCCGTAGCGGATGTGTGCTTTGAATGGAGTGTTTTTTCCGACACCAACCTAGCGCATGCGCTAGGCGAGCTAGGCAAGCTCTCACTGCAAGCCACGGTAAAAGAACAGCCCTTACAAGAATCTAAACGTTTTTGGGTGTATAGACCGCCATTTAAATCAACCGCAGAAGCGCTCAAAAGAGCCACCGAGTTTAAAGCGATGGGGGTAACCGATGTATTTGTGGTGCAAGAACCTAAATGGAAAAACGCCATTTCATTTGGTATTTTTAACGATGAGCAATTAGCAGCCCACTTACAAAAAGAACTGCAAGCTAAAGGCATTAAAAACGTAGAAAAAGCTTTGCGTAACCAAGGCAAAAGCTACTCTAGCTTACAACTCAAAAACTTGAGCGAGAATGAAATTGCTGAGATTAAAAAGCTAAAGCCTAACTTCCCAGCGGCAGAACTGAAAGAAGTGAGCTGCAACGCAACTTAATGGTTTTAAAGATTTTTCTTAAAGATTGGCGTTTAAAGACTGGTTCTTAAAAATTAGTCTAATGATCAGACGGTAAGAACACTGCCTTACACCAGTCTAAGCTGGAAACAACTTACCCGGATTTAATACATTATTCGGGTCGAATGTCAGTTTAAGTGACTTCATTACACCTATCGTAGTTGCATCAATCTCACGAGGTACAAATGGGCGTTTTGCCATACCTACCCCATGCTCACCAGACAATGTCCCTTGTAACGACAACACCAGGCTAAACACTTCATCCAGGCACTGGTACGCACGCTTCATTTCATCCGGATTATCTGGGTTCACCAGTAAGTTCACATGAATATTACCGTTACCGGCGTGGCCAAAATTCACATTAGAGATTTGGTGCTGCGCAGCAAGCTGCTCTAAGCCTGTAAGCAATGCTGGCAAATGCGACACAGGCACAGCAATATCTTCATTGATCTTTTTAGGGGCAATGTCTTTTAGCAATGGCGACAAGGCCTTGCGTGCCGCCCACAGCGCTTTAGTGTCATGTGCTGGCTTCGCTTCGATTAAGCCCGCCACTTGGCATGCCTGCAAAATAGCCTCGGTTGCTTCGGCAATCTCCTGTTGCGAGCCATCGACTTCTATCATCAAGTAAGCACGTGCGTTTTCAGGCAATAGGTTTGAATTACGGCTGCGAATCAATGTAAGCGCGCCATTATCCAAAAATTCCAAAGCACTCGGGGTGTAAGGCTGCGCCATAATCGCCGCAATCGCCTTGGCACAACTTTCAGTATCCACAAACTCTGCGGTAATGCCGCCAGTAAATTTAGGTAAAGGGGTGAGCTTTAAAGTCGCCTCACAAATCACCGCTAAGGTACCCTCAGAGCCCACCAACAAACGGGTTAAGTCGTAACCGACTACGCCCTTACTGGTGTAACAGCCGGTTTTGATAATCTCACCCTTACCGGTCACGGCTTTTAAGCCAAGAATATGGTCGCGCGCTACGCCGTATTTCACTGCATGCGGACCTGCCGCACAAGTAGCCAAGTTGCCACCTATACTGCAATAAGCCGCACTAGATGGGTCTGGCGGCCAGAAGAATCCTACTTGCTTAACCTCATCTTGCAGCACTTGATTTAGCACACCAGGCTCTACTATCGCCATGCGATTATCAGGGTCTACGCTAATGATTTTATCCATGCGCTCCAATGACAGCGCAACCCCACCTGCTTCCGGCACACTGCCGCCCGCGGTGCCAGTGCCACGCCCACGTGGCACTACAGGCACTTTATGTGCATTACAAAGCAAGATGACACTTTGCACTTCTTCTATGGTGAGCGGGAAAACAACAGCAATCGGACTATGATAGTTACGTGAATTGTCGTAGGCATAAGCATAGCAATCTACAGGGTCGGTATAGACTCTATCTTTTGGCAGAATTGACTGTAGCTCGCTTAAGAAAGTGTCGCTAGCAAATGTAGCGTTAGATGTGTTCGTCATGGCAAATAATCTATGGTGGGTAATCTACGGTAAGTAATCTAGGGCTTTATCTACCAGGTTCTTTTTATCTTCAGACACTACTGAGCCCGGTGGGCTACCAAGCATCAGTTGGCCCCTTTGGTTATTCTTACGGTCAAACACCAAATTATCACCCATGATGACTCTAAACCAGTCTGGGTAACTGTAAGCATTGCCATTATTATGGTCTAGGATTGCCCCCACGTAACCGCCCGCCAGCACATTGCCATACATGCCTTCATTAGCACGTGAGATAAGGGTTGCATATCCAGTTGCTTCGCCTTCTTTTTCACAGCTGACTAATAGGTTTTGGTCGGAACGGCGCACGATGAAAGTGTTTGCCGTAAAAACTACCCATTCACCACGGTCGTTTTTGGCTCTGCATTTAGCATTACTAACAAGGGAGTTATTTTTAGAATAAGTCTCAATCTGCATGCGCTGGTAATCATCTTTCATTAGTGATGCACAACCACTAAAAATCATGACAGTCAGCGCTAGAGAACTATATTGAAATAACTTCTTCATTGGCACAGCCTTTTTGAATTAAAACTAGCCTGCATATCAATATGTCAGGCTAGTTAGGCGTTGAAACAACTAAGGTTAAACTTAACATACAAATGTTTAGTATATTAAGTTTCTAGTATCTTAGCGTTTTTTGATATACAAATCGGTAATCGTGCCCTCTTTCATCTCAGCCGCAAAACACACGGTTTCAGATAAAGTCGGGTGCGCATGGATAGTTAACCCTAAATCATGCGCATCAGCACCCATTTCAATCGCTAACACCGCTTCTGCCAGCAGCTCGCCTGCATTCACACCAACAATACCGGCACCAATCAATCGATGAGTCTCTTTATCAAAGATCAGCTTGGTTGCGCCCTCGGTACGTGCGATAGATAGCGCACGGCCACTTGCCGCCCATGGGAAGCTGGCTTTTTCAATAGCGATGCCCTTAGCTTTCGCTTCAGTCTCAGTCACACCAACCCAAGCCACTTCTGGGTCTGTATAGGCTACAGATGGAATCACCGATGCAACAAACTCTACTTTTTCACCAGCAATCACTTCTGCCGCTACTTTAGCCTCATGCGTTGCTTTGTGTGCCAACATAGGCTGACCAACGATATCGCCAATCGCAAAAATGTGTGGCACGTTGGTGCGCATTTGTTTATCTACGTTGATAAAGCCATAGTCATCCACAGCCACACCTGCATTTTCTGCACCGATGTTTTTACCGTTCGGACGGCGACCAATCGATACCAGCACGCGGTCATATACCTCAACGCCTTTTGGCGCATCTTCATTGCCATTCACACCTTCAAAAGTGACATGGATACCATCTGGTTTAGGTTCCATTTTTGCCACTTTGGTACTGAGCATAATCGCTTCAAAGCGCTTTTCCATACGTTTTTGTAATGGGCGCACCAAGTCACGGTCGCAACCTTGCACCAAGCCATCAGTAAACTCAACTACGCTTACTTTTGAGCCTAATGCATCGTAAACAGTGCCCATTTCCAGGCCGATAATACCGCCGCCAATCACTAACATGCGTTTAGGTACATCCGCTAACGCCAAAGCACCGGTAGAGTCCATAATGCGCTCATCTGCTTCTACACCTGGGAATTTAGTCGCTTGTGAACCTGCCGCAATAATTGCGTTTTCAAAACCAACTGTTGTCACTTTGCCATCGGCCGCGGTTACCGCAATTTGGTTTGCGCTAGTAAACTTACCCACGCCTTGCACTACGGTCACATTACGTTGCTTAGCCATTGCTGCTAAGCCGCCAGTCAATTTGCCAACCACGTCATTGGCTTTCCAATTACGCAGCTGCTCTAAATCTACCTGTGGAGCACCAAAATTTACACCGTGATGGCTAGATTCTTCTGCCTCGGTAATCACTTTTGCCGTATGCAATAAAGCTTTAGATGGGATACAACCTACGTTTAAGCACACGCCGCCTAAGGTTGAGTAGCGCTCGATCAGCACCACTTGCTTACCTAAGTCTGCAGCGCGGAAAGCTGCGGTATAGCCGCCTGGGCCACTACCTAACACTACCACTTGTGTATTGATATCGCTATCGCCAACGGTTACCGCCGCAACTGGCGCTGGGCTTGGCGCTGCCGCCACAGGGGCTGCTGCAGGAGCAGCAACTGGCGCTGACACTTCAGCCTTCGCTGGCGCTGCTGTTTCAGCAGCTTCTACGGATAAGATGAGTGAGCCTTTTGCAACCTTATCGCCCACTTTAACTTTAACTTCTTTTACTACACCAGCATGTGAAGATGGAATATCCATAGACGCTTTATCAGACTCTACGGTAATCAATGAATCTTCTTTAGCAATGGTGTCACCAGCTTTAACCAGTACTTCAATCACATCAACACTATCAAAGTTACCGATATCCGGCACCAATACTTCAACTAAATTACTCATGCACACCCTTTGTAAACTTTGGTTATTTGTTGCAATTTTAACATCAAACCTCTCATTTTATCGCCTACTAACATGCAATAACCTTGCTGCGATACAGCAAAACGGAAACTGAATCGCACGGATGGCGAAAAGAAAAGGAGTGCCAGCTAAAACGTGGTTAGCCAGCGCGGTGGCATCAACAGCACACGCGGAGGTGCGTATGTGCTGCTGATGCTTGATAAGGTGAGAAAGCCACTAAAAACCAGGTCAAAAGATTAGGTCACCGAAAACTGCAGTTGCTCGATAGGCACAGGCTTGCCAAACAAATAACCCTGATACAGACGACAACCATAATCTTTCAAAATTTCCAACTCAAGCTCGGTTTCTACGCCTTCTGCAATCACATTGATGCGGAAGTTATTGGCCAAGTCGATAATCGTCTTCACCATAATGGCATCATTAGGATCGTAGGCTAAATCACGCACAAAGCTCTGATCAATCTTCACTTGGTCTAATGGCAGTTTTTTCAGATAAGAAAGCGAAGAGTAGCCAGTACCAAAGTCATCTAGTGACAACCTCACCCCCAGCGCGTTGAGAGCATGCATTTTTGCAATCACTTCATCCACGTCTTCCAAAATCACGCTCTCAGTCAGCTCCAACTTCAGGCGAGAGGCATCAATCTGATGCAACTCAATTGCCTGCTGAATCGATTGCACAAAATCCAGTGCTCTAAACTGATGCGCGCTCACATTCACGGCAATCATCAAATGCTTATTGTCAGCATGCTTTGCCCAATCTGCCAACTGCATGCAGGCGGTGTCAATCACCCAGTGCCCGATATCTAAAATCAACGAGCTTTCCTCTGCAATCGGAATGAAATCAACAGGAGAGACAATACCGCGCTCAGGATGCAGCCAGCGAATCAAAGCCTCGGCACCGACCATACGCTGATTGTCATCCACCTGCACTTGGTAATAAAGTGCAAGCTGGTGCTTCTCAATGGCGTACCTTAACTCACTCTCCAAGCTTGCACGCACGCTTAGTTTTTCCTGCATGGCGGGGTCAAAGAAACGCAGCGTGTTTCTACCGGCTTTTTTAGCTTGGTACATCGCAATATCCGCTTGTTTCAGCAAGTCTTCGATTTCATGCTCATCGCCACTAAACAAGGTGATGCCGATACTGGAAGTGCTTTGATACTGGTGCGTACCAAACTGGCATGGCTCATGTAGCGTAGATAAGATTTTATTGCCGACTTGCTCCGCAATTGAGGCAGCTTCGGTCGCATTGCGATCTAAATCTTCAAGTACCACCACAAACTCATCACCGCCAAAACGCGCTACGGTGTCACCAGCGCGTACGCAATGACTTAGCCGCTCAGCCTGCAGCTTCAACAGCAAATCGCCGGTACTATGCCCTAGGGTATCATTCAGCACTTTAAAGTGGTCTAAATCCACAAACAGCAAGGCGCCTTTTTTACCGGTACGACTACTGGAAGAAAATGCCTGACGCACACGGTCTAACAACAATAACCTGTTAGGTAGATTGGTTAATGGGTCATAAAACGCCAAATGCTCAATCTGTTCAGATGAGGCCTTACTTTCGCTAATATCGGTAAACACCGACACATAGTTGGTGACTTTGCCATCCTTGTCTTTCACCTCGGAGATAGTAATACGCTCAGGGTAAATGTCACCATTTTTGCGCTTATTCCACATCTCTCCGCACCATGTACCCGTGGTGTGTACCCGCTCCCACATCGCCTGGTAAAACAGACGGTCATGTCGGCCTGAGCTTAACATCCTCGGATTTTTACCAACCACATCGTCTGCAGAATAACCGGTGATGGTGGTGAATGCAGAGTTAACCTGCAGCGTTGAGCACTCAGCATCTGTAATTAAAATGCCATCTGAAGACTCAAACGCAGTCGCTGCAATGCGCAAAGATATCTCTGCATTTTTAAGCTCAGTAATATCGGTAGAAATCCCGCACAGCCCCCAAATACCGCGGTCTGCGCCCTCTTCATAAATAGGGGTTTTAATTTGCAGGAAAGTACGTTTTTTATCGCCTTCTGATACTGTTTCTATCTCCTCACGAGCATCCTCCCCGCCTTCCACCACTCTTTTATCCACCTCTTTTATGCGGGCCAGCGTTTTTTCTGAGAAATATTTGCTCTCGTTGATTTGCGCTAAATCGTCCGCAGAACACTTAAAAAAGTTTAATGTCATGCGGTTCGCATACACATACTTACCGTTGATATCCTTGATGTAAACAAAAGCCGGAATATGGTCCAATGCCTCACTGAGGCGGTGACTTTGTGTTAAAGCAGAGGTCAGCTCAGCAGTTCGCTGCGCCACTCTAGTCTCCAGCTCCGCATGAGAGCGTGCCAGTTCCTGATTAAGTACTCTTAGGTTTTGCGCGGAAGGCGCTTTCAGCGCCATAGGCATGATCCACCAAACGGCGACTGCTGTAGCAAAAGAAACAATACCGGTAAAAGCTTTGGCGTAAGCGCTGGCCCAGTATGAGGGATGCCAAATATTGATGATGTCAAAAATGTGCGTGACACCACACGCCACGATAAACACCCCAAACACGACCATCAACCATCTATATGGAATATCTGGCCGCTTTTTTGCAAAGTACCATAGTCCAAAAGGGATTGAAAAATAAGACAGCGCAATCACCGCATCAGAAACCACCATCGTCCATAGCAAAGGCGCGTTCCATGTGAGGCAGAATCCATGAGGTAGCAATGACTGCTCCCCAAATACTTGACCAATCCACTCCATATTACCCTCTCGATTACCTGTTCATTACCAAGAATGCACATCTATTGAGAACTCTACAACTATGATAAGTAGCCACAAAACATCGTGGTATCAGTCACTTAAATGCAATACAACAGCATCAAAACGCACTTTTGTTTTAGTCTATCTCTCCATATAGATAATCGTAAAGCGATAAATTAGATTTCTAACCATTTAAACTTAAAAAAAACCTGTCAATCTGCAGCAAACTATCTAGCATGCAATCTAAATTGCCAGCCAGAAAATAAAAAAAGGACTATTTCTGTATCAACAGAAATCAGTCCTTTTTTTTGGGTGATGCCTCACAACAAACGCAAGGCACACCTAAAACTACTCAGCTAATTACAGCAATAGTCTGCGTACATCACTTAACATCATACGCATATGGCTGGTAAAGCGCGCGCCATCAGCGCCATCAATCACGCGATGATCATACGACAATGACATCGGCAGAATCAAGCGTGGCTCAAAACCATTGGTGTCTTTGTTGTACACAGGCTGCATAGATGAACGTGACACACCTAAAATCGCCACTTCAGGGCAATTGATAATAGGCGTAAACATCGTACCGCCAATACCGCCAAGGCTAGAGATAGTGAAGCAGCCACCCTGCATCTCTTCTACTTTCAACTTACGTTCACGCGCTTTGGCAGATAAATCCATCAAGTCACGTGCGATATCCAGCACGTCTTTCTGATGCACATCACGCACTACCGGCACTACTAGGCCATCCGGGGTATCGCAAGCGAAACCGATGTTGTAATAGTTTTTCAGAATAAGTGCATCGCCATCGGCAGACAATGAAGCATTGAAATTAGGATAAGCTTTAAGCGCATTCACCGAAGCTTTAATTAAAAATGCTAGCATCGTCAGCTTCACGCCGCGCTTCTCAGCTTCTCCCGACATTGATTTACGGAAATCTTCCAAGTCAGTAATATCAGCTTCATCAAACTGCGTCACATGCGGTGCAGTGACCCAGTTACGGTGCAAGTTTGCACCAGACAGTTTCTTGATGCGTGATAAAGGCTTAGTCTCAATCGCACCAAATTTGCTGAAATCAATCACTGGCATCGGCAATGTAGCCAAGCCACTTGCGCCAGCCGCCATGTTCTCTGAACGTGGCTTAGCTAACTCGCCTTTCACATAGGCTTGCACATCGCTTTGTAAAATGCGGTTCTTAGCGCCAGTTCCGGTCACCAATGCCAGATTCACGCCTAACTCACGTGCAAACTTGCGGATAGACGGGCTTGCATGTGAAAGCTTGCCGGTAGCCGTTACAATGCTTTCAGCCACAGGCACAGGCTGTTGCGCTGGCTGTACTGGTTTTGGTGGCTCTGGCGCAGGTCTGGTTGGCTCAGGAATCACCGCTTTTGGCGCTTCTGCCACAACAGGTGCAGCAGCAGGTTTAGCCTCAACCGCTGGTGCGGCATCGCTTACGTCCAATGTGATTAACAATGTACCTTGCGCAGCTTTATCACCCACTTTGATTTTCACTTCTTGCACTACACCAGCGAAAGGCGCAGGAATATCCATAGAAGCTTTATCTGACTCCACTGTAATCAAGGAGTCATCTTTGGCAATTACATCACCGGCTTTAATTAATACTTCAATTACATCCACGCTATCGAAATTACCGATATCCGGGACAAAAATATCTTGAACTGCCATCTATGCGTATCCTTAAACTGTCGTTGGGTTTGGCTTATTCGCGTCCAAACTGTATTTTTTAACGCCTTCAGCCACTTTAGCTACTGGCAACTTACCTTCATCGCTTAACGCTTTTAACGCAGCAACCACTACGTAGTAGCGATTAACTTCAAAGAAGTCACGCAAAGCTTCACGGCTATCTGAACGACCGAAACCATCTGTACCCAAAGCGACGAACTTATTCGGTACAAAGCGTTGAATTTGCTCAGCAAAGCTCTTCATGTAGTCTGTCGATGCAATCACAGGACCTTTCGCATCTTTCAGGCTAGCAGCAACATAACTCACTTTTTGTGGTTTTTCTGGGTTTAGCATATTCCAGCGGTCGCACTCCAAGCCTTCACGACGTAGCTCGGTAAAGCTAGGCACACTCCACACATCCGCAGAGATACCCCAGTCTTGCTCCAGCAATTCAGCTGCTGCGATCACCTCACGCAGAATCACGCCGCTACCCATCAACTGCACTTTTTCGCCCTTAGCTTTAGATTTGCTAAAGCTATACATACCTTTCAGGATGCCCTCAGCGCTGCCTTCTGGCATTGCAGGGTGGCTATAGTTCTCATTCATCAAGGTGATGTAGTAGTACACATCCTCTTGGTTTTGCACCATACGACGCAAACCTTCTTGAATAATCACTGCCAATTCATAAGCAAAGGTTGGGTCATAAGAAATACAATTTGGTATCGTTGCAGACATCAAGTGGCTATGGCCGTCTTCATGTTGCAAGCCCTCACCGTTCAAGGTGGTACGGCCAGCTGTTGCGCCTAGCAAGAAGCCACGTGCACGTGAGTCACCTGCCATCCATGCCAAGTCGCCCACACGTTGGAAACCAAACATAGAGTAGTAAATGTAGAACGGAATCATCTGTACGCCGGTAACAGAGTACGAAGTTGCCGCAGCTAACCAGCTTGAGAACGAGCCAGCCTCGTTAATACCCTCTTCCAGAATCTGGCCATCTTTTGACTCTTTGTAGAACATCACCTGGTCTGAGTCTTGTGGCTCATACAACTGACCTTGGCTTGCGTAGATACCTAACTGACGGAACATACCCTCCATACCAAAAGTACGTGCTTCATCCGGCACGATAGGCACTACATATTTACCAATCTGTTTATCACGTACCAAGGTAGATAAGATACGTACAAATGCCATGGTGGTAGAAATTTCACGCTCACCAGTAGCGGTCAGCATGTTTTCAAATGCTGATAATGCCGGCACGGTTAATTCGTTACCTTTACGGCGACGTTGTGGTACAAAACCACCCATCGCGGCACGGCGCTCAGCCATGTATTTCATTTCAGGTGAGTCTTCAGCAGGTTTGTAGAAGCTCAAGTTCTCTACTTGCTCATCTGTAATTGGCAAGTCAAAACGGTCACGAAATTTTTTCAGTGACTCAATATCCATGCTCTTTTGTTGATGCGTCGTATTTTGACCTTCACCAGCTTCGCCCATGCCGTAACCTTTAACGGTCTTAGCCAAAATAACAGTTGGCTGACCTTTATGGTTAACCGCTGCGTTGTAAGCAGCAAATACTTTATGTGGGTCATGGCCACCACGGTTCAAGCGCCAGATATCCTGGTCGCTCATCGCAGCAACCATTTCTTTCAGCTCAGGATACTTACCAAAGAAGTGTTCACGCGTGTATGCGCCACCTTTTTGTTTAAAGTTTTGATACTCGCCATCCACACACTCTTCCATGCGTTTTTTGAGCAAGCCATCTTTATCCATGGCCAATAAAGGATCCCAGTAAGAACCCCAAACCACTTTCAGCACGTTCCAGCCAGAACCACGGAAATCTGACTCTAACTCTTGAATGATCTTACCGTTACCGCGCACTGGGCCATCCAGACGCTGCAAGTTACAGTTAATCACAAAAATCAGGTTGTCTAACTTTTCACGGCTAGCCAGAGAAATAGCGCCTAATGACTCAGGTTCATCCATCTCACCGTCACCACAGAACACCCATACTTTACGGTCGCTGGTATCAGCGATGCCGCGGTCGTGCAGGTACTTCAGGAAACGTGCCTGATAAATACCAGCTAAAGGCCCTAAACCCATAGATACCGTAGGGAACTGCCAGAAATCTGGCATTAACCAAGGGTGTGGGTAGCTTGGTAAACCATTGCCACCAGTTTCCTGACGGAAGTTATCCATTTGCTCTTCTGTAATGCGACCTTCTAAAAATGCACGTGCATACACACCTGGTGATGAGTGACCTTGGAAGTAAACGCAATCGCCACCAAAGTTTTCATTTGGCGCACGGAAGAAATAGTTAAAACCAGTATCGTAAAGTGTCGCTGCTGACTGGAAGCTGGCGATATGCCCGCCCACGCCAGGTGATTTCTCATTCGCGCGTAACACAGTCATCACTGCATTCCAGCGTACCAATGCACGCACTCTACGCTCCATCTCTGGGTCGCCAGGCAGTTTTGCCTGTAAATGAGTAGGAATGGTATTTAAATATGCGGTAGTAGCTTTATAAGGTAGGTTACTGCCTGAGCGACGTGCTTTGTCAATCATCGCCTCCAGCAAGAAATGCGCACGCTCTGTGCCTTCATTTTCAATAACGGCCATTAAAGCATCAAGCCACTCTTGCGTTTCTTGACTATCAATATCGGGATTATTCAAAGGTGTGTTCAATGACATTCAGTTGTAGCTCCATGAGCCGCACTTGCCTGCCCACTTAGTCGTACACCCAACATCGCAGGCGCAATCATCTATCGACCAATCAAGCAAAAAACAAATACAGCGTGTCTGAAATACCGCGCATTCAAAAATGCGTTGTAAATTAATTTTTTATAAAACAGTAGTTTGGCTTTTTTAGTGGTTTTGGTCAAGTTTAGTCGCGTTTTTTCGGCATTTTGCACATCTATCTTATACATAATCACAACATTTACTATAAGAGTTAAGACCAAACAAGTATTGTTTAAATTACATTAAAATGTAGACATTATCAGCAAAAACACAACAAATTAAGAACAAATAAGCCATTTTAAAAAATAATGCCACTGTATAAAACTAGTGTGGATTAGCGAAAAATACGTTATTAAGCAAAAACTGAGACCAAATGCATACAAAGCTATAAATTAAATGCCTAAAAACAAGTGTAACTTCATCAAAAAAAATTACATTATTAGCGCCCCCAGTAAATAGAGTTCACATCAACGTATAGCTGCCGCCGCAATGATCACCTTAGAATGTAGCTGCAAACAGATACTAGAAATCAGCAAAGCCTGTGCTTAAAATGTGAGATAAGCGTATATTAACCATATAGTAGGAACAACTATTCTTTTTCATATGGCTACTGGAGAGTATGTATGCTTATTACTGAGTCTAGGCACTATTCACGCATCCATTTTGACGCTACCGTCGAACTTAACATCCGCCTATTAGAAGATATACACACAGCACATTTGCTCGATATATCACTCAAAGGTGCATTAGTAGAAACAGAAAAGCCGATCACCTCATTCATACAAATGCGCAGCTGCCTGATGACACTGACTTTAGGCAACAATGGTGAAAAAATCACCATGCAAGGCAAAATAGTCCATCACGCCGGCTGCCTCATTGGCCTAGAAGCATTGCATATGGATGTAGACAGCATTACCAGCCTGCGGAAGTTGATTCTACTCAACACAGGCAGCGAAGAGCTATTAGGGATTGAACTCAGTCATATGCTCAATAGCATAAAAATGAAAATGTAGTGCTATTACAACTGCAATACAGCAACGCCACACGTATTAATAGAAGCACTAAAGGCTAGGTGAAGGATAAGGAAAAGAGGCCAACCCTTTCAACAGCCCTGTAGCCAGATAGGTGCATACCACATGCTTTTTTTGGGGATAGGCACG
>NZ_CAMLGS010000047.1 GCF_946479685.1 uncultured Methylotenera sp.
TCCAGCGTGCCGACCCGCATATCGGTTTGCTGCATCGCGGCACTGAAAAATTAGCCGAAAATCGCACTTATTTGCAAAGCGTGCCTTATATGGATAGGTTGGACTACGTTTCCATGATGTCCAATGAGCATGCTTATGTGATGGCAATTGAAAAGATGCTGGGGCTGGAAGTTCCGGTGCGTGCACAATATATCCGCGTAATGTTCGATGAAATCACCCGTGTACTGAATCACTTGTTATGGTTAGGTGCACACGCGCTGGACGTAGGTGCCATGACGGTGTTCTTGTATGCATTCCGCGAGCGTGAAGATTTGTTTGACGTGTATGAGGCGGTGTCTGGTGCGCGTATGCACGCAGCTTACTACCGTCCAGGCGGTGTCTATCGCGATTTGCCAAATACGATGCCGCAATACCAAGTGTCATCTATGCGCAATGCTAAAACTGTTAAAGCGCAAAACGCAAACCGCCAAGGCTCTTTGTTAGACTTCATTGAAGATTTCACCAACCGTTTCCCGGCTTATGTTGACGAGTATGAAACCTTGCTCACGGATAACCGTATCTGGAAGCAGCGTACCGTTGGTATCGGTGTGGTGAGCCCGGAGCGTGCTTTAGCGCTAGGCATGACTGGCCCAATGTTGCGTGGCTCAGGTATCGAGTGGGATCTACGCAAGAAACAGCCGTACGAAGTGTATGCCAATTTGGACTTTGATATTCCAGTGGGCGTCAATGGCGATTGTTACGATCGTTACTTGGTGCGTATGGAAGAGATGAGACAATCTAATCGCATCATCAAACAATGTATAGATTGGCTGCGTAAGAATCCAGGCCCTGTGATCACATCAGATAACAAAGTCGCACCACCGAACCGTGAAGGGATGAAAACCAACATGGAAGACCTGATTCATCACTTCAAACTGTTCACTGAAGGCTTCCATGTGCCAGCAGGTGAGGCATATGCCGCAGTTGAGCATCCTAAGGGTGAGTTTGGTATTTACATGGTATCCGACGGTGCGAATAAGCCATACCGTTTAAAAATCCGCGCACCGGGCTTTCCGCATTTGGCGGCTTTGGATGAAATGACCAAAGGCCACATGATTGCCGACTTGGTTGCGATTATCGGTACCCAAGATATCGTGTTCGGGGAAATTGACCGATGAACCTAGTCAGTAACATTTCTTCACTGTTGTATTCATTGTTATTAGCATTTTCGTCATTGCCGTGCGCGTCAGTGCGTTGCATGGAGTAGGAATCAATCAGTATGTTAAGCCCAGAAGCAACCACAAAAATAGATTATGAGTTGACCAAATACCCAGCTGATCAACGTCAGGCTGCGGTAATGAGTGCCTTGCGTATTGTGCAAACAGAGCGTGGCTGGTTATCAAAAGAAAGTATTACCGAGGTGGCGCAATATTTAGGCATGCCTGAAATTGCAGCGATGGAAGTGGCAACCTTTTACAATATGTATGACTTGTCACCAGTAGGCAAATACAAGGTCACAATCTGTACCAATATTTCATGCATGCTACGTGGCTCTGATGAGATTGTTAATCACTTGCAGAGCAAGCTGGGTGTTGGCTTTAACGAAATTACGCCAGACGGAAAATTCTGTTTAAAAGAAGGTGAATGCATGGGTTGTTGTGGTGGTGCGCCGTTAATGCATGTGAATAACACAGAAATGCATGAGTTCTTAACCACCGATAAAGTGGACGCAATCTTAGAGGGGCTTAAATAATGGTCACTTCTAGCAAGCCAGCAGTGAAGCCAGTAATCAAAACAGATTTAACCGGACAAACACTGGTCACGTTACGTACGTTGACAGAGGAAAATCCGGCTTCATTGGAAACTTACCTAAAATTAGGCGGTTATGCGGCGCTAAAACGCGTGGTGACTGAAAAAGTTAAACCTACCGATATTATTTCCGAAGTAAAAGCATCAGGTTTACGTGGTCGTGGTGGTGCAGGCTTCCCTACTGGCCTTAAATGGAGTTTCATGCCGCGCTATTTTGATGGTGTGAAATACCTGGTGTGTAATACCGATGAAGGTGAGCCTGGTACGTTTAAAGACCGTGACATCATTCGTTACAACCCGCATCAGTTGATTGAAGGTATGGCGATTGCTGCCTATACCCTAGGTGCTCGTGTCGGCTATAACTATATACACGGCGAAATCTGGCAGGATTATGAAATCTTTGAAGCGGCATTGCATGAAGCAAAAGCTGCTGGTTATCTAGGTGAGAATCTATTCGGTACCAATTTTAGTTTTGATTTATACGCGGTACATGGCTACGGTGCCTATATCTGCGGTGAAGAAACTGCGCTGATTGAATCGATAGAAGGTAAAAAAGGCCAGCCGCGCTTTAAGCCACCATTTCCTGCAAGTTACGGTGTATTTGGTAAACCTACCAATGTCAATAACACAGAAAGCTACACCAGTATCCCGTGGATTATGCAACATGGCGGTAAAGCCTTTGCTGATTTAGGTGTTGCTAACTCTGGTGGTACCAAGCTGTTCTCTATTTCTGGCCATGTTGAAAAGCCAGGCAATTACGAAGTTAATATGGGTATGCCATTTACCGAGCTGTTAGCGTTAGCCGGTGGTATCTGGAAAGGGCGTCAATTGAAGGCGGTGATTCCAGGTGGGCCATCTACTGCGGTCATGCCGGCATCAGCCATTCTAGGTGCAACCATGGATTACGACGGTTTAAGCAAGGCTAGGTCTAGCCTAGGTGCTGGCTCCATGATTGTGATGGACGATACTACATGCATGGTTAAAGCTTTGCATCGATTGTCTTATTTCTTCTATGAAGAAAGCTGCGGCCAATGTACGCCTTGCCGTGAAGGTACGGGCTGGGTTTATCGCGTAATTGACCGTATCGTTAAGGGTCAAGGCAAAATGGAAGATTTAGACCTGCTCACAGATGTAAGTAACAATATCGCCGGTCGTACCATATGTGCACTGGGTGAGGCAGCAGCAACGCCAGTATTGAGTTTTATTAAGCATTTCAGGCCTGAGTTTGAATACTACATTCAGCACGGCAAGAGCATGGTTGACGGTAAATAACTGTAAAGACGGTAAAAATACATAATGTTGAATATTGAAATAGATGGTAAATCGATAGAAGTCGAGCACGGCAGCACCATTATTGATGCGGCTGATAAGGTCGGTATTGCTATTCCACGTTTTTGCTACCACCCTAAATTGTCAGTAGCGGCAAACTGCCGCATGTGCTTGGTGCAGGTGGAGAAATTTAACAAGCCATTACCAGCTTGTGCAACCCCAGTTGCTGACGGCATGAAGATATTCACACGCTCAAAATCTGCGATTGAAGCGCAGCAAAGCGTGATGGAGTTTTTACTGATTAACCATCCACTAGACTGCCCAATCTGCGATCAGGGTGGCGAGTGCGACTTGCAGGATATTGCGGTGGCTTACGGTGTCAGCGGCTCACGCTACACTGAAGAAAAGCGCGTAGTGTTTAATAAAAACATCGGCCCGCTGGTAAGCACCGATATGACGCGTTGTATTCAATGTACACGTTGCGTGCGCTTTTTGAAAGAAGTAGGCGGTATGCAAGAACTAGGCATGATAGGCCGTGGCGAGCATGCTGAAATTACCGCTTATGTAGACAAGAGCGTTAACTCGGAACTGTCTGGCAATATTATTGATTTGTGCCCAGTTGGCGCGTTAACCAGCAAGCCATTCAGATACTCGGCACGTAGCTGGGAGCTCACACGCAGACCTAGCATTGCACCGCATGACAGCTTGGGCTCACACATTGAAGTGCATGTTAAAGACAATAAAGTCATGCGAGTATTACCGCGTGAAAAAGAAAGCATCAACGAGTGCTGGTTGTCTGACCGTGATCGCTTCTCTTACGAAGGTTTGAATAGTCCAGACCGTCTTAAAGTGCCTATGATTAAGCACAACGGTGCGTGGGTGGAAACCGATTGGAAAACTGCGCTTGAGTTTGCAGCTGGCCAATTAAAAGACATTACCAATGAGTACGGTGGTGAGTCTTTAGGCGTATTGGTTTCACCAAACAGCACGATGGAAGAGGGTTATCTCGCTAAGAAATTGGCGAATGGTTTAAACAGCGGCAACGTGGATTACCGTTTACGTCAAACTGACTTTAGATTGGATGGTAAGCGCCTAGGCACACCATGGATGGGTTGCAATATCCATGAGATCGAAGAGTTGGATCGTATCATTGTGATTGGCTCTAATTTACGCAATGAGCACCCATTACTGGCGCAGCGTTTCCGTAGAGCGGTAGCGAACGGCGCTGAGTTGTCTGTGGTGAGTCCGCTGGATAATGACCCATTAATGGATATCGCACATAAAGTGATTGTGCGACCAAACGATATGGTCAACGTGCTTGGTCAAATTCTAAAAGCGATGTCTGGTCTGCAACGTTTGTCGCTATGTTTGCCACCGTCACTGACCAAGTTATTAGACGACATTAAAGTACGCCCAAATACACAAGCAATCGCGGAAAGCTTGGCCGGTCATGGTAAAGACTATGACTTGATTGCACCGAAAGTTGGTATTTTCTTAGGCAATATGGCACTAAGTGACCCGCGCTTTACCGAAATGTACAGTATGGCTGAGGCGATTGGAGGTATTACTGGCGCTAAAGGCGGCATCCTGCCAGCGGCAGCTAATAGCACTGGTATGCATATGATGGGCGTAATGCCATCTAGCACTGGTATGCATGCGCGTGCGATGCTGGAAGTGCCACGTAAAGCTTATGTATTAGTAAATATTGAGCCTGAGCTGGATTGCCAGCATGCGGCCTTAGCAAAAGCTGCGATGGAGAAAGCAGAGTGTGTAATTGCGCTGACTGCTTATAAGTCACAAGCACTAGAGCATGCGGATATTCTGTTACCTATCACACCGTTTACCGAAACCTCTGGTACTTTCATGAGTATGGAAGGCCGAGTACAGAGCTTTGCTGCAGCAGTGCGACCATTAGGTGAAGCACGCCCAGCGTGGAAAGTGTTACGCGTATTAGCTAATACGCTAGGTCTAACTGGTTTTGATTTTGAATCCAGTGAGCAAGTGAAAGATGCTATCTTTAACGGCGAGAAGCCCTCTGCTGTGGTGTGGCGTAGTTTGAATAACAACTTGCGCGAGTTGGTTGAGATTCAAGTTAATATCAAACATGATGGCCTGCAACGTATCGGTGAAGTGCCACAATACGAATCTGACCCGATTGTTAGACGTTCGCCACCATTACAAAAAACAAAATACAACATCAAGCCTATGGCACGTATGTGTGGCCGCCAGTTAGCGGCATTAAACTTGGTTGAGGGCGACCATGTGCTGGTTAAACAGGATAAGGGTAGTGCAGTATTGACGGTACGTCTGGATGATCACGTGGCGATGGGTTGTGTGCGTGTGGCAGCTGCCCACGAAGCAACCGTAGGCCTAGGTGATTTGATGGGTGATATCACGATTGAAAAACTGACACTGGAACAGTTGCAAGATATTAATAAAAACATTATGGAAGCGCGTGCCTAATGGAATGGTTATCAAATCTATTCGGTAGTTACTGGCCAGCAGTTGAAATTACTGGCTGGACTCTGATTAAAATTGTTGCAATTGTAGCGCCGCTAATGGGCGCAGTAGCCTACCTAACGTTAGCTGAGCGTAAAGTCATTGGTTACATGCAAGTGCGTATCGGCCCTAACCGCGTTGGTTACTTCGGTTTGCTGCAGCCACTGGCAGATGGTATCAAGCTGCTGTTTAAAGAGGTGATTCTGCCTACCGCTTCCAATAAGGCATTGTTCTTACTTGGCCCGGTGTTGGCAATTGCGCCCGCGTTTGCGGCTTGGGCAGTCGTGCCATTTGATTTAAATATGGTGTTGGCAGACGTGGATGCTGGTTTGCTTTATATTCTGGCAATGACCTCTGTGGCGGTATATGGCGTGATTATCGCGGGTTGGGCGTCTAACTCTAAATATGCATTCTTGGGCAGCTTGCGTTCAGCCGCACAAATTGTTTCATACGAGATCGCGATGGGTTTTGCGCTGGTAGGCGTGCTGATGTGTGCTAACAGTTTAAACCTAGGCAAAATCGTGTTAGGACAAGAGGGCGGTTTTTGGCATTGGTACTTTATTCCACTGTTCCCATTGTTTGTTGTTTACTTTATTAGTGCGGTGGCTGAAACAAACCGTGCGCCGTTTGACGTAGCTGAGGGCGAGTCTGAGATTGTTGCGGGCTTCCACGTTGAGTATTCAGGCATGGCATTCGCAGTATTCTTCTTGGCTGAGTATGCCAACATGATTTTAGTATCTATGCTAGCCGCATTGATGTTCTTAGGTGGCTGGTTATCACCTGTACCGTTTATTCCTGACAGTTTCTTATGGTTGCTGGCTAAAGTTGGTTTCCTTTTATTCTTGTTCTTATGGTTCAGAGCCACCTTCCCACGTTACCGCTATGACCAGATCATGCGTCTGGGCTGGAAAGTGTTTATCCCAATTACGATAGTGTGGATTGTGTTTGTAGGTGGCATGATGCAAACTCCTTGGGCTTATTTGTTTCACTAAGAGTTTGTTTCACTGGGACTTTGTTTCACTAGGGCTTTGTTTTACTGGGTTTTATCTCACTAGGTTAGTGATTAGGCGTTGAATAAATAAAATTATGATTAAATCGATTAAACAAACATTAGGCAGCTTAATGTTATGGGAGTTGCTAAAAGGCATGGCACTTACTGGCCGTTACTTTTTTGCACCTAAAATCACGGTTCAATACCCAGAAGAAAATACACCACAATCCAATCGATTCCGTGGCCTGCATGCGCTACGCCGTTACCCCAATGGTGAAGAGCGTTGTATCGCATGTAAATTGTGTGAGGCCGTTTGCCCGGCAATGGCAATTACGATTGAATCTGAGCAGCGTGAGGATGACAAAACACGTCGTACCACACGCTATGACATTGACCTGACCAAATGCATTTTCTGTGGCATGTGCGAAGAGTCATGCCCGGTGGACTCTATCGTGGAAACGCGTGTGTTTGATTACCACGGTGAACAACGTGGTGATTTGATTTATACCAAAGAGATGCTGCTGGCAGTAGGTGATAAGCACGAAAAACAAATTGCTGCCGATAGAGCACAAGATAAGACATTTAGATAGTTTAAGCAGTTTAGATAAGCAAATTAACTAACAGTAAAGCCTTCATACATCGTTTAAGTACTTTTAACAGATTACCATTTAAAAATATGACATTTTTTGGCTTGCATTTTCAAGACATCGTTTTTTATACGCTCGCAACCATCCTGCTGATTGCAGGTTTACGTGTGATTACCACACGCAATCCTGTCTATGCAGCACTGTACTTGGTGTTGGCATTCTTTACAGCAGCGGGCATCTGGCTGCTGTTAGAAGCTGAGTTCCTCGCCATTGCCTTGGTGCTGGTGTACGTGGGTGCGGTGATGGTGTTGTTCTTATTTGTGGTGATGATGCTAGATATTAATCTGGATAAATTGCGAGAAGGTTTTTGGAAAGCCTTGCCAGTTGCCTTGCCGGTTGGTGGTTTGATGGCGGTAGAAATGGTGATGATAGTAGGTGCGCGTAACTTTGGCGCCGATGTAGTCGCTGCGCCACCTGCGCATCCAGCGGATTACAGCAATACGGCAGAGCTAGGCCGCGTGTTATATACAGATTATTTGCTGCCATTTGAATTAGCGTCTGTAGTGTTGTTGGTGGCGATTGTGGCTGCTATTGCCTTGACCTTGCGTGACCGTAAAGACAGCAAGTCTATGGATCCGGCGAAACAGGTGCTGGTGAAAAAAGCAGACCGTATCAGAATTGTAAAAATGGACGCCGTAGTGGAACAGAGTGCGGAAAAAAATGATGCGGCAGACACATCAGCTCAAGCTGATGATAAAGGGGCTAAATAATGGTTGGTTTATCTCATTACCTGATTCTAGGCTCATTGCTATTTGCGATTAGCGTGGTTGGTATTTTTCTAAATCGTAAAAATGTCATTATTTTATTGATGGCAATTGAGCTAATGTTATTGGCCGTTAACCTTAACTTTATCGCGTTCTCACATTATCTGAACGATATTGCCGGGCAGGTGTTTGTATTTTTCATTTTAACGGTAGCGGCTGCAGAGTCTGCTATCGGTTTGGCGATATTGGTTGTGTTATTCAGAAACTTGCGCACCATTAACGTTGACGATTTAGATAGTTTGAAAGGCTAAGTGTTTAGCATGAGCATGCAACAAATCTACCTTGCAATCCCTTTGCTTCCTTTATTGGCCGCAATTATTATCGGTCTGTTTGGCAAGTATCTTCCTAGAGCGGCAGCGCATGTGGTAACGATTGCCGGTGTGGCGGTATCCTTCGCTTTATCAGCTTATGTGCTCAACAATGCCATGGTTAGCCAGCCTTACAACGAAACTGTCTACTCTTGGCTAAAAAGCGGAAATTTCTCATTTGAAATCGGCTTTTTAATCGACAGACTCAGTGCCATGATGATGGTGGTAGTGACCTTTGTGTCGCTGATGGTGCATATCTATACCATCGGCTATATGCATGAAGATAAAGGCTACGCACGTTTCTTTAGCTATATCTCACTGTTTACCTTCTCTATGCTGATGCTGGTGATGAGCAATAACTTCATGCAGTTATTCTTCGGTTGGGAAGCGGTAGGTTTGGTGTCATATTTACTGATTGGCTTCTGGTACACACGTCCAACCGCGATCTATGCCAACTTAAAAGCATTCTTGGTTAACCGTGTGGGTGACTTTGGTTTCCTGCTTGGCATCGGCCTAGTGCTATACCATTTTGGTAGCCTGGATTATGCTGCAGTATTCTCAGTAGCACCTGCCATGGCTGATACCAAAATTAACCTGATTGGCAATGCATCTTGGTCACTGATGACAGTGACCTGTATCTTGCTGTTTATCGGTGCCATGGGTAAGTCTGCACAAGTACCATTGCACGTATGGTTACCTGACTCTATGGAAGGTCCAACCCCGATTTCCGCGTTGATTCATGCGGCTACTATGGTGACTGCTGGCATCTTTATGGTGGCACGTATGTCACCATTGTTTGAGCTGTCATCTACTGCCTTATCGTTCGTGATTGTTATCGGCAGCATCACCGCGTTGTTTATGGGCTTCTTGGGGATTATCCAGAACGATATTAAACGTGTAGTGGCTTACTCTACCTTGTCACAGTTGGGCTATATGACCGTAGCATTAGGCGCATCTGCTTATTCGGTTGCTATCTTCCATTTAATGACCCATGCCTTCTTTAAGGCGTTGCTGTTCTTAGGTGCGGGTTCTGTCATTATGGGTATGCACCATGATCAGGATATCCGTAATATGGGCAATCTTAAAAAGTACATGCCGATTACCTGGATTACTTCGTTGATCGGTTCATTGGCTTTAATTGGTACACCATTGCTGTCAGGCTTCTACTCTAAAGACAGTATTATCGAAGCGGCTAAATTCTCTACTGTTGCTGGTAGCGGGTTTGCATACTTTGCAGTGTTAACAGGCGTGTTTGTCACGGCTTTCTACAGCTTCCGTATGTACTTCCTGGTGTTCCACGGTAAGGAAAAATGGCGCGCAGCTAAACATGACGCGCACCATGATGCACACCACCACGATGACGACCATCATGATGAGCATCATCACGGACTAAGCCCAAATGACGATCCACACGAGCCAGGTTGGGTGGTGAAATTGCCGTTGATCCTATTGGCAGTACCATCATTGGCGATTGGTTACTTTGCTATCGAACCTATGTTGTTTGGCGATTTCTTTAAAGGTGTTATTTTTGTAGATGCACATACGCACCCAGCGATGCATGAGCTTGCGCACCATTGGCACACCATTTTCCATTCACCAGTAGGCATGGCGCTACATGGTTTGATAACGCTGCCGTTTGCATTGGCTGCGTCTGGTGTGCTGCTGGCGTGGTTCTTCTATATGAAGCGTCCAGATATTCCAGCGGCGATTCAGGCTAAGTTCAGCATGATTAACCAGATATTAGAAAATAAATATGGCTTTGATAGCTTTAATGATCGTTTCTTTGCCGCAGGTTCAAGGTTTATCGGTAACAAACTGTGGCAAATCGGCGACGTTAAAGTGATTGATGGTGCTATGGTGAATGGTACGGCTAATCTGATTGGCAAACTATCTGGTGTGGTGCGTAAGCTTCAGACTGGATTGATTTACCACTATGCATTCGCGATGATTATTGGCGTGTTTTTAATGCTGTCTCTTGGTCTTTTAAAGATTTAATTCTTTTCTAAAGTATAAAAAATGCTTGAATATTTTTTGCAACATATCCTTAGTTTCTCCATCTGGCTGCCAGTATTGGCGGGCGTGTTGGTATTGTTTACCGCTAATGACAGCAAACCCAACCTAACACGCTGGTTGGCTTTGTTTGGCAGTGTGGTGAGCTTTTTGGTCACTATTCCGCTATACACGCACTTTAATTTTGCAGATGGCGGCTTTCAGTTCCAAGAGCGCTTTTTATGGATCATGTCATTTAATATCCATTACCACCTAGGTGCTGATGGTATTGCGATTCCTCTGATTCTGTTGACTAGCTTTACTACGGTGATTGTGGTTATTTCCGCATGGGAAGTGATTGAGAAACGTGTTGCGCAATATATGGCATCCTTCCTCATCATGAGCGGTCTCATGATTGGTGTGTTCAGTACTTTGGATGCGATTCTATACTACGTATTCTGGGAAGCAATGCTGATCCCGATGTTCCTAGTGATTGGTATCTGGGGCGGCCCTAACCGCGTGTACGCAACGGTTAAGTTCTTTCTCTATACGCTGCTAGGCTCACTGTTGATGCTGGTTGCGTTTATCTATCTATTCCACCAAACCGGTAGTTTCGCGATTTCAGATTACTATCAAATGCCACTGCCATTAAATGTGCAAGTGTTGATTTTCTTGGCGTTCTTTGCGGCATTTGCGGTAAAGATTCCAATGTGGCCAGTGCATACTTGGTTGCCAGATGCACACGTGGAGGCGCCAACTGGCGGTTCTGTAGTGTTGGCGGCGATTGCGCTGAAATTAGGTGGCTACAGCTTCCTGCGCTTTGCGATGCCGATTGCACCTGATGCCGCGCATTACTTATCAGGTTTTATGATTACATTGTCGTTGATTGCAATTGTATACATTGCATTGGTAGCGCTAGTGCAAAAAGACATGAAGAAGCTAATTGCTTACTCTTCAATCTCGCACATGGGTTTTGTCACGCTAGGTTTCTTTATCTTTAATAACTTAGGCTTAGAAGGCGCTGTGGTGCAAATGATCTCACACGGCTTTATTTCTTCAGCCATGTTCTTGTGTGTAGGTGTGCTGTATGACCGCGTACATAGCCGTCAGATTGATGCTTACGGCGGTGTGGCCAACACCATGCCAGCCTTCGCTGCGTTTGCGGTATTGTTTGCCATGTCTAACAGTGGTTTGCCAGGCACTTCAGGTTTCGTTGGCGAGTTTATGGTGATTCTAGGCGCTATCCAAGTGAATTTCTGGTACGCGTTCTTGGCTTCATTTACCTTGATCTTTGGTGCTGCTTATACTTTATGGATGGTTAAGCGTGTATTTTACGGTGAGGTTGCCAATGCCAATGTGCAGGCGCTTAAAGACCTAAACAAACGTGAGTTCTTAATTTTAGCTATCTTGGCAATCTTAGTATTGGCCGTTGGTATTTACCCACAGCCACTTACCGATATGACAAATGCAACGGTTACTCAACTTCTTTCACATCTAGCAAATAGCAAGCTGCCAGCAGGCTTATAAGTCATGGAAAATATACGTTACGACCTCATTACCGCCTTACCTGAAATCATCCTGTTAGGGATGGCGATGCTAGTATTGATTACGGACTTGTTTTTAAAACAGTCTAATCGCATTGCAATCTATGGTTTGTCACAGCTAGGCTTGCTGTTAGCTGCCTATTTCACGGTGACTACACATGCACCTAGCGTAGGTTACGCGTTTACCGGTGCGTTTGTGGATGACGCCATGTCTGACGTATTGAAGTTGATGATATACATCGGGACCTCATTGATTTTTGTTTACACCAGACAGTACATACAGTTGCGCAATATGTTCCGCGGTGAATTTTATGCCTTAGTGTTGTTCTCGGTTGTGGGCATGATGATTATGGTGTCTGGCCAGAGCATGCTGACACTGTATGTTGGCTTGGAGCTGTTGTCGCTAAGCCTGTATGCTTTAGTGGCGCTGGACCGTGACAATCGCTATGCAACAGAGTCAGCCATGAAATATTTCGTGCTGGGTGCGTTGGCCTCAGGTATGCTGCTGTACGGTATGAGCATGGTTTACGGCATGACCGGTAGCTTGAATATCTCTGACATCAATCATGCATTGATGAACGGCGCTAAAATTCACTCTGTGATGGTACTGGGTCTGGTGTTTATTGTGGCTGGCTTGGCATTTAAGCTGGGTGCCGTGCCGTTCCAGATGTGGGTGCCTGACGTTTACGAAGGCTCACCGACAGCCATGACCATGCTGATTAGCTCAGTACCTAAGTTAGCCGCGTTTGCTTTTGTGATTCGTTTGTTGGCTCAGGCGTTACAGACGATGGCGATTGACTGGCAACAAATGCTATTAATTATGGCAGTGCTGTCTATCGTATTAGGTAACGTGACGGCGATTGCCCAAACTAACCTGAAGCGTATGTTGGCATACTCTACTATTTCTCACGTAGGCTTTGTGTTGCTAGGCTTGATGAGTGCCAGCGGTAATGGCTATATCTCAGCTTTGTTCTATATTGCGAGTTACGTGATCATGACGCTCGCCGGTTTCGGTATTATTCTACTGTTATCACGTAAGGGCTTTGAAGCGCAAAACCTAAGTGATTTAAAAGGTTTGAATCAACGTAGCCCTTGGGTAGCCTTCTTAATGTTAATCGTGATGTTCAGCATGGCGGGTATTCCACCAACGCTGGGTTTCTATGCTAAATTCGCGGTGCTGCAAGCAGCATTGCAGGCTGGTTTCTTGTGGGTAGTGGTGTTTGCCGTGTTAATGGCAGTGATAGGCGCGTTCTACTACCTACGTGTAATCAAGTTGATGTATTTTGATGAGCCAGAAGATCATAGCCCAATTACCGCACCATTTGATATGCGCGTGATTTTGAGTATGAATACGCTAGCTTTATTGGTGATTGGCATTATGCCGCAAGGGCTGATGACGGTTTGTTTTTATGCAATTAGTAGAAGTTTAAGTTAAATGACGATTTGGGTATTATTAGGAATTATGTTCTTGGCTGCGAATCTGCCTTGGTTCTCAGACAAGCTGTTTTATGTGATACCGCTTAAAGCGGCCACAGGCACCAAAAATATAGCTTGGTGCCTGCTTGAACTCATCATTCTTTACTTCTTGGTAGGCGTGCTAGCGCAATACGCAGAACGTGCTACTTTTGGTCAAGCTGCACCACAGGACTGGGAGTTCTACGCGGTTACCAGTTTCTTGTTCTTGGTGTTTGCTTTCCCTGGCTTTGTATATAAAGTGCTCTGGAAACGCACTATCTAGTTACTCTACCTCATCGCACGCTAGCATCTATAGATGCTAGTGTTTAGCATCAAAGTTGTTTTATCTTCACCCTCACTTGCAGCTTTAGTCTTCTGCTATTATCTACTATCACTATTTCGGCATTGGTAAAAAGGGTTGTTCATGGATTTAACTGAGCATTGCATTAGCAGCGAAGATTTAGCGCAAGGCGACTTTCTTTGTGTGAAGCGTGATCAAGTGCGTTTACCAAATGGCAACGTCAGCCAGCGTGAATATGTGACACATCCCGGGGCAGTGGTGATTGTTCCCATCTTGGCCAATGGCAATATCGTGTTTGAGCGTCAGTTCAGGTATCCCTTGCATCAAGTATTTATTGAACTGCCTGCGGGAAAAATAGACGCAAATGAGACTACCTTGCAAACTGGGCAGCGAGAGCTAATGGAAGAAACTGGTTACGTCGCGCAAGAGTGGGTAAAACTGGGCGAACAGCATCCATGTATTGGTTACTCTAATGAGGTGATTCACACCTACTTAGCGCAGGGCTTGGTGCTAGGCGCTAGCCAGCGCGATGAGGATGAAGCTTTAGAAGTGTTTGAACTATCGTTGGCAGATGCGATTCAATTCGTGCAGCAAGGCAAAATCACCGATAGCAAAACTATTGTCGCGTTATTTCAGACCGAAAAATATCTGCAACAACATGCATAATACACCGTCACCAAAAGTGTTAATCATCGGCTATGGCGACCTGGGTGGTGCCATTTCCAAGCGCTTAACTGATTTAAACGCTGACGTTTATGCAGTTGCCAGAAGCCCCAAGGTCGCGGCGCAGGTGCAGATGCTGCAAGCAGACGTGACTGTGCCTAGTTCCTTAGCTGCCTTACGCTCGATGCAGCCCAATATTATTGTGTATTGTGTGGCAGCAGCAGGGCAAACTGACGAGCAATATCAGCAGGCTTATGTTGATGGCTTACGCAATGTATTGCTGACTCAATTTGAGAATCCGCAGCTAAAGCATGTGTTTTTTGTGTCCAGTACGCGTGTATATGGGCAAGCTACAGATGAGTTGCTGGATGAGCAAACCGCTGCGGTGCCAGCTGATTTTGGTGGTGAGCGCTTGCTAGAGGCGGAATCTTTATTAAATGCCTTGGCATGCAGCACTACCGTGTTAAGGCTTTCCGGTATATATGGCCCAGGCCGTTTACGCATGATTAATCTGGCAAAGGCACCAGAGCGCTGGCCAGCTAATAATAGCTGGACTAATCGCATCCAGCGT
>NZ_CAMLGS010000048.1 GCF_946479685.1 uncultured Methylotenera sp.
CCACCATTAAAACACACATTTTTGCAAGCTTTATATCATGCAAAATAGGATGTTTTCGGTAATATTTTTGTCCAGTTTAACGCTCACATTGCCTGCAATGGCATCTGTAATAAGGTAAAATTGCCTTATGCTAGAAACGACACCAAGCCCTTCAACTTCTCCTAGTTTTGTTCATTTACGCTGCCACAGTGAGTATTCAATTGTGGACGGTATTGTGCGCATAGACGACTACGTCAAGCAGGCGGTGGGTGACAAAATGCCGGCCCTGGCATTGACTGATTTAAGTAACTTGTTCGGTGCTATCAAGTTCTACAAGACGGCGCGAGGCAAGGGGGTGAAGCCTATCATTGGTTGTGATATCTGGCTTGAGAATCCTGAAAACCGTGAGCTTCCATCCCGAGTATTAATGTTATGCCAGAGCCATGCTGGCTACTTAACCTTGTGCCATTTACTAAGCCGTGCCTATTTAACCAATCAGTATCGTGGCCGTGCTGAATTTAAGCGAGCTTGGTTCTCTGAGGTTGGTACAGATGGCTTGCTGTTGTTGTCAGGCGGTCTTGCTGGCGATGTAGGGCAAGCTTGTGCACAAGGTAATTTAAACTTGGCGAAAAAGCTGGCTAGTGACTGGCAGTCACTATTTCCTGAACGTTTCTATTTAGAAGTACAGCGCATCGCAACCGACGCTGGTAAGGCCAGTGAGGAACAATATATTCAGCACGCGCGCCATATCGCGCATGAGTTAAGTTTGCCGATAGTGGCGACACACCCGATACAGTTCAGCACACCGGATGATTATCGTGCGCATGAGGCAAGAACCTGTATTGCAGAAGGTTATGTGCTGGCAGATAAAAGACGTCCGCAAAACTTCACTACTGAGCAGTATTTTAAAACACAGGCAGATATTGCTACGCTGTTTGCCGATATGCCAGAAGCGCTGGCCAATAGTGTGGAAATTGCTAAGCGTTGCAACTTAACCCTGACACTGGGTAAAAATTACTTACCGCAGTTTCCTACCCCCAATAATGAAAGCCTGAACGATTACTTAATCTCAGAGGCGCGCCTAGGCTTGGCTAAACGTCTGGAAGTGTTATTCCCTGATGAGCAAGTGCGCAGCAGCAAGCAAGAGGCTTATTCAGCAAGGTTAGACTTTGAAACCAACGTGATTAACCAGATGGGCTTTGCTGGTTATTTCCTGATTGTTGCTGACTTCATTAACTGGGCCAAAAATAACGGCGTGCCAGTAGGGCCAGGGCGGGGTTCTGGTGCGGGCTCTGTGGTGGCTTACAGTTTGGGCATTACGGATTTGGACCCGCTGGAATACAACCTGCTGTTCGAGCGTTTCTTGAACCCTGATCGTGTGTCCATGCCTGACTTTGATATTGACTTCTGTCAGGAAGGGCGTGATCGCGTCATTGACTATGTAAAACAAAAATACGGGATTGATGCTGTTTCACAGATCGCCACCTTCGGTACCATGGCGGCAAAGGCCGTGATTCGAGACGTTGGGCGTGTGCTGGATTTGCCGTTTAACTTTGTGGATGGTATTGCCAAGCTGATACCTCTAGAACTTGGTATTACCTTATCCGATGCGCTGGAAAAAGAGCCGCAACTCGCCGAGCGCCGCGAAAATGAAGAGGAAGTGAAAGAGCTGTTAGAGCTGGCGCTGCGCCTAGAGGGCTTGGTGCGTAATATCGGTATGCATGCGGGCGGCGTGTTGATTTCTCCTAGCAAAATTGCTGACTTCTCACCCGTGTATTGCCAGCCAGACGGCGCAAGCTTGGTGAGTCAGTACGATAAGGATGATGTTGAAGCCGTAGGTTTGGTGAAGTTCGACTTTTTGGGCCTGCGCACGCTAACGATTTTAGACATGGCGCTGGAAAATGCGAACAAGCAACGTGCTGAGCGTGAGCTGCCGCCATTAGCTTTTGAAACCTTACCGATTGATGATAAACCAACTTTCCAGCTATTAAAAACAGCTAATACTACAGCGGTGTTCCAGCTAGAGTCGCGTGGTATGAAGGATATGCTGAAGCAGGCGATGCCGGATTGCTTTGAAGATATTATCGCGCTGGTAGCGTTGTATCGTCCGGGCCCGATGGACTTGATTCCGGATTACTGCCGCCGTAAGCATGGTAAACAGCGCGTGGAATATCCACATCCACTCACTGAACCTGTCTTGAAAGAAACCTACGGTATTGCCGTGTACCAAGAGCAGGTGATGCAGATTGCGCAGGTGGTGGCCGGCTATAGCTTGGGCGGCGCGGACTTGCTTCGTCGCGCAATGGGTAAAAAGAAAAAAGAAGAGATGGATGCGCAGCGCAAGGTATTTGTGGAAGGCGCGACCAAAAACAATCTCACTGAGCAGCAAGCAAGTGAGTTGTTTGATACTTTAGAGAAGTTCGCGGGTTACGGCTTTAACAAGTCACACGCGGCGGCTTATGCGCTGGTTGCTTACCATACGGCTTATCTGAAAACGCATTACCCCGCGGCATTCCTGGCCGCGACCATGTCCGCAGATATGAATAATACAGACAGTGTGCATATATTCTATGATGATTGTGCGCCGAATCAGGTGGAAGTACTGCCGCCTGATGTCAATGAAAGTGAGTTTAAGTTCAAGCCTGTAAGCAAGAATCAAATCTTGTATGGCTTAGGGGCAGTGAAGGGAACTGGTTCTGCTGCGATTGACGTGATTTTACAAGCGCGTGCCAAAGGCGGCCCATTCACTAGCTTGTTTGATTTCTGCAGCCGTTTGGATTTGCGTAAAGTGAATAGACGTGTCATCGAGTCGCTGATACGTGCCGGTGCGTTTGATCGGCTGGAGGCTAACCGCCATGCTCTGCTGGCAGGCGTAGCATTGGCGATTAGTGCCGCTGAGCAGGCAAACGCTAATAGCAACCAAAATAGTTTGTTTGGTGAGGCCTCAGACCAATCTGTGCATGTATTACCCAGCGTAACGCCATGGTCTGAGCAACAGCGCTTGCAGGAAGAGAAAATCGCATTAGGTTTTTACTTTAGCGGTCATCCGTATTGGTCTTACCAAAAAGATTTAAGCCAGTTTATCAGTACTACCTTAGCCAATTTAGCACCTAAAGAACAGCCGCAGTTGTTGGCTGGGATTGTTTCTGGCGTGCGTAACCGTATGACTGCGCGCGGAAAAATGGCGATTGTTGGGTTGGATGACGGCACTACTCGAATTGAAGTAGTGGTGGGTAATGATTTACTAAACCAATCACAGCAATTGCTGAAAGATGACCAGTTGGTGATTGTAGAAGGGCGCGTAAGCCATGATGAGTTCTCAGGTGGTGTGCGTGTTAATGCGCGTAAGTTATATGATCTTTCTGCATTAAGAAATACCCGCGCCAGCTTTTTGAAAATCATGTGTAATGGTCAGTCCGATGCCGTGAAGTTAAAGACTTTATTAAAGCCTTACTGCGTAGGTGCATCAGAAGAGGTGCGCGGCTGCCCGATTAAAATTGAGTACCATAATCAAACCAGCAAAGTTGAACTAATGTTAGGCAATGATTGGCGCGTAGATTTGCATGATGAGTTGATTGCGAGTTTAAGCGAGTGGTTGAGTAAGAATAATGTAAAAATCCTATATAATTAGCGCATTGTGGATACAGCTATCTAAGTGGTAACGCCGCTGATAATACGGATTTATGCAAACTTAACGTTTCTTTAATGAGCTTGCGCTGAGTGTAAGCCTACACCTGATGGTCAGTTCAGGCATTAATAGAATCAGATTATTTGAGACAAAACATAACGATATGAAAATTACTTATTTAGATTTTGAACAGCCAATCGCTCAATTAGAGGCGAAAATTGAAAGCTTGCGCTCATCACATGATGACCACGATAACTTGGATATCTCAAAAGAATTAGCAGCATTAGAAAAGAAAAGCAAAAAGCTGTCTGAAGATACCTACGGCAATTTAACTGCCTGGCAGATCTCTCAAGTGGCGCGCCATCCACAGCGCCCATATACCTTGGATTATATCCAGGCATTATTTACAGATTTTGAAGAGCTGCACGGTGATCGTGCATATGCGGATGACCCTGCCATTGTTGGCGGTATCGCTAGATTTGAAGGCCAACCAGTGATGGTGATTGGTCACCAAAAAGGCCGTGATATCAAAGAGCGTCAGTATCGTAACTTTGGTATGCCGCGTCCTGAAGGCTACCGTAAAGCGTTGCGTTTATTCCGTTTGGCTGAAAAGTTCAACATGCCGATCGTGACGTTTATCGATACGCCGGGCGCATACCCTGGTATTGGCGCGGAAGAGCGCGGCCAATCAGAAGCGATTGCACGTAACTTATATGTGATGGCTGAATTAAAAACGCCTATCATCGGTGTGATTATCGGTGAAGGTGGTTCTGGCGGTGCGTTAGCACTAGGCGTGGTAGACCAATTGCTGATGTTGCAATACGGTACTTACTCGGTGATTTCACCAGAAGGCTGCGCTTCTATTTTGTATAAGAGTGCGGATAAAGCGTCAGTGGCTGCAGAAGCATTAGGCATTACTGCGGATAAACTGAAAACGCTAGGTTTGGTGGATAAGATTGTGCCAGAGCCTTTGGGCGGTGCGCACCGTGCGCCAGAAGAAATGATGGCAACATTAAAGGCAGCGCTTAAAGAAGAGCTGACCCGCTATAAATCTAAATCCATTAAAACATTATTGGTGAGCCGTTATGAGCGCTTAATGAGCTATGGCAAATTCAAAGAAGTTGCTGAAAAGTAAGCCTTCTATCAAACGGGCTGGTAAGCAAGCTTTAGCAAACCAGCCTGTTCCTGCTACATTTCACCCCGTATTATCCGAACTACATTCTTTTTTAAGCCAGCATTTATTTTTAAACCAGCAATCAGCACCTGATGCATCGCCGTCTACGCTAGTACCCGCAGCAACCTCAAAACTTTTGCTTGCTTTAAGTGGTGGTTTAGATTCCTCAGTATTACTCCATCTATTGGCTACACTTAGGCCGCTGCTTGGGTTTGAGTTGTATGCTTTGCATGTACACCACGGCTTGAGTCCTAATGCCGATGCTTGGGCGGCTTTATGTGAGCAACAGTGTCAATCGCTACAGGTGCCTATCACTATTAGCCGCGTTAGCGTAGATGTGGCGAGTGGTTTAGGCATAGAGGCGGCAGCGCGCCAGCTGCGCTATCAAGTGTTGTTTGATGCGCGGCGTGCAATGCAGGCCGACTTTGTGGTGACTGCGCATCATCAGGATGATCAGGCGGAAACTCTGCTGCTGCAGCTATTTAGGGGTGGCGGTGTGAAGGGCCTTAGCAGCATGGCGGCTGTAGACCAATCGCGCAGTCTGATGCGGCCGTTGCTGGGTGTGCCTAGACAGTCACTTTATGCGTATGCAGTACAGCATAACCTTGCATGGTGTGATGACGAGAGTAATGACAATACCAAGTATGAGCGTAACTTTATACGCCACGATGTAATGCCTGTTTTGCAAGCACGTTATCCTAGCGTGCAGTCAGTACTAACCAGAACAGCCTCACACTTTGCAGAGACCGCTGACTTGCTGGAGCAGCTGGCAGCAATAGATGCGCAAACTTTGGTGACTGACGACAGTGTATGTCTACAGGGCTTAACTCGGCTGGGCACGGCACGCGCCAAGAACTTATTAAGATGGTGGTTTGCACAGCATAGGCTTACCATGCCTACATCAGACCATCTTGGCGAGATGCTGGAGCAGTTGCTTAATGCTAAGCCTGATGCCGAGATGAGCATCCAGATTCAGCATTACACGCTACGGCGTTATCAGCAGCGGGCTTATCTTTGTATAGCGCAAGTGAGCGAGCCGTTTGATATGGTGTGGAATGGCGAAGCAACATTAACAGTACCTAATGGTGGGCTGCTCACATTTAGGCAGGTGCAGGGCGCAGGCTTGGCACTTAAGTTAGGCATCACTAGACTTAGGATTACCAATCGTAGCGGAGGTGAGCGGTTTAAACCCGATGCAGCCAGACCAACTCGAACCTTAAAGCATCTGTTACAAGCTGCCAATATCCCGCCTTGGCAGCGTGATCATTTGCCGTTGATATACTGGCAAGACAGCCTAGCCTGTGTACCAGGGGTTGGTATTGCACATGAGTTAAAAGCCTCTGAGGGTGAGCCAGGGTTGGAGGTTACCTGGCAAGCTGTTGGGCAACCTGCTGTATTTGAAGCGCATCGGTCATAGGCTTAAACCTCTGCTTTAATTAGTGTCGCGCTTACAAGTCAAGGTTACTTTTTAAGTAATTGCTTGAGGTGCGGCCAAATATTATCTAAAACCAATGGTTGCGCAATAGCGTTAGGGTGTAGCCCGTCATCCTGAATCAGGTTAGCTTTAGCCGCGACGTTTTCCAGCATAAAAGGGACTAATGGTACATTGTGTTCCTGACTTAGCTTAACGTAGCTTTGGCTAAAGCGTTTTGTATACTGTGGCCCGTAGTTGGGCGGGATTCTCATGCCTACTAATAAAATCTTTGCGCCAGATTTCTTGCTTTGTTCAATAATGGTGTTGAGGTTGGCCGTCATATCTTGAATAGGTAAACCGCGCAGTCCGTCATTAGCGCCAAGCTCAAGAATAATAATATTGGGTTTGGTCTGCGCGAGCGTATGTTGAAGGCGGCTAACCCCACCACTCGTGGTTTCACCGCTTACACTTGCATTCACAACTTTATATTGATAGCGCTCTGTATCTAACTTTTTTTGCAGTAATGATGCCCATCCTTGTTGCTGCGGAATGCCGTACGCTGCAGATAGGCTATCTCCATACACCATGATTTTTGCGTTTTCTGCAAAAACTGGGCTAGACCATGCAACGAAATGCAAAAAGGACAAACTAAGCAATACGGTTTTCAATAAGAATTTAAAGACTAACAATAAACGGAACAACATGAATGCAACAGCCTCCTATGATACAAGCGCAAGATTTACATTACGAAATTACTAATCATGATAACCAAATTCGCATACTCAGTGGTTTAAATCTCAGCGTGGCACAGGGCGACCAAGTTGCCATCATCGGCAGCTCAGGTTCAGGTAAGTCAACTTTACTTAGTATGCTTGCTGGGTTGGATATCCCCAGCAGCGGAAGCGTTCACATTAGGGGGCAGGCATTTAGCACATTAAGTGAAGATAGCCGTGCGGCAGTACGTGCAGCGGATATGGGCTTTGTGTTTCAGTCATTTCAATTACTGCCGGCACTGACCGCGCTGGAAAACGTAATGCTGCCACTGCAATTAAAAGGTCATGCAGATGCGGAGAAGCTAAGTCTGGACGCATTGGAAAAAGTAGGGCTGAGTCATCGTGTGCAGCATTATCCTAAGCAGCTATCCGGCGGTGAGCAGCAGCGCGTAGCGATTGCGCGTGCTTTTGCTACGAAACCAAGTATCTTGTTTGCAGATGAGCCTACCGGTAATTTAGATAGTGCCACCGGGCAAATGATTATTGAGTTGCTGTTTAATATGAACCACGATGCGGGCACTACCTTGGTGTTGGTAACGCATGATATACAGTTGGCAAATCGCTGCAAACGCCTGCTTAAGCTAGATGGCGGTGTGTTACGTGAAGTGACGCAATCATGATGTTAGCTACTAAGTTGGCATGGTCGCAGACCGTGAGTTTGTGGCGAGCAGGGGCGCTCAGGGTGCTGGTGTTTGCTCTGGTATTGGCGGTTGCGGCTATCACTGCCGTGAGTTTCTTTACCCAGCGCATAGAGACTGCCTTGAATCAGCAGGGTAGCTTGCTGATAGGTGGCGATTTAGCTGTGGTGGCAGATCACCCCATCCCGCAGGCATTGATTGAGCGAGCAGTTACACAACAGATTCAAACCACTCGCACCTATGAGTTTCCTAGCATGGTGATGTATGGGGAAGTTAGCCAGCTAGTTGAAATTAAAGCGATAGAAGCTAATTTCCCGCTACGTGGCCATTTAACCATTGCTCAATTTGGTACAGATGTAGGGCGCGCGGTGCAATCTGCGCCTAAATCTGGTGAGGTTTGGATAGAGCCGCGTTTGGCCACTTTGCTAGATATTAAGGTGGGTGACCAGCTGGATGTAGGGGAGCGCAGCCTGACGGTGGCTGCCATCTTGCTGCGTGAGCCATCACGTGGCGGCAATATGTTCAGTTTTGCGCCACGCGTTATGATGAATGCTTCGGACTTGGCATCCACCCAGCTGATTCAATATGGCAGCCGTGTGAAGTATCAGCTACTGCTGGCATCTGCACCAGAACAGATTAATGACTACGCAGCGCAGGTAAAACCTAAGTTGAATCGAGGTGAGCGTATTGATGATGTGCGTAACGCTCGCCCAGAAATTAAAACGGCACTAGATAAAGCACAGCAGTTCCTGGGACTGTCTGCTATGGTGAGTGTGGTGCTGGCTATGGTCGCCATGCTGCTGTCTAGCCTGCCTTACATCAGGCAAAGCCTCAATACGTTTGCATTAATGCGCTGCTTTGGCGCCCAGCAAAATACAGTGCTGCAAATTCTCACCATACAAACCTTAATTATTGCATTACTCAGCGCCTTGCTTGGTGCGGCATTAGGTTTTGTCGCACAGTTGGGTCTGGCGCAATTAGCTGGTACTTTGTTTGTTGAAACCTTGCCATCTACCTCGCTGACGCCGCTGTTGATTGGCATTTGTGCCAGTATCGGCATGATGGTTGCGGTGGTGTTACCGCATGCCTGGCAAATGCGTAACTTGTCTGCGATGAATATATTAAGACTGGACACGCTAATGCAGCCATTGTCTGCACAAGCTAAATACCTACCGGCTGCGTTGGTGATGGTGTTAATGATATTCTGGCAGGCGCAAGATGCGAAAATTGCGCTATCCACGATAGTGGCAATGCTGGCACTGAGCTTAGTGGTGTTGGGTTTTGTTTATGTGCTGACCTTTTTAGTCGAGCGATTTTTAAAGGTGACACCAAAAACGCAGGTATTGGCGTCTGTGAGGCTTGGCATACAAGGCTTAAAACGTCGCCTAGGGCTATCTACCGTGCAAATGATAGGTTTTAGTATGGGTTTGATGGTGATTATGCTGCTCACGATAATCCGTGGCGACCTAATCCGTAATTGGCAGGCCTCGTTGCCTGAAGGCGCACCCAATCGATTTGTGATCAACATCCAGCCTGAACAGATTGCTCAGGTTGGGCAGTTTTTTACGGCTCATCACATTAAAGATGCAGCTATTTTTCCTATGGTACGGGCGCGCTTGGTGAGTAAAAACAAGCAGCTGATTAAAACTGCAGAGTGGCAGGACGAACGGGCTAAAAGGCTGGCTGAGAGAGAGTTTAATTTATCCTGGGCAGAACAAATGCAAAGCGATAATAAGCTGGTAGCTGGGCGTTGGTGGTCCAGCCGTGATGATGGCAAGCCGCTGATCTCACTAGAAGAAGGTTTGGCACAAAGCCTGAATATCAAACTTGGTGATGAACTGCAGTTTGATGTTGCCGGTACTCCGCTCATTTTGACGGTAAGCAGCCTTCGGAAAGTAGAGTGGGATACCATGCGTGCTAACTTTTTTGCAGTGACACCGCCGGGTGTGCTCGAACAGTTTACTGCCAGCCATATCAGCAGCTTTCACTTACCCATTGGCGCTGAGCAAGCGCTCAATCAGCTGATTAAACAGTATCCCAATTTAACCGTGATTGATATTGCCGCGCTGATGCAGCAAGTACGTGGCATTATGCATAGAATGAGCCAGGCGGTTGAGTACGTGTTTGCTTTTAGCTTGCTGGTTGGCATTGCGGTATTGTATGCCGCGCTGGTTGCAACCAGGGAAGATCGTATCAGAGAGGCTACATTGATGCGTGTGTTCGGTGCATCACGCCAGCAGGTGAGTACCGCCTATATCGCTGAGTTTGCCTGTATCGGCGTGATTGCAGCCTTGGTGGCGTCTATCGCGGCAAATGTCTTGGCTTACTATATTAGCGTGCGTGTGTTGAATATACCGTTTCAGTTTAATTTCAGCGTGATGCTGATCGGCACTATAGTCGCTGCAGTGATTATCCCAACAGCAGCATGGTTGGGGTTGCGTGGTTTTTTGAATATTCCACCTAGACAATTGCTTAATAGTATTTAGTTAGCTGCTTGGTGTTTAGCGAATAGCTCGCTAAACAAGACAATAAAAAAGGGGTAACAGTATGCTGTTACCCCTTTAAAAAGCAGCCATTTATGGAAATGGCACTGCTTATGGTTGCTGCTTATGACTGCAGTTTATTTATTTGACGATGTTTTTGGACCGCCAAATTCATAGCGTGCACCAATCCAAGCTGCACGTGGTGCACCAGGCAATAAGCCGAGTTGTTTAGATTCTGTGCCATAAGTGCCATCAGCAGCAAACATGGTTTCAGCTAAACGGCCGCTGACATTGTACTCACGGTCAAAAATGTTAGTGGCTTTAGCAAATGCTTTCCAGCCATTACCAATGTTGTACTGTGTGTCTAAGTTAACAATGAAATAACCGCTAACTTTGCCGCTGCCTGTAGCACATTTTTCAGTATCTGCTACACAAGTTGCGTTATTGGCTTGGTGTTGGTTGTTTTCATTACCCCAAACATAAGCACTAGAGAATCCAATCAAGTTAGCACCAATTGACCATGCCGGTGTTACGGTATATTGGCCACGTAGTTTTAACTGATGTGCAGGAATAGATGGAATACGATCACCCGGTTTTGCATAAATCATAGAGTTGCTATCTTCTGATGAGTTTGAACCGCTTACAAACGATACATCAGAGTCGTAAGTGGCGCGTACATAGCTATATGAAGCGCTCCATTTGAATTTATTTGCATCAATAGCCAGGCCCATGTCTAGACCTTGACGTTTAGTGCGGCCTACGTTTTTGTAGTAGCCAGCACCGTTTGATGAGCCTGCTGCCGTAAATTGAATGTCATCGTGGTTAACGGCTTGATAGACGCCTGCATTCCAACGAACACCCTCAGCCAATAAACCACGACCACCAAACTCATAGGTTTTTGCAACCACTTGGTTTAAAGGAGGATCATCCGCCATGGCTGATGGAAGCAAGCATGGCGCTGCCGGATTAGAACAGCCCAGTTCAATAGCAGTTGGTGCACGACTAGACTCGCTATAAGAAGTATAGAAAGTTAAATTGTCGTTAGGCGTATGAGTTAAGCCGATACTTGGATTCAAACGCGTATAGCTATCTCTTGCTGTCAAGCTGTTCGGGTTGCTTAATGAGCGGTCACCTCTTAAGGTGTCTACGTTATCCACACGGGTGAAGTTCCAGCTTGCACCGCCAGTTAAGTGCCATTTATCATTGAGTGACAATGTGTCTGTAGCAAATAAGCGTGCTGTGTACTGTTTGCCAGTAAAGCCGGTTGTCTGAGTACCAGGCAGTACGCCAAACTCAGTACCCGGATCGTAAGCTGGGCTGTTGAAAATAGGGGTGCGGCTTGAGTTAAACACTTCATTGTCGCCGGCACTATATACATTAACCAACTCTGATTGCTTAAAGCGCATCAAGGTATAGTCGTAACCTGCACCGACTACGAATTGATTTTTCTTACCCATCCAGTCTTGGTTAAGTGTAATTTGACCGGTTGCACCGTAAGTATCCTGTCTGGTTTTGCTGTGATGCATTACTGAGCCAGTGTATTCCTCATCAGCATCAAACTGACCTACATAATTGCCAATGGTACCTGAGCTATCAGATTCGCCTTCCCATAGGTCGCCATTCTTGGTGTGGCGGTTAGACTTTCTGTAATAAACGTTGCCGGAAAACATGGTGTCTTCATCAAACCAATGTGAACCGTTTAACGCCAAGAAATGCGAGTAGTTATTGGTAAGATCTGGGCGCGTATGGATTTGATCGCGATCACCGCTCAATAGATTTTGAGGTGTGAAGCCATTACCAATCAGGCTATTATCTGTGCCGATGTAGGTAAGGTCTAGTTTTGAGCTTTCATTTTGCCAGCCAAATTTACCAAACAATTGATTCAAGTGAGAAGGTGAGCTTTTGCGCCAGCCATCCTCTTTAGTGTGCTGATAACCTAGCATATAGTCAGTTGAACCATCTTTTGATACACCGCCAGCCTCGATTAATGCGCGTTGACGACCCCATGAGCCAGCTTCATACTCTACAGCCATGCCTTGGTTGTCACGTCCACTTTTTGTGTGGACAGCAATTGCACCGCCTAATGTGTTTAAACCAAATAAAGGATTGGAGCCTGGTACCATTTGCATATTGCCAATAGCAAAGCTAGGAATTTTGTCCCATAGCGTCACATCACCGAATGGCTCGTTCACACGTACGCCATCTACATAGGTAGATAAGCCTTGTGCGTTGCCTAGCAGTGATGAGGCAGAGTAGCCACGGAAGTTAATTTCCGGTTGCCATGGGTTGCCTGACATGTCAGAAACAGTCACACCCTGCATATTATTTGTCATGTAATCGGCAATTGATACGCCCGATTGGTTCTTGATCTCTTGAGGTCCTGCCATTTGAATATTAGCTGGAACTCTATTTAACGGTAAGCCAATCCCTGGTAGCGGTGTTGTTCCGTATACTTCAACTTTTTTAAGTTTGATCGACGCATCGTCTGCAAATGCAGGCGTGTTTGCAAATGCTAGCATCACGGCAGCAGCGCTAAGTTTCATTACTGGTTTCTTCATTTTGCTACTTTCAATAAAAGATTCAATTTATCGTCTTGCGTTTAAGTGCCTAGTACAATGCAAAAAATATTCCACGTTATGTTTTTTGTGATTTATTTAATGTAACCAACTGAATTATATATAATATATTTTTTATTTTTAGTCACATTTTTCGCAGATTCACATTTTTAATTGGTTGTTAGCAGCCAATATTTAATTATTTACAACCAAAATATGGTTGTAATGAACCATGTTTTGGTTAAATATACTGTAGTGTGGTCAAAGCATGATTGGCTAAAAATAAAACAAACACCATTGCAAGGCCGCTTGTCGTATGTCGGCTAGGCTCGGTGCGATGGGCGTTGTTAGTTTTAACATGGGTTACATTGGCGTGGTTAATTTTTATTTGGGTTTACTATTAAAACTGTTTGGAATGTTTTTTGCATACGTTGCAACTAAACGTAAACATAATATTCGCATTTCAGGGAGTGAGCATTGCAATTAGCGCATCTTAGCATCAACGACAATATGGCATTGGGCAAACAACAATCAAAAATACTGATTGTTGAAGACGAAGCCTTGTTCGCACGCGCGGTTATGCGTCGCTTGCAAAAGTCTGGCTACGAGTGTGCGCATGTGGAAAGTTTGCAAGGTGCACGAGATATCCTAAGACAATTTATGCCGGATGTAGTGTTGCTGGATATGCGCTTGCCTGATGGTAATGGCCTGGATTTGTTGCCAGAGTTTGTGGCCAAGGGAGCTGTGGTGATTGTGATGACTGCACATGGTGAAATCAGCGATGCGGTTAATGCCATGAAGCAGGGTGCGGTTGACTACCTTAAAAAGCCGATAGATCTTGAAGAGTTGCTGTTATCGATTCAAAAAGCTGAAACTGCCGCCAACCAGAGCAAGAGCTTGGATTACTCACGTCAGCGCAATGCGCATGCCTCAGAAGGGGTTGAGCTTTTAGGCGATAGCCCTGCGATGCAGAATGTGAAAATGCAGATTAAGCGCATCGCTCAGCTGGTTTCACATGATAGCGTGCCTCCCACTGTTTTGATTGGTGGGGAAACTGGCACCGGTAAAGATGTTGCCGCGCGTTTGCTGCATTTATCATGCACGAATAGTGAAAAGCCGTTCGTTCAGGTGGATTGCGCGTCGTTACCTGCGGAGTTGATGGAGAGTGAGCTGTTTGGGCATGAGAAGGGGGCGTTTACTGGTGCGGTTGGCGCTAGACCCGGCTTGATTGAGGCAGCTGAAGACGGTACATTGTTCTTGGATGAGATTGGTGAACTGCCGCTGGCATTGCAGGCCAAATTGCTCAATGTGCTGGAGCGGCGCGTAGTTAGGCGGATTGGTTCAACCAAAGAGCGTGCGGTGCCTGCTAGGTTTATCGCTGCCACCAATCGCAATCTGCACGAAATGTCACAGAGCGGACACTTCAGGCAGGACTTGTACTATCGCCTGAATATGATGAACATTGTGATGCCGCCACTACGTGATCGTGGCCAAGATGTTATGTTGCTAGCGCAGCACTTTGCGGCACAAACCGCAAGGCGTTATGGCTTGAACAGCCCGCATTTTACGCGGGAGGCGATTAGTACTGTGCAGGCCTATCGATGGCCAGGCAATGTGCGGGAATTGAAGCATCAAGTAACGCGGGCCATGTTGCTTTGCCATAACGGGGAGTTGACGCATATCGACTTGGCATTACCTAATACGCGTCCTGTTGAGTCAGTGCCGCTAGCGTCTTTGGATTCGCATCAATCGGCTTTAGATTCTGCAGAACGTGCGATATTGTTGCAGGTGCTCACCGAAACTAAGTTTAATGTTTCTGAAGCCGCGCGTAAGCTCGGTATTACGCGCATGACGATGCGTTATCGCATGGATAAGCATCAAATCAAAGCCTAGCGTAACAGGCT
>NZ_CAMLGS010000049.1 GCF_946479685.1 uncultured Methylotenera sp.
ATGTATGTTTTGGATGTCTGATCTGGCGCATGTTCCAGATGTGGTGCTAGCGCTGTTGTCTAGTATTGATGAGAGTAAGTGGCGCGGTTGGCTGAGGCACCAAGGCAAGGCGCTACTTAAGTGTTATATAAAAAACGAAAGTATGTGGAACTTATTTTAGAAAGGCTTAGTCAGAGCTTACAGGTAACGCTAGTTACCTTTCCGCTCCAATCCTCCCTGAGCGGAAGCCTTAGACGATGAGGCGTTTTTTGGACCCCGATTTCATCCCCTTGGTTGGGGTCTTTTTTTGCCTGCTATTTATGCAAAGGCTTAATTTATAGACGCTAGTATAAACTCAAATCTTACTAATTGTAAATAACTTGTAAATGATTTGTAAATTTACAAGCAGGTGGTTTAAAACCTAGGTGATTAGGTGTAGCTTAGTTTGAACATAAGGTTTGAACATAAAGAAAAGCGTGAGTATGAAGAAAAACATTAAATTCCCGGTGTTGTTTATTTCTCATGGTGGCGGGCCTTGGCCGTATATAGAAGACATGCGGCAGCGCTTTGCTGTCACCGAGGCCGAGTTAGCTAAATTGCCAGCCGGCTTGCCAGCCAAGCCTAAAGCCATTCTGGTGATTACCGGGCACTGGGAGGAGCCGCAGTTTACGGTATCTACTGCACCACAGCCTCCTATGATGTATGACTATTACGGCTTTCCCGAACATACTTACCATGTGCAGTACCCCGCGAGTGGCAGTCCGGCGCTGGCTAAACGCGTGGGTGAGCTGTTAGCGCTAAATGGTATGCATGTGCTGGAAGATGAGCAGCGCGGTCTTGATCATGGTGTTTTTGTACCCTTGATGCTGATGTATCCACAGGCGGATGTTCCTGTGGTGATGCTGTCGATGAAATCCAACTACGACCCGCTGGAGCATATCAAGCTGGGTGAAGCGCTTGCGCCATTACGAGAAGAAGGTGTGCTCATTATCGGCAGCGGGCTGACTTATCATAATATGCGTGGTTTTGGCCGGCCGGCATCGTTTGAGCCTTCTGTGCAGTTTGAGCAGTATCTGTATGAAGCAATTGCAAATCCTAGTCCGCAGCAGCGTAATCAGGCCTTGGTGGATTGGCAGCAGGCGCCGTTTGCGCGCTTGGTGCATCCGCGCGAGGATCATTTGATTCCGTTAATGGTGGTAGCGGGTGCAGCAGGTGATGATGTAGGGGAGCGACTTTTTACTGATACGGTGTTTGATGTGGTGATGGCTTCTTACCGTTTTGCATAGTTGTAAACCGGCTTGGCGCTATGGATATTGCTCTAGGGATATTGCTAAAGTACTGTTGCTAAAATATTGCCGCCAAGCCAGCGTTAGGATTGTCATCCTATCCCCAACCATGATTCCTCTTCTCTGAATTTTGCATCTAAATCAGCTGGGTGTAGCTCTGTGGTGTTGGCTTCATGCTCAGTGCCAATGTTGAAAATGGAGTTTCTCCAAGTAGTGATTCTTTCTAAAATCATTTTATTCTCTTTTCTGTATGTATTTGTCTATATGTATCTGATTGGATTAAAGCTCCCAAGCCTTTGCCTGGGAGTGTATTTAGCCGCTACGCTATTTAAATAAATGCTGCTTTGTTGGCAGTAATAAAGTCTTCAAATCTGGTTAAAGGGCGGCCTAGTAAAGTTTCGCCATCAGTGGTGACCACTGCTGCCTGATTTGATGCAAACACCTCAAACAGTTCTAGCACACCTTTTGCCTGCCACTCTGGCCAGCCTGAACCGGTCAGTGATGCATAAGTCGTGTCTTCATCAGGTGATACATAGTCCACGCTGTGACCGGTTACGCGTGAGAACACTGCCGCAATGTCGTTGCCTGATAACAGCTCTGGCCCAGTAAGGTTGTAAGCTTTGTTAGCGTGGCCATCTGTGGTCAGAATAGTCGCTGCTGCTTCGCCAATGTCTTGCACGTTGAGTGGGGCTAGTTTGCCTTCTCTAATGCCAAAGTATAATTTGCCGCTTTTTACACCATCAGCCCAGCCAAAGAAGTTATCCTGGAACCAGATAGTGCGTAAGTGCGTCCATGGCAAGCCAGATGCTTCCAGGTATTTCTCTGCCTCGCGGAACTGTTTGGCAAACAGAATCGCTTCCCACTCAGCACCCACTACCGATAACAGTACGATTTGATTAACCGTGCCAGCCGCTACTGCAGCGTCTACCGTGTTTTTAGCATGCTGAGCTCTGTTTTCTACGTTACCTGGGATGATGTACACCTTGGTTACACCGGCAAACGCAGCGGTTAATGTAGCAGGTTGGTCTAAATCAAAAATAGCCGTTTCAATGGTTGGATATTGTTGTTTAAGTTGCGCTGCTTTACTTGCGCTTCTTACGCCAGCCACTACTTTGATATTGCTGTCATTTTTGTTCACTAAAGCTTCAATTGCCGCTACGCCGTTATTACCTGCTGCACCTACGATTAAAATGGTTTCTTGTGTCATGGTGTTTCTCCTAAAATATATAAAGTTAAATAAAAAAGTTAGTAAGGTAGGTCGAACATTAGTAGTTCTGCTTCTATCGCATTGCTAAATTCAACGGATGCTTCGGCCTGAATTTTTAAGGCATCGCCCGTGGTTAATTTAATGCCGTTCACTTCAACCTGGCCTTTAATCAAATGCACATAGCCGGTTCTACCTGCTGCTAATTCTTGTGTTAATGGGCTGCCGCCATTTAAGCCATTGTTTAAGATAGATGCGTAAATTCTTGCATCCTGATGAATCAACACTGAGCCATCGCTACCATCTGGAGAGGCAATCAAGCGCAGTTGGCCTGTTTTTGATGCGCTATCGAAATGTTTTTCTTCGTAGCCTGGTGCAATGCCGTTCACGTTAGGCGCAATCCAGATTTGTAAAAAATGCACACGCTCAGTGCTAGAGTGATTAAATTCACTGTGGCTCACGCCAGTACCTGCACTCATTCTTTGTACATCACCGTAGCGGATCACAGAGCCATTGCCCATGCTATCTTTATGCTCTAAGGCGCCGCTTAGCACGTAGCTGATAATTTCCATGTTGTCATGGCTGTGGGTGCCAAAGCCACGCGCTGGTTGTACGCGGTCTTCGTTAATCACTAGCAACGGACCAAATCCCATTTGTTCTGGGTTGTAGTAATGGCCAAATGAGAATGAGTGGTTTGATTGCAACCAGCCATGGTCAGCTGCACCGCGTTGTCCGTTTTTAAGAACTTGTAACATCATCAATCTCCTTTATGCTTTGGTATCATTTATCTATATGCGATAATTTAAAACATCATATTCACTGCTAAATAATTGCCGGTTAATGTGAGAAGCATTATGAGCCGTTATTTCATAGATGAAAAACGGAAAAAATATCAACCTATCATCGAAAATTTCGAATGTTCAGAATAAGCCTAGATTCTTTGTTAATTCTTGATGCGATTGACCGTGGTGGTTCGTTTGCGGCCGCGGGTAATGAGCTGCATAAAGTGCCATCTACCATTTCCTATACCGTAAGTAAGCTGGAGCAGGATTTAGGCGTACAGGTGTTCGAGCGGCAAGGCCCCAAGGTGAGTTTAACCAGCGCTGGGAAAGAGCTGTTAAAAGAAGGGCGCTATCTGCTGAAAGCGGCAGAAGACCTTGAGCATAGAGTGCGACGCGTAGCTTCAGGCTGGGAAACCGAGCTCTCAATTGGCATGGATTCGGTATTCTCTGCTACAGCGCTAGTGGAGGATATTGCCGAGTTTTATAAAGTTGCCAACCTGACCAGGCTACGGTTTGCACAAGAGGCACTGTCTGGCAGTTGGGAGGCGCTGATGGATAGACGCGTGGATTTGCTGGTAGGTGCGGCGGGTGAGGGGCCATCGGGTGGGGGGTATAACGCAGAGGTGATTGACACAATACAGTTCGTATTTGCTGTTGCGCCTCATCACCCGTTAGCCAGCGTGAATAAGCCCTTAGGTAAGGCTGAGTTATATCAGCATCGTGCGATTACCGTGAGTGATTCAGTGCGGAAAATGCCGCCGCGCACAGTTGGCCTGCTGTTTGGGCAGGAAACCTTGGCCGTACCCAATATGCGTACAAAATATGAGTTTCAGCTGGCTGGACTAGGCTTTGGATTTTTACCCGAGCCACTGGCGCGCGATGCCATTACAAAAGGCCTGCTGATAGAAAAACAGGTGGATGAGCCGCGCCAGCCAGAGTCTATCTATATAGCTTGGCGCAGTGGGGATGCTGGTGCCGGCTTGAAATGGTGGATTGATAGAATCAAATCACAGAATATGGCAGCCAAGCTGTGGTGATACTGGGGGTAAGTGGAAAGATTGGGTAGTTTCCTAACCTAAGCAATTGTTCTATATGGGTGATTGTTTCTAGCTTTGTTGGCTGATAGTGTTTGTTTGGTTTGAATTTGTACGCATGCAAACGAGCTTTCCATTCTGTTTTATGAAGCGTGAAACAGGGGCCTCCATATGCTAAAAGCATGGCTGTTGAGCGGATGCCTCAAAATAAACGCGTCTTCATGCTTGGTAAGCGGATTTGCAAATTCAGATTGTATATAAATGTATTGATACTTTTTTATTAACAATGAGATTGCAAATGAAGAAAAAACTAATAATCCCTATCATGCTCGCTTTAATTGTCCCGCTAATCGCGAGCTGGTTTGCCTACCCCGATACGCACTTGCCACCCGGCTTTGGCGTATTTCCCCCGCAGTTTGTAGCAGAAGCACCAGGTTTTAATTTAATTGTATTCTGTGCGCTGGCCTTGGTAGAGCTGGTTGTGTTGGCACTATATATTTACCCCACGTGGTTTGGTTTTAAAGAAGTCACACCTGCAGCACCTAACAAACCCTTGCCTTTGCCTATTTGGTTCTGGGCAGGGTTGGTGTCTACCCTGTTTTTCTGGTGGTTAATGTGGACGCGGGTGACGGTGTTTGGCAGCTTGGTTTATTACGCATTTACACCGCTTTGGTGGAGCTTTATTTTTACGCTGGATGGCGTTGTTTATCGTTATAACAATGGTCAGTCTTTGCTATCATCCAAACCCAAAACACTAGTCATCAGTGCCTTGGTCTCCTTGGTTGGCTGGCGTATGTTTGAGTACTACAATTATTTTGCGCTAGGTAACTGGTATTACCCGCAAACCGAGAGTATTCCCTCGTTGTCACATGAAGCCATAGTGGTGATATTTTTGCTAGCCTACACCACAGTATGGCCGGCTATTTTTCAGTGGTACATGCTACTGAACACTTGCCCTAGTTTGACCAGTAGGTACTCGCAAGGCCCCAAAGTTGCTATCAATGGCAATGTCTTGTTGTATGCAGGTTATGCTTTATTATTTTTGATGGTGTTCTGGCCTTATCCTTTATTTTGGGTGCTATGGATAGGCGTGTTGATGGTGTTTTCAGGCTTGCTCATCAAGCTAAATATTTGGACACCGTTTGCTGACATGGCTAAAGGTAACTGGACCTCTGCACTGCTGGTTGCGTTAGCCACCATGTTTAATGGGTTTGTATGGGAGTGCTGGAACTACGGCAGCGCGCACCCACAAATGCCAACTACCAACCCCAACTACTGGGTTTACGATATCCCTTACGTTAATGTGATTCACATATTTTCAGAAATGCCGCTGCTAGGATACATGGGCTATATGCCGTTTGGGGTGTTAGCGTTGGTAATGTGGATATGGGCTGGTAATGTATTTGGTTTTGATACAAAAATACTTGATACCGATCAGCACTAGTCACTTCAATTGCCTGAGCCGGTTAACGGGCGCAATCATTGATGCTCCATAGTAACGTTGCGGAAAGATTGCGCCTGGCTCAGGGTGCATTTTTTGAATTACCCTGAGCAGGGGCGTATATCTTTCAGTGCATGGTGAGCTTTACCACTGCTTGCTTAGCATTAAATGCAGAAAGAACCCTTCATTGCGTACTTCCGTATTATTGCCAAACAAGGGGCTGTCGTAAGTCACTTTTTTCGGTAATAAAAACTCAATGCCGCTAGTGAGTTTCCAAGTTTCATCCAGCTTGCGGGCAAAGCCTAGTGTCACGTGTTCTTCTAAAGTCGCAGCGAGCAATGCGCTGGAGTTATTTCTCGGCACCGGGTTTTTACCGTAGTTGTAGCCTGCGTATAAAGTGGTTTTGTCATTGTAAGTATAGGCGGCACCCAGCGCGTACACCATTTGGTTGCGCCAGTCCTGTTGGGTAACTACTACCAGCGAGGCAGGTGCGGATGGGTTGGTGGTATCACTCCAAGTTGTTGTCACGTCATTAATCGCATCTGCCCAGTTAATCCAATTGATTTTGGCCGAAAGCAGTAAATCAGGGGTAGGCTTAAACGCTGCGCCAATTGCTACCTCACGCGGCAGTGCAAAGCCCTTGATGCTGAGCTTGTCGTATTTGACAATGCCACCTGCGCCAAAGTTAAATTTAGCAGTGCCACCAGTCATCGGTAGTTCAGTTTTCTCTGTATAGCTTGCGCCCAGTGTCCATTGGTCGTTTAGCTTGTACTGCGCGCCTAGTTTAAAGCCAAAGCGCAGCGTATCTGCGCCCTCATTTTTAAAGCCGGCAAAGCTGCCGGAAGGCGGCGTATGGTAAAAAAACGTTTGCTCAATGCTCGCGTAAATCATGCTGATAGAGCCGCCGATTGCAAGGTTGTCAGTCACTTGGCAGGCCATGCCCGGCGTTATTTTGGCAATGCCAAATAGTGAGCTCATTTCATCATCGGTACCAAAAGGCGTATTGATGTGCTTAAACACGGCGCCCGCACCACCTTGTGAGAAAAAGCCAATACCGGCAGTACAGGGTGCGTTTTCTAATTGCTGGGCATAGCCGCCACCGGCAAGCAACACATAACGATTGTCGGCATGCTGGTCATTACGTGCGTCTTGGTGTGATAAATCAGTGGTGCGCAGTAATGAACCATAAGCATCAAGCAGCTTGCCTTTAACTTGTGCCAAGCCGGCAGGGTTGGTGTTTAGCGCGCTGGTATCGCGCGCCACAGCGGTGTCTGCACCGCCCATCAGGGTTGATTCTGCGCCGTAGCCAATTAAGTTGATGCCGTTGGTGGCATGGCTTGGGGTTGCAATGGATAGCCCGCAAAGAGCCAATGCAATAAGATTGCGTTTCATTTTATTGTTATATCTCTGGTTTCACGCTAGGCGTGTTTGGTTTTATATGGCTGCACAGATTTTTTGTACTACTGTCCCCCTTGTGCAGGCCTTGCTCTATTCTATCTGTTACGACAAGATTTTTGTATTCTATAGGTGCGGCTGATACTTTAATTGCATCTCTTTGCGGCAGGTTTAGATTCTGAGGGCAGCGAGTTGGTAGTGGTGCTTCTGGGGAGGGGCTTAGCCACCGGTGGTGGCTGCTTAGTGTGAGATTGATTTTTTAGCTTGCCAGAAAATTGCCTACCACTTCAATAAATGCCTGCGGCTGCTCTGCGTGCACCCAGTGGTTTGCAGCTAAAGTGGAAAATTGCGCGTTGGTAAAATGGGTGCTGATATGGGTAATGTCTGTATCACGCACGTAATCACTGCGCTCACCGCGAATAAACAGGCTGGGCTTTTCATAATGCGCATGTTCACACACGGCTTGTATCAGGTGAGGGTAGTTTGCTCTGAGTGCGGCTAGGTTAATGCGCCACGCGAGCTTGTTTTCGGATTTAACTAGATTCATCAGTAAAAACTGGCGCACCATGGTGTGGGGAATCTTGCTGGCCAATGCTTTGTCCACGTCACTGCGGCTTTGCATAGCGCTAAGGTCAACGGCCATCATCGCATCAATAATATGTGTATATGCATCGGGGTACGTGCGTATTGCCATATCTACCACGATCAATTTTTCTAGCTTGTCAGGGTATTGGGTCGCAAACTGCATTGCCATTTTGCCGCCCAGTGAATGGCCAAGTAAATGGATGCGATCTAAACCGAGTGTATCGCATAGTTCCAGCAGGTCATCTGCCATCTCGGTATAGGTTTGCGAGTCACTATGTGGGGATCTGCCGTGGTTGCGTAAATCTACACTAATCACCTGGTAGTGCTGCGAAAAATGCTTGGCAACTGTGCCCCAGTTGTCGCCAGAGCCAAATAAACCGTGCAACAAAATAAGAGGTTGGCCTTTGCCTGAGATTGGGTCACCTAGGGTTTGGTAGTGTAATTGCATGGGAGGTAATAAAAGATAGGGGCAGGTGATGCGTGTTAATGCCTGCAATGTTGCATGGGGTAAAGCAGGGCAGATAAGTTTTGCTAAGAGTTAACTCTTAAACTAAGTTACCTACCCTGTACGTGCTAGCGATTATTCAATCGCTAATAACTCAACTTCAAAAATCAAGGTTGCGTCTGGGCCAATCGCTGGGCCACTTCCGTTTGCACCGTAAGCTAAGTTTGATGGGATAGTTAATTCAAACTTACTGCCCACGTTCATTAACTGCAAACCTTCAACCCAACCAGCAATCACGCCAGTTACCGGGAAAACGATAGGCTCACCACGGTCGTAAGAGCTATCAAACACCGTACCATCAATCAGTGTACCTCTGTAATGCACTCTTACTTTATTGCTTTTACTTGGTTTTGCGCCATCGCCAGCTACTAGTGATTTATATTGCAAGCCGCTATCTGTGGTGATTACGCCATCTTTTTTAGCGTTTTCAGCCAAATAAGCCGCGCCTTCAGCCTGGTTTTTTGCAGACTGCTCAGCCTGTGCCGCCATTTGTCTTTCTTGGCTCTCTTTTTGCACTTGCTCAACTGTACTGCGTTTTTCTGCATCAGTTAAACGTGATGGCGTGTCAGTCATGACATCTTTAACTGCTAGTGCAACTACTTCAGGGTCTAAGGTTAGGCCATCATTTTTAAGTTGAAACGCCATGTTTTCACCCACGATATAACTTAAGCGTTGGGTTAAGGTTTCTAATGCAATTGTCATTGTGTTCTTTCGTTGATTTCAAGAAGATTTATTTTTAATGCTGTGGGATGTAAAGTGCATAAGTCGTAATTATGACGGAGAACGGAGGATAAAACAAAACTCGTGAGGGAGCGTTGTCTGTTGCTTACGGGCACTATGTGATTGTAATTAAGTTGGCTTACCTGGCTACCGCTATTAGTCTCAACGCTGGTATCATTCTACTAAAGCAAGAGTTTCTAATTTGGTGAGCCATTCATTGAATCCAGCACACATTTCTCTTATTTTTTCGATTCCAATTTCTTTCGCTATATTTGGTCCATGTGTGGTCTTACGATAGCCAGTTTCTTTTTCCAATCGTTTAGATGGTGCAGTGTCGACAGAGTTGTTGATTTTTTCTGGGTCGCCATCAAAGCTGTCAAGAACTGTTTGGCACCACTCTTTTACACCAAGTTCATTCAATCCGCGCTCCATGCCCTCTGGGCACGAGAATAAAAGCCCTTCAAATTCATACATCTGAATATACGGAATTAATTTAGGTTTAATGCTTGCATGCACAGCATCTGAAATACGGTGCTCTAAACCTGCTTTATTTTCACCCTCGAGTTTCTTTTTAAATCTGTAGAAGTCATAAAGTGTGGTGACATAGTCGAAACTATAGCCTATATTTTTTAATTCACTTTTTATCCTGTCTACATTAACATCACCGCCCATAGAAATTGGCGTGATAGAAATATTTTTGGCAGCAAGGTATGGGGCTAATACTGCTTTGATGAAACGTTCCTCAGTTGGCCCCTCGACGGATATTCCTATTCTTACCATTCAGGACGACCTCCGATAAGGTTTTTAGTCCAAATGTCACCCATGGCATAGTCCTCAAGCCAGCCCTTTAGTTCTTTCTCGTCAACACGCTTGAATGTTGAAGCGCCTTGTTCTTGGTCAACCACAATAAAGTCCTTAGCTTCAAATTGATTAGCAAAAGTTACCGATTGAGTTGAGCAGATAACCTGATTTTCTTTTGACGCAGATTTGACTAATTCGGCTAATACTTCTAGTGCTGCAGGGTGAAGTCCCAATTCGGGCTCATCTAAAAAAATCGATTTTGGTCGAAGTGCAATAGGTTGCAAGAAAAGCGTTGCCATACAAATAAAACGAGCAGTACCATCTGATAATTGATTGGCTGAAAATGGTTCTTCATGGTCGCGATGAATCCACTTGAGCAATACTTTCTCTTCATTTACCTCACCTCTAGGTTCTAGGTAAAAATCATGGAAATAAGGCGCAGCTGTTTTAATCGCATCTACAATATCTTGATATGCTTTTGTGTAGGACTCGTTTTTACTAGATTTGAGCCGATATAAGAAAGCTGCAATATTTTTTGCGTTGGAGAATAAATAATCTGAATCGTTCAAATCACAAGCCTGCTTAAAATCCGCAGTTGCGCTAGTATCATGAAAGTGATAAACCCGGCATTCTTCCAAGTATTCTCGAGTATATTGCCTTACATAGCGACTTGCAGCTTCTCCGTCTGGAAGCAAGCCGCTTTCGCCTTTTTTCCCCTTTACGGACCATCTTTTAGGAGAGCCTACAAATGTACAGTATTCATTTTCAAAAACTAATGAGTCATCATCTGGTCCGTGGGAAAACTTCACATGATAGCCGTTAGAACCAACATCAATGTCTATTTCTATATTGGGTGTATTTTTAGAGCCGAAATGAAAGAATGTATTTGCAAAACCATTTCTTTCTACATATTTCTGAAGCTTACCTTCTGATAAATTTCGTAAAAAGGTAAACAAAGAAATAAAGTTTGACTTACCTGAGCCATTGGCACCAATTAAAATGTTAATAGGCTTCATAGCAACATCTAGAGATTTAATAGATTTAAATCCTTTAATCTTAATATGCTCTAAATGTGTTTTTTGAGTATCTGTCATATATTGCTTGAAAACCTTTTATGGTGGGCAGTTTAATGTCTGCGAATGCCCACAACTTTTAGATTGCCTCTGGTTTTTCTGAAAGTTTAAATTTTTCTAATCATACCTGCATTGCTTAATTATCTCCATAAGCGTCTTCTTTCACATAGACCTGAATAAGAAAAAAACAAAACCCGCCGAAGCGGGTTTTGTTTTTTGCAATGCTGGTTAGGGCATTTCAGCAAGTTAAAGCGGTTAGTGCAAGGCGCGAATCCGTAGGCAGTACGATTAGTACGACAAGGAGAAGCAACGCAGCAATCACCGCTTTGACGACACTGAAATTACATCATGCCGCCCATGCCGCCCATACCACCCATATCTCCACCCATCGCTGGAGCGTCATCTTTAGGTAGTTCTGCAACCATGCAGTCAGTTGTTAGCATCAAGCCAGCAACTGAAGCAGCGTTTTGCAATGCTGAACGGGTTACTTTAGTTGGGTCTAGCACGCCCATTTCAACCATGTCGCCGTAGGTTTCGTTAGCAGCGTTGTAACCGTAGTTACCTTTACCTGCTGCAACGTTGTTCACCACTACTGATGGTTCAACACCAGCGTTTTGTGTGATTTGGCGTAATGGCTCTTCAACAGCGCGCAATACGATTTTGATACCAGCTTCTTGGTCAAGGTTGTCACCTTTAACTTTAGCGATAGCTTCACGTGCACGAATCAACGCTACGCCACCACCAGCTACGATACCTTCTTCAACTGCTGCGCGTGTTGCGTGCAATGCATCTTCAACGCGTGCTTTTTTCTCTTTCATTTCGATTTCAGTTGTCGCGCCAACCTTGATCACTGCAACACCGCCAGCTAATTTAGCTACGCGCTCTTGTAGTTTTTCACGGTCGTAGTCGCTAGTTGCTTCTTCGATTTGAGTTTTGATTTGTGTGATGCGTGCTTTGATGTTTGCTTCAACACCGTGGCCGTCAATGATGATGGTGTTTTCTTTACCAACTTCAATACGTTTAGCTTGGCCTAGGTCTTCTAGCGTTACGTTTTCAAGTTTCAAACCAACTTCTTCAGCAATCACAGTACCGCCAGTTAAGATAGCGATATCTTCTAGCATTGCTTTACGACGGTCACCGAAACCAGGTGCTTTAACAGCAACAGTTTTCAAGATGCCGCGGATGTTGTTCACTACCAGTGTTGCCAATGCTTCGCCATCAACATCTTCTGCGATGATTAACAATGGACGGCCAGCTTTAGCTACTTGCTCAAGTGTTGGTAACAAGTCACGGATGTTTGAGATTTTTTTGTCATGCAACAACACGAATGGGTTGTCCATCAAAGCGATTTGACGCTCTTGGTTGTTGATGAAGTATGGTGATAGGTAGCCACGGTCAAATTGCATACCTTCAACTACGTCTAACTCGTTTGAAAGGCCTGAACCGTCTTCAACAGTGATTACGCCTTCTTTACCTACTTTGTCCATTGCATCAGCAATGATTTGGCCAACTGAGTTGTCTGAGTTAGCTGAGATCGCGCCAACTTGAGCGATTTCTTTGCTGGTAGTACATGGTTTTGATTGTGCTTTTAAATCAGCAACTGCTGCTTCAACTGCTTTGTCGATACCGCGTTTCAAGTCCATTGGGTTCATACCAGCAGCAACAGATTTCATACCTTCACGGATGATAGCTTGTGCTAATACTGTTGCAGTTGTTGTACCGTCACCAGCGATGTCATTGGTTTTAGAAGCAACTTCTTTCACCATTTGTGCGCCCATGTTTTCGAATTTGTCTTTTAATTCGATTTCTTTAGCTACTGAAACACCGTCTTTAGTGATAGTAGGTGCGCCGAAAGAACGCTCTAACACTACGTTACGGCCTTTAGGGCCTAAAGTCACGCGCACTGCGTTTGCAAGTACGTTTACACCTGCTACCATTTTTTGGCGAACGTCATCACCAAATCTTACGTCTTTTGCTGCCATGTTAAATCTCCTGTTGTGGCAAAACATTTCGCTCTAAATAAAGGTGTCATATCAACGCCTATTTTTTTGCTTGGATGTTTTGCATATCCTATTAAAAATTAGAAAAATCGGACTAAATCATCTGTTTGGCGTGGCGAGAGGAAGCGATACTAGGCACGAGAAACGTATTAAGCGCAGACAGTACGTTAAGTACGGCAAGCTTAAACGGCTTCGAGCAACGCAGTAGCGCGAACTCGCAGACCGCCAAATTATTCGACGATTGCCATGATGTCTTCTTCGCGCATTACCAATAACTCTTCACCGTCAACTTTAACGGTTTGGCCTGCGTATTTGCCGAAAAGCACTTTGTCGCCTACTTTAACGTCAAGGGCAATCACTTTGCCGCTTTCATCACGTTTACCTGAACCCACAGCTTGAATCACGCCTTGGTCTGGTTTTTCTGTTGCGCTGTCTGGGATTACAATACCAGACGCGGTTGTACGCTCTTCTGCTGAGCGTTTAACAATCACGCGATCGTGTAAAGGACGAATTTTCATAGGGTTTCTCCTGATTAAGTCTTAAAATATATAAATCTGAATATGGAATTGCATAAGTAACACGGCATTTTAGCACTCGTGCACTTCGATTGCTAATTTTGGGGTGCTAAAAGTTAATTTCAAGTGCTAGCGGTAACAATTTTTCAAATAAATGCGTTTTAAATAAAAGAGGTTGTACGGTGGAATTTACTAAGTTAGGTAGCTCAGCACTTAATGTATCTAAAGTTTGTTTAGGCACCATGACTTATGGCGACCAGAACACAGAGGCGGAGGCGCATGCGCAGCTGGATTATGCCTTGGCGCGCGGCATCAATTTTATTGATACGGCTGAGATGTATCCGGTGCCACCCAAGGCTGATACCTATACACGTACTGAGTCTATGGTGGGCACCTGGCTGAAAAAACAGCCGCGTGACAAAGTCATACTGGCGGGTAAGGTTTCAGGCCCGCGCCGTGGGCTGGACTGGATACGCGGTGGCCCACCGTCACTAGACCGTGCCAATATTCGTGCTGCGATTGAGGGCTCTTTGCAGCGTTTGCAGACGGATTATATTGATTTATACCAACTGCATTGGCCTGAGCGCAATGTGCCTATGTTTGGGCAATATCAGTTTGACCCTGCGGGTGAGTTTGAGTCTGGCGTTTACCAGCAGGGCGAAGAAAAAGCTTGGGTGTCGGTACAGAACCAGCTGGAAACGCTGGCTGAGCTGGTGCAAGAAG
>NZ_CAMLGS010000050.1 GCF_946479685.1 uncultured Methylotenera sp.
TCACCATGCCCTGCTCGACCATGCTGCATTTCAGCTAGATGCGGGTGAGCGCGTAGGTTTAATTGGCCGTAACGGTGCAGGCAAATCCAGCCTGCTCAAAGCTATCGCCGGCACCATTAAACTAGATGATGGTACAGTGTGGCGCGCACCGAACGCACGTGTGGTGTATGTGCCACAAGAGCCTGAGCTGGTAGCAACACATACCGTGTTTGAAGCCGTGGCAGAAGGTCTGGGCAATTTACAGCAAATCCTTGTGGACTATCATCAAGTCACCCATGATATGGGTCTGCCAGATGCTGACATTGACGCACTAATGACTAAGATGCAGGCACTGCAGCATGATTTAGATGCACAAAATGGCTGGGCGGCACAATCACGTGTAGAAGCTGTACTTAGCCGTTTAAATTTAGACGCAGACGCACTAATCAACACTCTGTCTGGTGGCTGGCGTAAACGTGTGGCTTTAGGGCGCGCACTAGTGGCCGAGCCTGAAGTGCTATTACTAGACGAGCCTACCAACCATTTGGACTTAAGCGCCATTGAATGGCTAGAGGATCTACTGCTGGGCTTTAATGGCAGTGTCTTGTTTATCACCCATGACCGACGCTTTCTGGACAAGCTGGCGACGAGGATTACCGAGCTGGATCGCGGCAAACTAACTGACTTTATTGGCAACTTCAGCGCCTATCAAGTGAAAAAAGAAGAGTTGATTGCAGTTGAAGAAACGCATGCAGCTAAATTTGACAAAGTGCTGGCGCAAGAAGAAGTATGGATACGCCAAGGCATTAAAGCGCGCCGTACACGCAATGAAGGCCGGGTACGCAGATTGGAAGCACTACGCTTAGAACGTGCGGCACGCCGCGAGCGCCAGGGCAACGTAAAACTGAACATTGATGTAGGCGAACGCAGCGGCAAGTTGATTGCAGAGCTAGAAAACGTGAGCAAGGCCTATGGCAATAAAGTACTGATTAAAAACTTCAGCTCACGCATTTTGCGTGGCGACAAAATTGGCTTGCTCGGCCCAAATGGCGTAGGCAAAACCACCCTACTCAAACTGATATTAGGTGACATAGAAGCCGATAGCGGTACGGTTGAGCGTGGCAGCAAACAAACAGTTGCCTATTTTGACCAAATGCGCGAGCAGCTGAACGAAGAAGCTACCTTAGCCGACACCATTAGCCCAGGCTCAGACTTTGTGCAAATTGGCGAAGAGCGTAAGCACGTGATTAGTTATCTGGAAGACTTTTTATTCCCGCCACAACGCTCACGCTCACCAGTCAAATCGTTGTCTGGCGGTGAGCGCAATCGCCTGTTACTAGCACGTCTATTCGCGCGCCCTGCCAATATATTGGTACTGGATGAGCCAACTAATGACCTGGATATCGACACGCTGGAGCTATTGGAAAATCTATTACAGGACTTTAATGGCACCCTATTCTTAGTCAGCCATGACCGCGCATTCTTGGAAAACACAGTGACACAAGTGATTGCGTTTGAGGGCAATGGCATCTTAACCGAGTTTGGCGGTGGCTATGATGACTGGCAGCGCTTCAGCACCAAGCGTGAAGCAGAAAAAGCGGCACAAGCTAAAGCACAGGCAAGTAAACCGGTAGCCAAAGAAGCAGCCCCCAAAACTACCAGCAACAAACTCAGTTTTAAAGAGCAAAAAGAGCTAGATGAGCTGCCAGCTATGATTGAGGCTTTAGAAACAGAGCAAAGCAGCATTAACACAACCTTGGCTGACCCTGACATCTACGTGCAAAACCCGGATCAGGTTAAAACCCTACAAACGCGGTTAACTGCAATCGATACAGAGATTGAAACCAAGATGACACGTTGGGAAGAGTTGGATAAACGCAGCACCTAACAGCATCGGCCTAAAACTAAAAAGCCAGCTAAAACTTAGCTGGCTTTTTTATTAGGACTGACTATTTAAAGCTTAACCAATTGCGGCTACAGTGCTAACCAGCACTATTTAACAGCTACTGTTTAGCCTCATGCCGCCAGAGATCGAGGTACATCTCCGATTTGTTCAGCAAGTCCTCATTCATTTCCTCATAGTTGAGTAATTGCGACAAATCTACATCTTTAGATAAAGCAGTGTAACCTAATCCTAATTTTCCACCCTGCACTTTAAAACCAACAAACTCTAAAATAGTGGGAAACATATCAAATGGTAAAATCTGCTCACGATTTTTTTCAAAGTGCTCGTTCGAAATAAACTGGTTATAGATATGGCGCTCTTTAATCTTGTCCAGCTTATCGCTCACTGGGTTCTCCATCGCTAAATGGTCACCCAGTATCACCACATTGGTGTCTTTCAAATAGCCACTTTTCTGCATGAACTTTACAAAACGCGTGACCTGATTTGAAGTACATTCAACGATACCTTCAAATGTCTTGATGCCCACAGATTTACAATAATTAGAGAAATGCCCGTCCGGGCCGTGTGTATCAATAGTGGTCACCGTGAGGTTAAATGGCTGCTTGCCCTTATGCAGTTCAATCAGCTTAGCTTTGGCGGCAGCAAACAAATCATCGTCGTACAGACCCCAAAAATTCAATTGTGCATCAGTGAGCTTGCCTTTTAGCTCATCTCGTCCATACACTTCATCATAGTGATGGTCTTGAAAAAACATGCCCTTGCCTGCAAAGCCAAGCGCATCACCGCCCAGATACACATTGTGATAACCGGCATCATGCAAAATATCACCCAAGCACACGGCCTTAGGCAAAAAGCTGCTCATTTTTTCGCCTTGGTCATTACCGTCATACAAGCTCACACTCTTTAGCGGCACCGCGCATTGTGTTGCGGTAATGCCGGCTATCGTCCACCAAGTACCTGGTGCTTTTCTATAATCAGTAAAGCTTAAGCCTTTTAAATGATCCAGGCTGCTGAGCAGGTTTTTACCAAACAGCTTGTGTTCTTTGTAACTGTTTTCCAGGCTCTCCACATAAATCAATACCAAGTTTTTAGGTTTGACGGACTCCACCTTAACCTCTGCCGGGTTTAGGTAGTGAGCAGCAAAATAATCATTGCCAAACAGATTATGCAGAAAAACAGTGACGGAAAACTGCACGCCAAAATATACCGTTGCTACAGTTAGTGCGTACAAAGGTGCTCGATGCCCAATAAACCAGTAAAACACTTTGATGAAATGAATATTGGCAAGCCTGGCCGGTTTAGTGAGCCAATGTGAAGAACCATGCGTGAGAAACAGCGCAATTGAGTATTCAACCAACACCAGCAGCAACGAGGCAAAAAGAGGCAAAGCAAGACACCACAACACAAAGCTTTTGATAATTGCGGCATCGGTATCAACCAGGCCACCCATGCCAAACTGCGCATGGTAAAGCAGCTGCTCTAGCGATGGCTCACCAAAATTGTCAGCCACCCAAAGCGCTACCGCCATCAAAAAGAAGGCGCACAAGTAGGTAACAAACCTAATCGCTGCGCGTATCACGTGACGCCTGCGATGGTGCGCATTCATTTTTTGTGGCTGCTCTTTACTCGTGTTCATCAATGCTATTAACCGTTTTCTCTTTTGCTGATAATTTGGCAGGCAACCGCGCTTAAATAAGGTAAGGCTTGCAAACTCAGCATCGCCACCCAGATTTGCGCATCGCTATTGCCAACCCCACGTGTCACTAACATCGCAATGCTACACAGAATTAACGCACTCAGTAAAAACAGCTCCTCTTGGATAGGTGCAATCCAATCAAACCAATTAGCTTTTTTGAGGCCCTTACCTTTTGCTGTCACTTTAAACACGCCATCCTTCTTAACGATGCCGCTGATAATGCCTCGCGCAATAGCGTGAGAAAGTCCCAAGCTAGCGATCGATGCACCAAAGATATCAATCCATCGACAGGTCATGGTTTTGATATACAGCATAGGCCCCATCACCGCTTTAATCACCAAGAAGCAAATAATAGTGGTAATCATCAGAGAAACTGGCAAGCTCGCCTCCTCCGGGAACAGTAGCATGGCAACTGACCAACCAATGGAGCCGATGGTAAATCCTAATTGCAGCGCTTCACCCAACCAACCGAACCAACCGGTTAAGAAGTGATAACGTTGGCCAAAGGTCAGGGTTGAGTCCCCTAATAGCTTAGGCAGGTGGCGTTTTAGAATCTGCATCGCGCCAAACGCCCAACGGAAGCGTTGTGATTTCAGTGCTTTAAAGTCTGCCGGGGTTAAGCCACGGCCAAAGGTATCATCGATATAGCGTAGTTCGTAGCCATCTTCCAACAAGCGCAAGCCCAATTCGGTATCTTCACAAATGCACCATTCAGACCATTTGCCGCTAGCCATCAGCGCTTGGTAGCGCACCAGTGTCATCGTGCCATGCTGAATCAGTGCGTTACGTTCGTGGCGATGATGCATACCAATACGGAAGAAACCCTCAAACTCCCAGTTACCCATACTGCGGAAGAAGCTATGCTCCCACTCTCGATGTGCCTGTGGCGCTTGTACCACGGCAACCTTTTGCTCAAGGAAATGCGGCACTAAATCAGACAGCCAATCCGGTGTCACCTCATAGTCAGCATCCACCACGCCCACTACTTGCGCATTAGGGTTGGTTTGCTCTAGTGCAAAGTTTAAAGCGCCAGCTTTAAAACCAGGCCATTGTGGTAAATGGAAAAACTTAAAGTTCTCTGGCATTTTTGCCATATAAGCCTCAAGCGGCTTCCACTTTGCCTCATCTTTAGTGTTGTTATCCACCACAATCACTTCAAAGTTGGTGTAGTTCAGCTTAGCCAAACTATCAATTGTGGTAATTACCATCTCTGGCGGCTCGTTGTAGCATGCCAGATGCACAGAAACAAATAACTCTTCGTTGGCGGGCAGTGGCTTTGCGCGCTTAAATGCACGGTTCCAGCCTTTTTTAAACATCACCTCGCTAAACTCTACTGCGTAAATCATCAACACTGCAGAGGTTAAGCCCATGCCGACCAGTAAGGCGATTAATACGACAAAATCCTTCATCGTATAGTAGTAATCCCCTGGCAAGTTCCAGGCAACCACCAAGGTTGTAATACAAGCCTGCAGCAATACCGCCATTGAGATGCGTGCACGCAAACCCCAATGCCTAAAGCGGTAAGCAATAAAGAATATAGGCAGCAAGCCTAACAAAGTGGCCCATAAGGCCTTTTCTTTCCAGCGGTCATCTTTAGGTACAGCACCGCGCAGGGAGTATTTCTCATGACGCTCAGCATCGAACATGCCCCAATACGCACCAGCCCAGCCCTCTAGCTCTTTTTTCCAAGGCTGGTCAAATGCTTCCATTAAGTAGTAGTCGTAATTTTTATGCGCGGTTTTAGCCAAAAACTCACGTACAAAAAGCGCTTGGTTCACTTTAGATGCAACCGCCGCACCTAAAGTTGGCCCATTGCTAGGCCAGCCAATTTCCGTAATCACGATTTTTTTTCTTGGGTATACATCCATTAACTCTTGATAGCGCTTCAATGAGTAGTCCACAGCACTATCTACCGGCACGCCTTCATGGTAAGGCAGTAAATGCACCGCAATAAAGTCTACGTGTTTTACCAGCTCCGGATTTTTCAACCACACATGCCAAGGCTCTGCGGTAGAAACTGGCAGTTTTGTCGTTTTACGCACTTCTTCAATATACGCAATCAATTGGTCTGGTGTCAGGTCGTTACGTAGTAACACCTCATTACCAACAATGGCACGCTCAATTTTTGGATAGATCTTAATCTTGGCATTCAACGCCTCAATTTCACGATAGTTGGCAGACGCATCACTACCCAGCCATGCCCCAGCTGTCACACGAAAGCCTAAATTAGAAGCAAGCGCAGTAACTTCACTATTCTCAAGTGCACCATAAATACGAACGCGGTTAGTCAAAGGCTTGAGCAAACGCAAGTCTTTTTCCAACTCGGCCGTGCTTGGATATTCTTTTCTTAGCGGGCTCTGGTTTTCCTGATATCCACTAAAGGCGAAGCCATTCACAATCTCTGGCGCATTAATCAACGGTAAAGCGCGATTGGAAATGTACCAAAGACTAAAGTGAATCGCAGCCACTAGCACTGCGAAAATAAGTGGAATTAAATAGCGTTTAGTTTTGTTAATCATAAGGTTACGCTGAGAGTTTCTATCAAAGTAATGAAGGAGTTGCAGTTTGGGATTTTGGCCATAATACGGCCACCATTAAGCCACTTAGCCCAAGCCAATAATAAGCAGATATATTTTCTGTTTCCAGGTAAACACAGTACAACGCTGCGACTGTTAACACTGCGCTCAGTGCATAACCCAACCAGCGCGGTGGTCTTGCGTCTACGTCTAAAAAGGCGGTAGAAAATGATAGCAGCAAAATTGGCAGCGCATATAAACTAATCGGAAAGTCACGGTATCTGCCATCAACAATTAACAACACCGAAGCGCTAATTGCGGCGGCAGTTAGTATCAACACGCCGGCTTTCAATAGACGTACCTGATATTTGCTTGGTTGGCATACACGCCATACTAAGCCGATCACGAGCAACCAGCCTAGCAAGGCTAAACCACCCAAGGCCAACCACTCTGAAATGTTGCGGCAAGCACTGACTAAATATTGCACCTGCAGCCAAGCTGATATGCCAAACACGATGCCAGCAGCACACAAGCCAAGCTTGGAAGCAGCCTCACGCACCTTAAAGAAAAATGCCAAACCTAAAAGTAAAACAAAACCAAGTGCGCCGGACATAGCAACCGCAGCGCCATCATGACGTGGCTGAATATCACCCGTGAATGCAAACTTAGGCGTCAGCTCCGTATCAAAAATACCCCAATAGCCGCCTACTGTACCTTCTAGGTCACGCTTCCAAGGCTGATCAATCGCTTCAATCAAGTTATATTGCCAAACGTGCTCTTGTGCCAACTGTAAAAAGCCACGTAAATAGCTCGCTTGGTTGATTAAGCTAGGCTCAGAACCCTGGCGCTGTCTGCCTAAAGAAGGCCAGCCAGTTTCACCAATTAAGATAGGCTTTTTGAAAGTATCTGACAGTAGGTTCATTACCGTCACCACATGCTGGCCAGCTTCGGTAATCGACTGCGGATCATCCTCCCAATATGGCAAGATATGCACGGTCACAAAGTCTACATTAGCTTCCAGCTTAGGGTGCTTGCGCCAGAACTCCCAAACATCGGCATAAGTCACAGGCACTTCTGTTGAGCTTTGTGCTTTTTGTAAATACCCCTGCATCGCAGTTTCTGACTGCTCGCCACGCAACAACACCTCATTGCCGACAATCAATGCTTTCACCGTTTTTGGGTATTTATTGGCAATGCTAATGGCCAAATCAAGCTCTTTATCGTTGTTTGCTGCAACCCAGCCTATCCAAGCGCCCAAATACACTTGCATACCTAACTTAGCGGCCGCCTCCGGCACATAGCTCAACCCTTGAGAAACGGAGTAAATACGCACGCAGTTAAACTGCTTGGAAAGCGCGGCAAGATCACGGTCAATTTGCGCCGGCTCAATAAAACTATTCGGGTTTAACGGGGTTTGCCCGGGGTGATAATACGGAGAGTAAGAAACGCATTGCAATTTACCATCACTCGGTAATTGCGGCTGCACTACTTGCACGGCTTGGCTGGTTTGCCAAAGCCAGAACATCAACCCCAATAGCAAAACAATATTGAAGATACTGAAACGCCAAAGTAACTTGGTAGATAATGCCTTAACTGGGGGATTTTGCATAAAATTTTGATGTATTTAAGTCAAATAATCGATTATAAATTAATTGAGGCGCCCATCATAATGCAAGCACCGTCACAAAACAAAACATTAAGGCATAAAAAATATAAAAAGTAAGTTTCATCGCGTGCCAGCCTCACGCTACAATAGACCCTTTTAAAATATTCTAAAATAACCATCATGAAACGTGCGATTCTTACTTCTTTATTAATCACCATCAGCACCATTCAGATAGCCGAAGCAAAACCTAATTTTGCTGGTGTTAACTACAGCGGCACATATTTATGCAAAGGCAACAACAGCAAAGTTGGCGATTACCAAGTACTAGCAAGACTCACGCTAAACCGCGCGGCCAGCAGAGGAAGTATAGGCATTTACGACTTGGCAATGGAAACCGAGAATTCTTTCACATACAAAGGCAAAGCAGTTGCTAATGCAAACAAAATTGCGTTTAACTTAAGCATGTCTGAAGTCAGCTCTGCAGAGTTCAGCACCGGCATTGCAAATATCAGTAAAAACGGTAGCGGTAAGTTTGCGTACACCAATCACTACTACGAAGTAGACTCTAATGTTGGTACTTATGGCAAAGAAACTTGCGTGATGCAAAAAACCACACCGCCAAGCAAAAAACCAGCCAAAGCTGCTTAATTTAGCATTCAGCTTCAAGAAAAAACAAACGCAAAATCAACGTGAGTGCTGCACCAGTAATAGCAGCACTCATATCAACTAAGGCTCACGTACAATATTTACTTCATTAAAAATTGTGCCAAAAGCATCGCTGCTCAATACTTTAAACTCATTGATTCTAGCCGGATAAATCGGGTCATTGATGTGCCCGTTCACGCCTTCTATCGCAGGATGGCACATCAACACAGAGGTACCTATACTCTTCTTAGCCTGCTTCGCCCAATCTACTAAACGATTTTTATAATCGTGCGTATCTCCGCTAAAATCGTAAACGCCCAACAATCCGCTACTGCACTTAAACCCCAGTTGCTTAGCTTCACGCTCCAACGCACTGGCGCCCAGCATTTTAATAATACGGCCCTTAATGCCGCTCTCATCATTCGGCTTGGCAATGCGTATCCAAGGTAATTGCTGATGGTAACGTCGCTTTAGTACAGACAATAACACTTGGCGAATCTGTGGCAATTGATGCACATGCTGATGCCCATCCACATAATCTGGCTGCGTACCTAGCGCAGCTTCAAATTGATTCAATTGATGCTCAATACTGTTTTTAATCGCCCTTGTTGGCAAACAACGCAGCACGCTTAACACGGTCAACACCGCATGTGGGTAGCGGTAGCCGAATAGCGTAAAATCAAGATGCAAACCTATATGCGCCTTGCCTCTAATATCTGCTGTTAACAGTTTGGCCGATGATGGCCAGTGCGGGCTATTCACCATGCAAGATGCCGCGGTCAGCCTGTTGTTTTCAATCAGGCGGATGATAGCCGCATCTATCTCTGGGCTTTGTGCAAAATCGTCAGCACAGATAATAAGTTTCATGAGTGCTTGCCCTTAAATGCCCAGTACCGGCTTAAGAAATAAGTAGAAACCGCAACAATCACCATCACTACACCTAGCACTAGCCAAAATGGAATAGCCGTAAAGTAAATTGCATTAATAACTAGAAATTGATTAGCTAAAAAACCAGTAACTGCCACGGCGAAAAAACGCGGAAAAGCATGCGCGTGCGTAGATGAATGCCCGGAAAAGCTTAATTTACGATGACCAAAATAACTCACGGGAAACGCAAACAAAAAACCTGCGGTATTGGCATAAATAGCGGTGAGTATATGGCTGTACTCTAAGCCTACAGCCACCACATAATGCACGCCAGCGGCTAGTGCACCTATCACGGCAAACCAGGAAATCGAATGTTTATGCGTTTGCATCATTGCTGCTGTGTGATCTCTTTCGGCTTGAGCACTTCTGCCACGATGTAAGGTGGGCGCCCTTTTACTTCATCGTAAATACGGGATAAGTACTCACCCAAAATACCAATAAATAATAGCTGCACGCCTGCAAAGAACATCATGCTGGCAATAATCGTTGGCCAGCCAGGCACTGACTTATCAAAAAACATATGGTCTACCACCACGTACATGCCATAGCTAAATGACAGTAGCGCGAGCAACGCCCCTACTGCACTGGCTAAACGCAATGGCATCACAGAAAAACTAGTGACTCCAGTCCAAGCCAATTGGATTAGTTTTAATTTTGAGAATGCACTTTCCCCATGAGAACGCGGCAACGGGATAAATGGAATACCGATAGAGTGATAGCCCACCCATGCGTAAATACCTTTCATAAAGCGGTTACGCTCTGGTAAGGACAGCAATGCATTCACTACTTGCCTATCCATCAGACGAAAATCTCCAGCGTCGCGCGGAATATGGATTTGACCACCTAAGCTAATAGCGCGGTAAAAAATACGTGAGCCCCAACGTTTAAATCGTGACTCTACGTCACGGTCTTGTCGGTACGCATAGACCATGTCGTAACCTTCACGCCATTTTTCCAGCATCTGTTCCAACAGCTCTGATGAATGCTGGCCATCCGCATCCATACAAATCACCACATTACCAGTGGCATACTCCAAGCCAGCTGTAATAGCATATTCTTTACCAAAGTTACGCGAAAAACGTACTAAGGTTGTTTGTAGGCTTTCAGGCAAGTTACGCACAATGTTAGCGGTTTGGTCACGACTGCCATCATCAATCACGATGATTTCCCAATGTGCCGTCAGATGCTTAAGGCGATCCACGATGGTATGAATAGTAGTCACAATCGCAGCCTCTTCATTAAAGGCCGGGACAATCACGCTAATATGCGCTTCAGTATCTACTCTTGGAAAAATGTTTTTATTCATGTCCCTAATCCCGTGGTGCGGCACGCGGTATACGTGCATCGCCTGTTAATGTTCTACGATCTTTCACTACGGCAAGTGGCGCGCCTAAACGTTCCACTACGCCAACCAAGTTACCTTGCAACACTTTATCGCAATTCATATTAGTGCTAGAAATAAAGAAATCGGCAGTCACCCAATCTTCAGTGATATTAAAGCGCTTGTCTAAATACGCCTGCCCTTGGAAAGCCTCCGCACAAACCGCCACGTTATATGGTGCAGTGCTAGTCTTTGGCATTTTGGCAGTTTCAGCATCCACATACTGCTCTAGCATTTTGGTCGCATCAATCAAGCTGCTAGACCAATAATCGCCTTCCCACTTATGCTGCGCCTGTTTAAAATCTGCAGCAGCAAAATGGTTGTAGTACAAATATTGATAGGGATGCAACGCATATAGCGTACATATTGTATTCAGGCTCAATAACACACATACAACTGCAAAACCTGCGCGCAATTTTTTATAACCGGCTAACGTATCCAACATGCTGGATAAGCCAATACCCGCAACAATCGCTAAAGTTGGAATCACAAAAGTAAAATGTCGAACACCATTATAAAGTGCTGGGCGATCTAAAAGCACGAAGACTAAAGGCGTGAGTAAAGCGATGCTCACCGTAACCTCTGGTAGCTGGCTAAACTTCAAAAACGATGCCTGTCTTAACCTCAATACTGACACTACAAGCAGGCTAATTAACCCCAGTAAAAACAGCTCAGGCAGTCGTATACCAAGATATTGGAACAAATAAGTGCGAGGCACATCACCAATGTTAATAAACTGGCCATTCACTATGGTGTTCATATCAAAAGCAAAGTGTGAAAATGATTTTGCAGCAATCAAGATATGATCACACCCCATCACCGACCAAGGCCAGAAAATAGCCATTAAAGCAAAAGCTACAGCACCAGCCGGCAACAAGCCAACAAAGCACTGCCAGTAGAATGCAAGTTTCTGTTTGTAGCCACCAACTGTTAAAAACCCGGCAATCAACACCATTAGCAGCAAGTAGATTACCGCGAATGCACCGCCGATTCTCAAGCCTAAAGCCAGCCCAACTGCCACCCCCAGCTTTAAACTCAATGCTAGTGGAATGCGCGGCAAGTTTTTAGAAATGAGCAATGTGTAATAAAGCGCCCAAACCATACAAGCGGCAAATGACACATCTTTAGTATGCGTGAACATGGCACCAGACCATGCCCCAGTAATAGCAAGCAAGAAGGCGGCAAGAAATGCTGCTCGCGCGCCGGCAAGTTCATTGGTAATTTTATGCACGGCCACGATGCCAGCCAAGCCAAACAATGCGGAAAGTAAATGACGAATATCCCACACCCAAAGCGGCAGAATTTTCTCTAAGATAGCGGCGATTAAATCAAACAAACCACCGTATAAGTAAAGGTTTTTATAAGTGAACGCTGCATGGTCGGCAAAGCCGCTGCTATAAAACTTAAACAGCAATTGCCCGTACACATGCTGCACCTGCTCATCATTGCTAATACCATATTGCTTAAATGTCACTGCAATAAAAACTGCAAGTAATGAAAATAGCGCCAGAGATAGCCTTTGAAATACTGTTGATGTCATTTTTATCGATTTTCTAATAATCTCTCACTAAAAAGAGTACAGTTATCCCAAATACGCTTATTTTCAATTACATCTAACTCTAAGCACGGTTAATCAACCACAGCCAATCAGTG
>NZ_CAMLGS010000051.1 GCF_946479685.1 uncultured Methylotenera sp.
AAGGCTAAAAAGCCAGTAGCGGAGGCTCAGCAAGATAAACCAAATAACCATGCGCGCATTCGGAGACGCTATGAATAGGCAGTTTTTTATGATTAAAACCAACACATTACTCAACCTGCTGCTGTGTGGGAGTTTGTTGTTGGGTGTGGCTGGTCGTGCATGGGCCGAAGCAGCGGACCGTGATAAGCCGATTGATTTGGAAGCGGATACCATGAAGGTGGATGATGCCAAGCAAATCAGTACCTATACCGGTAATGTGATATTGACCCAAGGCACTTTGGAAATCCGTGCCGATAAGTTGATCGTGCGTGAAGATAAGGAAGGTTTTCAGCACAGCACTTCTTTAGGTAATCCGACCACCTTTAAGCAAAAGCTGGAAGGCAAGAGTGAATACATTCAGGGCAGCGCGCAGCGCATTGAGTATGACGGACGTATGGATAAAGTGCAGTTGTACACCAAAGCTTGGGTGAAACGCGGTGAGGATGTGGTGCATGGCGATTACATTATGTATGACGCCAATGCCGAGTATGCTGAGGTGATTGGTGGTAATTCTCAATCGGCCACGCCAGGCTCTGGTCGTGTGCGTGCGGTGATTCAGCCTAAGAGCAAAAAAGCCCCGGTAGAAATTAAGCCGGCAGAGCCTGTCAATAAACCTAAGCCTGAGACTTCTACCGGCCCTATCCCTACGGTTAAAGACGCAAGATTCAGCCGTACCCTAGAAGTCAGCAGAAATGCTGGGCAATAGTTTTAAACGATAACCGCAAGAACGATAACCACAAGATATAACTGTAAGATTAAGTGAACAATAATGAGCGAATTAACTGTAGAAAGTTTACGTAAGTCCTACGGCGCCCGCACGGTAGTGCAGGATATCTCGTTAACGATTAAAAGTGGCGAGGTGGTAGGTTTGCTTGGGCCAAATGGCGCGGGTAAAACCACCAGCTTTTATATGATTGTGGGTTTAGTGGCGTTGGACGCTGGTAGGATTGCCCTGGACGGCGCAGAGCTGAGCCATATGCCGATTCATATGCGCGCTAGGATGGGCTTGTCTTACTTGCCACAGGAAGCCTCTATTTTCCGCAAGCTAACGGTGTCTGAAAATATTTTAGCTATCTTGCAGTTGCAGGATATTTCCGAGGATGAAATGTCCGCCCGTTTGGAGTCCTTGCTGGAGGAGCTGCATATTACGCATATCCGTGACAGCGCCGCGGTGAGCCTGTCTGGCGGTGAGCGTCGCCGTGTAGAAATTGCACGCTGTTTGGCATCCGACCCTAGCTTTATTTTGTTAGATGAACCGTTTGCCGGTATCGACCCTATCGCGGTGATCGATATTCAGCAGATCATCCGTTTCTTAAGTGCGCGCAATATTGGCGTGCTGATTACAGACCATAACGTACGCGAAACTTTGGGTATCTGTGACCGTGCTTATATTGTGAACCAAGGTCATGTGTTTGCCTCCGGGGTGCCGAGTGAGATTGTGGCAAACGAAAGCGTGCGTGAAGTGTATTTGGGTAAAGATTTCCGCCTATGAAGCAAGGGTTACAACTAAAGTTTTCACAGAATCTATCGCTGACTCCGCAGCTGCAGCAGGCTATTCGACTGTTGCAGCTTTCAACACTGGAGTTGAATCAAGAGATTGATGTGCTGATGCAAACCAACCCGTTGCTGGAGCGGGGTGACGATACTGAAGATGAGTACGGCAACGCTGTTGAGCCGCAGGCTGATGGTGCGGACTTGTCTGCAGCCAGCCTTGATGCGGCAGAAGCTAAACCGGATTTTGAAAGTTTTGATGCCGAGTATGTAGACGCCGCTGATGGGTTCAGTGGCGCGGAAGCTGCAACGACCAGCGTTGCTGACACGTCTGAGTCTGCCGATTTTGATGTGCCTGCTAGCGAGTACACAGATACGTTTGCGGCGGAATTTAATGATGAGTTTGATGAGTTCTCCAATGGTAGCCGCTGGGATGAGAACACCATGCCGGCAGATGATGACAGCGACTTTAAGCCGCAGGAAACATTGCAGACCAGCTTGCGTGAGCATCTACTGTCGCAATTAAAGCTGATGCCGCTATCTGAGCGTGACCAGTCACTGGCGCTGATGTTGGTGGATAGCATTAACGATGATGGCTATCTAGAGCAGTCGCTGGAAGAAATCGCAGAGCTGATGCCGGAAGAGCTGGAAATCGACGCGATAGAGTTGCAAACGGCGCTGCGCCATGTGCAGCATTTAGACCCTGCTGGGGTAGGTGCGCGTAGCTTAAGTGAGTGCTTGCTACTGCAGCTGGAGGTGCTGCCTAAAGATACTCCATACATAACGTTAGCCAGCTTGGTGGCTGAGCGCTACCTGCCGGTATTGGCCTCGCGTGATTTTGTGAAACTACGTAAAGAGCTGGGCTGTGATGAGGCTACCTTGAAGCAGGTGCAGCAGTTGATTACCAGCTTAAATCCACGCCCCGGCAGTGCGTTTAGCCATATAGGCTCAGAGCACTACATCCAGCATGAAGTAATTGTTAAAAAGGTAAAAGGTATCTGGATTGCCAGCTTGAATGACAGCGTGATACCTAAGCTGAAAATCAACCAACTGTATGCCGGCATCCTGAAGCGTAACCGCGATAGCTCCAGCCAATATTTGCAAAGCCAGATGCAGGAAGCCAAGTGGATGATTAAGAATATCCAGCAGCGCTTTTCTACCATTTTGCGTGTATCGCAGGCGATTGTAGATAGGCAGCGTAACTTCCTGGAGTATGGTGAGGTCGCTATGCGTCCATTGGTGCTGCGTGAGATTGCTGATGAGCTGGATTTGCACGAATCGACGATTTCACGAGTAACTACCAATAAATACATGCTGACACCGCGCGGTATTTTTGAGCTTAAATACTTCTTTGGCAGTTCAGTGGCGACCGATGCCGGTGGTACCTGTTCGGCAACTGCGATTCGCGCATTGATTAAGCAATTGGTGGATCAGGAAAACCCAAGGAAACCATACTCGGATAATCAGATTACCGATTTGCTGGCAAAGCAGGGAATTGTGGTCGCGCGCCGCACTATTGCCAAGTATCGCGAGTCTATGAATATCGCGCCGGCCAGCTTAAGAAAGTCTTTATAAATGGATTGTTGAAGTCTACGTAAAAAATTGTTGATTTCCTTGCCACAGAGCGGATGAAAAGTTGTAAACTGAAATTGTTCTGTAAGTCTTAATCACGAACCTCTAAGAATTAATATTTGCGGAATATTTTCAAAAGGAGCAAGTCATGAATTTACAATTAACAGGTCATCATTTAGAAATTACGCCCGCTTTACGTGACTATGTCACCAGTAAGTTAACTAAAATCAGCAATCACTTTGATCATGTGATCGATGTCAAGGTGACCATGAGTGTTGAAAAGCTGGCTCAAAAGGTTGAAGCTACACTGCATGTGCCTGGTAATGATTTACACGCAGAATGCCAAGATGAGAATATGTATAGTGCAATCGATATGTTGACCGACAAGCTGGACCGTCAAGTGGTGAAACATAAAGAGAAAAATACAAATCATCACAAAGCGAATGGTGCAGTAAAGCATCAAAACATTGACTGAGTTTTTTTAGTATTTAATTCTTTTTTGTTACCTTAAATATGGCTCAATTCAACGTCGCTGAGCTATTCAAACAAACCCGCCGTAAACTCAAGCTAAATTGGGTTGCAGGACTCAACGGCGGGTCAAATACTCTCACCAGCGAAACAGTTACCAAACCATCTCTGGCGCTTATTGGCCATCTTAATTTTGTACACCCTAACCGAGTGCAGGTGCTGGGCTGTGCTGAGATGGACTATATTACCAATTTGCCAAGCGCTGATGCTGAGCGCGCCATTAATAATTTGTTTTCCACCGACTTAGCTGCGGTCATTGTGGCTAACGGTGAAAAGGTGCTGGATATGTTGTTGGCTGCGGCCAACCAGCACAACGTACCACTATTTACCTCTACTTTACGCAGCCCAGAGCTCATGGATATCTTGAGCCACTTCCTGGCGCAGGCCATGGCTGAATCTATCAGCGTACACGGCGTGTTTATGGAGGTGCAGGGTTTTGGTGTGCTACTCAAGGGTGAGGCTGCCATCGGTAAGAGCGAGCTTGCGTTAGAGTTGATCTCACGCGGTCATCGCTTGATTGCCGATGATATTGTAGACTTTTTCCGCATCTCGCCAGAGCGTATTGAGGGGCGTTGCCCACCGTTGCTGGAAGACTTTCTGGAAGTCCGCGGCTTAGGCATTCTAAATATACGCGCATTGTTTGGTGATAATGCGGTTAAGCCTACCAAGCCATTAGATTTAATTATTCAGCTGGAAAAGGCTGACTTGCAAACGTTGCAAATGCTGGATCGCTTGAGTATTAAAACCCAGCATGAAGAAGTGCTGGGATTGAAAGTGACCAAAGTCCATATCCCGATTGCTGCCGGACGAAACATCGCGGTGTTGGTCGAAGTTGCGGTACGTAACCATATGCTACTGTTACGTGGGATAAACGCAACCAAGCAGCTGATGCAGCGCCAGCAGCGTGCTATGAAACAGCTCAAGTAGCATACTGCTGCTCAAGTAAAAAATAACACAAGTAATTCTGTACTAGCATTCATCAACACTAGCATTTATCAATCCAATGGTACATTAACACCAATGAAACAACTGATTATTGTCACCGGCCTGTCTGGCTCAGGTAAGAGTATTGCATTACGCGCGCTGGAAGACAGCGGCTATTACTGCATAGATAACTTGCCGGCGACGATGCTGGATACAATTGCCGAGCATTTGCATGCTAATCATCAACGCATTGCGATTAGCATTGATAGCCGTAGTGCGGCAATTGAAACCTTGCCTGCGCATATTGAGCAGCTTAAAGCGCAACATATTGATGTGCAGGTATTGTTTTTGGAGTCAAATGTTGAAACGCTGGTCAAACGCTTTAGTGAAACCAGACGTAAGCACCCATTGAGCGAAGCCTCAACCACACTGGCCGAAAGCATCGCGCTGGAGCGTGATTTGCTGGGTGGGCTAGGTAGCCTGGGGCATGTGATAGACACGAGTTATTTAAGTGCCAATACACTGCGCGGCTGGGTGAAAGAGGTGGTTTCTATTGAGCACATCGGTTTGACTTTGTTGTTTACATCGTTCGGCTTTAAGCATGGTATTCCACTGGATGCGGATTTTGTGTTTGATGTACGCTGCTTGCCTAACCCACATTACGACCCGGCACTACGTGACCTCACCGGCCGTGATGAAAAGGTGCAGGAATTTTTAAGGGATCATGCAACCGTGAGTGAGATGATGCAAGATCTTCGCGCTTATGTTGAGAAATGGCTGCCTTGTTTTATACAGGATAACCGCAGCTACCTCACGGTGGCGGTTGGCTGCACCGGTGGTCAGCATCGTTCTGTGTACTTGGTGGAGATGTTGAGTTTATACTTTAAAGATAAGCAGAAAGTATTAACGCGACACCGTGAATTAAAATAAGACCAAGCATTAAAGTAAAGCCAAAAGTTAGAGTAAAACTGGGCATTAAAATAAATAGGATTGGTATTAAACAATGATAGGTATTTTGATTGTGACGCATGGTGCACTGGGTGAAAGCCTGATTTCGTGCGCGAGCCATGTGTTGGGCGGTGTGCCGGCGCAGACTGCAACGTTAGCGATTAATAGTCAGGATGACCCCAATGTGGTGTTACCTAAGGCGCAAGCTTTGGTTGCGCAGCTCAATAGCGGTGATGGCGTGTTGGTGCTGTCTGATATGTACGGTGCTACGCCATGTAATATTGTCACCAAGCTGTGGCAGCCGGGCATGGTTGCTGGGGTGGCGGGTGTGAACTTGCCGATGCTGGTACGTGCCATGACTTACAGACATGAGCCGCTTAATGTAGTTGTAGAAAAAGCCCTCAGTGGCGGCCGTGAGGGTGTGGTGCAGTTTACCAGCCAGCAATGCGAGCGCTATGAGCAGGGTTCCTCCCAATAATAGATTTTACAAAGAACTAGGTCCAAAGCATGATTAGTAAAGAGCTGGAAATTATTAACAAACTGGGGTTGCATGCACGTGCGTCGACCAAGCTGACACAAGCCGCTGGCAAGTTTGCGAGCGAGGTGTGGATTACGCGCAATGGTCGCCGCGTCAACGCCAAAAGCATTATGGGCGTGATGATGTTGGCCGCAGCCAAAGGCTCTATGGTGACTTTAGAGGCTAGTGGTGCAGACGAGGATACTGCCATCGACACCTTGGTGGCACTGATTAATAACCGTTTCGGTGAGGATGAATGAGTAATTTAACCAATCCAAGTTTTAGTATTCATGGCGTCGCGGTTTCTAGCGGCATTGCCATTGGACAGGCGCATCTTGTGTCGAATGCTTTGCTGGAGGTGGTGCATTATCAATTACCTAAACATTTAATTGAGACTGAGATTGATCGCTTTAATGAGGCGATTGCCAGTGTTAAGTTTGAGTTAGAGCAGATTAACCATAGTTTGCGTAAAAATGCGCCAGCAGAGTTAAGCGCATTTGTCGGCACGCATTTGATGATGCTGGAGGATAAATCGTTAACTGAAGTGCCCCAGGACATTATCCGCAGAGAGCAGTGCAATGCGGAGTGGGCCATCAAACTGCAAATGGATGATATCGTCGAGCAGTTTGAGCAGATTGAAGACGTCTATTTCCGTGAGCGCAAACAAGATGTAGTACAAGTGGTGGAGCGCATCATTAAAGCGCTGTTAGGGCACCCGAGCCAACTCACTAGCGAGCAGCAGATCAGCGCCATGCATCAGGAGCGTAAGCTGATTTTGGTGGCACATGATATTTCCCCGGCCGATGCGATTCAGTTCAAACAGCATCAGTTTGCTGCATTTATTACCGATGTCGGCGGCGTGACCTCGCATACCGCCATTTTGGCGCGTAGTTTGAATATTCCATCCATTGTTGCTTTGCAGCGTGCGCGCGACTTAATCAATGACGGTGAGTTGATTATTGTTGATGGCAACTTGGGTATCGTGATTGTTAGCCCGTCCAAAGAGATTCTGGCTGAGTACAAGCTGCGTCAGGACCAGTGGGAACTAGAGCAGCAAAAGCTGAAGCGCATCAAGAGCACCAAGGCGGTGACGATAGATGGTGTCAGTATCGACTTGCTGGCGAATATTGAGGTGCCGGAAGACGTGGCTGCGGTGAAGCTGGCTGGTGCTACTGGTATCGGTTTGTATCGTACTGAGTTTCTTTTTATGAATCGCCACGATACGCCAGATGAAGAAGAGCAGTTTCTGGCTTACAAAGCAGTTGCCGAAGCCATGAAGGGCGCACCGGTCACCATCCGCACTTTAGATATAGGCGCGGATAAGCAGGTTAATTCCGATACCGTGGTGAGCTGCGCTAACCCGGCACTGGGTTTACGTGCGATTCGCCTATGTTTGGCTGAGCCGCAGCTGTTTCACACCCAGCTACGGGCTTTGCTGCGAGCCTCGCATTTTGGGCATATCAAGATTCTAATTCCTATGCTGTGTACGCTGTCTGAGCTGCGACAAACCAAATTGCTGCTGGAGCGTGCCAAGCAAAGCTTGCGTAAAGACGAAATCCCGTTTGACGAAAATATTACCTTGGGCGGCATGATAGAGATTCCGGCTGCGGCGATTAATGCCGAGGCCTTTGCCAATGAGCTGGATTTCTTATCCATCGGCACTAACGACTTAATTCAATACACCTTGGCGATTGACCGTACCGATGACGCGGTGGCGCATTTATATAACCCGCTGCATCCTTCTATCCTTAAATTGATTTCGATGACCATCAAAGCCGGTATTAAGCTGGGCAAGTCGGTATCGGTATGTGGTGAGATGGCGGGTGATGCCAGATTTACCAAGCTGCTGCTGGGCATGGGCTTGCAACAATTGTCTATGCACCCTTCACATATCTTAAGCGTGAAGCAGCAGGTGCTGCACAGCCAATTGGGCGAGCTCAAGGTGCATGCACGTAAGGTTTTAAACTTAAGCGATATAGAAAAAATTGAACTCAACCTTGCCAAGTTTAATCAGATTCAATAAGAAGAGGGCTAGTCATGAGCAACGCGTTATTAGTACCAAGCAATGATGATAAAAATATCGCAACCATTACTCATTTGAGTGGGGTGCTGTTTTCATTCATCCCTTCTTTAATCGTTTGGTTGTTAAAAAAGGACGATAACGAGTATTTATCCGCGCAGGCCAAAGAGGCGCTCAACTTTCAAATCACCATTCTTATCGCCCAGTTTGCATCTGGTGTGCTGATTGCAGTGCTGGTGGGTTTTTTGTTGTTGGGAATTATTTGGCTGTTCAATGTTGTTTTATGCATAGTTGCCGCCATCTCTACTAGTAACGGCGAGACTTATCGCTACCCGCTGTGCTTACGTCTCATTAATTAATGAGACTTATCACTCATACAGTTTCAGTAATGCAGTTTTAAGGATTCTTTGTGTCAAACCCATTATTACATTTTTCTGGCTTACCAAAATTTAACGAAATCAAACCTGAGCATGTGAGCCCTGCGGTGGATAGTTTAATTGCTGAGGGACGTGCGCTGGTTGAACAATTGGCTACTAGTAGCGAAGCGCCAACCTGGCAAAATTTTGCAGTAAAGCTAGAAGACCACAGTGAGAAGCTAGGCCGCAGCTGGAGCCAGGTTGGGCATATGAACGCGGTAGTGAACAGCCCGGAGTTGCGCGAAGCTTATAACAATAACTTGGCAAAGCTGACTGATTTCTACAGTGATGTGTCGCAAGATGAGCGTCTGTATGCAAAGTTTAAAGCAATTCAATCCAGTGCGGCCTTTGCTACGCTGAGTGCTACACAGCAAACCATTATCAATAAAGAAGTACGTGACTTTAAATTAGGCGGCGCCGAGTTGCCTGCCGAGCAAAAGGCAAGATTTAAAGCTGTCAGTGAGGCATTATCTAAGCTGGGTGCCAAGTTTGAAGAAAATATTCTGGATAACACGAATGACTTTAAGCATACCGTGGAAAATCTGGCAGATTTAGCCGGTTTGCCTCAGGATGCGATTGAAGCAGCGCAAGAGGCGGCTAAAGCCGATGGCAAGCAAGGCTACCAGTTTAGTCTGCACTTTCCGTCGTATATGCCAGTGCTGCAATATGCAGATAATCGCGCATTGCGTGAAGTACTATACCGCGCTTACGCCACTCGCGCTTCAGAGCTTAGTAAGCCTGAGTGGGATAACACCGAATTGATTCGCGATATTCTGAAATTAAAGCAAGAAGAGGCGCACATGCTGGGTTTTAATAACTTTGCAGAGCTTTCGCTTGCCACCAAAATGGCGGACACGCCTAAGCAGGTGACGGACTTCCTCGACACCTTGGCTAAGCGTGCCAAGCCTTATGCGCAGCAAGACATGCAAGCGCTCACCGCTTATGCCAGCAAACTCGGCATTGCCGATATGCAGGCTTGGGATGTAGCTTATGTCAGTGAAAAACTGCGTCAAGAGCAATACGCATTTTCTGACCAAGAGGTGAAACAGTATTTCCCTGAGCATAAAGTGTTGGCTGGGCTGTTTAAAGTAACAGAGACCATTTTTGGCGTACATGTGCGCAAAGTAGATGCGCCGGTGTGGCATGCAGATGCTAGCTTCTATGAAATCAGTAACAGTGATAATCAGCCGATTGCCTATTTCTATCTGGATCTGTACGCACGTAATCACAAGCGTGGTGGCGCCTGGATGGATGAGTGTATTAGCCGCCGCCAGCGTGCCAACGGTGTAGAGTTGCCAGTAGCGTTTTTAACCTGCAACTTCTCTGCGCCTGTGGGCGGCAAGCCTGCGCTATTCACTCACGATGAAGTTATCACCATGTTCCATGAGTTTGGTCATGGTTTACATCATATGCTCACCCAAGTGGATGAGTATGGTGTGTCTGGCATTAAAGGCGTGGAGTGGGATGCGGTTGAGTTACCTAGCCAATTTATGGAGAACTTCTGCTGGGAATGGGAAGTGCTGCGCCAAATGACGGCGCATGTAGATACAGGCGCGCAATTGCCGCGTGAACTGTTTGATAAAATGGTAGCAGCGAAGAACTTCCAGGCTGGCATGCAAATGGTCCGTCAAATCGAGTTTTCATTATTCGATATGCGCTTGCATGGCGAGTATGACCCGAATGGCAAGCTCAGTGCTTTAGACTTGATTGAGCAGGTACGTGATGAGGTGGCTGTAATGCGACCACCAAAATGGAACCGCTTCCCTAATAGCTTCTCGCATATCTTTGCGGGTGGCTACGCTGCTGGTTACTACAGCTACAAATGGGCAGAAGTGCTATCTGCCGATGCCTATAGCCTGTTTGAAGAAATGGGTGTGCTGTCTGGCGAAGCCGGTGCAAGATTTAAGAATGAGGTGCTGGCTAAAGGCGGTAGCCGCCCAGCGATGGAGTCTTTCGTGGCATTTCGAGGCAGGGAGCCTAGTTTGGATGCGCTGTTGCGGCATAGTGGCATGGCTTCATAAATTGAACACTGTTGGGCTGCCCAATACAGGCTTGGTTTGCAGTCTTATCTAGGTTTGTGTGCTGTTACGCAAACCTGAGTTTAATCTTAAGTCATCCTAGACATCTTGCAGTATTGTAGATGTCAGCTAAGGCTTTGCCGCAAACTATTCTCATCCTCGGACTTATCAATTTCAAGCGCATATGCATCACGACTTTTGGCATCAGAAATGGAATAAGAGTGAAATAGGCTTTCACTTGCCTGAAGCTAACCCACTGTTAGTAGCGTATTTCTCAGCCTTAGATTTAGAGCCGGGTGCCCGTGTGTTTTTACCGCTATGCGGCAAGACTTTGGATATTGCCTGGTTGCTGGCGGCTGGCTACCATGTGCTTGGTGCCGAGTTAAGCCCAGTAGCGATTCAGGACTTGTTCGAGAGTCTGCATCTAACCCCGGGTACCCATCAATTAGGCGATGTCACGCATTACAGCGCACCTAATATTGATATTTTTGTTGGCGATGTTTTTCAGGTGTCACCTGCGATGCTGGGGCGCGTCGATGCGGTGTACGACAGGGCAGCGTTGGTCGCTTTGCCTGATGATATGCGCTTACGCTATACCACACACTTAATGGCGCTCACCTGTCCGCACAGTTGCTGATTTGCTATGAGTATGACCAAAGCCTAGTAGTAGGGCCACCCTTTTCTATCACCCCGCAAGCGGTTGCCCAATACTACCAAGAAAATTATGCCTTGCATCTGCTGGCAACAGTTGATGTGAGCGGCGGGATGAAAGGGCGCTGCAGTGCTACTGAGCACGTATTTTTGCTGAAGCCATTAAGGGCAATTTAACCAATCATCCAGTGTGGTGACTACCTGATGGCAATGTTCTCTTACAAAATCACTGGGTTGTACTAAGTCTGGCACCACCACTACTTTTAAGCCAGCAGCAATAGCGGCTCTAGCGCCCATTTCACTATCTTCAAACGCGATGCACGCCTCGGCGGGTAAGCCTAGTTTCTGGATGGCTAGCAAGTAAATGTCAGGGTTTGGCTTTCCTCGTTCCACCTCTTGTCCACTGGTGATATGCTGGAAGTAATCACTTACACCGGCTTGCGTTAGGCGGTGGGTGATATGGTGTTTGGCGGAAGAAGATGCAACGCTACATACAATATTGCTGGCTTGATAATGCTGCAGCAAGGCGCGTGCGCCAGGCTTGAGTGGGAAAGTGTTGTTCAAGTTTGCCAATCGGGCATCTAAGCCTTGCATCACGAGGTTAAATCGCTCCGTGCCACCTAGTTGTGCCGTCATAATACGCGTGGAGTCAGGGCCTGCGCGGCCAATCAGTTCCACATATTCTGCTTGGGTGTAGGTGATGCCTACTTGTTGGGCTGCACTGATGCAGGCTTGCATGATGAGGCGTTCTGAATCTATCAGTAGGCCGTCCATGTCAAATATTGCGGCTTTTATCACGGGCTTAAACTTCTAAAATTGGATTGCTCAAAAGGGAGCACTCTAACATATGGAGTAGGTTGCTAAGGTATTTACATCAGTAATTTTTGTGCAGTTAAATAAGCTTTACGCCAAACTGGCTAAGGCTAAATTTTAGTTTCCTGATTTTTGACTAGCGTATAGGC
>NZ_CAMLGS010000052.1 GCF_946479685.1 uncultured Methylotenera sp.
TAAATGGTACACCATATGCCACTACATCTGCATGACCATTTGCAATCACCGCATTGCCACGTGCTTTATCGTAAGCCAGATTCGCCATGTAAGACCCTTTAAATAGCTTACGCAGCGCAGCAAAATCAAATGGGTCTGATAAACCACCACCGTGAATACCACCTTCTACCACATGTAAATAAGCAAGATTAAATTGATTCAATGCCTCTGCCACATAATTAAACAGCACTTGCGGGTTGCTGTCCTGCATATCGTTAAATGGATTGACCGGTGACAGACGTACGCCTACTTTGTCCCCACCCGCCACGTCCACCACAGCCCTGGTCACTTCTAGCAGGAATCGAGCGCGGTTCTCAACACTGCCACCGTACTGGTCTGTACGCTGGTTAGTGCCGTCACGTAAAAACTGATCCAGCAAGTAACCGTTAGCCGCATGTATTTCCACGCCATCAAACCCTGCGGCTAGCGCAGCTTTCGTTGCATGCACATAATCTGCAATGATGCCTGGCAGTTCACTCTGCGTCAATGCGCGAGGCTCTACATAATCGACTAAACCTTGGTAAGTAAACGCCTGCCCAGCTGGCTTAATAGCTGATGGTGCAACTGGTAGCGCACCTGCCGGCAACAGGCTTGGGTGAGAGATACGGCCTACGTGCCAGAGTTGAATCACAATCTTGCCACCTTTAGCGTGCACAGCATCGGTCACTTTTTTCCAGCCTGCCACTTGCGCATCGGTATAAATGCCAGGCAGCGCTGGGTAGCCGTGCGCCATGGCTGAAATCGGCGTTGCCTCGGTGACAATCAACCCGGCACTGGCGCGCTGCTCATAATAAGTTGCGTTCAATGGCTGAGGCACGCCCTCTGCCCCTGCTCTATTACGAGTCAGTGGCGCCATCACAATACGGTTGCTCAATTGTATGCTACCCAGTTTTACTGGGCTAAATAGATCTAATGCCATGCTTTACTCCTAACAATGTTGAATTTCGCAATTATTTTTTAGGCTTTTCAGCAGTAGGTTTCACTGCTTCAATCAATAAGGTAATCTCAATATCATCGCCGACCGGGCTGTTCGGTTTTGTGCCCCAGCCAAAGCCATAGTCAGAGGCTTTCAGTGAGGTTTTTGCCTCAAAACCACTGCGCTCACCACCCCAAGGGTCATTACCAAAACCCAGCACTTTAAACGGCAGGCTAATCTCTTTGGTCACACCATGCATGGTGAACTTACCGGTCATTACGCCTTCGGTAGCGCTTTTGGCCTCAATTTTGGTGCTGACAAAACTCATTTCTGCAAACTTGGCTGCATCCAGGTAATCTTTCTCCTTGATATGCGCGTCACGTTTGACAAGACCACTATTCACGCTCAATACATTGATTTTGGCGTCCACTGAAGAGTTGGTCAAATTATCGGCATCAATCAAAATATTGCCGCTAATCTCATTAAAAGTACCAGATGCCTTGGCTACCACATGACGCACGCTCCAGTTAGCAAAGCTGTGTGCCGCGTCGATTTTATAAGCAACCGGTGCCGCAATCGCCGCATTCATGCTTGCAAACAACGTACCCAGTAATAAAGCTGTCGTTTTTAAATGTGTGTATTTCATTTGTTATCCTTTTTATTTAAACCTGGTTTGTTAATTTAATCTTGGCTTGTTACCTCAATATTGACTAACACCAACCACTTTATTGACACTACATACCATTTAAACCCTGACCGACTTTCACGCTAAAAATTCACATCCATACCGCGTTAATCTTGCACATCGCCATTACCATTCAAGTTAATTGAATAATTAACAGCATGTTATTACTAATATCTTTATACTAATAGCTAATAATTTTGCATGTTTTATTCAAATAATCTGATGAAGATAAAATACCGATTATGTCCACCAAACTATCATTAGAGTCACTTGAGGTATTAGATGCGATTGCACGCAAAGGCAGCTTTGCAGCTGCTGCAGAATCTCTGTTCCGTGTACCATCTGCCATTACCTATACAGTCAGAAAACTGGAAGCAGACTTAAACGTTAAATTATTTAACCGTAGCGGGCACCGGGCAGAGCTGACTTTAGCTGGAGCAGAACTGCTGAAAGAGGGTCGCAACCTGCTCAATGCCGCAAGCGAGCTAGAGTCACGGGTAAAACGTGTGGCAAAAGGTGTGGAGACAGAACTAACGATTGCCGTGAATGATTTGTTTGATATCAACCGCATTTACCCGATACTGGATAAATTCTACAGCCAGAATTTCGGCACCAGAATCAAACTTACACAAGAAGTATTTGGTGGCTGCTGGGATGCCCTGATTAGCGGCCGTGCTGACATTTCGCTAGGCAGCCCGGGTGACGCACCGCCAGTTAATGGCTTTACGACCAAACCAATCGGCTCGCTGGAGTTCAGTTACGCGGTGGCCCCACACCACCCGCTAGCCAAGCTAACAGATCCACTGCAGGACCAGGACATCATTCGCCACCGCGCCATTTCCGCTGCGGATAGCTCACGCAACCTACCGCCAAGAACCGCAGGCATACTATCCGGGCAAGACGTGCTGACTTTACCTAGCATGCATTTCAAACTGCAGGCGCAAATTGCAGGGCTGGGAGCTGGCTATATTCCAAGCAAGCTTGCAGAGCATTATGCAAGCACAGGCCAACTCATTATTAAACAAGTAGCTAAGCCAAAACATGAGGTGACGGTTTTTCTCGCTTGGCGTAACGACGGCGGCAAAGCACAACAATGGTTTATTAAACAATTCCAATTACTAAACATAAATGATATTTTATTATCATCCGCACAATGAAAGACCTTAGGATGTCACAAGAACAGCTACCCAGAAACTTCGCCCGTATCAACAACTTTGCCATCAAAGCCATGCAATGGCTCAATGGCTTTGCCCACATCATCATTGGCCTAGCGCTGGCCACTTCGGTCATTATGTTTACCTGGCTATTCTTTAAAGATGTGTTTGCAGCGGCCAATGCCCATAATTTGGTACATGGCTTTTTACATGCGCTTGGTACGCTGATGTTGCTATGGTCTATCTCCGCGCTTATCTCTGCAGAAATACGTTACCTGCAAGGCAGCAAACTTCAGGTAGAGACATTTGTGGAGGTGGTGCTCGTACTGTTTTTACGTAAACTGATTGTGATGCCTGTGCAGGACGCCTCGCCAACAACAGAAGAAATCACGGTATGGGTGGGCGGTGCCTTTGTGTTAGGCTTGGTTTACGTGCTGGTGCGCTGGGCTCAAAAGCAGCAAGATTAAGTACCTGCCACCGCCTGATAAAGTAACTCATACATGATGACCAACACCATACACACGACCGAACAAGACCAAGCCTTTATGAACATCGCGCTCACGCTGGCAAAAGAAGCTGCATTAGCCGGTGAAGTGCCTGTAGGCGCAATTGTAGTAAAAGATGGCGTAATTATCGGGCGCGGCAGCAACGCGCCCATTACACTGCATGACCCAAGCGCCCATGCCGAGATTCAAGCCATGCGTGATGCTGCACAGCACCTGGGCAACTATCGCTTGGTGGATTGCACGCTATATGTCACATTAGAGCCATGTGCCATGTGTGCCGGCGCAATCCAGCACGCACGCATCGCCAAACTGGTATATGGTGCCAGCGACCCCAAAACCGGCGCCTGTGGCAGCGTGATCAACCTCATGTCCGAGCAAAAGCTCAATCATCATACAACGGTCGCCAAGGGCTTACTGGCTGATGAATGCGGCATGATGTTATCTAACTTCTTTTCCGAACGCCGCAAACAGGCCAAACTGCAACGCCAATAAAAAACCCGCCGAAGCGGGTTTTTCTTTATTAGTTAGTAACTTACTTAGTCGTTGTTACCAAATGACATCAAAATGCTCAACAGGTGAGCAAAGATGTTATAGATACTGATGTAAAGTGACAAAGTTGCCATCACGTAATTAGTCTCGCCACCACGTACGATATTGTTAACTTCATACAAAATAAAACCAGAAGAAACCAAAATCACAACACTAGAGATGGCCAATGATAATGCTGGAATTTGTAAAAATATATTAGCCACAATAGCAACTAACGCTAATACCATACCAATCACCAAGAACTTACCGATGTTACTAAAATCACGCTTAGTATTAGCTGCAATACCAGCCATGGTTAAAAAGATTAATCCGGTACCGCCTGCGGCCAAACCAACTAACTGTGCTCCATCACGCAAATGCAAGGCGTGTTGCAATAGCGGGCCTAATGTAACGCCCAAAAATAGGGTATAAGCTAACAGCAATAAAATACCCATACTATTGTTACGGTTCGCTGTGATAGCCATTTGCATGCCGATTGTAACTAACATAAATGCACCAAACGCGATAAACGGATGCTGCGCGATAATGCTGAAATTAATATTCATACCAATAAACGCACCAATCACGGTTGGGATCATGGTCAAGCCCAACAGCGCGTATGTATTACGCAGAACTCGATTGGTCGCTAACTCGGTCGATTCTGAACGACCTAATACCGGTGTGTTATCTAACATTGTTTATTTCCTTATCATTAAAAAATACACTCAGGGCTAAGATACCGATTTACACATTAAGTTTCAAGGTTTTTATTAAGCAAATAACTCGCCCTCTACAATCCCCACCTGCGCCACTTGGTGCAGTGCGCGTACAAAATCGGCGCTTTCATGCAAGGCGTCCATGCTTAGTGGGTGCTTGTGCCCATGCATGCGTGCCAATCGGCTCAGGCTTTGCGCAGAGATAGTCCAGCGCAAGTTTTCCAACAATTCATCGGCCATAGCGGGCTGATTGCACAGTAACACCATATCGCAGCCAGCAGTAAGTGCAGCCAATGCCCGCGTAGTCACATCCCCACCTGCGGTGGCAGCCTCCATGCTTAAGTCATCACTAAAAATCACCCCATTAAAGCCCAAGCGTTCACGCAGCACTTTCTGTAACCAGCGTGGGGAGAACCCGGCAGGCTGACTATCGACTTTAGAATAAATCACATGCGCGGGCATAATCGCCTGAATACCATCATCAATCAGCATTCTGAACGGCTGCATATCGTGCTGCGCAATCTGGTCAAACTCGCGCTCATCTACCGGCATACTGACGTGAGAGTCAGCTACCACAAAGCCATGCCCAGGAAAGTGCTTACCTACTGCTGGCATGCCACCTTTTTTCAAGCCCTGCATCAGTGCATAGGCCAAGTCGCTAATCGCTTGCGGGTTTAGATGAAAGGCACGGTCACCTATCACTAGGCTATCGCCATAATCCATATCCAGCACCGGGGTGAAACTGAAGTCCACACCATGTGCGCGTAACTCTGCCGCCAAAATCCAGCCGGCTTCAGTGGCTAACTCTTTAGCCTTTTTAGGATTTTTATCCCAGATTTTGCCAAACTCACGCATCGGCGGAATTTTGGTAAAGCCATCTCTAAAACGCTGCACCCGACCACCTTCGTGGTCCACCGCAATTAATAACGGAGGCTGACGCACCGCGTGTATGCTTGCTGTCAGCGCCTTCAACTGGACATTATTTTCGTAATTACGCTTAAATAGAATCACGCCACCCACCAGTGGGTGCTTTAAACGCCGAATGTCGTCATCGGTTAATTCTGTGCCGACCACATCTAACATCACTGGACCTAAACTCATGCCATCTCTTTCCTAATCGGGTTTTCTAACATCCAAAGCGTCACGTAAATAGTCTCCGCCTAGGTTAATCGCTAAAATCAAACTCATCAAGCATCCACCTACAATCAACACATAATGTGGCGCTATTAACATATAACGTACAGCATCTCGCAGCATCGCGCCCCAAGAAGCATCAGGCGCCTGAATCCCCAGCCCTAAAAACGACAGGCTAGCCTCGGCGATCATCACACTGGCTAAACTATAAGTGGCTTCTACTACCAAAATAGACGCCAATAAAGGCAGAATATGCCGAAACAGCAGACGTGGCACACCGGCACCGAGCGACTCCGCCGCCAACACGTGCTGACGATGGCGCAAACTCAAGGTTTGCCCACGGGTTAGCCGTGCATAACTCACCCAGCCGGTTAAACATAGCGCCAAGATTAAATTGCCTAGGCCTGGCCCCAACACAGCTGCGAAAGCAATCGCCAATAAAATGCCGGGAAACGCCAAAAAGATATCGGTAATCTGCATCAAAATTGCATCTACTCTGCCGCCATAAAACCCGGCCAACAAGCCAATAAGCACACCTATTGTCATGGTCACAGCGGTAACTACCAGCGCCACACAAACCGACACTTCAACCCCGCTTAACACGCGAGCAAAAATATCGCGCCCCAAATCATCGGCACCAAACCAATGCTGCATGCTTGGCGCCTGTAGAATCACATTCAGATCAATAGCGTTGGCATCAAGCTGCAGCATACTATTTGCCAGCACAGCAATCAGCCACAGCGCCAAAATCGAATAAGAAAGAAATTTCATGGTATTAGTTTAAGTTCTGACCTATTAAGCATGACGCACTCTAGGGTCGGCTAGCCTATATAAAATATCAGTCATCAGATTTACCAGCACATAACTTAAGGCCACAATCAGCACACAAGCCTGCGTCACGGGATAATCACGCTTTTCTATACTTTCCACCAATAAGCGGCCAATACCGTCCCAGCTAAAAATAGTTTCAGTAATCACGGTACCGGCAAGCAAGCTGCCCATCTGCAGACCCACTATGGTAATAATCGGCAATAACGCCGCGCGCAAGGCATGGCGCAAAATTACGGTTTTTTCACTCAAACCTTTGGCACGCGCAGTGCGTATGTAATCATCATTTAGCACCTCCAGCAAACTGGTGCGTGTCATCCGCGTCAAAATAGCGCTTAAGCCAAAGCCCAAGGTAATGGCAGGCAAAATGATGGATGTGCCGGTATCCATACCGCTCACCGGTAGCCAACCTAGCCACACGGCAAAAATCAGCATCAGTACTGGCCCCAGCCAAAATGCAGGCATTGCAGATAATCGCACAGAAACAATAGTCACTACAAAATCCTGCCAATGCCCCGCCTTAAGCGCAGCAAACACACCTAGCGGCACACCGATGACTATGCCTATCAGCAACGATAGCAATGCCAACTTTAAGGTGGCGGGATAGCGCGCTTTAATTAACTCAATAATCGGTGTTTGCGTATGGATAGAATGCCCAAAATCACCCTGCATCAGCTTTGCGACATAATGACCGAACTGTTGCACCAATGGCTGATTCAGCCCCAGGTCGGCACGTAAGGCTGCACGATCAGCCAGATTTGCGGATTCTCCCAGCATGACATCAACCGGGTCGCCCGGCACTAAATGAATCAATAAGAAGGTCAGCAGCAACACGCCAAAAATGACCGTCAACAGGCTGGTTAAACGTTTGATGGCATTCATCAGGATTTCTCGTTAAACCAGCGGGGAATAAGTAGCAGGCACTCTGAACTAAACATATGCATTAATCTGCAATCAACACGTTAGTGCCAACCTCGACCAAATCAAATAGCTCGATAACATCAACATTACGCATACGGATGCATCCGTGAGACTCAGGCTTACCTACTGTTACGCTATCTGGCGTGCCGTGGATATAAATATAGCGTTGCATGGTATCTACATTGCCTAAGCGGTTTTTACCAACTTCACGACCTGACAGCCACAAAATACGTGTCAGAATCCAGTCCCGGTCGGGGTGCTCTGCCATCAATGCAGGGGTGCAAATTTCACCAGTGGGTCTACGCCCGACAAATACGGTGTTCAAAGGCTGGCCACCACCGATTTTGGCGCGAATCACATGCGCACCAAGAGGCGTGCAACCGCTATTTTTCTCACAGCCTACGCCATTAGCCGCACTAGAGATCACGTAGCTTGCTTGCACCTTGCCTAGTGCATCCAACAGCGTCAGACGCTGCTGTGAAATAGAAATATTAATCTGCATAAGCGCTTATTGTAGCTAAATCATCCCAATTACCATCTGGTTTTGGTGCGTAGTGGCTAATTTTTTTACTCAATACCGCAAACTGCCCCTCATACCACAGCGGAATATACGGTAGCTGCTCGTGTACCCGCTGCGTAGCACCCTGCCAATTTTCTTGTTCCAGCAGGCTATCCACTTTTGCATCAGAAAATCTGCCACGATTAAATCCATTAGGTGGCATGCTATGGCTATGAAACGCCTTAGCGTAAATTTCAGGGGTTTTAATGCCCACCCAAGTTAAGCCATAGAGCTGAAAGTTACCATGCTGCACATCTTCAAAGAACGTGCCCCAGTCCAAGCTACGAATCTCCAACTCAATGCCTGCCGGGCGCATCTGCGCCTGCAGTATGGTCGCAATTCGAACACGCTGGGCATCGGTAGAGGTTTTATAAACCAATTTTAGCGGCAAGCTGACTCCTGCCTCGCGGAGTAGCTGTTGAGATAATTCTGGATTGTAATCATAGGCTGTCAGGCTAGCATTACCTGCATAATGCTCAGGCGGCAAAATTGCACCCGCAATACGCGTGTGACTCACCATCACTTTTTCAATCAACGCTGGCCTATCAATGGCATGGGCAATCGCCTGCCGAACTTTAAGCTCACGTAACACCGGGTCTTGCGTGTTTAGACCCAAATAAGAGTAATTAGCGCCTACGCTGGTTTTTACTGTGACTTCCGGCTTGGTTTGCAAGTACTTTACTAACTCGGCTGGTAGCTCGCCCTGTAGCAAATCGGTTTCGCCTCGCAGTAGTTTCAGCACGCGCACGGTCGGGTCTTTCACTTCACTCAGTGTAATGAGTTGCCCATCGGCCACCCTGCGTAACACCAGCTTATTATTCTTCTCGACAAATGCCAGTGGGCCATTGCCTATGGGCTTGCTTGCAAAATCATGCTGCTGCTCGAGTAGCGGTTTGGGCATGATGCCAATAATCAACTTGGCAGCAAAATACGGGTCGGGCTGTTTAAGATAAAACGTTAAGCGGTCTTGATCATGCACCACAATCTTTTGGATATTGGCATATTCAGCACTGAGCGGGGATTTTGCTAATTGTGTGATGGCATCATAAGTGGCTTTCACATCATCGGCATTGAGCGGTAGCTGGTTATGAAACGGCGCGCGTGGCGATTTTAAAGTAATGAGGTATTCGGTCGCGCTCAGCATCTGCCATGTTGCCAGCTTGGGGCTGGGCTTAAAGTGCTGATCAAACTCAACCAAAGGTTGATAAATTAAACGAATCACACGTTCTGAAGCGGCGTCCGTCGCCACCCGCGGATCTAAACTCAATGGCGCCTGCGATAGTGCAAAATTGATAGGCTGACGTGCGCTTTCGGGTTTATTTTCATGCTTGCTATCAAGCCCGCAAGCACTAAGCTGCAAAAAGCAAATTAGCAATAGAACGTTCAAAAATCTCATGTGCATCAGTTTACTTGATTTATAAAAATTAGGATTCAAGCGGATGCGAAAAACGCAGACTTTATGACAAGCTAATCAGCAAATAATGCATTTTTAGCGTCACCAATCACCGCTGATTTGATTTGCATCAAATGCCATTGTCTCAAGCTGCGACAAAATGCCACGTGTAAAACTAGCACTAAATTATTAATGGCACTTTTAATAGCATCTTAAAAAGCACTTTGGGGGAGAACTAAATGCAAGTCTCGCATTCGCAATCAAATACGTACAACGACAGTGTTGTACGGCAATTTTCTATCATGGCCGTGGTTTGGGGCGTGGTCGGCATGTTGGTGGGCGTGATTATCGCCGCACAACTGGTATGGCCTGAACTTAACCTAGGCCTTCCTTGGACCAGCTTTGGCCGCTTGCGTCCATTGCATACCAATGCAGTTATTTTTGCATTTGGCGGCTGTACTTTATTTGCCACCTCATACTATGTGGTGCAAAGAACCTGCCACACCACTCTATTTTTACCGTCACTAGCTAAGTTTACCTTCTGGGGTTGGCAAGCAGTGATTGTAGCTGCAGCAATTTCATTACCTTTAGGTTTTACCCAAGGTAAAGAATACGCAGAGCTAGAGTGGCCTATCGACTTGCTGATTGCAGTGGTGTGGGTTTGCTACGCTATCGTCTTCTTTGGCACCATCGGTACCCGTAAAGTAAAACACATTTATGTAGCAAACTGGTTCTTTGGCGCATTTATCCTCACAGTTGCTTTATTACACATCGTTAACAGCGCAGCAATGCCTGCCAGCTGGATGAAATCATACTCAGCATACGCTGGCGTGCAAGATGCGATGGTGCAATGGTGGTACGGTCACAACGCGGTTGGTTTCTTCTTAACCGCTGGTTTCCTAGGCATTATGTATTACTTTATTCCTAAGCAAGCGGATCGCCCTGTTTACTCATACAGCTTATCTATCGTGCACTTCTGGGCATTGATTTTCACTTATATGTGGGCGGGTCCTCACCATCTGCATTACACAGCTTTGCCTGACTGGACACAGTCTTTAGGTATGGTGTTATCTCTGATCCTGTTCGCACCAAGCTGGGGCGGTATGATCAACGGCATCATGACCATGTCTGGCGCATGGCACAAACTGCGCACTGACCCTATCTTGCGCTTCCTGATCGTTTCCCTGTCTTTCTACGGTATGAGTACCTTTG
>NZ_CAMLGS010000053.1 GCF_946479685.1 uncultured Methylotenera sp.
TAGGTGCTGCATCAAGCTAGTAAACAGCCATCAGAACTCCAACGGATTCACGTCCACCGCCCATCTCACCTTAGCCGCTATCGGCTCAGACCTTAATTGATGTACCAATTGTGTCAACAGCCTCTGCAACGCCGGGCGCTGGTGCGCATGCATCAGGATATAGCCACGTTCCATGCCCTTTAGCCGCTCCAGCTGCGGCCGCACCGGGTCGTAAGTCACGACTTGCTGGCTTAAGGCACGCGCACTGCTAAATGCCAGCTGCAAAAACTGCTGCACCAACGCAAAATCATGCGCTTCTGCCCGTAGCAATGCCGTAAACACATAAGGCGGAAACTGCACTTGCTCTCGTTCCAGCAGCAAGTCATTGGCATAGGTTGCGTAATCTTGGCTGCGTAGCGCATTAAATAAGGCGTGGTCCGGAAACGCCGTTTGAATAATCACTTGTCCGGCTTTATCGGCACGTCCGGCACGTCCGGCTACTTGCATCAGCTGCGCAAACAAGCGTTCACTCGCCCTAAAATCCGGGCTATGCAATGCGCTATCAGTATCTATCACGCCAACCAAGGTTAAATTGGGGAAGTCATGCCCCTTCGCCAACATTTGCGTGCCGACTAAGATATCAATTTCCTGGTTATGCACACGGTCTAATATCTCCACCAAAGCATGCTTACGGCTAATGCTGTCGCGGTCCACACGTGCAATACGTGCAGTGGGCAACAGCGCAGCCAAGGTTTGCTCCAAACGCTGCGTACCATGACCAGTCGGGTGTAAATCAGCATCGCCACAGCTTGGGCATTGCAACGGAATACGCTGCTCATGCCCGCAATGGTGACAGCGTAACTTTTTCTGCCCCAGATGCACCACCATACGGCTACTGCAGCGCGTACATGGTGCAATCCAGTGACAAGCAGAGCACAGTAATACTGGCGAATAACCGCGGCGGTTGATAAATAATAGCGATTGCTCTTTGCGCTCTAGGCGTAAGCGCAATGCAGCAACCAGCTGCGGCGTTAAGCCATGCTGCAAATTCACCTTGGTGGTATCAATACAGTCAATTTTAGGCAGCTGGGCCGCCGTTACCGCGCGCTGTTTTAAGGTGAGCAAACCATATTTATTGGGCTGATGACTGCTGGGCGCAGCACTTGCAGCCTGCACTTGGTTGCCCATCGCGTTGTACCAGCTTTCCAGCGCAGGGGTGGCCGAGCCCATCACTACCGGAATATTCAGGCGTTTGGCGCGCACCAAGGCTACATCGCGCGCATGGTAGCGCATACTGTCTTGCTGTTTATACGAGCTATCATGCTCTTCATCGATCAGAATCAGCTTAAGGTTGGGGATAGGCGTAAATATAGACAGGCGAGTGCCAATAATAATCTGCGCCGCGCCAGATTGCGCCAGCTGCCAATTACGTAAGCGCTCACTCTCGCTCAAGCTACTGTGTAAACTCACCAGATTATATTGTGGCAGACGCGCCCTAAACCTCGCCTCCAGTTGCGGCGTCAGGTTAATTTCAGGCACTAGCACCAACACCTGTGCGCTAGCTTGCGTTGCGCCATCACTGCTTGGCTGTTGCTGCAATACATGCTGCATTAAGCGCATATACACCTCGGTTTTACCACTGCCGGTAATCCCATGCAGCAGCCACGCCTTAAAGGCCTGCGCCTCCTGAGTGATACTCGCCACTGCCTCTGCCTGCTCTGCATTCAGCGCAGGTTGTGGCGTTTCCAGAATCGACGGCACACGCTTTTGCGCCAGCACCTGCTCAGTTTGCGCATAGCCCAAATTAATCAGTTCTTTTGCCGCTTTACGGGCGCTACCAGATAACGCATCCAACGCCGCCTCGGTCTGCGCGCCGTCCGTTTGCAAAGCCTGCAGCACTTGGCGCAGCACGCGCTGACGCTTGGGCAGGGATTCAATATCCACCTGCCGACCTGCATCCGTAATTTGATAGCTATATTGCTTGCGCGCAGTAGCCGGTGCTACTTGGCGCAAACGCGCCGGCAACGCGGCCAGTAAGGCCTGGCCAAATGGATAGTGGTAATAATCCGCACTGAATTTAATTAAGCTCAACACCTCTGCGTCTAACGGTGCTTCATCGCTAAACACCTGTGTGACAGGCTTAAGCTTGTCGATAGCAAATTCGCTGCTATCGGCCTTTGCCATCACAATACCAATTTGATTACGGCGGCCAAACGGCACCAGCACGCGTTGCCCAACTGCAACCTGCTGTCCTGCGCTTAAATAATCAAATAAGCGCGCTAGCGGTACATCAAGAGCAATTTGTAAAATTGGTTTAGGCATTGAGTTAGACAGATATGGTAATAACGCTAAAGATTAAAAGTTAATAAGAGTTTCAATGTGCCAAATATCAGCACTGGTTTAAGTATCAACACTGTTTTAAGCCTAAAAATGGGTGCAACCCTGCTGCCGATTATGCGGCTTTTAACCACGAGTTAAACGATTTAAGCTCATCGTTATCCGTACATATTTCGCTTAAAAGCTGGTTATCACCAACCCTTAGATCAAGCTTGCAAGCAGAACTCGAACACTTAGCGCACTAAACATTAACTATGCACCAATATGGGTTAAAATACCGTTTTTAGATTTTATGTAATTATTGTGAAAACACATCTTACCCAATTACTGACAGCTGCCGCAAAAACGATTGCGCCAGAAATTAATGACCTCAATATTATCTTAGAGCGCCCGAAATCTGCCGACCATGGCGATTTTGCCACAAATTTGGCGATGGTTTTAGCTAAACCTCTGAAACAGAATCCACGCGCTATCGCCACCCAGATTATTGAAGCCCTGCCAGCCAGCGAATATATCGCCAAAACTGAAATTGCAGGCGCCGGCTTTATTAACTTCTTTTTAAGCCCACAATCCAAGCAAGTGGTAGTTAAAGACATTCTCGGCGCAGGCGCGCAATATGGCCGCAACAACAATGGTCAACAGCAAAAAGTACAGGTAGAGTTTGTATCAGCCAACCCAACCGGCCCCTTGCACGTGGGCCATGGCCGCGGCGCGGCAGTGGGCGACTGCTTGGCGCGCTTATTGGACGCTAACGGCTGGGATGTCACCCGTGAGTTCTACTACAACGATGCTGGTGCACAAATCGACAACCTCACCATCTCGGTACTGGCCAGATGCAAAGGCATCTCTACCGAGCACGAGAGCTTTCCGGAGAACGGCTACCGCGGCGAATATATCAACGATATTGCCGCAGCTTTCTTAGCCAAGCATACCGTAGTGGCCGATGACATTGAAGTGACCGCCAGCGGCGACATCAATGATTTAAATTCGATTCGCGCCTTTAGCGTAGCCTATTTACGCCACGAGCAAGATTTAGACTTAAAAGCATTCCAAATCAAGTTTGACGTGTTTTCACTGGAAAGCGCGCTGTACACCACAGGTAAAGTGGAGCAAACCGTACAAGCGCTGATTAAAAGCGGTCACACTTACGAGCAAGACGACGCGCTGTGGCTAAAAACCACAGCCTTTGGCGATGACAAAGACCGCGTGATGCGCAAGACCGATGGCGGCTACACCTATTTTGTACCAGATGTGGCCTACCATGCCGAGAAATGGAACCGTGGCTTCGTACGCGTAATTAACGAGCAGGGTGCAGACCACCACAGCACCATCACCCGTGTACGCGCTGGCTTGCAAGCGCTGGATGTTGGCATTCCTCAAGGCTGGCCAGATTACGTATTGCATCAAATGGTGACCGTGATGCGCGGCGGCGAAGAAGTGAAACTGTCCAAACGTGCCGGCAGCTACGTTACGCTGCGTGACCTGATTGAAGAAGTAGGCTGCGACGCCACACGTTACTTCCTGGCGGCGCGCCGTGCTGATTCCCAATTAGTGTTCGATATTGATTTAGCGCGTAGCCAAAGCAACGATAACCCGGTGTACTACATCCAATATGCACATGCCCGTATTTGCAGCGTGCTGGGCCAATGGAATGGCGACGTGAGCAGCCTAGCTCACGTTAACCTGAGCCCACTCACCACCGCACACGAAACTGCATTGATGCAGCGCTTGAGTGAGTACCCAGAAGTAGTGGCGAACGCAGCCACGGAGTTAGCGCCGCATGTGGTGGCAAACTACCTAAAAGAGCTGGCCAGCGACCTGCACAGCTACTATAACGAGTACAAATTCTTGATTGAAGATGAACAGTTAAAATTGGCACGCTTAAGTTTAATTAGCGCAACCCAGCAAGTGCTGAAAAACGGCCTGGATTTACTGGGTGTTGCCGCTAAAGAAAGAATGTAAGGAACCATTATGAGCAGGGATTACAAACCTAGACCAGAGCGCGCATCCAAGCCAAGCCAAAGCAGCCCATTTATCACCGGCTTATTAATCGGCTTTTTGCTCGGTGTCGCCGCCTCTTTAGCCGTAGTGATGATGATTAAAGGTGGCGAAAGCCCATTTGCCGATTTAGCCGCGCCAGCCAAACCGGTATCTGAAAAAATCGCAGAAACAGCTAAGGAACAGGCCGCGCAGGAGAAAGAGGCCGCCGCCGCAGAGAAAGCCAAACCGGCTGAAACGGCTGAAGACAAAACACGTTTTGACTTCTACACCATACTGCCTGGTAGCGAGCGCCAAGTCACGACAGAAGAAGTAAAAAGCAAAGAGCAGAGCGCCGAACCATCGGCAAAAAACACCTACTTCTTACAGGTAGGCGCTTTTCAGACCGAAGACGAAGCCGACAACATGAAAGCCACATTAGCCTTACAAGGCTTTGAGGCCGTAGTACAAACTGCCACCATCCCTAACAAGGGCGTTTGGCATCGTGTACGCGTGGGTCCACTGAAGAATCTGGAGCTGATTAACAAAACTAAAGCTGACTTAGCCAGCAATGGTTTTAAATCTGATTTAATTACGATTAACAATGAAACCCAATAGACCCAGCGTTGGTCAATGCAAAGTAACCGTAATCAACAAAAAGTTTTGAGCAGCAATGGTTGTCAGCCAAATTTAAGATGCTACGTTAGTTGAATAGCTGAATGGTTAAATAGCTGAGTTTTTAATTACAAATTTAAAGAATCGTTAACAAGGACAATATCAATGAAAAAATTTTTAACCGCTTTAATGTTGCTAGCCTCATTTAGCGTAATGGCTGAGCCGCAAATGGGCAAAGATTTTGACCGTACCGCGCAAACTATCAATACCGACAACCCAAACAAGATTGAAGTGATTGAGCTGTTTTGGTATGGCTGTGGTCACTGCCACAGCATGGAAGCACCTATCAATGCATGGATTAAAAAACTGCCTGCTGATGTAGCATTTAAACGCGTACCAGGCTTGCCACATCAAGCATGGGCGCCGATGGCAAAAACTTTCTATGCGATGGAAACACTAGGCGTTTTAGAAAAACTACACACACCGCTATTTGAAGCGATTCACACTAAAAAATCACTTAACCCTACCGATGAAAAAGCGGCAATTGCTTGGGTTACCCAACAAAGTGGTCTAGATAAAAGAAAAGTGGAAGAAGCATTTGGCTCTTTTGCCACCAATACCAGCTTAAACCGTGCAGCTAACATCTTCCGTGCTTCAGGCGCCACTGGCGTACCTAGCTTGATCATCAATGGCCAATTCATTACCTCCAGCACCATGGCGGGTAACAATGATGCAGCGCTAAAGACTGCTGATTACATCATCGCAAACATCCGTGCTGATAAAGCTAGAGCAGCTGCTCCAGCAAAAAAGTAGCACCACCAACCCACTGGTTTAAAGCTTGGTATGAAAAGCTGTTTAACTGGTAACTTGGTAAATGGGTCAAGCTGACCTAAACTTAAAACCCCGTTTCTGCATCATGGCAAAACGGGGTTTTTATATGGGCAATCTGTCGTTCCACAACCAACAATAACGAAAGATTACGATGAAAGTCTTTATCACGGGGGCATCCAGCGGCATAGGTGAGGCGCTGGCATACGAATACGCAAAACGCTACCAACATCAAGACACAGTGATTGGGTTGGCGGCAAGGCGTAGTGAACACTTACAGGCGCTGCAGCAGACCCTAGAAGCTAGCTATTCAGTAAAATGTGCAGTTTATGCCTTAGACGTACGCGATGGCGACGCGCTCACCGCAGCCGCCCAACACTTTATACAACAGTATGGTGCGCCTAACGTGGTGGTTGGCAGCGCTGGGGTCAGCAGCGGCACACTCACCGAAAATGCAGAAGATACCGATGCATTTCAAGCGGTGATGGATATCAATGTGATTGGCCTCGTAAATACGTTTCAACCATTCATACACGCCATGCACTCTGCCGCTAGCAGCGGCCAGCCAGCACAACTGGTAGGTATCGCCAGCGTAGCCGGCGTGCGCGGCCTGCCTGGTGCGGGGGCCTACAGTGCATCCAAGGCAGCGGCCATTGCCTATCTGGAAAGCCTGCGCGTGGAAATGCTGCATCACAATATCGCAGTCACCACCATTGCCCCAGGCTATATCCGCACCCCGATGACCGATATCAATACTTATAAAATGCCATTTTTAATGGATGTAGATATTGCCGCACACAAATTTGTGAATGCCATTGAGCGCAAAAAGCGCTTTGTGATTATTCCTTGGCAAATGGGCTGGGTAGCAAAACTGATGCGACTGATACCGCCTGCGCTTTGGGATTACCTTGCCAAGAATGCCCCACATAAACCACGCATTCATGTTGAATAGCATAACGTTAATGATGTTGTAGCATGGGAACTGATAGATTGCGTCAACAGAGACTGCCAACCCTAATTAGCTAGTTATAGCCAGAACTTGCGAATGGTATAAACTACGCAGACGACCATCTTAGTAAGATTGATGATCGTTTGAGGTTATTGTTACGTAGATACTATCAGCCATAGGGAATAAAAAATGAAAAAACAAATTATCCATGTTTCACCTGTGCAGACAGGCAAGGTTTTCGCATTAATCTACTTCTTAATCAGCCTACCTCTGATCGGTTTTATGGCCATCAGTTTTTCATTTGCCCCTGGGCCTAAAATGCCGATTGGCTTCCTGCTCTTTTTCCCGTTCCTGTATGCAATTTTTGGCTTTATATTCACCGTATTCGGCGCCTGGGTTTATAACTTGGTTGCAGGCTGGGTAGGTGGCATTGAGTACACATCAGTGTCAAACGAAACTAACTAATGCATTAGTCACCACCCTTTAGGCAAGCAAATAAGCTGAGAACTAGGCATTTCGACGCAGACAGTACGAATAGTATGCCAAGGAGCAAAAAGAAAGCCGATAGCTTAACGTTATCGGCTTATCTTCACCTCACCTATCTGGCAATCGGTTTATAGCGGATACGCTTAGGTTTAGCACCTTCTTCACCCAGACGTTTCTTCTTATCGGCTTCATATTCTTGGTAGTTACCGTTAAAGAAGGTCCATTGTGATTCACCTTCCGCCGCCAGGATATGCGTGGCGATACGATCTAGGAACCAGCGATCATGCGAGGTCACTAGCACGCAGCCCGGGAACTCAAGCAGCGCGTCTTCCAGCGCACGTAATGTTTCCACATCAAGGTCATTTGACGGTTCATCCAGCAACAGCACGTTAGCGCCGGCAATCAAGGTCTTAGCTAAATGCAAGCGTCCGCGTTCACCGCCAGAAAGCTGGCCAACGATCTTCTGCTGGTCACCACCTTTGAAGTTGAAGCGGCCAATGTAAGCGCGGCTAGGCATTTCAAACTTACCCACAGAAATAATATCGGCACCGCCTGAAACAGCCTCAAACACGCTCTTGTCATCTGGCAAGCCAGCACGCGATTGATCCACCGCTGCCATTTTCACGGTAGGGCCAACCAAGATTTCGCCATTATCCGGCTGCTCCAAACCTTGCAGCATGCGGAACAGTGTAGATTTACCGGCACCGTTCGGGCCAATCACACCCACAATAGCACCCGGCGGAATGCTGAAAGACAGGTTATCAATCAGCAAACGGTCACCAAAGCCTTTAGAAACGCCGTTAAACTCGATAACTTGGTTACCCAGACGCTCACCTGGCGGAATAAAGATCTCTTGCGTCTCGTTACGTTTTTGATACTCTACTGAGCTCATTTCCTCGTAACGGCTCAAACGCGCCTTAGATTTTGATTGACGCGCCTTAGCACCTTGACGCACCCACTCTAATTCCTGCTTCATCGCCTTGCGATGCGCGTCTTCCTGTTTCTGCTCAGTAGCTAAGCGCGCTTCTTTTTGCTCTAACCAGCTAGAGTAGTTGCCTTTCCAAGGGATACCCTCGCCACGATCCAGCTCCAGAATCCACTCAGCAGCGTTATCCAGAAAATAGCGATCATGGGTAACGGCTACGACGGTACCAGGGAAGCGTACCAGGAACTGCTCCAGCCATTCTACTGATTCCGCATCCAAGTGGTTGGTAGGTTCGTCCAACAACAGCATATCCGGCTTGGACAGCAACAATTTACATAACGCTACGCGGCGTTTTTCACCGCCTGAAAGTGGGCCGATTTTGGCATCCCACGCTGGTAAACGCAGCGCATCCGCAGCAATTTCCAACTGGGTTTCTACATCGGCACCGCTAGTAGAAATAATGTTTTCGTATTTAGCTTGTAACTCAGCCAGCTTGTCAAAATCGGCATCCGGCTCGGCATAAGCGGCGTACACCTCTTCCAGCTTTTGCTTGGCTTCCATCACCTCACCCAAGCCCGCCTCTACTTCTTCACGCACGGTCTTGTTCGCATCTAATTCCGGTTCCTGTGGCAAATAGCCAATCGAGATATTCGGCTGCCACTGCACCTCGCCCTCAAACTCTTTATCAGCGCCCGCCATAATGCGTAGCACGGTAGATTTACCTGAGCCGTTTAAACCCAGCAGACCAATCTTGGCACCTGGGAAGAAAGACAAAGAGATATCTTTGATAATCTGTTTTTTAGGAGGAACAATTTTGCTCACGCGGAGCATAGACATTACATACTGAGCCATGATGTTATCTTGCAAATTTTAAAGGTGAAAGCTTAACAGAAAGTTGGGTGGCCTTACTAGGTAACACCAGTAGAATCAATAGATAACGGTATAATGCACCCACTTATAACACTTGAAGCACAAAAACCACATGGCGCTAAAATCAACCATCTACAAAATTGACCTCAACATTGCCGATCTGGACAGGCAGTATTATGGGCAACACAGTTTAACCGTTGCGCGCCACCCGTCAGAAACCGATGAGCGCATGATGGTACGTGTGATGGCGTTTACGCTGTTTGCCACGGAAACACTGGCATTTGGTAAAGGTTTGAGCGATGAAGATGAGCCAGATTTATGGCAAAAAGATCTGACTGGCGCTATCGAACTGTGGATAAATGTAGGTTTACCCACAGAAAAAGAAATCCGCAAAGCCGTAGGTCGTGCGCAACAAGTGGCTGTTGTGCTTTATGGTGGCCGAGTGGCCGATATGTGGTGGGAGCAAAATAGCAAAGCCCTGCTCAAGCTGAACAATTTAACCGTGATTAACCTGCCGGAAACTAACGAGCTGGCTAACATTGCCAGCCGCGGCATGAATATCAGCTGCACCATACAAGACGGACACATCATGGTGGGGTTTGATGGCGGCACGCTGGATATCACGCCTGTGAAACTGAAAGAATAGGGCGCTGATTCAGCCCGGTGTTTTTTAAGTAAGCAGAACTTTGTAAGCCGTATCTGCGCCAGCCGGTGCAGACTCCAGCTGCTGATAAACCACCCCTGCAAAGTCTTTGCATGCCTGCTGGAATGCGCCTGTCACCAGCGTTTCACCCTGCTTGGCGATATCTTCACCCAATTTACAGGCAGCATTTACCTCTGCACCAAACACTTCAGTATTGCCCACACGTAAAATCTTGCCGTAGCCCAAGCCCACACACAGATGCACTCTTTCCTGCTCAAGTTTGGTTTCGTTGTAGGGAATTAAAGTCTGCTGCATAGCCAGCGCACATTGCAACGCCTTATTTGGCTTACGGAATATTGCTAACAAAGAGTCGCCATCAGTTTTAAGTAAAAAACCCTCATACTGCTCAATCACTGGCAGCAGCAAGCGCTCAGACTCATAAATGGTTTGCAAGAAATGAATGATGCCATACTCTGCTACGCGACGCGAAAATCCGGCCAAATCGGTCATCATCACGCACCATTCTTCACCAAACAGATCCCAAATACGCTGGTCTATTTCCGCTTTATTGGCATCCGGCAACAACCTCTGTGCAATCAGGTCATATAAGCGACCTTC
>NZ_CAMLGS010000054.1 GCF_946479685.1 uncultured Methylotenera sp.
AACACCAGGTAAACCATCATTGCAATCGCCAATCCAGATGGCGCATACCAGACCAGAGGCACAACCAAGCCAGCTGACACCGTAGAAAACAGCATTTGAATAAATGCCTGCCCAGATGCCGCTGTACCGCGTATCTTAGGATGGCGCTCTAAAGCCGCGAGCGAAAGTATAGGCATAGCCAAAGCCATACCAATGTTAAACAGCGCAACTGGCGCAATATTGTAAACAACATAGGTAGGTAGATATAAGCAAACGCCTATATTGAGCGCTGCCATTGCTGCCATCCAAATATAGGCAACCTTCAGCACTTTGCCCGAAGTGTACTTACCGGCTGCGCGTTTAGCTAAATAAGAACCTAGTACCATGCCACACACGGTAGGCACAAACATATAGCCAAACTGATGCTCAGATAAGCCTAAATGTTTTACCAAAAATACCGGGCTCGCCAATACGTAAAGGAAGAAGCCGGCAAAGTTGGCACCAACGGCAAATACTACATAATTGAACTCTTTATCGCTAAAAATCGCACGGTAATCTTTCAGCACCTGTTTAGCGGACAATGGCATACGCTTCGCTGCCGGCATGGTTTCCGGCAGATATTTGATTGCGGCCCATAAACTCAATGCTGCATACAAGGCTAAGAACACAAAAATAGCCTGCCAATGGATGCCAAGTAACAAACCGCCAATAATAGGCGCAACCGCTGGTGCAATCCCAAATAGCATCTGTACGGTTGCCATCACACGCTGCGCCTGCGGCCCTTCAAACAGGTCTCGTACCATTGCCCTAGCCACCACATTGCCAGCGCCGCCAGACAGGCCCTGTAACGCGCGGAAGAACCATAGAGTTTCGACATTAGGCGCAAAAGCACAGCCAATCGAGGCTACCACAAAAATACCCAAGCCCCATTTGATGGTAATGATACGCCCGATAGAATCTGAGATTGCGCCGTGCCATAGCGTCATCAACGCATAGGGTAGTAAATAAAAGGTCAAGCTTTGCTGCAACGCCAATGAACTGCCATGCAGCTCTCGCTCAAGCACTGGGAATGCAGGTAAATAGGTGTCAATCGCAAATGGTGCAAGTGCCGCCAGGCTGGCAAGCACCAAAGACAATAACAATGGGGATGACTGATGTTTCAAGCTAATACTTTCAATAAAATATACTAAACACTCTCAGCAATAAAAAACGCGCTACTGCTGATTACAGTAGCGCGCTAGATTAAATCACAATAACGCGATTAATGCACCCTGGCTGAGTACAGGACCTTAAGGCAAGGCATGCAACCCACCTACTCTATCCTTTAGCTCACCGGCAATAATACGCTTAGAGTTCTTGTCATTTCTAAACACAATAGGCTGTGCCGCAATCTCAGGGTTTCTTGCATCTAAAATCGCCTGCTCAATTAGGTGATGATGCGGTGATTTACTACAAACCGGGTCAGCGGCTTCCGCATCGCCGGTGAGCAAGAAGGTTTGGCAACGGCAACCGCCTAAATCTTTCTCTTTCTCGTCACAGGTGCGGCATGGCTCTTTCATCCAGCTATCACCGCGATATCTGTTAAATGCTGGCGAGTCTTTCCAGCTCCAACCTAAGTCGGTATCTTTCACATTAGGGAACTGCATATTCGGCAACACACGTGCAGAGTGACATGGCAATACATCACCATTCGCAGTCACAATCATAAACACTTCACCCCAGCCGTTCATGCATTTTTTAGGGCGATCTGAAAAGTAATCCGGCACTACAAAGAAAATCTTCATCTTACTGCCAGATTTTTCTCTGAACTCATTGGTGATACGTTCCGCCTCTTCAACCTGCTCTCTGGTAGGCATTAACTGGCTGCGATTGACCAAAGACCAGCCGTAATATTGCGTATTGGCCAGCTCAATGTACTCTGCGCCCAGTGCATCAGCCATCTCTAAAATCTCTTTCATATGGCCAATGTTATAGCGATGAATCACCACATTGAGCACCATAGGATAGCCGTGACCTTTAATCATGGCCGCAACTTTTTTCTTCAGCTCGAACGTCTTGGTATTGGTAATAAAGTTATTAATTTCTTCAGTAATATCATGCATAGATAACTGAATATGGTCTAAACCACCTTCTTTAAAAGCCTGAATGCGTTTTTCAGTCAGCCCCACACCAGAGGTAATCAAATTACTGTAATAGCCGAGCTTTCTGGCCTCAACCACAATCTCTTCAATATCATCACGTAATAATGGCTCGCCACCGGAGATACCCAGTTGTATCGCACCTAATTTACGCGCGTCACGTAATGCCTGTATCCATTGCTCAGTCGTGAGTTCATTTTGCGTATGCTTATCGTAATCTGTAGGGTTATAGCAAAATGCACAATGCAACGGGCAGCGATACGTCACTTCGGCTAACAGCCATAATGGCTGCGTTTGCGTAACACTGGCTGCAACCCCATTATTTTGGGCATGAGTTGCATGAATGGTCTGTTGAACCACTGACTCACCTAAAGATGCTTGTGTCATTTTGCTACTCCTAATTCAGCTAAACTTTACGTACTTAAACTTTGCGTATCCAGGCTTTGCTTAATGCAAGCTCAAACATGCCAATGATATCTTTTTCGATGTTTTCAGCATCCGGGAATGTCGCTTTTAAATCTGCCACCACATCGCCCACGGTTGCCTTGCCATCAAGTCGTTTAATCACTTCACCTGCCCCGCCATGTAGTTTGACCATACCTTCGGGGAAAAGTATCACATAACTACTCTGCGCCTCTTCCCACTGAAAACGATGGTGCATGGCAAGTGTGTAAATATCGCTGTCTTCTATTTTAATATCCATCATTTACTTTCTTAGCTTACATTTACTTAGCTTACATTTACTTAGCTTGCGTTCACTTAACTCACGTTCATAACCGGCTGACGTAAATAGTCGCGGCCTTCAACCTTGATATCAGCTGATTGCAACATAATCGCATCCGCCATCACCCATAAGACATCTAATTTAAATTGCAGGATATCTAAGGCGCGCATTTGCATTTCACGACTTTGGCTGAAGTAATCTAAAGTCACTTGCAAGCCTTGCTCCACATCGCGGCGTGCTTGCGTCAATCTGTTTTTAAAGTATTGCATACCCTCGGCGTTAATCCACGGATACATTGACGGCCATGAATCGATACGCTGCTGGTGAATATGCGGCGCAAATAGCTCGGTAAGGCTAGAGCACACAGACTCTTGCCATGAGCGCTGTTTTGCAAAGTTAATATAAGCGTCTACGGCAAACTTGGTACCAGGTGCCACCAATTTTAATGAGGTTACATCTTCACGACTTAGGCCCACGGCCGCGCCTAGATGAATCCACGCTTCAATACCGCCTTCGCCACCTTCTGCAATTGCGCCGCTGCCATCATGGTCAAAAATACGTTGAATCCAACCACGACGGATTTCACGATCTGGACAGTTAGATAAAATGGCTGCGTCTTTCATTGGAATCGCAATTTGATAGTAGTAGCGATTTGCAACCCATGCCTGCATTTGTTGCTGCGTCAGCTTGCCTTCATACATCAACACATGAATCGGGTGATAGATATGATAGCCCTTACCTTTTTCGCGTAACTTAGCTTCAAACTCTTCTTTAGACCAGGGTGCCAATTTTTCAGCCATTTTTTTCTCCAAATATTTAAAGTGTTCTAACCAATTAAGACGCCTTTATTTGCTACTTGCAGCAGCTAAAGCCACCGCAAGCATCCTCTCCCGCACAAGCGTCCAAGCACTTTGTATTCTTACAAAATAATATCCATGCCGTCATAAGCCACTTCAATTTTGTGTTCATTCAACACAGCGCGCTCGGCAGAATCTTCACGTAAAATCGGGTTGGTGTTGTTGATATGAATCAACACTTTTCTTACATCACCAAATTTATCCAGCTCTTCAATCATGCCGCCAGGCCCAGACTGTGGGTTATGGCCAATGCTGCGTGCAGTTTTGGTCATCAAACCTAGATCCAGCATCTCAGTATCGGTCCAGAACGTACCATCCACCATAATACAATCTGCTTGATTCATTAATTCCGGCAGGTGCGGCTCAATCTCACCCAAACCAGGTGAATACCAGAGTTTTTTGCCTGAGCTGATTTCTTCAACCAGCACACCTATCGTATCGCCAGGATGTGGATCATTACGATGTGGCGAATATGGAGGTGCTGCGCTCTTCAATGCAACTGCCGTGAATTTCAGGTTAGGCACATTAGGGATAGTGAAGCTGGTTTTACCATCGATTGGCACATTGTGATGATTAACACCACAGTAATGGCCTAAGATATTTAAAATCTGATTGCCTGAGGTTAGGTCCTCATACACCATATCGGTACAGTAAATCTCACGTTTAACCTTACCCTCGCGTAACATGAACAGGCCTGTGGTATGGTCAATTTGCGCATCAATCAGCACAATCGCCTGAATGCCGCTATCACGTACGGCACGGCCTGGCTGCAATGGTGCAAAGTCTTGAATCTGCTGCAATACATCTGGGGAAGCGTTAAACAACACCCAGTTCACACCATCGCCACTTACGCAAATGGATGACTGTGTGCGCTTGGTTGCCTTGATCGTGCCTTTACGTAAACCATCACAGTTAAAACAATTACAATTCCACTGCGGGAAACCGCCCCCAGCACCAGCCCCTAATACGTGTATATGCATGAATCTCTACATTTCCATTTAAATTAAAATTTTTATCATTAAAAAATGTGTTGTTGAAAACATCACAATTCTTTTGTAAAAGAACGAGGATAACTTAATAAAACATCATTCTTTTACAAAAAAAGGCTGTCTCTCGGCAGCCTTTTTTTAATATTACGTGAACAATAATTACTTGTTCATTACGTACATTGTTACTTCAAAGCCAAAACGCATTTCAGTAGCTGCTGGTGTTGTCCACATAATCATATCCTTTTAATTTAGTTGATTTCGCTACGCGCTTATTGCGATAACGTGAGAAGCATTCTGCGCCTTAATTCATGCGCACAACACTGCAAACTTACCCAATATCTACTAAGTAAATTCATGATGCTCAGCCCAGTATGCGCTTTAGCCTTTGATTATTGCTGTTAATGCCTCTAAAAATTTTGCATTCTCAGAAAACAAGCCAATACTCACCCTCAGATACTCTGGCATTTCATAGTTAGCAACTGGTCTAACAATCACGCCTTTTTGCAATAACTTCTGATTAATAGTGGCAGCATCCCCTACTTTCACGCTAATGAAGTTGGCAAAAGAAGGAATATAAGTCAGGCCAAGCTGATCAAAGCCCTGTTTTAGCTGCGCCATACCTGCTTGGTTCAGTGCATAGCTGCGCTCAACAAAATCTTCATCCGCTAATGAAGCAACCGCCGCAGCCTGTGCGATGCTATTCACATTAAACGGCTGACGCACGCGGTTCATCATATCTGCCACTTGGGCGTGGCATAAACCAAACCCTATACGCAAACCAGCCAAACCATAAGCTTTTGAGAAGGTGCGTGAAATCACCAGGTTTTCAAACTCTTTCAACCAGCCAATAGCTTGCGATTTATGCTCGGCAGGCAAGTACTCATCATAAGCTTCATCCAGCACCACTAATACATGCTTAGGCACTTGTTGCAAGAACGCATACAAAGCATCTTTCGCCAACAGGGTACCGGTTGGGTTATTAGGGTTAGCTATAAAAATCAAGCTGGTTTTATCGGTCACCGCTGCCAGCATTGCAGCTAAGTCATGTCCGAAATCTTTAGCCGGCACCACCACCCCTTTAGCACCCATGGCTTGGGTCACTAGTGGGTACACCGCAAAAGCATGTTGCGAGTATATAACCTCACTATCGCTGCTCAAATAAGCGCGCGCCACTAACTCTAAAATATCATTAGAGCCATTACCAAACACAATCTGCTCAGGTGCTACGTTAAACTTGTTACTTACCGCTTCACGCAATGCAAAGCTATTACCGTCTGGATATCTGGCAATATCCAGGATTGCTTCCTGTATCGCATAATCTGCTTTTGGGCTGATGCCTAAAGGGTTTTCGTTCGAAGCCAGTTTAACAATATCTTCCACGTTCAAATTCATTTCACGCGCAAGCTCGGTGATGGGTTTACCACCCTGATATGGCGCGATTTTTTGGATATGCTGCGGTGCTTGTATCGTCATGATGTGATTAAATTTAGAAAATTAATAATGAAGAAGATAAAAATAAGTCATTTATAAGTTGCAGTTAAAATCTGCAACTTGTTTGGAACTGGCATGATAATGCTATCAATACGCTAAAACATGGTTATGTGCCAGCTATTACTATTCAGTGAAAAACCAGCAAGCACAAGAAGCCTGCACAGGCTACACAACAGCAAGCGGATATGATCCTAACAGCTTCAAATAAGATGCTCTCGAAGTCACTTCCTGTATGGCTGAAGCAACATTGGTATCCTGCACATGGCCTTCAATGTCCACATAGAACACATACTCCCACATACCGCCTTTAGCTGGTCTGGACTCAAGCTTGGTCATGCTGACGTTATGTTTAGCCAATGGCTCCAACAACCCTAGAATCGCACCTGGCTGATTTTTGGTTGCCGTAACAAAAGAGGTTTTGTCCTGACCAGACGGCGCTACATCGTGTGCCGACAACACCAAGAAACGTGTGGTGTTTTTAGGGTCATCCTCGATGTTTTCAGCAAGGATATTCAAATTAAACAATTCTGCCGCGCGCTTGCTGGCAATCGCCGCAGCAAACGTACCATCAGCTGCAATCAAGTCATGTATCATCTGTGCCGCACGCGCATTGCTAGTAACTGGCTCACGTTCTGCCTTTGGCAGCATTTTATTGAGCCACTCATGGCACTGCGCAAGCGACTGCGAGTGTGAAAACACATGCGAAATTTGCTGGATATCCGATTGCTTGGACAGCAAACAGTGATGAATCGGAATGGTTACCTCACCACAAATTCTAAGCGTGCTGCTTAATAATAAATCTAGGGTTAGACCTACCGCACCTTCGTTTGAGTTTTCTACAGGCACCACACCGTAATCGGCCTGACCAGACTCTACAGTACGAAACACCTCATCAATAGAGCCGCAAACCACAGCGTGCTTACCTTCACCAAATTGCTTTAATGCTGCTTCTTCGCTGTAAGTACCTAGTGGGCCCAGAAAAGCTACGGTCAGTTCTTTTTCAAGCGCACGGCAGTTAGACATAATGCTACGGAAAATATTGGTGACCGCTTCAGGGGGTAATGGGCCTTCATTTAACTCCATTAAACGCCTTAAGACTTGCGCCTCGCGCTCCGGACGATAAATTACGCCATCATCTTTAAGCTCGCCAATATGGCGCGCGTGGTTGGCACGCGCATTGGCAAGTTTCAATATCTGTTCATCAATCGCATCAATTTGATCACGATGCTGTTTTAACAGGCTTGATAATTGTTCTTTTGGTATATTCGGCTGAGACATAGTTAGTGCGCTTTTTCAAATTCCTGCATATAACTCACCAATGCCTGCACTCCCTCAATTGGCATAGCATTGTAAATTGACGCACGCATACCACCTACCATACGATGCCCTTTCAGCTGCAGCAAACCTTTTGCCTCCGCGCCTTTTAAAAACGCATCATTTAATGACTCATCCGCCAGGAAGAACGGAATATTCATGCGCGAACGGTTCTGCACCGCGATGTTATTGATATAAAAATTAGTGCTATCAATGTAGTCATAGAGCAGATTCGCTTTTTTAATATTCACCTGTTCTATTGCGCTGACACCACCCTGCTCTAACAGCCACTCAAATACCAAACCTGCGATGTAAATACCGTAGGTTGGCGGCGTGTTAATCATAGATTGATTTTCAGACTGCGTTTTCCAGTTAAACACAGCTGGCGTTAATGGTGATGCGCGGTCTAGCAAATCTTCGCGTACGATTACAATACATAAGCCAGCTGGGCCAATATTCTTCTGTGCGCCGCCATAAATCACGCCATACTTACTTACATCAATTGGGCGTGACAGAATATGGGATGACATATCTGCCACAATAGGCACATCGCCTGCATCTGGTAAGCCATCAAACTCTACGCCGTTGATGGTTTCATTGGTACAGATATGCAGATAAGCTGCATTTTTATTAAGTTTCCAAGTAGAAAACTCAGGTACGCTAGTAAACCCCTCAGCCTCGCTGCTCGCAACCACATTGATCTTACCGTAAGCATTGGCATCTTCGACGCTGCGTTTCGACCATGAACCAGTCACCACATAGTCGGCTTCGCCGCCATTAAGCAGATTCATTGGAATAATTGCATTTTCAGCAATGGCACCGCCTTGCAAAAACAGCACTTTATAATTTTGCGGCACATTCAGCAGCTTACGTAAATCCGCTTCAGTTTTAGCCAAAATACTGGTGAACTCTTTACCGCGATGGGACATTTCCATCACACTCATACCAGAACCGTGCCAATCGAGCATTTCGGCCTGTGCACGCTCTAAAACTGGTTTAGGTAATACTGCAGGGCCTGCAGAAAAATTATAAATTTTAGTCATTAATTAAATTCTAAATCAAAAAAATATTATTGAAAATTAAGTAGTTAAATAAAATCAACATCAAAAAAATTTTATCAATGAATGCATCAGCTATATTGATTAACGCACCCATCAATCAGCTAACAGCAGACACTTTAAATGCCTGCAATTAGCTTCCAGATTGATGTTATTCCACTTCACCGTCGATTTCGATATCAGCGTCAGTTTCACCGCCTTCTTCGTCGTCTGTTTCTACAATTTTCTCTATACCTGAGAGTTTTTCACCCTCACCTAAGTTAATCAGGGTAACGCCTTGTGTGGCACGACCTAGCTCGCGAATCTCGCTGACACGGGTACGAATCAATACGCCGCCGGTAGTGATCAACATGATTTCATCTTCATCACTCACTAGTTTGGCTGCAACGACAAGACCGTTACGCTCGCTTACAGCAATCGCTTTCACACCTTGGGTACCACGGCCAGAACGGCGGAAATCTGCCAGTACGGTACGCTTACCGTAGCCATTTTCGGTCGCCACCATCACGGTTTGCTGGTCATCAGATGCAATCAGTAATGATAGCACCTGCTGATCCTCAGCCAGCTTCATCCCACGCACGCCACGGGTAGCACGGCCCATTTCACGCACTTCATCCTCATCAAACCATACTGCTTTACCACCGTTAGAAACCAGCACTACGTCATTGCTGCCGTTGGTGATTTCAGCCCCGATTAAGTAGTCGCCTTCATCCAAGTTAATTGCAATAATGCCGGATCTACGTGGATTAGCGAATTCGGTTAACGCGGTTTTCTTCACGGTACCTAATGAAGTTGCCATGAAAATAAAGTGATTTTCATCAAAGCTCTTCACTGACAGAATCGCGTTGATTTTTTCGCTCTCTTCCAGCGGGAATAAGTTCACGATAGGCTTACCGCGGCTAGCACGGCTGCC
>NZ_CAMLGS010000055.1 GCF_946479685.1 uncultured Methylotenera sp.
GACGGGAATCGAACCCGCGTATCGAGCTTGGGAAGCTAGCGTTCTACCATTGAACTACACCCGCATAAATGTGAATTATACTCCAATCGATTAAAGTTAATGATTAAGCCGTGAAAACGGCTGCTCAAAGATGCTAGGATGCCAGGTTTTAAGCTGCCATCAGAGCTAAACAGCACTAGCACATGCCACTTTTCTTGCAGGCTGCACCTAAAGCCATCTTGTCTAAATCGCGCAAAATCTGTATTCTTTTTTATGTGTTGGCGCTATGCAGCACTTGCTTTATGCATGGCTAACATATTGATTAATATCGCCCAACACCGCCTCCATCCGATAATGGCATAGCTCTTGCCTCATTATCTTTATCAAGCCAACAAAGGCATAGGTTAAAAAAACAGCATGTCGCGCACCCAAACAAAAGCTCTTCTTTATTTCACTGCATTAATTTTATTTGTCATCGCACTACGCATCATACTGATGAGCAGCATTCCGCTACTGGACACCACCGAGGCACGCTATGGCGAACTGGCGCGCGTGACGGCAACTGGCAATTACTGGCTGATGCCACATATGACGCCAGACCAGCCTTTTTTTGCCAAGCCGCCACTCGCCACATGGTTGGCCGCTTCTAGCTGGCTAGCCTTTGGCCATAACGAGTTTGCACTCAGGCTGCCGTCATTACTGATGGTGCTGCTATCCAGCCTCGCGCTATTATATGGCGCACAAAGCCTAAAGCTGACGCGCCAGCAATGGCTATTTGCCTCGTTTGTGATGCTGACCGCACCGATAGGCTTTATCAGCGCCGGCGCAGTGATGACAGACGCTACCCAGTTGGCGGTCGTGACCTGGGCCATGGTGTTGCTATGGCGCTTGCAAACAAGTGCCGTGCCATTAAAGTCAAACCAGTACGGCTTATGGCTAATACTGGGCATAGGGGCCATTGCTAAAGGGCTGGCGACTTGGGTACTGATCGGCTTGCCCGTTTTGTTATTTTGGGTCTGCTCGCCACGCGAGGTGATTATTAACCACCTCAAGAAAATATGGTTTTGGCCAGGCATTGCGCTGTTTATCGGCTTGGTATTGGCTTGGTATATCCCTGCAGAAATTTATTATCCAGGCTTTTTGAAGTACTTTATTATTGGTGAACATTTTCAGCGCTTTTTAGAACCAGGCTGGAAAGGTGACATGTATGGCACGGCGCACCGCCAAGCCATTGGCATGATCTGGCTGTACTGGGCCGTATCCATCGCCATCTGGCTGCCGCTATTTGTTTACGGCATCGTTAAAGACAAGCCGCTGATCAACTCAAAATTAGACGCAGAAACCAAATGGTTATGGGCGTGTGCACTAGCCCCATTGCTGTTTTTCACGCTGTCACGCAATATCATCTGGACTTACACGTTAACGGCGCTGCCGGCTTTTGCGCTATTAGCCGCTAAACACTGGTCAACCCTAGGCAGCCGCTTCAAACGGGTGATGCAGGTGTTAATTGCAGCCTGGCTCATTTTAGCCACGCTAGCCAGCCTGATATGGATTCCACAGCAAACGGAAACCCGCTCAGTGCGCAAGCTGGTGCAAGCAGCGCATAGCCAGCACCCAAACCTGCCGCTGTATGCTTATAGTTCTGATCAGTTTTCTTTAAGCTACTACACCAGTGGCCAGATTAAACTGATAGAGGATTACAGCGCAGTCACCAGCTTGCTGCAACAGCCAGATAGGCTGCTGATAGCCAACGCCAAACTCGCTCCGCAGCTAACTGCCAACGGCCAGGCTACCGTTATTGCCAATAATGACTACCACGTTTTATTGCTGAGCAAACACCAGTAGGCAACACCTGTGCGCAATAAAAGCACTTTAATCTGCAATTGGATCTGCAAATGACGGAACCATTACAACAAAGGCGCTGTCCTACTTTGGCATTGGGATAAAAACAGCAATCGCATATACCAAATACTGATGCATTGCAGCGTGATGGCGCTTAAGCACACGCTAGCAGAGGAATGCGGGTGATACGCTTATGGTCAGGTCTAATGTCAAGGATACTGCGTGCAGGACACGTACCATGGGCATGAAACAATGGTTATCCATCATCATTGGCGCGTCACTTGCATTCCTCTGCTAGTTTGTAAAACCTGCCCACAACAAACCTCAATGTATAGAAAGCACAGCGCTCGTTGATTCACGGAATTTGACTAAAACCCCTCCGCAATGGAAAATAGTAAAACTGGCATCACGAATGCCGCATTAAAAATCAACGTTAGATTCAATGTTCTATAAATTGCTTTCAATTAAAACCATCGCCAGGCTGATTTCGATTATCGGAATCCTGACCACGCTTGCTTTAATTACGCAATCCAATGTTGATTTATACGAAGATAGAATCACGGAAAGCACCCAGCTTTCTGTAGCGCAGCCTGATAAAGATGGCAACCGCGATTTAAACGACACCATAGTTGATATTATTCCTCGTTCCACCCACTGGTATAGCACGCACATCGTGTTACACCATGATTATGCAATTTACCAAGAGCCTACACCGCTCCTGCATTTAAGACCTCCCCTCCTAAGCCACGCTCTGGCTTAACTCTTGCTTGCCAATCACTTGAGGTTGGCATTTGCAAAAAACCTTCACGCTCAACTAGTTCGTAAGCTATAGGCCAACGATGGCCTGTAGCAGGTTTACACTGGTCGTTGCGTGTACTCCCATCACAAAAGGAAAAGAACACATGCCTGCATTTGGTGCAAGTTCGAGGGCAACGGCGCCCCGAACTATAGCTTTAACATTTATGTTGTTGGGTGGTATCGCTGCTAGTTTCACGGCAACTGCCGCCCCCAATTACTCAATCAATCAAATTATTAGTATTGCCGCCGAGCAAAACCCGTTACTTAATATTTACAAAGCGCGTGAGGATGCAGCTTCGGCTTCGGTCGTCACTGCTAAAACTTATGCCAACCCAGAGTTTGAACTGCAAGGTGGCCCCACACGCTACAGAACACCGGGCGGCCAAGGCTCTAGCGGTAGCTGGGTGGTGGGCATCTCACAGCCCCTAGATTACCCCAGTGTGCGCCATGCCAAAATCAATGTGGCAGAGCACAACATTGCAGTAGCCTCACTGAGCACAGAAGTCACCAAACGAGAATTAATCACCCGGGTCAAAAGCGCTTTTTATGATGTGCTGCAGCGTGAGGCTTTTCTCAGCCTGACCGAAGCCGACTATAAATTATTAAAAGACATTCGTGAGCGCGTGAAATTAAGAGTAGAAGTGGGCGAGTCCCCCAAGTACGAACTGATTAAAGCCAACACTGAAGCACTAGCCGCCGAGCGAGATTATCAATCAGCAAAAACCCGCGTGATGGAGGGCAAGGCTTACCTAAGAGGCTTAGTCAGCGCTGCCATTCCTGAAGACTTCACCTTGGTGGGTGAACTACCAGTTAGCAGCAGCCTGCCGCAGATCAACACCTTGCGCGAGCAGATGCACGACTCACCACAGCTGAAGCAAATCCGCGCTGCAATTAAAACCTCAGAGGCAAACTTGCGTTTACAAGATGAGCTACGTAACCCTGGGCTCAGCTTGAAAGCTGGGGTGGAGCAGGATCCGGACTTACGCCAGTTCCGCATTGGCGTGGCGATTCCTATCCCGGTTTGGGACAAACGCAGTGGTCCTATCGCCCATGCTGCGGCTGAGCTTAAAGAAGCGCAAGCCGTACTCAGTGACCGCGAGCTCACGATTCAACGCGATATTGAATCAGCGTATCAGCGTTACCTGATTGCACAACAGCAAGTCTCTGCATTTGAAGATGGCTTGCTGGAGCAAGCTGAATCTGTACTCAAAGTAGCAGAAGCTGCTTACCGCTTTGGCGAACGCGGAATTCTGGATTACCTAGATGCGCAACGCACCAAACGCGCCGTAAAAAAAGACTATTTATCAGCGCGCTACGAATACATCAACGCCATGCTCACCATAGAACGCTTGCTTGGTTATGAACTTTTGGAGGTAAAACCATAATGACTGCTCAACCTATTACAAAACATCGTTTCTTTAGCAAAAATGCGTTACTGGCCTGCTGCATGGCAGGCATCATGTTAAGCGGCTGTTCTGCAAAAGAAGAGATAGCCCCAGTGCAAGAAAAAGCCAAGGATGTAGATATTGTTGAAATCAGCAACCAACTGGCTAAACAAGTCACGCTGCATAGCACAGGCAAAATTGATATGCGCGACACCATGCGCTTGCCTGGCACCATACAGGTTGATGAACAGCGCATGGCGCGAATTGGCGCCTCAGTGACCGGCAGGGTGAAAGACATTGAAGCCACGCTAGGCCAAAAAGTCAGCAACGGCCAAGTGCTCGCCACCTTAAACAGTACCGAGCTAGCACAAAGTCAGCTGGTTTATATTAAAGCCGCACAGCAGATCGGGCTGCAAACCAAAGCGGTACAGCGTGCCAAACTGCTGCAAGAGGCAGATGTCATCGGCTCGGCTGAGTTGCAACGCCGCGAAGCTGAATTAAGCGCAGCGCAGGCTGACTTAAACGCGGCTCGCGACCAGTTAATCGTACTGGGCATGAGTGAAAAAGCCATCGATAAATTATCTAAATCCGGCCAGATCCACTCTTACAGCAATGTGGTATCACGCATTAGCGGTAACGTGATTAGCCGCAAGGTGAACCTGGGGCAAGTGGTACAGCCAGCCGAGGAGCTCTTTATCATTGCCGATCTATCCCATGTATGGGTGGTAGCCGAAGTGCCGGAACAGCAGATTGACCTGATACAGATTGGTGAAGAAGTGCTGGTGGAGATTCCGGCCCTACACAACAAGCAATATAAGGCAAAACTGATTTATGAAGGCGACGTGGTTAACCCGGAAACCAGAACCGTGACCGTACGCTGCGATATCCAGAACAGCGACCGTGAAATCAAACCGGATATGCTGGTTTCTATGCTGATTAAATCTAGCCCTGTGGCCAAACTAGCGCTGCCGTTACAAAGCGTAGTGCGTGAAAATGACAAAACCTATGTTTACGTACAGCTTGCACCTAATAAATTCCGCCTGCGTGAAGTAGAGCTAGGGCCAGAATACATGGACATGGTGACCATCACCAATGGTATTTCTGAAGGTGAAGTTGTGGTTAATGACGGCGCGTTCCATGTAAATAACGAACGTAAAATTAAAGAATTGGAGTAAAGCATGATTGAATCTCTAATTCGCTCGGCGCTCAAGCAGCGCCTGATCGTGCTGGTCATCGCGGTGGCACTGATGATGGCCGGCGTGTTTGCATTACAAAAGTTATCGGTAGATGCCTTTCCGGATGTGACCAACGTACAGGTACAGATTGCCACCCAAGCTACCGGTAAATCACCGGAAGAAGTAGAACGCTTTATCACCGTACCCTTAGAAATTGGTATGACCGGCTTGCCCGGCCTGACCGAAATGCGCTCGCTCAACCGTAACGGGCTATCGCTGATTACGCTGGTGTTTACTGACAATACCGATGTCTATTTCGCACGCCAGCTGGTGATGGAACGGCTGATGGAGGTGATGGATAAAATGCCGCAAGGCGTCACCCCGATTTTAGGGCCTGTGGCTACCGGCTTGGGCGAAATTTACCAATACACGCTGGACAACCCGGCAGACGGTGAAACCAAGTTAAGTGCAGAAGAGCTGACAGAGCGACGCTCGATTCAGGACTGGATCGTGCGTCCATTGCTACGCGGTATTCCTGGCGTGGCAGAAATCAACTCGCAGGGTGGCTATGTCAAGCAGTACCAGGCATTGGTAAACCCAGACCGCATGAATCACTACGGCCTGAAATTACAGGACATCTACTCAGCATTAGCTAAAAACAACGCCAACAGTGGTGGCGGTGTATTGCCGCAGTTTGCAGAGCAGTACCTGATACGCGGTGTGGGTCTGATCGAAAGCCTGGACGATATTCGCAATATCGTACTGAAAGAGCAAAGCGGCGTACCGGTATTTATGCGCGATGTGGCTGAAGTGAAATTAGGCCACGAAGTACGCGTGGGTGCAGTAATGAAAAACGGCTACACCGAATCTGTAGGCGGCATTGTAATTATGATGCGTGGCGGCAACGCCAAGGAAGTGGTCAGCCGCGTTAAAGAGCGGGTGGCAGAAATTAACACCAAGGGCATGCTGCCTGACGGCCTACAAATCGTACCGTACTATGACCGTAGCGAGCTGGTGGATGCAGCACTGTTTACCGTGAGCAAGGTGCTGGTAGAAGGCATTATTTTAGTGGTGCTGATACTGTTCCTGTTCTTGGGCGACGTGCGCTCTAGCGTGATTGTGGTGGCGACCTTGATTCTGACACCGCTCATCACCTTTATGGCCATGAACCATTACGACATTTCTGCCAACCTGATGTCACTGGGCGGCCTCGCCATTGCCATCGGCCTGATGGTGGATGGCTCGGTAGTGGTGGTAGAAAACGCGTTCCACCATCTGGGACATAGACAAGGTGAAAGTAAAATCCGCGTCGTACTAGAAGCAGCGGCCGAGGTAGCCACACCTGTGCTGTTTGGTGTGGGCATTATCATCCTGGTGTTTTTACCACTGATGACGCTGCAAGGCATGGAAGGCAAGATGTTTGCGCCATTAGCGCTCACCATTGCCATTGCTCTGTTTGTATCGTTGATTATTTCATTAACGCTATCACCCGTGCTGTGCTCTTACATCCTGAAGGGCGGTTCGGGCGAAGATACAAAATTTATCCAATTTATCAAAAAACCCTATATCAAGATGTTGAACTGGGTATTGGTCAACGATAAAAAAACCATCGCCGGCGCCACCGGCATCTTTGTTGCGGCGCTGTTGGTGGTGCCATTGCTGGGTACCTCGTTTATTCCAGAAATGAAAGAGGGCTCTATCGTGCCTGGCATTAACCGTGTGCCTAACATTTCACTTGAAGAATCCATCAAGATGGAAAATGAGGCCATGCGCTTAATCATGGAAAAAGTACCAGGGGTGAAATCTGCCATGTCAGGGATCGGTCGTGGCGAAAGCCCGGCAGACCCGCAAGCGCAGAATGAATCTACGCCGATTATCAGCCTCAAGCCTCGCAGTGAATGGCCAGAGGGTTGGACTCAGGACGACATTGCGGACAAAATGACCGAGGTGCTGACTGAAGGCCTGCCTGGCGTGCAAATCGTGATGGCGCAGCCTATTTCAGACCGCGTGGATGAACTGCTCACTGGTGTGCGCTCGGATGTTGCGGTTAAGATATTTGGCGACGACATGGGCAAGCTCAAAAGTAAAGCCGAGGAGATTGTGAAAATCGCCGGCGCCATCCCCGGTGCTGTGGATTTACGTGTAGAGAAAATATCCGGGCAGCAATACCTGAATATCACGGTGAACCGCCAGGCCATTGCGCGCCAAGGCATTAACGCCTCGGATATTCACGATATTATTGAAACCGCGATAGGCGGCAAAATTGCCACAGATATCTATGAAGGGCAACGCCGCTTCTCCGCTGCGGTGCGTTTCCCGGATAGCTTCAGGAATAACGTAGAATCTATCGGCAATATTCTCGTTACCTCGCCTAACGGCTCGCGCGTGGCACTCCGAGATTTAGCTAAAATCGAAATCAAGGATGGCCCTGCACAGATTAGCCGTGAGCTGGGTAAACGCCGCATCGTGGTAGCGATTAACGTGAAGGACCGTGACTTGGGCGGCTTTGTGGCGGAGCTGCAGAAGGTGCTGACCGACAAAGTTAAACTGCCGGACGGCTATTACCTAGAATATGGCGGTCAGTTCCAAAACATGGAGCGTGCGCTCAATCACCTGATGATTATCGTACCGGTGACAGTAGCAGCTATTTTCTTCCTGCTATTCCTGCTGTTTAACTCGATTCGCTTTGCCACCATGATCATTATGATCTTGCCGTTTGCCTCGATCGGTGGCGTGTTCGCGCTGCTTGTTACCGGCGAATACCTATCGGTGCCGGCTTCGGTAGGCTTTATTGCGCTGTGGGGTATCGCGGTGCTGAACGGCGTGGTGCTGGTGTCTTACATCCGCTCACTGCGTGAGGAAGGCAAAAGCCAGATGGAAGCTATTATCGAAGGCTGTCAGCAACGGTTTAGACCGGTGATGATGACCGCTACCGTGGCGATGCTAGCCTTGGTACCGTTCTTATTTGCCACTGGCCCAGGCTCAGAAATACAGCGCCCCTTGGCTATCGTGGTAATTGGCGGCCTAATCAGCTCCACGCTACTGACCTTGGTGGTATTGCCGACGCTATATCGCATTTTTGAAGAAGCTAAAATTGAAGCTTAACCAATCGTTGAAAGGGATTGTGTAATGAAAGAAATCAGAGCAGTAATACAACCGCATCGCTTGGCTAAAATCCGCTCCTCCCTGCGCAATATCAAGGGTTTTCCGGGCATGACGGTGAGCAAGGTGGATGGCTGCGGCCATCACCTGGCCAAACCGGAACAAGGCATACGCGAAGAGCTAACAGACTACAGCCCGAAAGTGATGATAGTCATGGTGGTGAGCGATGATTTGCTGGAAGGCATATTGCAAACCATAGTAGAAATCGGCCATACCGGCCAAGTTGGCGACGGCATTGTTTGGGTAACGCCAGTAGAGCGCTTTATCCGCCTGTCCGAACAAATTAATGTTGTGGATTGTTAGATTTAAAACGTAATTCAATGTAGTCACGCAGAATCATCTATGCCTACTTGTATGCGCG
>NZ_CAMLGS010000056.1 GCF_946479685.1 uncultured Methylotenera sp.
GCTGATAATCTGCACATAACGTTTCTGGCTATCACTAGCTTGCGATGTAATGCCCTCAGGTATCGACAGCATGTCACTCCCTAATTTATCTGTGTATGTACGCCACATTTCCAGCATTGCCGCTTCCATATTCATGGCAAAACGCTCTGCATCAAACAATGGCGAGGCCAACACCTGCGCCCGGAGCCCTGCCCTTAAATCAGACAACTGTTTTAAATCACTGCAGTGTTCTAGCGCTTTTTCTAGGTATTCTGCTTTAGTTTCTGCCACCCAGTCTGCAAGGCCAGCAGCGGTTAGCATGCTGGCGCCCTGCCTTGCGATTAAACTATCGCCAGCCAGTGTCAACGTAGGAACCCCCATCCATAGCGCCTCACAAGTCGTGGTGCCACCCGGATAGGGGAATGTATCCAAGATAAGGTCTACATCGTGATGCGAGGCAAAATAGTCTTCACGCGAGACCGAGCCTAGCAAGGTCAATCTAGCGGCATCTATCCCCAACTTGGCAAACTTAGCAACCATATTCGCCACCACATTCACATCGCCAAACGACTTGCATTGCCAACGCAATCTGGAATCAGGCAACGCACGCATCACCTCCGCCCATAACGCCAGCACGTCATCCCCAGCTTTCGCTAAGGTTTGGAAGCTGGCAAAAGTAATATAGCCACGGGTAAGTGCAGGTAAAGCCGATACATTGACCGCAACATGCGGTGCAGTAAAACACAGCCTAGTATCCGGCACGTATTTAATTTTTTCTACAAAATGTTGCTGGTGCTCAGCAGGTACGCCAACTTCATCTGCAATAAAGTAATCCAGCGCCTTCATGCCCGTAGTGGCAAAATAACCCAGCCAGCTCACTTGAATAGGCGCTGGTTTCCAAGCAAGTATCTGCAGGCGATTGCCCGAGGTATGCCCGGAAAGGTCAAATAAAATATCGACGCCATCATTATGAATTAGCTCAGCCGCCGCTTCGTCTGTCATGCCTACTAACGACTTCCAATGTGCGAAATTTGGTTTCAGGCGTCCGGTAAACGCATCTTCACGAATATCGGTTAAATAGGCGGTCAGCTCAAACTTGGAGAAATCAATATTGCGTACCCAATGCTCCAAAAAGTAGGCCACCGGGTGCTGACGCAGGTCCCCAGACATCAAGCCTATGCGTAGCCTGCGACCATTTTCTCCTGATTGCCAAGTAGTATATGGCTGCGCCACTTTGCCGGTCACCATCCTGTCAAACTCTATGGCTTGCTGCAAGCGATACTCTGCACTATGGTGTCCAGAGTAATTCAACGCAAACAGTAAATTACTTCTGGCTTTATTAGAGGCGGGGTCGTATTTCAGTGCTTCAAAGCACTCTTGCTCGGCTTCATCCAAGCGACCTTGCGCAATGTAATTAGTACACAAATTGATATGCGCATTCACATACTCAGGCAGGATTTCAATCGCTTTCAGGAGCGATGCTTCCGCTTTTTTAATCTGCCCTTGCGCAGCTAATGTTAAGCCTAAGTTACTGTAAAGTAGCGCCTCCTCAGGGTGCAATTTAATGGCCTGATCAAATGCTTGCTCGGCCTCTTGGTAACGCTCCATGCGGTGTAAAGCTAAGCCTAAATTGTTATAGGCTAACCAGTAATCTGACGCGAGTTCTATTGCGCGGCGATAACACAACTCAGCTTCAGAAAAAAAACCTTGCTCTGCTTTGGCCAAACCAAGGTCAACGTGTACGTCTTTGCGTGTTGGGTCTATAGATAATGCTTGGGCAAAATAAGGGATAGACTCTGGTATACGACCTAGTGTCCTTAAAAACACCGCCATTTTGACGTAGGCATCCACCGATTGCGGGTTTGCTGCCATTCCTGCCTGTAGGCAAGCCTCAGCTTCAGCCACTCTCCCATCCGCGTGTAACAAATCTGCCAAGTTACTATAGGCCTCAAACTCAGCACCTATTGCAATCGCCTGATTAAAACCGTCTTCTGCCTCTTGCAGACTCCCTAATGCTTTAGCCACAGCAGCCAAGCCAATATGCGCGGCGACAAAATCCGGCTGTATAGCTAACGCTTGCTCATAAAAAGCCTTTGCCTCTGCAAAGCGGCTCTGTTCGTACAGCACATGCGCTAAGTTATCAAAAATCCAGATATTTTTTGCATCAAAACGCAATGCGTTTTTATAGCTCAGCTCAGCTTGCTCTAATAACTCCTGATTTTTAAAGGCATTGCCTAGGTTGTAATACGCTTGCGCAAAGCCAGGGTTAAGTTGAATCGCCTTTTGGTAACAATTAACCGCCGCCTCTAACTGCTGCTGGTCGTAAAAACAATTGCCCAGGTTATATTGCACCTCATAGTCATCTGCTAAAAATTGTGCTGCATTTTTCAATGCCTGCAGTGCCAAATCCGCTGTGCCCTGATTTTGATAAATAGCACCCAGCACCTTCCAGCCAAACCCATGCTTAGGGTATTGTTTGACCATAGATAAGGCTAATGCCAAGGCTTCCGGGAGTTTTCTTTGATTGAACAACGCCAATAAGGCGTTCATTTCATCTAAAGCAGGATTTGTATTATTTTTAGTTTTAACCATTACCCTATTTCAGCCATAGTTTAACGAGCAAGTAGCAATATAACATGTGATTACCGCTAGTTTTAGATAATGACATTATTCTGAAGCCAGCACACACTTAATGCCCAAAACAAATATACAAAAGCAGCTTATTTTGATGAATATCAAGCCAAGCAGCCTCAACACACACTAGCTGACTAAATTATGCTTAAAGGCGTAATGGGTTAATTCTGCGTTATGTTTAAGCTGCATTTTCTCAAGCAGCCGTGCGCGATACATACTCACCGTTTTGACTGAAAGCGAAAGTTTATTTGCCACATCTGTCACTGATAGCCCGGAAGCAATCATGATAAAGGTCTGGTATTCACGATCTGAAAGTAATTCATGCGGCGCTTTTTGGTCATCTCGGCCAATCTGGTTCGCCAGAATCTCCGCCACCTCTGGAGTAATGTATTTTTTACCCCTCGCCACGGTCTGAATGGCGTTTACCAACTCTGATGACGCGCTTTGTTTACACAAATAGCCAGCTGCGCCGGACTTTAAGGCACGGATGGCGTATTCATCTTCACGGTGCATAGACAGCATCAGCACGGCAATATGGCTATTCTCACGCTTGATATACTTGAGTGCCTCCATACCGCTTCTATCTGGCAAGGAAATATCCAGCAATAAAACATCCGCCTCAGGCTGCGAACCCAACTTAATAGCTTCATTAGCATTTTGCGCTTCTGCAATCACCAAGATGTCCTCGGTTTCTGACAGAATCTGCTTAAGCCCTGCCCGTAAAATGGCATGATCATCTGCGATAATGACTTTTATTTTAGGTTTTTTACTCATCATTCACACCATCGTTTCATTTTTTCACAGCACTCCAACACTCGCTGCAACATCTACATATCCACACTACTCTATAGGTAAAGTAACCGCAATCACCGTACCCTGACCGGCCAATTGCTCAATGTCAAAACTGCCATACAAAGCAGCAACACGCTCTTGCATGCCTCTTAAACCAAAGGAGTTAGGCTTATAAGTATCGGCAGTATTGATACCGATACCATTATCACTAATTTTCATGATTATTTCATCATAATGCAAACTCAAATCTACATGCACTAAGCTGGCATTGGCATGTTTAGCAATATTGGACATCGACTCCTGACAGATTCTAAATAAGGTAATGGCCTGGTCTGGCGTCACTACAATATCAGCCTGATTCGTAGTAAAAGTGCACGATACACCCACCTGTTTTTCGAACTCTTTCGCTTGCCACTCCAGTGCCGCCACAATCCCTAAATCCAGGATATTTGGCCTTAAATCACTCGATATTTTATGAATGGCCTCAAAGGTATTATCGACAATAGACTCCAAACCCTTGGCCTGCTCAAGCGATACCGTCAGCCCAGTAGCCAGGCGATTAATAATCGAAGTCAGGCCTATTTTAATCGCCGTTAAATTACCGCCCAAGTCATCGTGAATTTCCCGCGCAATTCTAGTACGCTCCAGTTCTTTAATCTGGTTCATATGCGCAGTTAATTGCGCCAGCTCATGGCGGGACTCTTGCAACTCCAGCTTCTCATTTTTACTTTGGGTGATATTAATCATAATCCCCACCCACTGCACCACGCCATCAGGCAGCACCTTGGGAATGGCACGCAGATTCACCCATTTATGATCCTGCCAATCATTAATCCATACCCTGCCCTCCCAATCCAGCTGGGTCAACGTATCAGCAGACGAAACCAAACGCTTTCTTAACGAAGCTTTGCTTCTGGCATTCATCATGGCAAAAAACAATTTTGATTGCTGCATCAGATCGGCAGCATTAAACCCTAGTAATGCCTTACAGCCATCGCTTAGATAAGTAAACACAATATCGCCGCGCGTATCGAGCTGCAACTGGAACACCAAGCCTGGTGTATTGGAGATTATCGCCTCTACTCTAGACTCACTATCCATCAGCACTTGATTGAAAGCGTGCTCACAATCATGACAATCGCTGCCTGAAATCGGGGCAAGGTCACTTTTAATCAATAGTAAAAAAGGAGATTGCGCTACGCTAATGATTTTAACGCGCAGCAACTCATGGCTAATACGGCCGATAACGGGCGCTTGATCCTGCATTAAACGTAAAAATTTAGACTCATTGCGATGCGCTTGCAAATGAGCTTGCAAGGTCGCCTGACTAACGCCCAGCAGGTCGGATAACGGTTGCTTCTGCAGACCGGCCAAATCGCAACCGCTATTATTTAAGGCACTGGCATTGGCGTACACCATCTGCATGTCTGTAGCATCCAGCAGGTAAATTTCATCTGCAACCGCATGCAGCAACTCATTTAATAGCGGCGAGCTGTCATTTAGAAATATCGGCAGAGATGTGAGAGGCAGCTTAGCTGAAACAGTCATTTGTTAAACCTTATATTTTCAATAAGTTATTAAATACAGCATCACCACAAGCGCTCTTAATCGTTAAATCCATTATACAGTTAAGTGCTTATGCAAGCGCTACAATAACTACCCAACGCGCTAGCAGTAAAGCCCAGCTTAAAATCTCACGACATAATGCTCTGTGAAAATTGTAGCAACGCTCTGTGCTTGCACCTCTATTTTGAGCCATAATGACGAGGTGTTTTAATCAATGACTAACAACAAGCATGCGCATATTATTAATTGACAACACTGAACTCAATATCACGCAACTGAAGCACCTCATTAAAAAGATTCCAGAATATGAGGCCATTGCGTTTACCAATCCGGCTAAGGCGCTGCTTTGGTGTAGAGATAATGAACCAGATTTGGTGGTAGTCAATTATGCCATGCGCGAAATGGATGGCATTCAGTTTATGCAGCAGTTCAGGGGCTTCGTCAATCACGCCACTATTCCTGTGCTGATGGTAACTGCCAACAACGATACATCTATCCGTCAAAAAGCATTTAGCAGCGGCGTAACCGACTTTCTGAGCAAGCCGCTAGATAATATTGAGTTTATTACCCGCGCCAGAAACATGCTGGCTTTACGCCAAAGTCAAAAGCAACTGACCGACCATGCAGCATGGCTCACCGAAGAGATCCGCAAGGAAACCAGAAAAGTTAAAGATCAGGAACGCGAAACCATATTCTGCTTAGCCAAAGCTGTGGAATATCGCGATCCGGAAACAGGCGCCCATATTCAGCGCATGGCACATTACTCCAAGCATATCGCCCATGTGCTTGGGCTATCAGTACAAGAACAGGAATTACTGTTAGAAGCCGCGCCTATGCACGATATCGGTAAAGTAGGCATCCCTGATGCTGTTTTGCTTAAAACTGGCCGCCTCACACCGTCAGAGTATGCCATCATGCAGCAGCACGCACTCATTGGCTATGAACTACTCAGCACCAGCAGTTCTCCCTTGCTTAAAGTCGCAGCCGAAATCGCACTGACACATCATGAAAAATATGATGGCAGCGGCTATCCACATGGGCTAACCGGTGAAAATATCCCACTCTTTGGCCGCATAGTGGCAGTTGCGGATGTATTTGATGCGCTCACCTCTGCACGCCCTTACAAAAAAGCCTGGTCTATTGAAGATGCATGCCAACTGCTAAGAGATGACAGTGGTAAACACTTTGACCCAGCTTGCGTAGAGGCATTTCTCACTGACTTTGGCGAAGTTATCGCAATCAAAAATGCTTTTATTGATGAATCAAACGAAGTGCAAAATATTGCGCAATATGAGGCTGGTACGATAAGCCGATAAAAGCTGGCACAGCAAAATCAGCACCAGCCAAATAAATATCAACAAAGCACTAACGTAAATTCGGCAAAGTATTGTAAAATTACGTCCGGCGGGCCTCCCCGCATTGTGAAGTAGCCAACCTGGTCAGGTGCGGAAGCAAGCAGCCACAACTATTAAGCAAGTGCCGGGGCAAAGGCTCGCCTCTTCTTTTCTTTAGCTCAAGCACAGTTTACCAGCCAAAGAACCTCCTAATAATTTAAAGACGAAAATACAATTTTCAGCTAAAGTTTAGGTTATGTCATATCAAGTGCTAGCGCGTAAATGGCGCCCAAAATCGTTTGAAACGTTGGTCGGTCAGGATCACGTCGTACGTGCGCTCACCAATGCTCTTGAACAAAATCGTTTACACCACGCCTACTTATTTACCGGCACACGCGGTGTGGGTAAAACTACATTAGCGCGCATACTGGCAAAATCCCTCAATTGCGAAACTGGCATCACCGCAAAGCCATGTGGCGTTTGCAATGCCTGTACCGAAATTGATAAAGGCCGTTTTGTAGATTTAATCGAGGTGGATGCAGCAAGTAACACGCAGGTAGATGCCATGCGTGATTTGCTCGACAATGCACAATATGCACCAACGGCTGGCCGTTTCAAGGTGTACATCATCGATGAAGTACACATGCTGTCAAAAAGTGCCTTTAATGCCATGCTAAAAACGCTGGAAGAGCCACCTGCACATGTCAAATTCATTCTAGCGACTACCGACCCACAAAAAGTACCGGTCACCGTATTATCGCGCTGCTTGCAGTTTAATCTGCGTCAGATGGCCGGCACCTCTATTACCAGCCACCTGCAAAACATTCTGACGCAAGAAAATATTGCGTTTGAACCAACTGCACTACACTTAATTTCACGCGCAGCTGCAGGCAGCATGCGTGATGCGCTGTCACTAACAGACCAAGCCATTGCTTATGGCGGCCAAACCGTGCACGAGTCAGAAGTGCGCGCCATGCTGGGTGCCATTGATCAAAGCTACTTATACCAATTATTGGATGCCCTGCTGACCAATGACGGTAACAGCCTGATTAATCAGGCCAAAGCTATGGAAGAACGCAGCATTTCATTCGATGCTGCCCTAAATGATTTCGCACAACTGCTACATCAAATCGCCGTTGCGCAAACAGTGCCTGAGAGTGTTGCAAACGACCTCCCAGAACGTGAAGCGCTGTTCAGCCTAGCTCAAAAAATTCCAGCAGAAACTTTACAGTTGTATTATCAAATTGCTTTATTAGGCCGCCGTGATTTAGGCTTAGCACCGGATGAGTTTGCCGGCTTTACCATGAGCATGTTACGCATGCTGGCATTTACGCCCAGCGAGAACAGTACTCAGAAAGCCAAACCAGCCGCTCCAGTTAATAATGCGCGAGCTGCAGTTGCCACCGCGGCAATCCTTCCTGTTGAAAGTGCGATTAAAACGGCAACCGTCGCCGTTACTGAATCGGCACCTGCCGCCAGCACAATAGCTGACAACGCTATAGATGACAACACTATAGCTACACCGATGGAAGATGCAGTAGCCGCCCCCCGCACGAGCGGTACCAGCTTTAATGGCAACTGGCGCGCTTTAGTCGACGCGCTAAAACTTGGCCTAGCCAGAGAGTTAGCCAAGCACTGTGAATTAGTGGCTTATGACGAAGACAGCATTACGCTTAACGTACCAGAAAACCAAAAACACTTGGTTTCCGCCAATTATCAAGAAAAACTAACAACCGCCATCTCGCAGCATTTTGATAGAAAAATTAAACTGCAATTTGGGATTGGCGGCACCGGCAACACCCCTGCCAAACAAATTTCCCAAGAAAAAGCGCAAGCTCAAGCTAACGCCGAAACTGCCATTGAGGAAGATAGCTTTGTGCAGGCGCTAATTGATGATTTCGGTGCAACTATCATACCGAACAGTATCAAACCAATTTAACCAAATTAAGGAGAACAATGATGATGAAAGGTGGCATGGGCAATTTAATGAAGCAAGCCCAGCAAATGCAAGCTAATATGCAAAAGGCACAAGAAGAGCTTGCAAACATTGACGTTGAAGGCATCGCGGCCAACGGTTTGGTTAAGGTACAGATGTCCTGTAAAAACGAAGTAAAACGCGTGACTTTAGATGACAGCGTGATGGATGACAAAGAAACCTTGGAAGACTTATTAGTCATTGCTTTAAAAGATGCAACAGCAAAAGCTGAAGCTACTTCGTCTGCACGCCTATCAAGCTTTATGCCAGCTGG
>NZ_CAMLGS010000057.1 GCF_946479685.1 uncultured Methylotenera sp.
GAAACTGACTTCCGTGAAGAAACAGAAACAGACTTGTTCGGCGAACAAGCTGTGCTATGTGGCGGCGCTGTTGAGTTGGTTAAAGCTGGTTTTGAAACATTGGTAGAAGCTGGTTACGCTCCTGAGATGGCATACTTCGAATGCTTGCACGAGTTGAAATTGATCGTGGACTTGATGTACGAAGGCGGCATCGCGAACATGAACTACTCAATCTCAAACAACGCTGAATACGGTGAATACGTAACTGGTCCACAAGTGATCAATGACGAATCACGTTGGGCAATGAAAGAAGCTTTAAATAACATCCAAAACGGTGAATACGCTAAACGCTTCATCTTAGAAGGCCGTACTAACTATCCAGAGATGACTGCACGTCGTCGCTTGAACGCTGCTCACCCAATCGAGCAAGTTGGCGGCCAATTGCGCGCAATGATGCCTTGGATTGCTAAAAACAAGTTGGTTGACCAATCTAAAAACTAAGTCTAATTTACATTAACTTAAATTAGATTAAGTCAAAAGGGCAAAACGTTTAACGATTTGCCCTTTTTTATTAGAGTTGAGTAAGCCCACTCTAATTACCGTTATACGCATACTTAGAGTTGTGCTTACTATAAATTGAGTTAACAATAAAAATAACGACCATTGGAATTATCGTGCAAACCAACATAACAGTACTCACACAATACATATTACCTAAGCAGGCAATAACTGCGCTTGCCGGGAAACTCGCCCATCTAAAGGGCGGCAAAGTAACAACTGCCGTGATTCGCTGGTTTATTAAACGTTACAACGTCAACATGAACGAGGCTGCCAAACCGGACGTTGCTTCCTACCAAAGTTTTAATGCATTTTTCACGCGCCCGCTAGCGCCTAATGCCAGACCATTAGCTAACGCAAAGTTTATCTGCCCGGTGGATGGCGCAATTAGCCAATTTGGCAACATTGAACAAGACCAGATTTTTCAAGCCAAAGGCCACAGCTACACCACCACAGCACTAGTTGGTGGCGACGTAAATACAGCCAAGCAATATGAAAACGGCTTATTTGCCTGCCTTTATTTAAGCCCCAAAGACTATCACCGCATCCATATGCCATGCGATGGCCGCTTAATGAAGATGACCTATGTTCCTGGTGACTTATTCTCGGTCAACCCAACCACTGCTCAAGGCGTACCCGGCTTATTTGCACGCAATGAGCGCGTAGTTTGTGAGTTCAAATCGGAACAGCACGGCAACTTTGTTTTGGTGTTAGTTGGCGCAACCATTGTGGGCAGCATGGCAACGGTGTGGCACGATGCAGTTGACGGAATCATCAACCCACCACGCATAGGGACGATTAAAACCTGGACGTACGCCGACAAGAATATCACCTTAAAACAAGGCGAGGAAATGGGAAGATTCTTACTAGGCTCTACCGTAGTAATGCTATTTCAAAAAGATACGCTAACATTCAACACCGCATGGCAGCCAGCGCAATCCATCAAGCTGGGCGAACTCATGGGCAATTAAGACACAAGCCGATTCTCTAGCTATATTTTCTAGAGAATCGGCCTGATAAACAAAAACTGAACAACAGGGCGATAAAACTATAAAACGACAGTACACCCCCTGTGCACCGCGCTAAGAAACATCCTAAATGCTGCACGCAGCAACACTTACCCGCCGCAGTTACTTATGCGCACCTTTATGATGATATAAATTCGGAGCTAGCTCATTCAGCGCCGCCTCATATACCGCACGCTTAAACTCAATCACGTCCTCCAGTGGCACCCAGTAGTCATTCCAGCGCCAAGCATCAAACTCCGGGTGGCTAGTTGCTCTCAGCGAAACATCACTGTCACGCCCCATCAAACGCAGCAAATACCAGATTTGCTTTTGTCCACGGTAACTACCTCGCCATTCACGCTTAACCCAGCTGGTTGGAACTTCATAGCGCAGCCAATCCTTGGTACGGCCTAAAATCTTCACATGCTCAGGTTTTAGACCCACCTCCTCCATTAGCTCGCGATACATCGCTTGCTCTGGACTCTCGCCATAGTTAATCCCACCTTGCGGAAACTGCCAAGCATGCTCACGGATACGCTTACCCCAAAAAACCTGATTGTTGGCATTACATAGAATAATGCCGACATTCGGGCGAAACCCGTCACGATCTAACATAGCATAAACTGCCTAAATAATACTGTTATAAAATATGATGCAATTTTTTCATATTTCCAGCATTATTGAAAGCAACCATTTGCCCGATAGTCAATTAATCTTCAAAGTAATGAAACCAAACAAATTCAATCCCAGCAAAATCAGCAGCTACATCCTACTTAGTGGCTTAGTCATAGCCATTCTGTCTTGCTCCACAGGTGTAAATTCCAACAAAGGCAATAGCCAGCATTACGCCTACATTACCAATCAAGGTGCAGACACCGTGTCTGTGATTAACACACACAGCAATCAAGTCACCCATACGATTCGTGTAGGAAAAGCACCGGTCGGCGTTGCGGTAGCGCCGCAACTAAAGCGCGCTTATATTTCCAACGTTGAGAGCCAAGACATTTCCGTCATCAACACACAAAACAACACATTGATTGACACCATCAAAGTCAACGGCTCACCGGTTGGGCTAGCAATCTCACCTGACGAGAAAACACTTTACGCAGCAGATTGGTTCAACAATCGCGTACTCGCAATCAGCACCGCCAACACCAAAACCGTGCGAGAGTTAAGTATAGGTGAGGCACCTGCCGGCCTTGCGGTAAGCCCTAACAATAAAACGCTGTATATCACCAATCGGGACAGCAACGACATTGCTGTGATTGATGCCGAGGCGCTTACACTAAATCATAGAATCCAGGTCGGCAAACATCCGTTTGGTATCGCATTAAGCAGCTCAGGCAAATTACTAGCCAGCGTCAATGTACAAGATGACACCGTCAGTATCATCAATACCGAGAACAGCAGCATAGAAAACATGAAGGTGGGTTACCACCCCTATTGCGCAGCATTTAGCGCAGATGAAAAAACACTCTACGTCACCAACACGCAGGACGACAGTGTCACCGTATTGGACATTGCCAGCAAAAGAGTGATTACTACCATTAATGTAGGCAGCACGCCTGAGGGGATCAGCATCGACTACGCCAACCATCGCGCCTATGTAGCCAACTGGGGCAGCAACAACGTAAGTGTGATTGACACCAAGACCAATCAGCTATTAACAACCATTAACACCGGCGAGAAAAGCCGCGCATTTGGTCAATTTATTTTGAATCTACAACCCTAATTTAATCGCACAGTACGCAATCACAAAGCAAAGCAGTCGCTACCAGCTGTCAACCAAGCCAGATTCACCGCGTTGAATACAGCACAAAGCACTTTACTATTGCAGATTCAGGCTCTCATAAATTCAGATTCTAATTTATAATGTATTGTTGTTTTTGAACAGTTCCTCTCATTATTGAGATCTTTGGAGAAAAATGAATGAAAAAAATCCTAGCGTTAATCGCACTTAGCTTAACCACAAGCTTTGTTTCTATCACAGCATCTGCACACGGCCCATCACCACTTAAGGTTGATAAGTCAGTAACAATCAAAGCTGAGCCTGCTAAAGTTTGGGCATTAGTAAAAGACTTCGGCAACATGCAAAAATGGCACCCAGCGGTGACCAACACCAAACTAGAGAAAAAAGGTGAAGATACATTTAGAACGCTAACCCTAAAAGACGGCGGCACCATTCTTGAAAAACTACGCGGCGCTGATGACGCTGACATGAAAATCCGCTATGAGATCGTTTCAAGCGGCTTACCATTGACTGATTACAACTCATATATCGTAGTTAAAAAAGGTGCAAACCCAGGCGAATCTACAGTGCAATGGGTTGGTCGCTTCTACCGTTTATACAAACTAAACCCACCTATCCCAGCAGGTCAAGATGATGAAACTGCATTAAATGCAATCAATGGCATTTACGATGCAGGTTTAGCTGGTCTTAAAAAGGCAGCTGAATCATCAAAGTAAGTAACCGCGAAGGTTCTCAAAACGAAGCCTCAACAAAATGGTCACTTATGCAATGGCTACGTGACCTTTTTTGACAGTTTGCGCGGTAGAACATACAAAAAATTGTCAGTAAATGTAAAAAAGCGGAACTTAAAAGTTCCGCTTTTTTATTGTTCATTGATACCGCAATCAGAATATTGCCTGAAACTATAAAACTACAGCACACGAATCAAACACCTTTACATCAAAAGATAATAGAGTAAAAATCATATTAAATACAAACTGTTACAATCATAATCATCTATAAAAATGTCTCTTAAATCCCTACACGCCTATTTAAAAACATTAAGAAATAACAATTACACATAGAGTTATTAAAAAACTGGCACAACCGTTGCTTATTAGAAACCAAGCAGCACTCTTAAACATAGTGTGAAAACACTTAATATTTTTACTAAAGGAAACTAAAATGAAACAAGTACAAAAAGGTTTTACCTTGATTGAGTTGATGATTGTAGTTGCAATTATCGGCATTTTGGCTGCGGTTGCCTTACCTGCCTACCGTGATTACACACAACGCTCTGCTAACGGCGCCTGTCTGGCAGAAGCCAAAGCTTATATGAATACTGCCGTTGCCGATGCATCAGATGGCCGCGCCCCTGCTGCTGCACCAACAGTTTCTTGCGCTACAGCGCCTACCATGGTGCAAACAGACTATGCAAACAACACAGCCCTAGTCTACATTCCACAAACACGTGGCAACGCAGCCCTTCTCAGGAACATCACTTGCCAAGCAGGCAGCGGATCTTGCACAATAGCTCCGTAATATCTCGCTACTATCAAATAGTAAATGCTAGATGTGCAAACAGTTCAATGTTCGCACATCTTAGTGTAAGAGAAAGAGATCTTCATGATCTCTTTTTTTTGCATAAAGACACAGTACCAACAAACCTTGGCCAGCCATGGTAAAACACGACAGATGTCCGGTCCCTGAGGCGATTGAATCAGAGCCCGCTTCACAATGCCCAACTAAACAACTCTACCCAATCGTAACTACTCTAGTACCACCCTTCAGCACTACCACATCAAGCCCCTGCTGTGCCAATATAAAAGCCGCAGCCGAGCTGCGACGCCCTGTTTGGCAATACACCACATAAGTAGAGCTACGATCTAAGCCTGACAGTTTTGATCTAATCTCATTCAGGGGCAGGTTAATCGCCCCATCAATATGGTCATATTGATACTCAGAAGGGAGTCGCGCATCTACCCAAATGGCGCCGTCAGCAACCTTGGCCTCTGCAATCTCACGGCTAACCTGCGTTAGCATCGGCTCTTTCAATAACTCAACAAAATTACGTTTATTTAAGCGCAGCAGCTGCCCATCTGTTTTCATCGTCACGGTAGCGTTGCGTTTATTGTCAGAAACCAGCGCCTCTTCACCAAATGCACTGCCTTCAGCAAGCTCGGCAACTACCATAGGTAGCGCACCAACCCCATCAGCCTTACTGACCAGAAGCTCTCCGCTTTCCACCAGGTAATAATAATCCCCTACCGCACCTTGCTGAATTATCACTTGCCCGGCTACGGTCGTGATGCGCTCCATGCGCTCAAACATGGCTTCAATATTAGCAATCGGCACTTTACTAAAAACACCTGATTGCAGTTTAGCCACGCTAAACACACTGGTATCACGCATCCACTCTACTGGGGTTCTGCCAGACTTTCCATCATCGGTTTTGTGCATATTTTTAAGCACATCACCTCCGGTAGGTAACTGATCCCACGTGATCATTATGTCTAACAGGTCATTATCTATACGCAGAATCTCCACATCTGTGCGAGCAATACTATCAATAAGATTCTGGTCACAAACAATAGGATGCTTTGCTGCAGCATCACCGCCGCGCAACGTTACCTTGCCATCATTAACAAGTCTCAGCTCTAACTCACCTTTAATCAAATAAACCGCTTGCTTTGCATGGGTGATATTCATGCGCAGTGGGTTGATGCCCTTACTAACAGTTTCCACAAAGCATAAGCCAGCAAGCTCACGCTTACGGCTAGCAGATAGCTTGGCAAGAGGTTCCAAAGTGTTTAATAACGCAAGTACAGCAGTAGTCATGTGATCTTAAATATCTAAGTTTAGGGTTATGGTCATATATTACCCACTGATGGGTATAGCTGATGCTCAATTCACAGCGACGTGAGCATTATTTAAGTAAGTTACAGTTCAAAAATCTGATGCCGACTGAGTGCAGCTATGGACAAACCAAGGTTACCCTCAGCAATTTCACGCATAATATGCGCATCTTCACCAGGTTTTAAATGCGTAATATACACTTCAAGCGCACTTGCTAGATGCACTGCATCCAACTTAGCCAGCTCTTGCATAAGCATTGATGGACACAGGTGTTTAGACAAGATGGCCAGCTCAAGCTCGCTATTGCTAAAAGCGGTTTCTATTATCAGGTATTTGAGGTGATGAATACCATTTACCTCATGCCATAACGCATCGCAGACTGTTGTGTCACCAGTATAAACCAAACTGTGCTCAGCACCTTTAACATGGTAACCAACTGCGGGCACTACATGGTGCACAGGCAACGCGGTAATAGTACGTCCATCCAGCACCACAGCTTGCCCAAGCTTGATTTCCTGGTAACGTAGAAAAGGCGCTGCACTATTCGGTATCTCATTAAAGTCTGGCCATATTTTCCAATTAAAAATATGTGCTTTCAGGATATCCAGTGTTTCCTTAGTAGCATACACCGTAACAGGCTCGTTACGGATTCCCATCACGGTGTCTAATAGTAGCGGGATAAAGGCAATGTGATCCAAATGTGAGTGCGTCACAAATATATGACTGACTTTTAGCAACTCATCCAGTGATAAATCACCAACACCCGAGCCTGCATCAATCAAGATATCCTGATCGAGCAATAGCGATGTCGTACGGTAATCTCCGCCGATTCCACCACTACAACCGAGTACTTTAAGTTGCGCCATTAGACATTACCTTAAATTATATAATCCGCTCAATTGATATATACGGTCATAATTAGCCGTTTTGAGTACAATGCTACGATTACCAAATATTGCTACGACTATGACGACTTATCAACCACCGTTAGAACTAAGCCTACACACATCAAACCCCAGCAAAATCAATGCCAGCATCATCTGGATGCATGGCTTAGGAGCCGATGGTTATGATTTTGAACCGATTGTGCAGCGTCTTTTAGCGAACCCAGCATTCAACCAAGTGAGATTTATACTACCACATGCACCTGACATGGCTGTGACTAGAAATAATGGTTACATCATGCCGGCCTGGTATGACATCTATGGTCAAATCCCTGTAGTGCAAGAAGATGAGACAGGCATTAAAACCAGTGAAAAATACATCAACTCATTGATTAACAATGAAATTAGCAGAGGCGTCGCACCTGAAAAGATTTTACTCGCAGGCTTCTCACAAGGCGGCGCAATTGCTCTACATACCGCATTGCGCTATCCGCAGCGACTCGCTGGCGTAATGGCGCTGTCTACCTATGTACCACTCCACGATCTGCTGAATATAGAAGCGCATAGCGCTAACACAAATACACCAATCTTCATGGCTCACGGCGCTTTTGACGATATTATCCCGTTGGCGATGGCTGAAAAGTCGCGCAATTTACTACAAAGCTGTCAATATTCCGTCACTTGGCACCAATACAACATGGCACACTCACTATGTGAACAAGAAATTATTGATATTGAAAGCTTTCTCACTCAAGTTTTGTCCTGAGATTTGCCTCAAGATTTGGTAGAATAGCGCATTGATAAATCTTAGCCTTTGGGACGCGATGTCTGCAGCAAAAACAAAAACCAGTTCGGCCGCCAGCGATAAAGACTCACAGCAGCCACCACTCAGCTTCGAACAGGCGTTTGCCGAGTTGGAAAGCATTGTCACGCAAATGGAATCAGGACAAATGCAGCTAGAAGACTCTCTAGATGCCTACAAACGCGGCAACTTATTACTCGCATTCTGCCAACAATCACTGGCTGATGTTGAACAGCAAGTTAAAGTACTTAATGAGCGCCAACAACTTGCCCCATTCAACACCAATGACTAATGCCAATATGACAGATAGCGTAGCGAATGATTTTTTAATATGGGCCAAACAAAAACAAGACCATATTGAACTAGTGCTCGACGAAGCTCTACCTAGCCAAGAAACTACACCAGAAGTTTTGCATGATGCTATGCGCTATAGCCTACTAGGCGGCGGTAAGCGCGTACGAGCCTTGCTTTGCTACGCAGCAGCAGAACTGTGCGCGACAGATGCCACCATCGCTGATGCAGCAGCCTGTGCCGTGGAAATGATCCATGCCTATTCCTTAGTACATGACGACATGCCATGTATGGACAATGATGACTTACGTCGCGGCAAACCTAGCTGCCATAAGCAATATGACGATGC
>NZ_CAMLGS010000058.1 GCF_946479685.1 uncultured Methylotenera sp.
TTCGTACTCTGAGAGAACGGATTTACAGTCCGTCGCCTTTAACCACTCGGCCACCCCTCCTCACCGATCCCGCGATCATGCTGGATATTTAACTTGCTGTTAAATGCACAACAGGGAATTTGCTAAGAAACTGGTGCCGGGTATCGGAATCGAACTGATGACCTTCGCATTACAAGTGCGCTGCTCTACCAACTGAGCTAACCCGGCGTTTTCGTGAGATGCGTATTATACGCATCTTTTAATAAAAGTAAATTATTTTACGATTTTTAATACAGGTTTTTTACTTTTATTTATTTCTTCTTTATTTTCAGCAGGTTTTGCATCTTCTTCTGCATGATCCGCTGAAAATTGTACTTCTTCTTGCTCCAGGTCTGCCTCAAAAAACATTCCTTGACCATTTTCTCGTGCAAAAATACCTCTTACCGCACTCATGGGCACATATATATTTTGTGACACACCACCGAAGCGCGCAGAGAATACCACAGAATCGTTATCTATGTGCAAATCTTTTGTTGCACTGTAGTTAATATTTAAAACAATTTCACCATCTTTGACATATGCCATCGGCACACGCGTCTGCGCATTAACAGCAACGATCAAATGCGGTGTTAAATTATTGTCCACGCACCACTCATGCAGCGCACGTAACAGATAGGGTTTGGTTGGAATTAATTCAGACATATTGAACGAACCTACTTAAGAGTTAAAGATAGCTTCAGTTACAGATTGTGAGACAGCCACAAATTGAAAAAATTAGTGGCGCTTAACTAAACAATATTAATTAAACGCCACATAATCGATTTTACTACTTATTACTTACGCATTGCTTTCTCTGACGGAGTCATTGCATCTGCATACAATGGTCTTGAAAACAAACGCTCTGCATATTTCAGGATTGGTGCTGCCTGATTTGGCAACTCAATACCGTAATGGCCTAGACGCCAGAGCAACGGTGTTACTGCAACATCCAACATTGAGTAATCATCACCTAACAAATAGTTCTGCTTAGCAAAGATAGGCACCAATTGAGTCAAGTTATCACGGATAGTGGCACGTGCCTTATCCGCTTTTTCCTGGTCGTCAGATTCAATATCTGCAATATGACTGAACAAATCTTTTTCAAAGCTATACAAGAACAATCTAGCACGTGCTCGCATCACTGGATCTGGCGGCATCAACTGCGGATGCGGGAAGCGCTCATCAATATACTCGTTAATAATGTTCGCTTCTGACAACACCAAATCACGCTCAACCAACACCGGCACATGATTATATGGATTGATCACTGCCAAATCTTCCGGCTTGTTTGCCAAGTCGACATCAATCACCTGGAAATCCATGCCTTTTTCATACAGTACAATACGGCAACGGTGGCTATAGGGATCAGTTGTCCCTGAATATAAAGTCATCATAATTTAGTGTATTTCCTTCCAGTAAGCTTTTTTAAGTTTGTATGTTAGAACTAACAACACACCCAAAAACAGCAAAACTAACCAACCTAGTTGATTTCTTTGTTGCTTAGCCGGCTCAGACATATAAGCCATAAAGTTGGTCAAATCACCCACCAACGCATCAAACTCTTCAACTGACAACTTGCCCGGTTTAACCAGCTTCAAGGCGTGAGTTTCATGATTCAACTCTTGCTCACCTTGCAACTCGTATAACACATGCGGCATACCCACCTTATCAAACACGGTATTGTTCCAACCGGTTGTTCTGGTGTCGTCACGGTAGAAGCTACGCATATAGGTGTAAACCCAGTCCGCACCACGTGCACGCACTTCTACAGACAAGTCAGGTGGCGCAGTACCAAACCATTTTGCTGCATCTTTCTTATTTATGGCAACTTTCATTTGATCGCCAATTTTTTCACCGGCCAACAGTAAGTTTTCTTTGATTTGCTTTTCAGTCAAACCAATTTCCAACAATCTGTTATAGCGCATGTAATTTGCGCTATGGCAATTTAAGCAATAATTAACGAAAGTACGCGCACCACGCTGCAAAGATTCATGGTCAGCTGCATCAATCGGCGCTTTGTCCAAACTTACACTTTCATTTGCATTAGCCAGCATTGGCGCAGCAAGGAAAGGCATCAACAACATTGCTAACAATAGTTTTTTCATGGTTATTATCCTGTTACCCTTTCTGGCACTGGTTTAGTTTTATCTTTTTTCGTATACCAAGGCATTAACGCAAAGAACAAGAAATAAACCACTGTAAATACACGCGCAACAACAGTAGCGCGATCAGCACCACCCATCCAAGCGCCGAACTGACCCCATACGTTTGATGGCACAGTACCTAGATAACCTAATATCAAGAAACTGATCACAAAAGCCACCAACCATTTTTTGTACAGAGCGCCACGATAGCGAATAGATTTCACTGGACTCTTATCCAACCAAGGCAATAAAGCAAACGCAACAACAGACAGACCCATTGCTGCAACACCAGGGAACTGTGAGTTAAAGATTGGCGGAACTGCACGCAAGATTGAGTAATACGGAGTGAAGTACCAAACTGGTGCGATATGCGCCGGCGTTTTCAACGGATCAGCTGGCACAAAGTTATTCGCTTCCAGGAAGTAACCACCCATCTCAGGTGCAAAGAAAATAATGGCTGAGAACACGATCAAGAACATAGCCACACCCACCAAATCCTTCACTGTGTAGTAAGGATGGAATGGGATACCATCTAAAGGAATACCTGTTTTCTTGTCTTTCAGTTTTTTGATTTCTACGCCATCTGGATTGTTTGAACCAACTTCATGCAAAGCAATCAAGTGCGCAACTACCAAACCTACCAACACGAACGGCAAAGCAATTACGTGAAAAGCAAAGAAACGATTCAAGGTAGCATCAGACACCAAGTAGTCACCACGCAACCACTCAGAAACGTCTGGACCTACAAATGGAATGGCAGAGAACAAGTTAACAATCACTTGTGCACCCCAGTAAGACATTTGACCCCAAGGCAATAGGTAACCGAAGAATGCTTCACCCATCAATACCAAGAAGATTGCCACACCGAACAACCAGATCAACTCACGTGGGTTTCTGTATGAACCGTAAATAATGCCGCGGAACATGTGCAGATAAACCACCACGAAAAACATAGAAGCACCTGTAGAGTGCATGTAGCGAATCAACCAACCCCATGGCACATCACGCATGATGTATTCCACAGAACCAAACGCCAAATCTGCATCTGGTTTGTAGTGCATGGTCAGGAAAATACCGGTCAGGATTTGTAGCACCAACACCAACAGTGCCAAGGAACCAAAGAAGTACCAAAAGTTAAAGTTTTTTGGTGCGTAGTACTCGGTCAAATGCGCTTTAACATTACTTGTTAGTGGAAAACGCGCGTCAACCCAATTGATACCGTCATTTAAAGCGCTGGATAGCGCTGATTTCTTTTTATCAGTCATGATTATGCTTTCTCTTCAGTATCAACACCAATCAGAAGTAGATTCTCACTCAAATATTTGTGTGGTGGCACTACCAAGTTGATAGGCGCAGGAGAACCTTTAAACACACGGCCAGCTAAGTCAAACTTAGAGCCATGACATGGACAGAAGAAGCCACCAGTCCAGCCATCACCCATATCGCCGCCTTTTTGCAGCTTACCGCTAGGTGAGCAGCCCAAATGCGTACAAATACCAACGATCACAGCAAGATTAGGCTTGATTGAACGGCCTTCATTTTTGCAATAAGCAGGTTGTTGTGAAGTGACATCAGATGCAGGGTCTGACAATTGACCATCATGCTGAGCCAACTCCGCTGTCATTTCATCAGTACGGTTAATAATCCATACTGGCTTACCGCGCCACTCAGCCGTCATCATAGTGCCCGGCTCAATTTTGCTGATATCAACTTCCACTGGCGCACCTGCCGCTTTAGCACGCTCGCTTGGCGTCATGCTTTTTACGAATGGCACGGCCACGGCAGCACAGCCCAATGCACCTACTGCTGAAGTGGCGATTAAAAAGTTACGTTTTTCTTGGTCTACTTGGGAACAACCGCACGATTGCGAGTCAGCCTGCTGATTGTCATTTTGAATGTCTGACATGTTTTCCTCTTGCTCGAAAGGATTGACTGGATTAGACGCAGCACCATTGCCCAGCATGCAGCGTCACCTTATTACTAAAATCTAAACACACACATTATTGGGTAACTGGCTATCTTCAACTTAAGACATCACCGGCATTACTTATTAACAGCCAAAGCAATTTAAAAAATATAGACATGGCTTCATGTTTAGGCGCCAGATTATACAATTTTCCAGCCCTAAATTAAAGCTTTATTTATTAAGTGACTGAAATAAAACGATTAAACAGGATTATGGATATCGATAAATTCATGTTCTAAATTAAACTTCTCTGCCAAATGTTTACCTAGCGCCTGCACGCCATAGCGCTCAGTGGCATGATGTCCTGCTGAGATATAAGCCACACCGGTCTCGAGCGACTGATGCACCGTTTGCTCAGATATTTCGCCACTAATATACAAATCAGCCCCTTGCGCAATGGCTTGATCTATATAACCTTGCGCGGCACCCGTGCACCAAGCTACCTTCTTAATCACCTGCGCCGCATCACCGATGGTTAGCACGGAGCGCCCCAATCGCTGCTCTAGCAAAGTTGTCATTGCCGCCAAGGGCAAGCCTGTAGCCAGCTCGGCATAGGCAATTAAATCATCAGCCCCAGCATAGTTTTGCGGCTCCAATCCCAACAACTTACCTAACTGCACATTATTACCAAACTCAGTATGCGCATCTAACGGCAAGTGATAGGCCATCAGATTAATATCATGCTGCAACAAGAATTTGATGCGTTTGCGCTTGATGCCTACCAGCTCTGCTGCCTCACCTCGCCAAAAATAGCCATGATGCACCAAGATTAAATCAGCCCCAGCCTGCTGCGCCGCCTCTAGCAATGCCATACTTGCTGTTACCCCGGTCACTATCTTGTTAACTTCGCTACGCCCCTCTACTTGCAGACCATTAGGGCAGTAATCTTTGAAACGCGCTACTTGCAGCAGTTGTTGGGTATAATGATTTAACTCATTGATTTTTACCATAAGCTTCAAACCTTTAATAATGATAGGCTATTGATTTTTAGGCTGCCGACCCGATATCAGAATGTGACACATGGCCTAATATTCAGACGTTGCAGCAAGCATAGATTAAATTTGATTAATTACCATACTTAAGAAGTAACTAAAGATGAATGATTCTCTACATAAAAGATTATGGCTAATTTTTGCGCAAGCAGCCACCATCTGCATGGCATTAATATTTGCCTTACGTATTTTTTACCCTAACTTTTTTAGCTTTAGAGAGCAGGCATTAGTCGTTAAACAGGCCGAGCCAGGCAGCATTAGCAGCCCAATTTATTCATACAGCAATGCCGTGAAAAAAGCGATGCCGGCTGTGGTGAATATATTTACCAGCAAAAAGCCACGCAGCAATCCGCATCAGGAACTCTTAGATGACCCTGCATTTCGCCACTTTTTTGGCGACCAATTAGAAGATCCAGAACCGCAAGCCCAGCCGGAAAACAGCTTAGGTTCCGGCGTAATAGTCAGCAACCAAGGTTTAATTCTAACCAACAACCACGTAATCGCGACTGCAGACTCTATTGAAGTCGCACTATCTGACGGCAGAAAAATGTCTGCGACCGTAGTAGGCACCGACCCAGATACCGACTTGGCACTGATTAAAGTGGAAGCCAATGATTTACCGGCGATTACTTTCGCCAGCTCCGATGCACTGAATGTAGGTGACGTAGTGCTCGCCATCGGCAACCCGTTTGGTGTAGGCCAAACCGTAACACAAGGCATAGTCAGCGCATTGGGCCGCAGCCATTTAGGCATTAATATCTATGAAAACTTTATTCAGACCGATGCCTCCATCAACCCAGGCAACTCTGGTGGCGCTTTAATTAACACCGAAGGTAACTTGGTAGGCATTAACAGTGCAATCTACTCACGTAGCGGTGGCTCTATGGGCATTGGCTTTGCCATCCCCACCACACTGGCACGCCAAGTGATGGAGCAAATTGCGGCTCAAGGCAATGTAACGCGCGGCTGGATAGGGATCGAAGCACAAGACATCACACCAGAGCTGGCAGAGTCATTTAGATTAAATAAAGCACAAGGTGCTTTAATTGCTGGCGTACTAAAACACAGCCCTGCGGATCGTGCAGGTTTACGCTCTGGGGATATCTTGGTGGCAATTGAAGGCAAGCCAGTGACAGATAGTGGCAGCATGCTTAACCTAATCGCAGCCTTGCAGCCGAATCAAAAAGCCACGATGCAGATAGTACGTGACGGCAATATCACCAATGTTGCCATCATTATTGGCAAGCGCCCTAAACCAGTAGCAGCGCCAGAATAGGTTTAAGCTGGTGGCAAAATCGTAGGTTCACTTTCTTCTTCCTTAGAAGTGAACCTTGCCACCACAATGCCTAACTCATACAGCAGCCACATCGGCATAGCCAGCATAAACTGGGAAATAACATCGGGTGGCGTGACCACTGCTGCAACCACAAACGCACCTACCACCACATAACCTCTTGCCTCTTTTAACGCATGGATGGACACCCAGCCAAAGCGCGCTGCCATTACTACGGCAATCGGCACCTCAAATGCCAGACCAAACGCACAAAACAGTGTAATGATAAAGTCCAGGTAATTACCGATATCGGTCATCACCGCAACACCTACCGGTGCCGTACCGACGATAAAGCCAAATATCACAGGAAAAACAAGGAAATAAGCGAAAGCCATCCCGGACAGGAACAAAAAGCTGCTGGCCAGAATAATAGGAATCATAAATTTCTTCTCATGCGCATACAGGCCTGGTGCTACAAACGACCAAATCTGATACAAGGTATGTGGCAATGACAGCAAAAAGGCCGTCATCATCGCCACCTTCATTGGCACAAAGAATGGGGTAGTCACTGCGGTGGCAATCATTTGCCCACCTGCTGGCAGCTTGCTTAACAAAGGCGCAGCAAGCAAAGCGTAGATTTCATTGGCAAATGGGAAAAGTGCAATAAAAACCAGGATAAAGCCAGCTACGATACGCAGCAAACGATTTCTTAATTCAATTAAGTGGGAGATAAAATTTTCTGTAGGGGTCACAGCAGTCGCTAATCTTTAACGGAAGTTGTGGAAGGTGCTTGCGGTTTAGCTGCAAGGTCTGCGCTATCATCGCCCAATTGCTGGGCGCTCTGATTAATCGGGTCAACTGTTTCTGCAATATAGTCAACACCGCTCTTTAAACCAGCTTGCGCGCTTTCTGTCGCCTGCTGGATTTCTTGCTGTAGCTTTTGCAGCTCGGCAAAGCGTGATTCACGATTCACCTCTTCTTTAATCTGCGCCATATAGCGCTGCATACGCCCCACCATAGTACCAATGGTGCGCGCTACTTTAGGCAGCTTTTCAGGGCCAATCACAATCAGCGCCACAATTGCGATTACCACCAACTCAGAAAATGCAATATCAAACATGCTGCCTAGACCTTATCACTAGAAACGCATTTCAACATTACTGCTATTTAGCAGCAGTGGTTGATTTAGCTTTTGCTGGCGCTTTTTTTGCTGTAGTTGATTTAGCTTTAGTCGCGGTTGTTTTGCTGGCAGCTGATTTTGCCGGCGCCCTTTTCTTGGCCGCTGGTTTAGCCGGGGCCACTTCCACCGCTTCGCCTTCAATCACCGCTGAGTTATGCGCAATCTGCTCTTGCTGAGGCGCATCTGCCGCAGCATTTTTGCCTTCATTTACTGCGTCTTTAAAATTCTTTACAGCACCACCAACATCACCGCCAATATTACGCAGTTTTTTTGTGCCAAACACGAGCACCACAATGAGTAAAACTACCAACCAATGCCACCAAGCTCCGATTCCCATTGCTACTCTCCTAATTAAATATGATTAAA
>NZ_CAMLGS010000059.1 GCF_946479685.1 uncultured Methylotenera sp.
CGAGTACTGCGCTACCGCAGCCGCCCAATACTAACCAGAAGGTGCCGATTAGCTCGGCAAGGGCACGTTTTGATAATGACATAATTACTCCAATCTTATAGTGATTATTAAAATCTACATGGACTGCGTTTATATCAATTGCATCGCTAATTTACTGCAATCATGATGTGACTACAAGCAAGTTTGGGTTAAACTACCCCTTTAATTACACACCATCGTTATATGTCCTTTAAGCACATCATCTCTCGCGACAACCCAGTTTTTAAGCAGCTTAAAAAGTTTGCAGATAATGCGCGTGAACGTAGAACAGAGGGTAAAACGCTCTTGGATGGCGTGCATCTGATTGAGTCTTACTTGGATACCTTTGGCGAGCCGGATCTAATCATTATTCCAGAAGGTAAAAGCAGTATAGAAGCCACTGGCCTGATACAGAATTTGGCAGATATTCCAACCATTATGCTGCCAACCTTAATGTTTGCAGAGCTGACACCGGTGGCAAGTGCCACTGGCATTTTAGCGCTGGTGAAAATCCCGCAACTACCAGTACCAGAGCAGCCGTCATTTGTACTGATGCTGGAAGATATACAAGACCCGGGTAATATCGGCAGTATGTTGCGCACAGCAGCGGCATCCGGTGTGGACGTGGTCTATTTAAGTACTAGCTGTACCGATGCATGGTCGCCGAAAGCACTGCGTGGCGGGCAGGGCGCACAGTTTGTATTGCCAATTGTAGAACGTGTGGATTTAATTAAAGCATTGCAGGAGTTTGACGGTAATAGCTACGCTACCGCTATGCAAGGTGAGTCTTTGTATGCACAAAACTTATCTGCTCCAACTGCGTTTGTGATTGGTAATGAAGGGGCTGGCCTGCGTAAGCAAACCATGGCGGCCGCAACTAAATCCATCACTATCCCGATGGCAAGTACGGAGCTGGGTTCGGTAGAATCCCTCAATGCGGGTGCTGCCGCGGCGGTGTGTTTATTTGAGCGCATGCGTCAAGCATCGTTGTAGTGAGTTTTGATAAGCAAGCTAGAAAGTAAATCTCAAAAGTAAACCCAGTAACTCAATCTGGAAAAACAAGGATAGCTAACGATGCGCCGATACCCAGTCACTGAATCTCCAACAGCTAACAATCAAATAGCTAGTCATGCTGCTCTGGCCACGCAGCGTGGTTTTAGCTTGATTGAAATGATGGCAATCGTTGTGATTATGGGTATTTTGGCTATGGTGGCGATTCCGTCTAGCATGGGCAAAATTATTAAAGAGCAAATTACTGCAGCATTGCCGCTGGCAGATGTTGCCAAGGCACCTATTGCCGCTGCATGGTCGCTCTCTCAGGTGATGTTGGCTGATAATGCAGCAGCTGATTTACCGAGCAGCAATAAAGTGGTGAGCAACTTTATCTCTGACACGAAAATTGAGAATGGGGCGATTCATATGACTTTTGGCAATAAAGCGCACCCTAAAATTAAAGACAAAATATTAAGCTTGAGACCTGCGGTGATTGAAGAGTCTAAAGTTGTCCCAGTGGCATGGGTGTGTGGAAATGCAAAAGCCCCGGACAATATGACGGTAAAGGGTGAGAACCGAACTAATATACCGGATGAGTATTTGCCGCGTTTATGCCGGTAGTGTGACCTTAGCCCGCGCCATCAAAGATGCGTGATGCAGCTGGGACTTAAGTTCAAATAAAGCTTGAGTTATGAGTAGCTGAGCTGCTTGCTCAGAGAGGAGTGCGGTAGCATTAGCTACCGCGTATATCTGGTTTAAATTTAATGCACTAACTTAATGCACTTTAGGTTTAATGCACTTCTGGGTGCGCTTTGGTTGCAACATCACTCACCATTAGCTGCGTGGCATCTACTTTATCAAAGCTATAGTGCGCATTACAGAAATCGCAGTTCACTTCAATCTTACCTTGCTCTTCAATAATGCTGGTGATTTCATCGTTGCCTAGCATGCGTAACATCCCTGAAACGCTCTCACGTGAGCAGCTGCAGTAAAACTTAGTGTTACTTGCCTCAAATAAGCGCACGTCTTCTTCATGGAACAAGCGCGTGAGGATGGTTTCTGTCGGCAGGTTAAGTAGTTCGTCGTCTGTAATGGTGTCCGCTAAATGCCCGATACGGTTCCATGCGTCTAAGTCCTGAGCGCTGAGGTCTTCAGTTTTAGTGACTTGGTTCATGGTGTCCGGCAGCTTTTGCAGCAACATACCTGCTGCGGCGTTGCCGTCGCAGTGTAGCCAAATCTTGGTGTCAATCTGTTCTGAGCGCAGCATGTAGTTTTCTAAAATGGTGCTGATGCTGTCGCCTTCGAGTGCCACAATACCCTGATACGCCTGACGGCCGTCTTTAGGGTCTAGCGTGATCATAAACTGCCCTTGCGACATCAGGTCAAACAAGCTTTGTTCGTCAGATACTTCGCCTTTCCACTTGGCGGTGGCACGGATGCCAAACTCTGAGTTGCACTCTACGACCAACAGCTTTAATGCGCCCTTGCTTTGAATTTGCAGCACAAGCGAGCCGCTCATTTTAAGGGTGGCGGTTAGCAGTGCACTGGCTGCCATTAACTCGCCCAGTGCGCGTTTTAGGCCAGCAGGCAGGTGCTGTTTATTCAGCGCTAGCTGCAGTGTGCTGGTGAGGTTGACCAGATTGCCGCGTATCGGCGTGTTTTCAAAAACAAAACGTTGTAGGGTGTCAGGTAATTTATTCATCCCGACATTTTAACATTAGCATGCAGCATTCAAAAATGTTTGCATGGAGTTTTTGATGTTGACGATGGTTGGTTGTTAACGTGAAGCGTGAGGGTTAACTGGCAATGATAATCTGTCTGGTTTGCGCTACTGCCGAGATGCTCCAATGCTCTAGCGCCCACTGCCATATTGTATTTAATGGTGCTGTGCTGATGTCGGCAGGGGGCTGCTGCCCTAAAAAGCATAAGGCATCATGGAGTAGCTGGCTGGCAGCGCTGACTTCTATGGGTTTTGCCAGTGTCTGTTTGCTGAGCTTTTCACTGTTGGCATTGGCTGCAACCGGTACGTGGGCATATTGTGGGGTAGAAAAATCTAATTGTTGCTGCAGGTATATCTGGCGCGGGGTGGAATCTAGCAAATCTGCACCGCGCACGATATGTGTGATGCCTTGTGCAGCATCATCTACCACGACTGCCAGCTGATAAGCAAATAAGCCATCGGCGCGCTTTAAGATAAAGTCGCCGACATCATGGCCTATATTTTGTTGTATAAGCTGTTGAATGTCATCATGAAAGCTAATTTTTGCATTGTGGGTTTTGATGCGCCAGGCAATCGGGGTGTTTGGCTTAATCGGGTGGTGCAGGCAGGTTTTTGGATAGATGCGTCCATCAACGCCAAAGCTTGTGCTGGAGTCGGCAATTTCCTTGCGGGTGCAAGTGCATGGGTAAATCAGCTGTTTGCGATTGAGTTGCTCAAGTGCATCGTCATATAGCTCGCTTCTCTGGCTTTGGTAAACGACGGTTTCATCCCACTCAAATCCATATGCTTCCAGCTGATGCAAAATGGTAGTTGCCGCCCCTTTGATTTCGCGCGGTTTGTCTAAGTCTTCCATGCGTACTAACCACTTGCCTTTGTGGACTTTGGCCTCACAAAAGCTGGCCACAGCCGCTACCAGCGAGCCAAAATGCAAGGGGCCCGTGGGCGAGGGGGCAAAGCGGCCGACGTACATGTTAGTAAAAACTAATTAACAGGTTGCAGGTATGGTGGAATATGCCAATAACCTAGCTGGTTACCTAATAGCATCAGGTGACAATGCAGGCGGTCATTGCCGCTGGCGCTAACATCAAACTCGTAAGTGCGTAAAAACTGTACACGGCCACGGCGATTACGCCCCAGCCATATTCTGCTGCAGGCAACGGATTCATCCAGCAACTGTAGGTTGAATCTTTCTGAAAGCTCTCGCCCCAGTAAAATTGCGCGTTCACGTTTGTTTAAGCTGTCTATCCAAAACCAGCCGATAGCTAGCAGGATAATAATCAAAAGTAATTCCATTAATACGTACTCATTTTTATGTAGGGTCTAGTTCGGATTCGTCAGGCTCATCCTCATGTAACGATAGGTTATCAAAGCTGGATGAGGCCTTCGTTTTGCCAGCGTTTTTACCATGTAATTTAAAGCGTAAGCGCAACTCGTTGATGGAGTCTGCATTACGCAGTGCATCATCTTCAGTGATGCGGCCTTCTTCGCATAAATTAAAGAGGGCTTGGTCAAATGTTTGCATGCCAAGCTCGGTAGATTTCGCCATCACCTCTTTAATCATGTTGGTTTCACCTTTGAGTATCAGGTCTGAAATCAGTGGTGAATTAAGCAGGATTTCGATTGCGGCACAGCGGCCGCCACCGGTTCTGGAAACCAGGCGTTGTGAGATAAACGCTTTCAGGTTAAGCGATAAATCCATGTGTAACTGTGCGTGACGCTCTTCGGGGAAGAAGTTAATAATGCGGTCAATCGCCTGGTTGGCGCTATTTGCGTGCAGGGTGGCCATGCATAGGTGGCCGGTCTCTGCAAATGCTAGCGCAAACTCCATGGTTTCTCTATCGCGGATTTCGCCAATTAAAATCACATCAGGTGCTTGGCGCAACGTGTTTTTAAGCGCGTTAAACCATCCGTTGGTATCCCTGCCTACTTCGCGGTGCGTGACTAAACAGTTTTTACTTTGATGCACATACTCTACCGGGTCTTCTACGGTAATGATGTGCCCAAACGTGTTCTCATTGCGGTAATCAATCAGTGCCGCTAGCGTGGTTGATTTACCTGAGCCGGTGCCACCGACTAAAATCACCAAGCCACGCTTGGTGAGCATTACATCTTGCAGGGTGTCCGGGAGGCCTAAGTCGTCAAATTTAGGAATCTCGGTGGTGATAGTGCGCAACACCATGCCGACTTTTTCTTGCTGTACAAAGACATTCACGCGGAAGCGGCCGATATTTTTAGGCCATATCGCAAAATTACATTCTTTCTCGGTTGCAAACTCGTTGCGCTGCTTTTCGTTCATCAGCGCCTCGGCAAAGGCTTTGGTGTGCTCGCCGGTCAGTTTCTGCTGGGTGACCGGAGTCATCTTGCCATCAATTTTCATAGCGGGAGGAAAATCTGCCGAAATGAATAAATCGGAGGCTTTTTTATCCAGCATGCCCCGCAAAAGATTATGCATGTAATTAAGTGCTTGTTCGTTCGTCATTCAAGAAACCTTATCTATTGGGGTTACAATATGGCACGAGTTAATCCATAATTAACAAGTTGTCACTTTCAAGCTCGCTGTCGGCAATTGTACTTAATTTAATTGTAAGCGAACATTCGCATCACCAGCTATTGTTTCATAGGATTATTGATAAGAGACATCACCGCATGAATGAAATACGTGAAAAAGAAGCCATTGATGCTTATCTGAAGTTGCTACAGGCGAAGGGGGCTAACAGCAACGTACTGCATAAACGTTCCTTGTTTATCAATCTGCTAGCCGGGAAACTTGTTGGGCTAGTGCCTAGTGGCGAAGTCTATCGCGACATCATTGAGAACATTATGGACTCGATGCCGGTAGATGCCTGGCACGATAGCCTGACTGCCGCGCGAGAGTTTTACCCATTCTGGATGCAAGACTTTAAAGCCATTGCTGCTTTAAACATTAACCCAGGCTTTGATGTTAAGCCTATTGATTGGCGACCGGTACAGGCAACGCTTAAGTTATTGTCAGATAGCTTAGAGACCGAAAAGTTTGAGGCCGCCGAGAATTGGCCTTTAAAAGCCTATACACAAGCGTTGCGCTTTGAAGGTGCCGAGCAGGCATTGGTTGATACGCGCGTGAAATTAGCCAAAATTATATTGATTCGTTTGCGGACGGCGCCAGATAAAGACAGCAAGGCGTATCGCGCCGCAGTTGACCTAACCTTGCCATTATTTAGCATCAAACATAGCCGGCGTTTGTTTTTAGTCGTGGTGCGTGAGTTTTATCACTTCTGGTCTGGTAATCCGGATGCTGCCAGCATGGTGCTTAAAGAAGGTGCCGGCAACGCATTAATCTAGCTTTTTAAAAGCACTCCCAAAATCACTCTGCACATGTTTAGTGCAATGCACCATGTGTTGCACAAACTTAGTGCAATATTTTCATGCTGCATGGTGCAAGGTCTATACAAAACAATAAGTTATGTTTTGGCGTGATATTTGCTTATTTTGCGGGGCTTAAAATGTTTATAGGTGATTGAAATGGAAGCGTTAGTCTCAGCAAATGATGTTTTATTTGTATTGCTTGGCGCCATTATGGTGCTTGCAATGCACGCAGGTTTTGCCTTTTTAGAGGTGGGCACAGTCAGACATAAAAATCAGGTTAATGCACTGGTTAAGATCATGGTCGACTTTTCAGTATCCACCATTGCATATTTTTTTATTGGTTACAGCATTGCCTACGGCATAGATTTTTTTAGCGGTGCAGAAGTGCTGGCGGCTAAAAATGGTTTTGGCTTAGTCAAATTTTTCTTTTTACTAACATTTGCCGCAGCGATTCCTGCGATTATTTCTGGCGGGATTGCGGAGCGTGCAAAGTTTAACCCGCAGATCTTTGCGACCTTTACATTGGTTGGTTTTGTTTACCCATTTTTTGAAGGTATCGCATGGAACAATCACTACGGGTTGCAAGAGTGGCTCAAGGCAGCAACAGGGGCATCGTTCCATGATTTTGCCGGTTCAGTAGTGGTGCATGCAATGGGTGGCTGGATTGCACTCGCTGCAGTAATCTTACTGGGTGCACGTAATGGCCGTTATAGTAAAGATGGTCGTTTGCATGCGTATCCACCGTCAAATATTCCGTTTTTGGCATTAGGGGCATGGATACTGACGGTTGGCTGGTTTGGCTTTAACGTAATGTCAGCACAAGCAGTGCAAGGTATCAGTGGCCTAGTTGCCGTGAACTCATTAATGGCGATGGTGGGTGGTACGTTAGCGGCTTTGGTGATGGGTAAAAATGACCCGGGTTTTGTACACAATGGCCCATTAGCTGGTTTGGTGGCAGTGTGTGCAGGCTCTGATGTGATGCATCCGCTAGGTGCGTTAGCAACAGGTGCAATTGCCGGCGTGTTGTTTGTACTAACGTTTACGTTAACGCAGCAGCGCTGGAAAATCGACGACGTGCTAGGTGTTTGGCCATTACATGGTTTATGCGGCGCTTGGGGCGGTATTGCTGCTGGTATTTTTGGACTTAAGGCATTGGGCGGTATGGGTGGTGTGAGCTTTGCATCACAGTTGCTTGGTACTACGCTGGGTGTTAGCGTTGCGCTGGTGGGTGGTTTTGTTGTGTATGGTACATTGAAGCGCCTAGTTGGTATTAGGCTAACTGCCGAAGAAGAATATGACGGCGCAGATTTGACGATTCATAAAATCCCGTCTACAACTAATGATTAAGCATAGTTAATGATTGTTGATGATAGAAATTAATAAAGTCTGTCGGACGGTAATAAAGTCTGTCGAAAGTTGAAACTAAAAAGGCTCTTAACTAAGAGCCTTTTTTGATACTACTAAGAAAATTTTGTCGCAATCCTATTAATAGATATTGGTTATTTTTTGAATATCAGCATATTTAAATTATATGCAAACATAAATTTTAAGAGCAAGAATTAAAGAACTAATGTCTCGATTCGGCATTAACCAGCCACTCAATATTGAAACAAATCTTTAATCTTTGAATTTTAT
>NZ_CAMLGS010000060.1 GCF_946479685.1 uncultured Methylotenera sp.
TACTAGTGATTAGTGTTGAGATTCCACCCATAGGCGCATCTCCATAACGTACGGTAATTTGATCACTACCAGTGCCACCATCGACTATCGTAATCGGGAACATATCAAAGTCTTCCACAAACGGTGTGTCCGGGTCATCGTACGAAGGTGATGGACTGCACTGCATGGGTGAACCTTTGGGATCTATTTCAGGCAAACCAAACCCAGCCATTTGAACGTCTCGCTGAATATTGTAGAGGGCAATATTGCCGTTAGTCTGCGCATCTGCTGTACCGGTAGTACTGCGTTTTTGCCCCTCAAAGACTGAGAACACCTGCATAATCACCAGAGTAACCAACATACCAATGATTAAACCAACCATAATCTCAACCAAGCTGAACCCAAGCTCATGGGTGCTTACAGGCTTGCACTTATCCCCATTGAAAAACAGGATGTTTGCGTTATTTCTTTTAGTCTTCGTTAGCATCTAAAAGCCTCTGATTCATATTCATCAATTGCAGATTAATTTGGCATTACTTTAACAATTGAAGCGTTCATCACCACATTATGCTGTTCGGGGTCGCCCGGAGCCTGCCAAGTCACGGTAACCAAAAACTGATTTAAATTTGGCTGTGTTACGGTGCGTTTACCATTCGGCAATCCAGGCACGTCCGTCTGATTCTCTAGATAGTTGATCGCATTATCAGAATCTGCCCACATCTGACCTATTCTTTGCTGCGCCACATAACTCGCATCCGCCCGGTACTTGGCATTGCTAGTGTTGCTTAACATGGACGCCTGCAACCCAACCAAAGCAAGAATGCCCATAGAAAAAATGACGATAGCAATCAATGCCTCAAGCAACATCGCCCCTTGCTGCGCCTTAGCACTGCTCACATTGTAGTGAGGGTGTTTGCTCAATAAGTTTGCACTATTATCCACCATACACCTCTTACACATTTAGCATTTGCGCGAGTCGCTTGAAGACTGGGCAACCGCAGGATCACACATTCTGATATTCCCGCCCACACCAACCGTAATACGCAGGGCACGACTACCAGACACCGCCGTAGAATCAATATCAACCGATGTAAATGACACTGGTGTGGTTGAGCCTAAGTTATTAAAAACAACGGATGTTTGTGCAGCTGGCGTTGTTAGAACAGTGATATTGGCAGACGAGCCTTCGTTTTGACTACGGCTCTGTATGTTAGCAGGGCATTCAGCAACACCATCACCATCAGTATCTCCCACCGCCGCCACACAACCCACGGTCCATCCAGAATTGCCAGTAAACACAAACTGCACTTGTGCGTTACGTTTAACTGACTCTGCACGCGCGACTTGCAGACCATTTTGAATAGACTCAGCAGCACTACGAATACGCGTATTTTCTATCCAATCGCGATAGCTAGAAGCACCCAACCCCGCCAATATTGCGATTAAAGCAATCCCTACCACCAACTCGACCAAGCTAAAGCCTAACGTGGTGCGCATTGGGGCTCGCACTAACATGAAGCACCCTTGCCTGTTAACCAGCAGTTACCGGTAACACCATCATATTTTGAAGATTTAACATTGTTCTGATCAACTGTATATTGAAAATTGGCCATATCTCCTAAACCATCTGCAACCAACACAAAAGCCGTCGCGGTTGCGCTGCTGCAACTGTAAGAGAAATATTTTGCGCCACTTGCAGGCGCACACGTTCCACCTACATAAGTACGGTTATCCTGATAGTACTGCTCCATCCTCACTTTCAAGCTTGCCAAATTAGAAGTAGCCTCAGCAGCCCTCCCTTTTTTGATGTAATCGGTGTAACTTGGCAATGCTATAGAACCCAAGATACCAATAATTGCAACCACAATCATCAGCTCAACTAACGAGAAACCCTGCTGAAAAGCAAGCTGGCGACAATTGCGTAACTGATTATTTAACAAGATATTCATAGCTATTTTCCTTTTCTCCCTTAGCATGAATCCTCTGCTTAATTATCAGCGATGTCTATTGGCATCCGACAAATGGTAAATTTAGCCTAACAAACGGTTATTACTCATCATTTATAGTGTTGACCCAACTTTTGCGCGAAGCTAACGGCAGATAAAAAATGGTAGAATGACAACTTAATTTTTTGCTTAACTTTCTGGATAAGATGCGTTACCTCGCTACAAGCTCATAGATAACCCATCAAAGGCTCATTTCAATGCGCGAAAAACTGATTATATTTCTGCTGATTGCAAGTAGCGCACTAAGCGCCTGCGGAACCAAAGGCCCGTTGTATATCCCCGAGAAGGCATATCCGCAACCGACCACGCCTAGCAAATAAACCCGGCATTTTAAACCTCTATCGTTAAGACTTTACTGTGAATACTTTTACACTTAAAAACAACGTGCTGCATGCAGAAGATGTAGCACTAACTCAAATTGCAGAAAACTTCGGCTCACCTTGCTATGTATACTCAAAAGCCGCACTGAGTCAGGCTTTCGAGCGCTTTAGCGCTGGTTTTAAAGATGCGAACCATCTGGTTTGCTTCGCCGTAAAATCTAATCCTAGCTTGGCAATTCTGAACTTGTTCGCCAAACTGGGGGCTGGTTTTGATATCGTATCTGGCGGCGAGCTGGCACGCGTGATTGCCGCCGGTGGCGACCCGAAAAAGGTGGTATTTTCTGGCGTAGGTAAAACTGCAGAGGAAATGCGCGCAGCATTGGAAGCCGGCATTTTCTGCTTTAACGTAGAGTCGGCCAGTGAACTAGTACGATTAAACGATGTAGCGGCGTATATGGGCAAAATCGCACCGGTTTCACTACGCGTAAACCCTAACGTGGATGCGAAAACCCACCCTTATATTTCTACCGGCTTAAAAAACAATAAATTTGGCGTGGCATACGAAGATGCGCTGGACATATATATGCAAGCGGCCGCCATGCCTAATATCGCCATTCACGGAGTGGATTGCCATATCGGCTCACAAATCACCGAGCTATCACCATTTTTGGATGCATTTGACCGCGTACTGGCACTGGTCGATGCACTGGCTGACAACAACATTCAGATTCAGCATATCGACCTAGGCGGCGGCATCGGCATTTGCTACAGCGATGAAACGCCACCGGAGTTCACGGCATATGCGAAAGCGATGCGTGAGAAACTAGGCAAGCGTGATGTAAAACTGGTATTTGAACCAGGCCGTGCACTGGTGGGCAATGCTGGTGTGTTGCTGACTAAAGTCGAGTACTTAAAACCAACTGAAACCAAAAACTTTGCGATTGTTGACGCTGCCATGAACGACTTGATGCGCCCGGCACTCTACGATGCTTACCATGACATTAAGGCTGTGGCGCCACGTGATGCAGCTGCCGTGAACTATGAAATCGTCGGGCCAGTATGTGAGAGTGGTGACTTTTTGGGGCACGACCGAGCACTTGCCTTACAAGAAGGGGATTTGTTAGCCATTATGTCTGCCGGTGCTTACGGTATGAGCATGTCTAGCAACTACAACACCAGACCGCGTGCTGCGGAAGTGATGGTAGATGGCAGCCAATCCCATTTAATTAAAAAACGCGAGCAAATCGCAGATTTGTTTGCCAATGAAAGCACTTTACCGAACGGTTAAATGCATTTGTGATCCCACTGTTAATTAACTAAAAATTAACAGTGGCCATAAAAAAAGCGAAGATAAATCTTCGCTTTTTTATTATTGACTAATCAATAACCTTAGTCAAAAATCACCGTTTTGTTTGCATATAGCAAAATACGGTTCTCAATGTGCCAGCTCACCGCTTTGGATAACACTACTCGCTCTAAATCTCGCCCTTTTTGAATCAGGTCTTCAACCTGATCGCGATGTGAAATACGGTCTATGCCTTGCTCGATAATCGGACCTTCGTCCAGCACTTCGGTCACGTAGTGGCTGGTTGCACCAATCAACTTAACGCCGCGCTCAAAGGCACGGTGATAGGGGCGCGCGCCGATAAATGCCGGCAAGAATGAATGGTGGATATTAATAATACGCTGCGGGTAACGCGCCACAAAATCTGGCGATAAAATCTGCATATAACGCGCCAACACAATCAAATCAATGTCGTAATCGGCGAATAGCTTAAACTGTGCAGCCTCAGCCTGTGCTTTATTGTCTTTATTCACTTCAATATGGTGAAAATCAATACCGTAGAACTTCACCAGATTTTCGGTATCACGGTGATTACTAATCACCAATGGAATTTCACAGGCCAGCTCGCCGCTTTTATGCCTATGCAACAAATCAGCTAAGCAATGGTCATACTGCGATACCATGATAGCAACACGCGTTTTATGCTGGGATAACTTAAGCTGCCACTGCATACTGAACTTGTTGGCAACCGTAGAGAATGCCTGATCAAAGCTCGCTTCATCTAAATTAAAACCGTTGAGATCCCACTCCACGCGCATTAAAAATAGATTATTTTCCGCATCTTGATGCTGGTCTGCGTGTAAAATATTGGCATTATGCTGAAGTAAGAAATCAGCAATGGCTGCGACAATGCCTTTAGTATCTGGGCAAGTAATCAGTAAGGTTGCAGTATTTTTCATAGTAAAAATTTATAATCTAGCTAATTCCGGCACTAACTGACACCGATTAACCGACAATATTTTTAAAGTTAATTATTTTAAAAAAAGCAATTATACCTGATGCGCTTAGCGCCTGACGCAATTTGAATGTGGATGACATATGAACACCGAACAATCTACGCCTAATCAGCAAACCATAAGCGATATTACACCGGGCAACTCAGCGATTGTACTCGCTAACCCTCGCGGTTTCTGTGCGGGCGTTGACCGCGCCATTATCATTGTAGAGCAGGCACTAGAGAAGTTTGGCGCACCCATTTATGTGCGTCATGAAGTTGTGCATAACAAGTTTGTGGTGGACGAACTGCGTGCCAAAGGTGCTGTATTTGTTGAAGAGCTGGATGAAATTCCTACTGGCAGCATTGTGATTTTTAGCGCACACGGCGTATCCAAGGCGGTTAGGGCTGAAGCCGAGTCACGTGGCCTCACTGCCTACGACGCTACTTGCCCGCTAGTGACCAAAGTGCATATTGAAGTGGAAAAAATGCGCAAAGCCGGCATGGAAATCGTGATGATAGGGCACAAGGGCCACCCTGAAGTTGAAGGCACTATGGGGCAGATTGAGCAAACAGGTAACAACGCCAGCAATACCGGTATGTATTTAGTAGAAACCCCAGAAGACGTTGCTGCGCTGACCGTCAACGACCCGAGCAAATTAGCTTATGTCACTCAGACCACGCTTTCTATGGATGATGCGGCACTGGTGATTAACGCGCTTAAGGAAAAATTTCCGCAAATTAACGCACCTAAGAGTGATGACATTTGCTACGCCACTCAAAACCGCCAGGATGCGGTAAAAATCATGGCACAGGATTGTGACTTAGTCATTATCGTAGGTTCGCCCAACAGCTCAAACTCCAACCGCTTGCGCGAAGTAGCAAAAAATCAGGGCATTGAGGCCTACATGGTGGATAACGCCAGCTACTTAAAACCAGAGTGGTTAGTGAACAAGAAAAAGGTTGGAGTATCCGCAGGCGCATCAGCGCCTGAAGTATTGGTGCAAGAGGTTATCGCGCAATTACAGAGCTTTGGTGCAGGTGATGTGCAGGAACTTCAGGGCGTGGTAGAGAGCGTGGTATTCCAGCTACCTAAAAACCTGACCAACGCAGCCAAGACCGCTCGATAACAACGATTAGCACCAGCCTTAAATTGAAAACGTACAAAACCCCAGTTTCTGCACTTGTATTGATATACACGCCGGATTTAAAAGTACTGATTATGGAGCGTGCGGATAAAGCCGGGTACTGGCAATCTGTCACCGGCAGCGTAGAAGGTGACGAAACACCGCAGCAGGCGGCAGTTCGAGAGCTGGCCGAGGAAACTGGCCTAGATGCAACACAATATACTTTGGAAGACTGGAACGTGTCTAATGTATATGAGATTTATCCTCACTGGCGCCATCGCTATGCCCCTGGCGTCACTGAGAATCGTGAACACTTATTTGGCTTGATGCTACCCAGCGCATTGCCCGTTAAATTAGCGCCTAACGAACATTTGCAATACCAATGGGTCGATTGGCGCGAAGCTGCAAAACGAGTGTTTTCATGGACCAATGTAGATGCGTTAAAGAGATTAGGTGAACGACATCAATTAAGCCTAGAGAGTTAATTTAGAGAACCAATTTAGAAAAGCAACTTTATAAATCATAGAGTAAGCGCCGCGTGAGCAACTCCCGCTCGTCGACTTACTCCATGTTTCCGTTATAAAATATACGCTTTAGCGTATGCACTTTTAGAAAACACTATGTCTATTGCAACCATACCAGCAGCCCCGATTAAATTCGAAAAATTTCAAGCAGCAGATGACGCTGATTGCCAGCGCCGCATCATTGCTGCCAAAGAGAAACTAGGCAAACGCTTGGTTATTTTAGGCCATCACTACCAGCATGAGAGCGTATACCGCCATGCCGACTACACTGGCGACTCACTTAAACTATCTCGTTACACTGAAAACCTGGATGCCGAATACATCGTATTTCTAGGTGTGCATTTCATGGCCGAAGTGGCAGATATTCTAAGCCGCCCAGAGCAAATTGCGATTCTGCCGGACCTGGCCGCAGGCTGCTCAATGGCAGATATGGCGAACTTGGCCAAAGTTGAGCGTAGCTACCGTGAGCTGAATAAAGTACTTAACTTTGACGAGCAAATCACGCCAATTACCTACATTAACTCTGCTGCTGACCTTAAAGCGTTTTGCGGCGAGCATGGCGGCATCGTCTGCACCAGCACCAACGCGCCAAAAATCCTGGAATGGGGCTTTGCCCAACGCGAAAAAGTGCTGTTCTTCCCTGACCAGAACTTAGGCCGCTGGAGCGGCTACAAAATGGGTATTCCACTGGAGCAAATGCCAGTATG
>NZ_CAMLGS010000061.1 GCF_946479685.1 uncultured Methylotenera sp.
TATTAACTAATAGCTATTTATTCACTGCTATTTCTGATTTTCTTGCGAATTAACTCGCATCTTCAATTTTCTTAAAAATAGCTGCGTGGTATGATTCGAGCAATCATCAAACGAAAGAATCCCTATGCGAATCGGTACCCCTTTAAGTCCTAATGCAACCCGTGTCATGCTCTTAGGTAGCGGTGAGCTTGGCAAAGAAGTGATTATCGCTTTGCAGCGCTTAGGTGTGGAAGTGATTGCGGTTGACCGCTATGAAAATGCACCTGGCCATCAGGTGGCACATCGCGCGCATGTCATCGACATGACAGATGATAGAGCGTTGCGTCAGTTAATCGCGCTAGAGCAGCCGCATTTAATCGTGCCTGAAATCGAGGCGCTAAACACGGCCACCCTTGCCAATATAGAAAAATCAGGGATTGCGACTATCATCCCTACCGTGAAAGCGGTGCAGCTGACAATGAACCGCGAAGGGATCCGCAGACTGGCTGCAGAAGAGCTTAAACTGCCAACATCTCCTTACGCCTTTGCGCGTAGTGAAGCGGAGTTACAAGCGGCTATCGATGCTGGTATTGGCTACCCATGTTTTATTAAACCTACCATGTCCTCTTCAGGTAAGGGGCAGTCACGTATTACGCAGGCGAGTGAAGTAGCTGCCGCGTGGAATTACGCAGCCTCAGCAGGCCGCGTCAACCAAGGCGTGGTGATTGTTGAGGGGCAGATTGATTTTGACTACGAGATTACCTTGTTAACGGTACGTGCCAAAGATGCACAAGGTGAAATTAACACCTACTTCTGTGATCCAATCGGACACAAGCAAGAAAAAGGCGATTATGTAGAAAGTTGGCAGCCACAAGCCATGGCTAGCAAAGCGCTGGAAGAGTCTAAGCGCATTGCTAAAGCTGTGACTGATAGCCTGGGTGGTTTGGGCTTGTTTGGCGTGGAGCTGTTTGTGAAGGGTGACCAAGTGTGGTTTAGTGAAGTTAGCCCACGCCCGCATGATACAGGCATGGTGACGATGGCCACGCAGCGTTTTAGCGAATTTGATTTGCATGCCCGTGCAATCTTGGGCTTGCCTGTTGATGTGAGTTTGCGCGAAGCCGGTGCCAGTGCCGTTATTTATGGCGGACACAACACAACGCGATTGGCTTTTGAGGGTGTAGAGAAAGCTTTGGCGGTTACTAATGCAGATATCCGCTTATTTGGTAAACCAGAGTCATTTGTTAAAAGGCGTATGGGTGTGGCGTTAGCAACAGGCAAGGATGTGGATGAAGCAAGAGCTAGTGCAAAGTTAGCCGCTAACTTGGTAACGCCTGTAGATTTGTAATAGCCGTTAAGTATGTAAATGTTATGCAGAGCGAAAGCACTTAACCTTAGTAATTAAGGCTTGCTACACTTTGCAATCAAGGTTTTTAAGACAATGTTGAATGAAATTGAAGAAGCTGGCAGCGATAAACGTACGTTTTTTGAGTTGCTCGGTGGTGCGGAAAACGGCACACAAAATATACGCCTGTTAGTTGAAACGTTTTACGACATCATGGATAGCGACCCTAAAGCCAAGCCGCTGCGTGATATGCACCAGCCAGACTTAACTTCTGCGCGCGAGAAGCTGTTTATGTTCCTCACCGGATGGACAGGTGGCCCGCAGTTGTATATCGAGCGCTATGGCCATCCTATGCTGCGTAAGCGCCATATGCCGTTTGAGATTGGGGAATCAGCGCGCGACCAATGGATGTATTGCATGATTAAAGCCATGCATCAATTGGAGTATAACGACGACTTGATGAAAAAATTAGCCAATCAGCTCTATGGCGTTGCAGACTTTATGCGCAATAAACAAGGGCAGTAAGTAATCAAGACTAGTTAATGATTAAGTCTAGTAAATAATAAGGGGCACTGATGTGCCCCTTATATTTTTTAGACTGCGGATCTAATGATTCGATTGCTATCTTGGTGAATCAATAAGTTACTTTCTAGATAAGCCGCCAAGCAACGCTGCTACTGGTGCTTTCTTAGTGATAACAGTTCTAGCGGCAGTGCTCTTGCTACGCTGCGTGCTTGGCTCATAAGGCTTATCAAACCATGGGTCGCTGCTTTTCTTCTTAGCAGGCATACGTCTGGCTACTGGTGCTTCAACATCTTTTTGGCTGCTAGCGTGGCTGCGTACGCGTGTATTTGGTCTGTCTATAGCGACGGTTTCTTTAGTGATTTGGCGTTTGATTAACTTTTCAATCTCCACCAGATATTTTTCTTCATCATCGCTGACAAATGAAATGGCAACACCTAATGCACCAGCGCGTCCGGTACGGCCAATACGATGTACATAGTCCTCTGGTGCACTTGGGATTTCGTAGTTAATTACCATGGGTAATTCACTAATATCCAAGCCACGTGCGGCAACATCGGTCGCAATCAGCGCTGAAACTGTGCCAGCTTTAAACGCATCCAAAGCTTTGATGCGTTCTTGCTGGGTTTTGTCACCATGAATTGCGTCGGCAGCGATGCCTTCGCGCACTAGGCTACGGCTTAAACGGCTAGCCGTTAATTTGGTTTTGGTGAATACGATGACTTGTTTGGCATCGGACTCTCTTAACAGTTGAATTAACAAAGCCTCTTTGTCTGACTGTGCGACTTGATACACTTTTTGTGTAACGTTATCGTTGGTTGCATTGCTGCGCGCTACTTCAATCAGCTGAGGTTTGGTTAAGAAGTCATCTGCTAATTTTTTAATTTCGTTAGAGAAGGTTGCCGAGAACATTAAGTTCTGGCGCTGTTTTGGCAGTAAAGCCAAAATTCTCTTTAAATCAGGCATAAAGCCCATGTCCAGCATGCGGTCAGCTTCATCCAGTACTAACATCTGTACTTGGTTGAGCTGTAGCGTTTTTTGTTCAATATGATCCAACAAACGACCAGGCGTCGCTACCAATACTTCAACCCCGGTTTTTAGATGCGGAGTCTGTGTTTTGATATCTACGCCGCCATACACCACTAGTGAGCGTAATTGCGTATGTTTTGCATACGCTTTCACGCTTTCTTCTACTTGAATCGCCAGCTCGCGTGTCGGCGTTAAAATCAACGCGCGCACTGGGTGCTTGGCTGGTGAAGTGCTGTTATTGGCGAGCGGTAGTAACTTCTGTAGCAGCGGTAGTGAAAATGCCGCAGTTTTACCTGTGCCGGTTTGGGCGCCTGCCATTAAATCCCCGCCAGCTAAGGCAACAGGAATCGCCTGTGCCTGAATTGGGGTTGGGGTAGTGTAACCAGATTCAGTTAATGCACGTAAGAGCTCAGGTGCGAGTCCTAAAGTGCTGAAACTTGGGCTGTCAGTCGTTACTATGTCAGTCGTTACCATCTCACTAGTTACTAGGTCTGTCATTTGTTGGATACTGTTCAATTAAAGTTTTTACTTAAATTATGCAAAACTACGTGAGCGACGTGGTGCGCCATTGCCTGCACCTGCGTTAGCAGCGCCAAAATTACGGCTGTCGTTACGATTGCCATCACGACGTGGTGCTGCACCACGGTCGTTACGGCCTTCGCCACGTTGACCTTCGCTACGTTGGCCGTCACGAGCGTATGGTTTTTTACCAAAAGCTACGCTGTCGCCAAAACTGCGGTTAGGTGCGCCTGCATTGTTGCCGCGGCTACGGTCACCAGAGTTTTTGTCAAACGCTGCACGGTCACCAAAGCTACGTGCACGATCGCCAGCTGGGCGCTCAGCGCGGCTACCTGGGTAGTTTGCTGAGTTGCCGTTCGCTTCACGTGGTGCTGAGTCACGATTACCGCGGTTGTCTGAACGGCCAAATGAACGATCATCACGTGATTTAAAGCCACCATTGCGGTCATCGCGTGGTTTAAAACCACCACGGCTGCCTGCTTTATGACCGTCGCGACGGCTGCCGCTTGGGCCATCCATCTTAACTGGGCGTTTAGGTTCAAAACCTTCAATCACAGAAGCTTCTAAACGGTTGCCAGTGTATTGCTCAATCTTGCGTAACAAGTGTCTATCCATGTTAGACGCGAATGAGATCGCAATACCAGTGTTGTTAGCACGGCCGGTACGACCGATACGGTGTACATAGTCTTCAGCAAATTTAGGTAAGTCGTAGTTAATCACATGGGTAATGCCGTGTACGTCGATACCACGTGCTGCAACGTCAGTAGCCACCAATACTTTTACATCGCCATGACGCAATTTTGTCAATGTGCGGTTACGTGCGCCTTGTGTCATGTCGCCATGTAAAGCTGCAGTTTTGTGGCCAGCTGCGTATAAATCTTCTGCCAATACATCTGCGTGGCGCTTAGTGCTGGTGAAAATAATGGTTTGGTTAACTTCTGGTGCAATCAACAAATGCTCAAGCAATTTGTTTTTGTGCGTCATGTCATCAACAAAGTGCAAACGTTGCTCAATGTTGGCGTGTTTTTCTTTTTGTGCGGCAACTTGCACAGTTTTCGGGTTTTTCAGGATCTGATTCGCGATACGTGCGATATCACCATCTAATGTTGCTGAGAACAATAGAGTTTGACGCTCGGTAGAAAGTTGTTCGCAAATACGCTCAACATCAGGCAAGAAGCCCATGTCCAGCATGCGGTCAGCTTCGTCCAGAATCAACATCTGCAAGCGTGATAAGTCAATGCGACCGCGCTCCATGTGATCCAATAAGCGGCCTGGTGTTGCTACCAAGATGTCTAATGGTTGTGACAATAGTTTGTTTTGTAGTGGGTAAGGCATACCACCTACGATACTTACTGTACGTGCGCGTAAGAATTTACCGTATTTACGAGCAGCGTCGTTCACTTGTGTAGCAAGTTCACGGGTAGGTGTTAACACTAAAATACGTGGGCCACGGCTTCTTGACTCGTGAGGAGTTGCAAGTAAGTTAAGTGCTGGCAGCATAAAGCCTGCTGTTTTACCAGTACCAGTTTGTGCTGAGGCCATCAAGTCATGGCCTTCCATTACCACAGGAATTGCCTGTGCTTGGATAGGAGTAGGTGTGGTGTAGCCTGTTTCCTCAATAGCGCGAAGAATAGCAGGGTTAAGATTTAATGATTCAAAAGACAAGGTAGTCCCTTTCAAAAGCAGTTTTATAAAAACAATAAAAAGGGCGCAAGCAAATACATTTATGTTTACAGTGATGTTGTAAAAACAACATAACGCAAAAAGCAAATTTCAAATATATAGTTTCGAGATGCTTTATTTACCAGCGCACGGGCATAGCCGCTAACCAGTAAAGATAGATTTAATATTAAATCTAAAGATAGTCACTTCAAAATTTCACGAGTGACTGAGGGTCAGGGCGATGAATCTAAAACTTTTAGAGCTGATTGACAGCTATTTAAAGTTCTAAGTTGTGCGCATTATATGCATATATGGCACTTTGTCAAAGAGTTTTTTCTATATTTGCATATTGTTAAATCACTCTTGGGGCTTAATGTGTTAAAATCGCCGCCTTTCAATGAACTGGTAGCAAGACAATGTCTCGTAATTTAAGAAATATCGCAATTATTGCCCACGTTGACCATGGTAAAACAACTATGGTTGATAAACTTTTACATCAAGCAGGCACATTCTCATCTCATCAGGCAGTGTCTGAGCGTGTGATGGATAGTGGTGATATTGAAAAAGAACGTGGCATTACTATTTTGGCGAAAAACACGGCGCTGAACTACGAAGGTACACATATTAATATCGTGGATACCCCAGGCCACGCGGACTTCGGTGGTGAAGTAGAGCGCGTATTAGGTATGGTGGATGGCGTGGTATTGCTGGTGGATGCTGTAGAAGGTCCTATGCCGCAAACTCGTTTCGTTACCAAAAAAGCACTAGCTTTAGGTTTAAAACCTATCGTGGTAATCAACAAAGTTGACCGTCCAGGTAGCCGTACTGACTGGGTGATTGATCAGACATTCGATTTGTTCGCTAACTTAGGCGCAACAGATGAGCAATTAGACTTCCCTGTAGTGTATGCATCTGCATTAAATGGCTTTGCAACATTAGATATGAACGTGGCAAGCGACAACATGCGCCCATTGTTCGAAACGATTTTAAGCCACGTAGAGCCGCCAAAAGGTGATAGCAGCGCAGCGTTGCAAATGCAAATTTCAGCTTTAGACTACTCTACCTACACCGGTCGCTTAGGTATTGGCCGTGTACGTAACGGTAGAATCAAGCCAGGCCAAGTGGTTGCGGTAATGAATGAAGAGAAACAAATTGCACAAGGCCGTATCAACCAAGTGTTAGGTTTCAGAGGTCTTGAGCGTGTTCCTGTAGAAGAAGCTGAAGCAGGCGACATCGTGATTATTTCTGGTTTGGATGATATTGGTATCGGCTTCACTATCTGTGACCGTGAAAACCCAGTAGGTTTGCCACACTTAGGCGTGGATGAGCCAACCTTGACCATGGACTTTATGGTGAACACTTCACCATTAGCTGGTACAGAAGGTAAGTTCGTGACTTCACGCCAAATCCGTGACCGTTTAACTAAAGAGTTATTGGTAAACGTGGCATTGCGCGTTGAAGATACACAAGACGCTGACGTGTTCCGCGTTTCTGGTCGTGGTGAGTTGCATTTGACGATTC
>NZ_CAMLGS010000062.1 GCF_946479685.1 uncultured Methylotenera sp.
ACAATGATGACTTACGTCGCGGCAAACCTAGCTGCCATAAGCAATATGACGATGCTACCGCACTGCTGGTAGGCGACGCCCTGCAAAGTCTGGCATTTGATGTACTTTCTACACCAACACTGTGCGACAGCGCTAACCAGCAAATCTCCATGCTTAACATTTTAGCCAAAGCATCCGGCTCTCTAGGCATGGCAGGTGGCCAAGCCATTGATCTGGCATCCGTTGGCAAATCACTATCACAAAGTGAGCTGGAAACCATGCACAAACTAAAAACTGGTGCGCTGATTCAAGCTGCGGCATTATTAGGTGCATCCAGCGGCACCGCTGAACAAATGGCTGCAGTCATTGTTTATGCAGAACATATAGGTCTTGCTTTCCAGGTGGTTGATGACATCCTCGATGTAGAAGCAGACACCAGCACCTTAGGCAAAACTGCTGGCAAAGATGCAGACAGCAGCAAACCTACATATGTGACTATTTTAGGTTTAGATCACGCTAAGAAATTGGCAGATCAGCTATACGAAACAGCAATCAGCGCCTTAATCCCATTTGGTGATGATGCACAACGCCTGCGTGAACTAGCTGGCTTTATTTTACATCGCAGCTTTTAACCTCAACCGCACTTAAACTAATAACACACCACTCGTGACTCCACTATTAAACACTATCAACGATCCCAAACAACTACGACTACTGGAGCGTAGGGAACTAGTGCAGCTCGCACAAGAGCTACGCTTATTTTTGGTAGACAGTGTTGCCAAAACCGGTGGACATTTAGCCTCTAACCTAGGCGTAGTTGAATTAACCATTGCGCTACACTACGTGTTCAACACCCCAGAGGACAAATTGGTTTGGGATGTAGGCCACCAAACCTACCCGCATAAAATTCTCACCGGGCGCCGTGAGGCCATGCAAAATCTGCGCAAGCCACAAGGCATCGCCGGTTTTCCTAGGCGCAATGAAAGTGAATATGACACTTTTGGCACCGGCCACTCCAGCACATCCATTTCAGCGGCACTAGGCATGGCGGTTGCCGCGCAGAAAGCTGGTAGCGAGCGACGCGCAGTTGCCATTATCGGTGACGGTGCAATGACAGCTGGCATGGCATTTGAGGCGCTGAACAACGCAGGCAACATGGATGCGAACCTGCTCGTTGTACTCAACGACAACGACATGAGCATTTCTAACAATGTTGGCGCACTGAACAACTATTTAGCAAAGTTACTCTCCAGCCGCTTCTATGGCACCGTGAGAAAATCTGGCAAAAAAGTATTATCGGCACTGCCGCCAATGATGGAGTTTGCCAAACGTGCCGAAGAGCACGTCAAAGGCATGGTCACCCCTGGCACTTTATTTGAAGAGTTTGGCTTCAACTATATCGGGCCGATTGACGGCCACGATTTAGATGCTCTCATCGACACACTGCATAACATTAAACAACTAAGTGGGCCGCAGTTTTTACATATCGTGACCCAAAAAGGTAAGGGCTTTGAACCAGCTGAAGCAAACCCGAATAAGTTTCATGGTGTAGGTAAGTTTGACCCTTTCAACGGCAACGCCATCAGCGCCAAAGCTGGCAAGTCATACACCGAAGTGTTTGGTGATTGGCTGGTGGATATGGCAGCCGCTGATCACAGACTCATCGGCATCACACCTGCCATGTGTGACGGTTCAGGCCTAAATGCTTTTGCCAGCCGGTTCCCAGAACGCTATTACGATGTAGGGATTGCCGAACAGCACGCCCTGACATTTGCCGCAGGCATGGCCTGTGATGGTTTAAAACCAGTAGTTGCTATTTACAGCACCTTCTTACAGCGCGCTTACGACCAGCTAGTTCATGATATCGCATTACAGAACCTGCCAGTTTTACTGGCAATCGACCGTGCCGGCCTGGTTGGCGCAGATGGCCCGACACACGCTGGCAGCTTTGATTTAACCTTTATGCGCTGCATTCCCAACATCGTCATCATGACCCCTAGTGACGAAAACGAATGCCGCCAAATGCTGACTACAGGCTTCCTGTACAACGGAGTAGCTGCAGTGCGCTACCCTAGAGGTAGTGGCACAGGCGCACCGGTCAATAATGACCTGATGCCGATAGAAATTGGCAAAGGTAGAATTGAACGCCAAGGCGAAAAAGTAGCAATTTTAGCGTTTGGCTCAATGCTGGCACCCGCACTAGAGGCCGCCGAGTCACTCAATGCCACAGTGGCCAATATGCGCTTTGTTAAGCCTATAGACCACGCACTTATTGCACAACTTGCCAACACGCATAGTGTAATTATCACAGTAGAAGAAAACTGTGTAATGGGCGGCGCGGGTTCTGCCGTAATGGAGGCATTACAAGCCATTCAAACCAATTTACCACACCAAATCAAGACACTAAGCCTAGGCTTGCCTGACCAGTTTATTGAACATGGCGTTCACGAAACTATGCTGGCAGACTGCGGTCTAGATGCTAAGGGAATAGCCTCAGCAATTGCGAAGCTAATAACCTAGTGTTATACTCAACTAATATTTGTAAAACTTAAGAAACTATACATGGATCAGACTACGCACAAAAACCCGATTGAAGATGTACAAAATACTGTTGATACACGTTCTTTGGCAATTGATAAGGTTGGTATCAAGGCGATTCGCCATCCAGTCATCGTAAAAGACAAGACTGGCGGCGAGCAACACACTGTAGCGATGTTTAATATGTATGTGCATTTGCCACAACAATTTAAGGGTACACACATGTCTCGTTTTGTTGAGATTCTCAACATGAATGAGCACGCAATCTCAGTAGAATCTTTTGAAACGATACTACGTGAAATGGTAAAGCGCCTTGAAGCGGAATCTGGCCATATCGAAATGACATTCCCATACTTCGTGAACAAAGCCGCTCCTATTTCTGGTGTAAAAAGCTTATTAGACTACGAAGTAACGTTTATTGGTGAAATCCATAAAGACAACTTTGAAATCACGGTAAAAGTATTAGTTCCAGTAACTAGTCTCTGTCCATGCAGTAAAAAAATCTCCAACTACGGTGCGCATAACCAACGCTCACACGTCACGGTAACAGCATTGATCAATGACTTCATCTGGGTTGAAGACATTATCGACTTGGTAGAAAAACAAGCTTCATGCGAGCTTTACGGCCTGCTTAAACGCCCAGATGAGAAATTTGTTACTGAACGTGCTTACGACAATCCAAAATTTGTTGAAGACATGGTGCGCGACGTTGCCGCACAACTTAACGCAGAAAAACGCATCGTGGCTTACACGGTAGAATCAGAGAACTTTGAATCTATCCATAACCACTCAGCCTACGCCTTAATCGAAAAAGATAAGCGCATTTAGCACACAATAAAAAGCCACTTAACAAAGTGGCTTTTTTTATATCCCGGCACTAAACATTAAGACTACGCTGTATGAGCCGCGCCTTGCAAGCTGTCATCACTGCTGCACTTAATATTTTTTCGTCAGCGTCATCGTACTACCCTGATTTTTCACATCCATACGGTTCAAAACGCTCATACCCATTAACACAACAGAGGGAAAGCCACCCTCCAACACACTACCTTCAACCTGGTTGAGCGTAATACCACCGATTTTCAGAGTTGCAATAGTGACACGATATGCAGTGACCACGCCATTTGCCGTCGACATAAGCACAGGCTCACCTTTTTTATAATCAATATTAGCAAATTTGGCATCCCCACTATTCAGGGCAACGGTGGTCGCCCCGGTGTCGATTAAAAACTTCAGTGATGCGCCGTTAATTCTACAGTTAGAAACAAAGTGTCCACGTGTATCTGCGTATAGCGTAATACTAGCATTGCTGCTGGCTACTGCACCACCGACAGAGGCCGCCTGCCCCATGCTCAACTGCTTGGTTTTGCCTTCAATCAGCAGCGTAGCTGAACTGCTATCTGCAGCAATGAGTTTAACTTCATCTACAGTTTGCCCTATGCTCAAAGTTTGCGGCTTGCCACCATTAATCATCAGCACGGCTTTGTTGCTGAACAAACCGACAATATTCACGCGCGTATCAGCATTAGCCGAAAGCGATAATAGGCAACAAAAAATTGATAGTGCTACCAGCAAACATCGGCCCAACTTCACTCTTAGCATCATTTAAACATCCCCTGTTGTGTGGTGGACTGTGGACCAAGACGCAGTGCCAGTGCCACCACGACTAAGCCCAATAACGGAAACACCGCTGCCAGCATAAAGGTGTGCTGCCCACCTAAATACTGTAATGCATAACCACCGGCGATACCACCAACGGTGCCACCCACGCCATATGCCACGCTGTTATATATCGCCTGGCCTTTCGCCTGGTGCCTGCCATTAAAGAACTGCGTAATCACCTCCACCGATGCTGCATGAAAGCTGCCAAAGGTAGCTGCATGCAGCGTTTGCGCCAAAATCAATATCCATAAATGATCAACCGCAAGGCCAATCAAGCTAAAGCGAATCACCGCCAGCACCAAACTCACCATCAGAATGGTTTTTAAAGTAAACCTAGCCAAAATCTTAGGCATCAGCATAAAAATAATAATCTCACAGATCACACCGACTGCCCACAACAAGCCTATCATGCCTTTGCTATAACCATGCTCACTCAAATAGATAGAGTAAAAATTATAAAGCACGCCATGTGCGGTCACCATTAGCGAGCAGCCCACCAGCAGGGCAATCACATTCGGTTGGCGCACGACCTGCCAAATAGAAAAGTGATCATGTGGATGCGCCGCGACCTTGGGTTCAGGCAATGAGTAAGTCAGCACAAACAATGTAATTTGCACTGCCAGTAAAAACCACAGCAAACTGGCAATACCAGTCCAATCAATCAAGAAACCTAGCACCACTGCTGCCACAATAAAGCCAGAAGAGCCCCACATGCGGATGCGGCTGTAATGCCCGTTGGTGGTCGCAAGATGTGCTAATGTAAGTGACTCTGCCAGAGGCAAGGTAGAGCTGGTGAACAAACTCAGCGCGGCCATCACAAAAAACATCCAGAAAAAACCATGCGCCCAAAATACCGCAATAAAACCACACAAGCCTAAAAAGGAAGTAAGCCGGATCCAAGGCGCGCGCTTACCAGTATGATCAGCTAACCAACCCCAGAAGTTTGGGGCAAAAATACGGCTAATCTGGAATAAAGACATCAGCACGCCGATATCAGCCGCAGAAAACTGTTCAGACTTTAAATACAGACCCCAATATGGCACAAACGCGCCGACAAAGAAGTAGTAAATAAAATAAAAGCGAGAAAGCCGATAATGTAAGTCTGTGTGCATATGAACATCATACCGAAAAAAAAGTCGGCATCTGCCGACTTAATCTTGAATTACGTGTGGATTAAACTTAATTTAACTAAATTTAAACAACTTTAGCTTAAACAATTTTAGGAGTTGCACATTGCACATCAGCATTTTGAGCACGATGACGCAATGCATGATCCATCAACACCATCGCCAACATGGCCTCTACAATCGGCGTTGCACGCACACCAACACAAGGGTCATGGCGCCCAGTGGTCTGCATCGTTACCGCGTTGCCGCTTTTATCAATCGAACGGCGCTCTTGCGGAATACTGGAAGTAGGCTTAAGTGCCACATTCACGCGGATTTCCTGCCCTGTAGAAATGCCGCCTAAAATACCGCCTGCATGATTGGTGACAAACCCTTCCGGTGTCATTTCATCAGAGTGCACGCTGCCACGCTGGGAGATGCTAGAAAAGCCTGCACCGATTTCTACGCCCTTGACCGCATTGATACTCATCATGGCATAAGCAATTTCAGCATCCAAGCGATCAAAAATAGGCTCACCCAAACCAACCGGCACATTTTCAGCTACCACTGTAATACGCGCACCGACTGAATCACGCTCGGCACGAATTTTATCTAAATAGTCCTCTAATGCTGGAAGGACTGTCGTATTTGGCGAGAAAAATGGATTGTTATTCACCACATCCCAGCTTTCAAACGGAATATCGATTTCACCCAACTGGCTCATATAACCGCGCACTGAAACGCCATAACGCTCTTTTAGCCATTTTTTTGCAATCGCACCCGCAGC
>NZ_CAMLGS010000063.1 GCF_946479685.1 uncultured Methylotenera sp.
TCTACGGTCACGCTCTTCGCCAGATTTCTAGGCTTATCTACATCCGTGCCTTTCAATAAGGCAGCGTAATATGCCAGCATCTGCACCGGTATGGTATGCAAAATAGGGGAGAGTACACCCACATGGCGCGGAGTACGAATCACGTGCACACCTTCTGACTCGGTAAAATGGCTATCTGCATCAGCAAATACAAACAACTCGCCGCCACGCGCCCTCACTTCCTGCATATTAGACTTCACTTTTTCCAGCAGCGCATCATTCGGGGCGATCACCACCACCGGCATGGCGCTATCTACAAGCGCCAAGGGACCGTGTTTAAGCTCGCCTGCAGGGTAAGCCTCGGCGTGGATATAAGAAATCTCTTTAAGCTTCAATGCACCTTCTAGCGCGATAGGGTAGTGTATGCCGCGGCCTAAGAATAGAGCGTGCTGTTTATTGGCAAATGATTTTGCCCACTCACGAATTTGCGGCTCTAAGTTCAGCGCATGCTGCACGCTGCCAGCTAGCTGGCGCAATGCGCTTAAATGTGCTTGCTCGGCTTCTGCATCAAGCAAACCACGTTGTTTGGCTAGCGTTGCCGCCAAGGTGAATAAAGCCACTAACTGTGTAGTGAATGCCTTGGTGGACGCCACACCGATTTCTGCGCCGGCACGTGTATAAAACACCAGTTCTGACGCGCGTGGAATTGCACTTTCTTGCACGTTGCAAATCGCCAAGGTTAGATTTTGGCCGAGTGCCTTGGCGTGCTTCAGCGCCTCCATGGTATCTAATGTTTCGCCAGACTGTGAAATGGTCACAATTAGCTGGCGCGGATTAGGCACAGACTCGCGATAACGGTATTCACTGGCGATTTCTACATTGGTAGGCAGTTTCGCGATGCTTTCCAGCCAGTATTTAGCGGTAAGCGCCGCATAATAGCTGGTACCTGCGGCCAAAATTAAAATACTGTCCACTTGCTCAAATACCGCTGTGGCGTTTTTGCCGAACAGAGCAGGGGAGAAATGATTATCATCAATCAGCGCCTCTATGGTGTCGGTTAACGCACGTGGCTGCTCATGAATCTCTTTTTGCATAAAGTGCGAGTACGGGCCCAATTCCAAGCTCGCAAGTGACACGTCACTCATATGCACTTTGCGAGTGACTTCTGCGCCATCACGACCGAAAATGGTCACACCATCGCGGCGAATATCCGCTACATCACCGTCTTCCAGGTAAATCACTTTACGGGTCACGGAAAGCACTGCAGAAACGTCAGACGCAATAAAGTTTTCACCGTCACCCAAACCTATCAGCAATGGGCAGCCCAAACGGGCAGTCACCATATGCTCAGGCTCTTTCACTGACACCACGCTAATCGCAAACGCACCGGTAAGTTCAGCCACCGCTTTTTGCGTAGCTGCCAGCAAAGTTAAATCTTGGTGATAATAATGAATAAGGTGAGCAATCACTTCCGTATCTGTTTGCGACGTAAACTCGTAGCCTAAAGCTTTAAGGCGTGTGCGCTGTTCGTCATGGTTCTCAATGATGCCGTTATGTACCACGGCAATCTCATTTTTGGACACATGAGGATGGGCATTGCTTTCGGTCACGCCGCCATGTGTAGCCCAACGGGTATGACCAATACCAACCAAGCCGCTGAGTTGTGACTCATTGGCCTTTTCTGTCATCGCTGCAACACGGCCCACGGCACGTACGCGCTCAATGCCTGTACCGTTTAATACAGCAACCCCGGCTGAATCATAACCTCTGTACTCCAGGCGGCTTAAGCCCTCGATCAAGGTTGAAACAACATTTCTATTTGCTACTGCACCTACAATGCCACACATAGTTTTACTCTCTTAAATTGTTCTATCTTGATTCATTCGCACCTGCAGAAATTTCTGGGCTATATAGCGCGAGATATTTACTGCTGGTCATCACGTATCTGGGGTTACTTTTTAATCTTTTGTGGTCGTTTCCAACCAGTAATCGTCTTTTGCTCTTTGGCGCGGCAGAAGGTGAGGGCATCTGCCGGTGCGTCTCGAGTAATAGTCGAACCTGCCGCAATGGTAGCGTTCTTGCCTATGGTAATAGGCGCCACCAATTGCGAATCAGATCCAATAAAAGCACCGTCCTCAATCACCGTTCTAAATTTATTGGCACCATCATAGTTACAGGTGATGGTACCTGCACCGATGTTCACCGCCTTACCCACGGTACTGTCACCCACATAGCTCAAATGGTTGATCTTGCTACCTACGTCCACCTGTGCATTTTTCAGTTCGACAAAGTTACCTACATGGGTATCCGCAGCCAGGGTAGTACCAGGACGTAAGCGCGCAAACGGACCTATCTTGCTGTTTTCGCCCACGGTAGTGTCATCAATATGCGTAAACGCGGCAATCTGTGTACCCGCGGCAATCACTGCATTCTTAATCACGCAGTTCGCCGCAATTTTCACGCGGTCGCCTAAGGTCACGTTGCCTTCAAATACGCAGTTCACGTCTATCTCTACATCACGCCCACACTGTAATTCACCGCGCACCTCAATGCGTGCCGGGTCTTTTAAGGTAACGCCTTGCTGCAATAAGCCTTGCGCGATTCTGGCTTGATGCACACGCTCAATTTGCGTTAAATCTGTTTTGGCATTAATACCGGTCACAGACCATTCATCAGCGGTTATTTCCGCCACTACGCTCACCTTATCGGCTACCGCTAATGCCACAATATCGGTTAAATAATACTCGCCCTGCGCATTATTGTTGGTGATTCTGGATAGCCAGCTTTTGAGGTGGGTATTCGGCATCGCCATAATGCCAGTGTTTACCTCAACAATGGCGCGCTGCTCTGCAGTCGCATCCTTATGCTCAACAATGGCATGCACCGCACCGTTAACATCGCGCACTATACGTCCATAGCCAGTAGGGTCAGCTTTATTAAACGATAGAATCGCCAGCTTGTTATCTGCCTGTGCAATCAACTTGCGACATGCGTCCACATCAACTAACGGCACATCACCTAGCAATATTAGTGTATCTGCATCGGACTCTAAATAGGGGAGAGCCTGCTGCACTGCATGACCAGTGCCGTGCTGTTCCGCCTGATTCACCCAAGTAATGTCTTCGCCACTAAACGCGTCTTTTACACGCTCACCGCCAAAACCATAAACAACAATTATCTTATTTGGCTGCAATGCCTTGGCACAGTTGATCACATGCGCCAGAATTGGTTTAGCGCCAACTACATGCAAGACTTTAGGTAAATCAGAATGCATACGAGTGCCTTTACCCGCAGCCAAGATCACGATATTTAATTTGTTCATGTGTTATTTAGGTCTGTTTCTATCAGCGCTGATTTATTTGCACTGCTTCTATTCGGAAAGTATAACAAAAAAGGCAACCGAGGTTGCCTTTTTGCTTTTACACCATCTTCACCGCAATTAATGCGTGTTTTTGCGTAAGCGTTCGATCGTTTGAATCTGTGCCACGGCTTCAGACAGTTCTGCCTGTGCTGTTGCATAGTCAATATCTGAAGATCTGTTTTTAAGTGCTTCTTCAGCAGCTTCTTTTGCAGCAATCGCTTTAGCTTCATCCAAGTCGTGGCCACGTACTGCTGTGTCAGCCAATACAGTCACCACACCAGGTTGCACCTCTAACATGCCACCTGAGATAAAGATTAACGTTTCTTCAGCTTCGTCCGCTTGCT